>JBEKPD010000004.1:0-126667 GCA_049521075.1 Occallatibacter sp.
TACATCGCGCTGCATGCTTACCTGGCCCCGCGCATAAACTAAAAGCGTGCGAGTGCTTCCCCATGACGTTTTCTTTGGAGACCTGCAGCTGAGCCGGGTACTGGACGGAATCACAGTCTCGCACCGCATCGCGAATTCTCCCCCTGAGCAGCTTCCAGTACATACGCATACTGATGCTCACTTCGTGCTAATCACAAGCGGCGATTATGTTTCCTCCGCCACAGGCGATGCCCACCCTCGCACCAGCCTCATCTACAATCCTCCCGGCACAAAGCACCGCGATCATTTCTCGCAAGGGACGGGAAGCTTCTTTACGGTTTCTCTCTCCAGCGCACGGCTGTCTCAATTGTTAGAGACGGAGCGCCTTCCTCACGCGGCGGTTCACTTGCGGAAAGAGCGAGCATTGGGATTGACCTGGGCGTTGCTCATGGAATGCGTGCGCTGGAGTTCAGGCTCCCAGCTCAAAGCCGAATCGCTCTTCTTGGAACTCCTAGCTGAAACCTCTGATAGTTCGCCATCAGTTCGCCCGTCGCCGCCCCCGTGGCTACTTGCCGCCTGCGAACTGATCCGGGATTGCCCGGAGAAAACTCCCCGTGTCCGCGACGTAGCCAAAAGCGTCGGCGTTCACGCCGTTCATCTCGCCCGTGCCTTCCGGATGTTTGTAGGCTGCACACCCGGGGACCTCCTGCGCGCGCGTCGGCTGGAGATAGCGGCAGCAGCGTTAATGAAATCGGGGAACTCGCTCGCTGAAATCACGCTTGCCAGCGGGTTTTCCGATCAGGCACAGTTTACGAAGGCATTCCATCGTACATACGGCGTTACACCTGGTGATTATCGTCAGTTTAGCCGCAATGCCAGACGGTCATCGAATGTTGCATTTTGACAAGACGTGGAAGACCATTGTGCGCAATGCTTTTTAACAGTATGTAATTTCTTTTGTGGACCGTTTGCCTTGACCTTCTCCCAAAGAATGCGTTTTCTTTCATTCCTGCTCGCGTTGCTGCTGGCTAGTCCCAGCGCGCTCTATCCTCAAGCCGTCACATCCCCCGGCGATCCGTTGGTCGGTCTTTGGGGTACCGAGCAATCGTTTGGCCCCTTGGTACGCGGCACAATAACAATTGATGCCCGACATTCCCAATGGCGTGCCGCTATTGTTGGTTTTGAAGTTCCCGTGGAGCGTAACGGGGATCGGCTTAATTTCTCGTTGCCCAACGGAGTAGGAGACTTTCGCGGTCGGCTCGATCCCACATCGAACACAATCAATGGCCAGTGGATTCAGCCTGCGGGCGTCGTAAATAACAACCGCTACGCTACCCCTGTCCGGCTCGTCGCCGCGAGTCAGTCCGTATGGACAGGAGTGGTCGTCCCCCTCGACGACCATGTTTCCTTTTATGTCTCTATAAAGGCGCAACCGGGTGGCTCAATGACCGCAGTAATCATTAATCCCGAATTCAATCTCTTCCGCCGTCGTTCTTACGACGTGACCTTGAATGGTTCGGACGTTACCTTTACAAATCCAAAACGTCCCCAACACCGCTTCAACGGTACGTATGACAAGGCATCCGATCACCTGTTCCTAAGTTTGCTCGATTCCTACCCGCCGCTTCCACTTTCACGCCGAGACCACGGCGACGCATTGGGTTTCTACGCCCGTACTCCCGACACCGCACAATACACATATACGCAACCAATTGCTGGCGACGGCTGGCCAACGGCGTCACTTGCTGACGTTGGCATCTCTGAGAAACCGATTGCTGCTTTGATCGAAAAGATTTTGACTGCCGATCCCACTGACAATCCTGTGAATATTGACAGCCTGCTCATTGCGCGCCATGGCAAGTTAGTCTTGGAAGAATATTTTCACGGCTTTGACAGAGAGCAGCCGCATGACATGCGGTCTGCTTCGAAAACCATCGCGCCAATCTTGGCTGGTATCGCGCGCGATCATAGCGTCAACCTCAGCCCCGACACGCCCATCTATTCTCTCTTCCCAGACGACGAGCCATTTCCCTACTGGGACGCGCGCAAGAGTCATGTAACGCTAAAGGCGCTAATGACCATGACCTCCGGCTTTGCCTGCGACGACAACGATGACGCCTCCCCCGGCAACGAGGGCAACATGCAGAGCCAAACCTCCCAACCGGACTGGTACAAGTACACCCTGGACTTGCCAATGGCTGCCGAACCGGGCGGAAAACACGCCGTGTATTGCTCCGCAGACCTCAACCTTGTCGGCGGCACCGTTGCCCAGGCCTCTCATTCCTGGCTGCCGGATTTTTTTGAGCGCTACCTGGCGCGCCCGCTTCAGTTTGGCACATACCATATGAATCTCATGCCTACTGGCGAAGCCTATATGGGCGGCGGGCTCTATCTCCGGCCCCGCGACGAGCTAAAGCTCGGCCAGCTCTATCTTTCCGGTGGCAGCTGGCACGCCACCCGTATCGTTAGTGAGGACTGGGTACGGGAATCCACCACTGCGCATTCCACGTTCGATCCGCAGACCAATTACGACGCGCCGCACGAATACGGGTTCGGCTGGCATATCAATCGCCTGCAGGTCGGAGACCGAGTTTTCCGCGCGTGCAGCGCGGGTGGCAATGGTGGCCAAATTGTAATGGTGATTCCTGACCTCGACCTCGTCGTTAGCATCAACGGCGGAAGCCACGGGGAATTCACGAAATGGTACAGCTGGGGGCTCCAGTTAGTGCCGCAATACATCATCCCGGCACTGTTAAAGAACGGCGCGCGGTAGAGCGCAAAATCGCCTTGTGCGACGGGCTGCCGTAAGTTGAGTGTCAACTGGCGAGAACAGGCCGAACCGTTCATCGAACGCGGGTCGAGCCCTCTCCAGCGGAACACTCCTGAAAACGCCGCAGCCGGCTTCAACTCCCGCCCAAAAGCCACCGCCTCGGCCACACGGTGGGAGCGCAGGGCTTCAGCCCCACGAAACCCGCGCGCCCATCTTTCCAGAAATCAAGTACGCGGCAAAGCCGCCGTCACAATCGAAAAACAAAGTCCGCGGCAAAGCCGCGCCCAAACCTCGCGCTCTCCATAAAAAATGGGTGCCCCACATCTCGATTTTGAGATGTGGGAAAGCAGACTGCCTGCCCATTCTTCGAGAAATCAAGCCTCTTTCTCCCGCAGGGAGGAAAGAAGATAGCCCAGGCCGGGGTCCCCACGAACGGGTCTTTGTCCGTGGAGTGGAGCGCGCAAGCCCTGGGAACCCGGACCCATTTTTCCGAAAACAAAGTACGCGGCGAAGCCGCGATAAAACCTCGCCTTTGAACAATGCAGAATCGCGCATATCCAGGACAGAACATCGCGGACGCAAGACCAAAAGGCCTTGTATCAGGGCTTGGCTTCAGCCAAGCCGAAACCCATCCAAGCACTCTTGAGAAATCAAGAACGCGGCGAAGCCGCGATCAAACCTCGCCGTGGGTCCTAATCAACCATCCAGCCAATGTTCCGAACCGGGGTGTCCACCAACCGCTTCCCACAAGGACTTCTCGGGACAAATTCACAAACCCCTGAAGATCACGATACTCAAAGGAGAGCCCTGCTCCAGCCGATCGAAGCGACGGGACAGCGCAGCCCGGAGAGGCGCGGCCACCCACGCGCAACTTAAGAAACAACACCCATCCTCGAAGTATGTGATATAGTTTGGGCGAGTTACAACCCATCCCCGCGCTCGCTCGCAAGAATCTAACCGCGGAGAGTGCGAGTAGACGCCCGGAATCTCCCGCGTTAGGCGCAAATCCGACAGAGAGACGGTCGTGAAGAGAAAACCCATGTCGCGAGCCGCCAACTTCACCATCAAAGGCTTTCTCTATCAGTTCAACAAATCATTGATCGAAATTCTCCGATCAGTAGGAGACGGCGCTATTTCATTGGAAGGCGTTGAAGACATTGATGTCCACACTAATAGCGGAATGACGGCGATCCAGTGCAAATACCACGAGGAGGCCGAACGCTTCAGGCCGAGCAGCATTTACGAGCCCGTGCTCCAGATGATGGAGCATTTTTGCGCAAACTCCCAGGCGCAAGTGCGTTATATCCTCTTTTGCCATTATCCAAACATGAAAGACGCTCCGGAGCGCGCCACCCTGAGGCAATACATCCAGGAGTCCATTCAATCAAAGAACGTGGATCTCCAACACCTCATCGCTGGGCTTCGCGGCAGGGTGGACGTAGAAAGGTTCCTGGGTAGGTTCTCAATGGAGGCTGGAGCCAAGCTAGACATTCTAGTTGAACAGGCCTGCGCCTTATTGGAAGCGAACGGAATTCCGAAAGGGGAGATCGAAACGCTCGCATATCCAAACGCAATCCAGATGGTCGCCACGATCAGTGCAAAACAGGACCCGTCAGAGCGGAGAATAACGAAACTGGAGTTTATCGAGAGCCTCACTCGAATCCGCAAGACAGCGATCTCACGCTGGACGATGGCGCTCACCACGCGCAAGAAGATCCTCGAAGCAAAGCGTAAACAATTAAAGACGCACCTCAGCAAAAACTCCCGCCTTAGATGCTTCTTGATCGACATAGAACAGCTCGACCAACACGCTGAGGGTTTTGTTCCCTTCGTGAAGGATTACCTCGACAAGTACCACTTCAAGCCAACTCATACAGATACCCCTATATTCTGCCTCAGCGCGACGAAGCAGACATTCAACGATTTGCAGATTCGCCTATTCCAAAAGGGGATAATTGTAGCCGACGGATTCATCGGGGAGCATTTCGACAAATCCTTATTTTTCCGAGAGCCGCTGCGCGAGAAGAAGAATGGAGAGGTCAAGCGCGAATTCGCCATGCGAATGCTACGTTGGGAAGACCATGCTGCGCTGCTGGACGAACAGAAGCTCGACGACCTATTCATAGTGGGAGATCTGGAGATAGGCTCCCTTGAGACATCCGATGTGGAGGTCGAGCGGATATCAACAACTTCACTCAAAGAGCTCAATTACCTAATAGGGGTAAGCGATGTCTACGAGTAAGATCGGCCAGGTCCTTTCCTGCGCTCCTGAAGCAATAACAGTGGTGATCGACAGTCTCAAAGCGTTCGAGGAAAACAAGGCGATCCTCCAGGTCGGTCGCTATCTACGTATCGCCCAGGGAAACAGTGATTTCACCGTCGCCAACATCCGCAATGTGAAAGGTGTGAGCCAGACCAGCGAGGGAGGCAGCCCTGATTGGCAATTCCAGATCGAATGCCAAGCAGTCGGGACCCTCGTCGATGGCAAGAAATTCGAGCGCGGCAGCGTGCTGTTGCCAGTTCCGACCGAACCCGTCTTCGTTGCCGATAAAGAGACCCTCGACGCAATCTTCGCAGAGGACGCGAAGTACCAGTTTCCCCTCGGAAACCTTTCACTCAACAAATCGATCCAGCTGAAACTCCACGGGGACAACTTCTTCAGTAAGCACATCGCCATCGTAGGGTCAACGGGATCGGGCAAGTCCTGCGCCGTAGCCCGCATACTCCAGAACGTCGTCGGCATCGCAAACAAAAAGAATCAAAACAATGGTGAGCAAAACAACTCGCACATTGTGATCTTTGATATTCACGACGAATACAGCAACGCATTCTCAATAGCAAAGGGGCAAAACTTCACACTCAACAGGCTGGATGTCGCGACTCTCTGCCTTCCATATTGGCTTATGAACTCCGAGGAGCTTGAGAGCATGTTCATCGAAAGTAACGAGGAGAACTCTCACAACCAGGTCAGCCAATTCAAGCAGGCGGTTATCCTAAATAAGGAGCGTCACAACCCAACGATAAAAGAAATGACCTACGACACTCCGGCGTATTTCTCGATAGAGGAGGTCTATCAATATATCGAGAACATGAACCGGGAGATCATCGGGAGGCTCGACAGGGAAAACAAGCCCAAACTCACTGATGGAACGCTGGTCGCCGAGCGCAAAGATCATTACTTCAGTAAATCCTGCACATTCGTCCCTCAATCAACCGCCAAGGAGGCGAAGGCAACAAACGGTCCCTTCCACGGTGACTTCACCCGCTTTGTTACTCGCCTAGAATCGAGACTTTCGGATAAGCGGCTGCGTTTCCTGCTCCAGCCCATCAAGAAAGACAAAAACCCTTTTAAGACTGATGATTTTGCAGAAATCATGAAACAGTTCTTGGGATATCTGAACAAATCCAACGTCACAATCATAGACCTGAGCGGCATCCCGTTCGAAGTGCTAAGCATTACCGTTAGCCTCGTCTCGCGCTTGATCTTCGATTTCAGCTTTCACTACTCGAAGCTGCGGCACGAGCAGGGCCTCCTGAACGATGTGCCAGTGATGATTGTTTGCGAGGAAGCTCACAACTACATTCCCCAGCGGGACGAAGCGGCCTATCGCTCATCAAGAAAATCGCTAGAACGCATCGCAAAGGAGGGACGCAAGTATGGCCTTAGTCTCATGGTCGTGAGTCAAAGACCGTCGGAAGTGTCGGAAACCATCTTCGCACAGTGCTGCAACTTCTTGGCCCTGCGGCTAACGAACGATGCCGACCAGAACTACGTCAAAAGGCTATTTCCAGACAACACTAGCGGAATAACGGATATTCTGCCGAGCCTTGGGCCCGGAGAATGCGTGGTCGTTGGGGGCGCCGTCCTACTCCCGGCAATTGTGCAGCTGCCTCTGCCAGATCCTGAGCCTCAATCCCAGAGCGTGAAGGTGTGCGAAGAGTGGAAAAAGCAGTGGAAGGACATCACCTTCTCGGACGTCATCATCAGGTGGAGAAAAGAGTGAAACTGCGCAGGCAATCCTTCCCGTATCGCCCCTCGCGGACCCCGCACTGGGATTAGTATCGCGAAACGCCGTAGCCAACCCCAACCTCCCGCCCGATCCGCATCCGAAAAGCCCCGCCGTCTCCCCGCAAGCCCACCAATCCCATTTTCCCCGCAACCCACTCAAAACACTCCGCAAATCTCGCCCGCTGAATTACCGAGAATTTCCCCCTACTGGCGCATACTCGTCTTAAATGAACCACCACCCCAACCCGGCCCACCTGTCCGTCGCTCCTTCCCTCCCTTTTTCCCGCCCGCTTTCCCTCCTTCACTTTCACCGTTTCTCTGTCCACGAATCAGCTCTCGACTCGCGAATCACAATTTCGAATTCGAAAGTCTCAGGCATGGATTCTGCACATACCATACCCCAGTATTGTATCGATGGTGATGTTACCCCCCTCCCCCCACTCGCCCCCGCCGCCATCCCCTATCACCCCCAACCCGTGGTATGAGCGAGAATCTGGAAGCGGGCGGAGCCACCCCCTCCCCCTACTCCCAAACTGGCTACTCCCTACCCCCACCCCGGGGTACCAGTTGGCACCCGGCCTCCCAGTCACTAACCACTGTTCTCCACCCCCTATATAAATCGTAAAAAACCTGCCTGTGAAACTGTGAAGCTTGGAACTCATCCAGAGTCAGCAACCTGCAGCCAAATCCGCTCAACGTCACAGAAACTGTGAAACTGTGACGCACGAACTCAAAGACACTTCGGCCGTTCGAGCGGCCGAAGTGTCTCTTCTGGGCATCGCCTTTTATGCAATTTGCCGGCTACTTACACGAGCTAGTCGACGACACCTTAATCGTGACTACGTAATGCAGCCACGAAGCGGGAGGCGGATCTCCGGGCGGATCGTCTTTCGGCGCAGGTTTTTCGGCAGGCTCGACTTTGAATTTCGTATCAACTCCAGTTACGTTATTTAACGCATCGTAAACCAGGTTTAGCTTTGGTTTAGCGCTTCTTGGGCTGGCACTGGTAACTTCAATCGATGACGAGCAGTAAGTTGTCCCAAGATTTAGAGAGCATTTTCTCGTTCCTGATCTCGCAGCGGCTCCACTGTCGGGCGGAACATCCCATTCACAGAATTGATCCTGTAAATGCCATGGCCCAAACAGCGCACCGACGAATGTCGTCACTGCGCCCGTCGGAGCAACTCTCCGGATGTTATCCGCTTCAAGCACCAACACATTGCCTGCACTGTCAGTGGCAATAGCCATGGGCTGCAAAAACGTCGCAGCCGCGCCAATGCCATCAAATTCGCCACTATCGCCTGCGCCTGCCAGGCCTGCGATTGTCGTCACCACACCAGTTGGCGTAACCTCACGGATGGTATTGTTGCCAGAGTCCGCCACATAGACATTGCCTGCTTTGTCAGTTGCAACTCCGTGAGGACTGGAGAAGGTCGCGTCCGCGCCAACTCCATCTGCATGGCCGGCCTCGCCAGCCTTGCCAGCTAAAGTCGTCACTACTCCTGCCAGCGTTATCTTGCGGATGATATGGCTGGACATCTCAGCCACGAAGAGGTTTCCAGCACTGTCGGTCGCGAGGCTGTAAGGAGCAGTGAACCTCGCCGCCGCGCCAATGCCATCCAATTCACCACTTACACCTGCCAGGCCGGCAATTGTCGTCACCACACCAGTTGGGGTGACCTTACGGATGGTGTTATTGCCAGAGTCCGCCACATAGATGTTGCCTAGACTGTCGGTGGCAACGCCGACGGGGCTAGAGAAACTTGCGTTCCCACCTGTTCCATCTGCATGGCCGGTAACGCCCGCGGTGCCGGCCAAGGTCGTTACTGCTCCCATCGGCGTGATCTTGCGGATCGTGTTGCTGACCTTGTCCGCCACATAGACGTTTGCGACGCCATCGGTGGCAATACCAATGGGGTAGAAAAAACGTGCCGCAGAACCGATGCCGTCGGCGTTCCCTCTCACATCCGGCTTGCCCGCGAACGTCATCACGACTCCAGCATGCGTAATCTTGAGGATGGTGTTATGCGAGTTTGCTACATAGACGGCTCCTGTGCTGTCGGTGGCGATACCAGTAGTGAGGCTAAAATTCGCAGCAGCAGCAAAGGCGCTCATTTCCTGCTGCGCGCTCGCAGAGTTGCTCGAATTAGAAATTGCTATGATTCCCATTAAGGCGAGCGCACTGACCCGACACTTGCATTTCGCCTTCATCTCGCTCGTTCCCTCCCAGAGTATGTCGCCTTTTGATCGCGCTGTTTCAGGGCTGAGCAACGCGCGCCGTTGAATTCTGGCACCGTCATTGCCTCTTCCAACCAAGGCCGGCACAGTTCCCGCCAGCGTCATCGGTGCAGCTTAGCAGTTCACGGCATTCTGAAAACTGTTGTTCTGTGTCCCGGGCTTCCGAATCGAGACCCGGGACTTCGGATCACCAGTTTCAACTACACCGACGGAAGTCACCGCAACCTCAAAAGACCAGCTTCAGAGCCGTCTGCAGTTCCCTGCTGGGAAAGTAGGAGTTGACGATGCCGTAGCCAGGGTCGGTTGCGACACTATCGGGAGCTTGAGCATTGGAACGATTCAAGACGTCGAAGGCCTCGGCGCGGAACTCCAGGCCGACGTTCTCAAAGCCTAAAGAAAAGCGCTTGTGCAAGCCGAGATCGAGGTCGGCGAAGCCAGGAGCGCGGGCGACGTTGCGCGGACAATTGCCATAAGGAGTATTGGCCGCGGTGGGTATGGTGATGACGTTCGAGCTCGGGTCGAGATAATGATACTGACCCGGCGCGGTCGGCGTCCGATTACCCGAACTCAAGACTGGGTTTCCGGACAGACTCGGACGGTAGAGGAAGCTGGTTTCGGTGCTTAACTGCTGAGCCGTGGATGGTGAGTAGGTGATATTGATGGGCAATCCGTCGATTAAGTAGTTGAGGGCGGTCAACTGCCAATCACCGATAACGAATTGCAGCGGTGCGGCGGCATGCGAGGCAAAGCGCCTGTCCCTGCCAAAGGGGAGGTCCGCCACCATGGCGAGCGAATCGTTCAGGGGCCGGTCATAAGCAGAGCGAGTGTAAGACCCCATCATGTTGTAAAGGTCCACAACAGGGCTGTCGTTGTTATTGAGCTCCTGATTGGCGGCGGCCACATCTTGCGCGTGCGACCAAGTGAAGGAGTTGGCAAGATAGATCCCATTAGCGTAACGCTTTTCCAGCTTTGCTTCCAAGGCGTTGTAGCGCGACGGACCTTCGTTGAAGGATTCCTGGATGGTACTGTAAGTCTGAATAGGGCGGCGTTGCTGCAAGGTGAGCGTAGCTCCGGCCGCATTTGGCACTGCTTCGTTATAGTCCTGCACAATTTCCTCGTGAACGCCATAATTGCCGACATAGCCCACATCGAGATAAGCGCTCCTAGCTAACTGCCGTTGCACGGAGAGTTGATAGCTTTGCACATATGTGGTCGGGGTTCTGGCGGGATCGTAGGTAGTGGTCGTGGACAAGGGCGAGTAGTTCGACAAGGAAAGGAAGTTGTTCACCATGCCAAGCTGAGTGGGCTGGAAACAAGTGAGAGGAGATGCAGCCAACGAGGTGCAGACAGCCTGCGGGGTCTTCGAAGCCGGCGCATACTGAGTAATCACGTTGTCGATGCTGTAAGGGGCGTTCTGCGCCAGCTCATTGACCACTGCGGCGCGAAGGAACTGCTGATAGCTGATGCCGTAAGCTGCGCGCACAACCGTTTTGGAGGTAAGGCTGTAGGCCAGGCCGAAGCGGGGAGCGAAGTTCGTGTCGTTGCGATTGATCAGGGCGCGGTTGAAGATGGAACCGCTGCTGGCCACGACCAGACCGCCGGTCGGACTGGTGACAGGATTGTAATTGGAGAGCTGATTGTTGGTCTCATAAGGCGGCGTCGCAAATTCGTAACGCATGCCAATGTTGAGCGTCAGTTTGTGGGCGATGCGCCAGTCGTCCTGCGCATAGAAGAAGTGCATCCGCTGGTTGTATTCCACCACGTGATGGGCGCTTAGCTCGTACTTGCTGCGCGCGCCAAAGATGAAGTCGGCCAGGTTCCATGCCTCGGCATAACTGGGATCGGTGCCCGTGTACTTAGTTGCGCCTTGAGAGAACTTCCCGCTGTAAGTGTCGGCGCCGAATACCGGCTTGAAGTTGCTCACCACCTGCGATTCACGAAGCCATTCATAGCCGAACTTGAAGCTGTGACGGCCTTTGAGTAATGAGTAGTTGACCTTCGGATCAACGACGAATGGATTGACTACGGTCGGCAGTTGGGTGTTGCGTCCGAACTGTGTAAAGCCGGTTACGGTGACGGTGTTCAGACCACTTGTGAACGAGGGATCGGAAGGCACATTGGGCTCCCCGGCGGCGACCAGGAGGTTGGTCTGCCCGATCGAGGTTGGCTTTTGTGCGCCGGCGTTCCAACTGAAGCCCACACGCGCATCGATCGCAGAGCCATTCGTCAATTGGAAGACGTATCCCGTTGCCAACTGCTTGTTGTCCTGGTCGATGTTGCCCTTTGCGGTTGAGTAGAGAGGAGCCGGAATAGGCGCTGGATCAAGCGCGTTGAACCTGCGCTGGCTGTAGCGGGCGAATGTAGTCATGTTTCGGTTGATATGGAAATCCATGCGCGCGTCGCCCTTATCGGAGTCCTCCGTTCCCAGTGGGAACGAGACGTAGTTGCTGCCTGCGCCGGGGGTCTGCGTGGCCAGAGCGCCGGTCGGTAGGAGGCCCAGAACAGTCATATCCAGGGGGCTGATCTGTGAGGTTGTCGTTCCTGGCAGCATCGTGGCCTCAAGCGCGGCGATGGGGATAACACCGTTTGAGTAAACGGCTTTCGTATACGGATTGGTGATAGGAATGGCATTGCCGCTTTGGTCGACGAATTGTCCGGCAGCCTGCGCGGCACTCGGCAGGGTGGCGAACATGGGGGCGCGCAGCAGACGGCGAAAGCCTTCGTAGTCGCCGAAGAGGAAGAGTTTTCCGCGTACGAGCGGACCGCCGATGTCGGCGCCGAATTGGTTCTGAATGAGAGATGACTTTTCGCCGTTAGTCGGAGGAATCGGCCCGTTGGCGTTGAGAACCGTGTTGCGCAGGTAGTCCCACGATGCGCCATGATATTCGTTGCCGCCGCGTTTCGACACCTCATTGACAATGCCACCGGCGGCTCGGCCAAACTCCGCGCTCTGATCGCCGGTGGTAAAACGGAACTCGGATAACGCATCGGGATTGAGCTGAGTCTCCTGGTTGGCGAAGCCCAGATCGTTCAAGCTCCAACTATTGTTATCCAAGCCGTCGAGAAGGAAGGAGTTGACCTGGTTGCGAAGGCCGTTGACGTTGTATGCGGCCTCGCGGCTGGTGGCGCCTTCGATTTCAAGAAAGGACTTATTCACGCCGGGAACGATGAGCGCAAGGTCAGCCGGATCTCTGCCGTTCAAAGGCAGATTGATAACCTCGGTGGGATTGATGAGCATGCTGCGATCGCTGCTGTCGGTTTCAAGCAACAGGGCCGAAGCCGTTACGAGTACCTGTTGGGAGCCGCCTTCCACATAGGAAAAAACCAGCTCGACGCGCTGCGGAGCGCCCACGGTTACCGTGAAGGCTGAAGTGGAAACGTCCTTGAAGCCAGCGTGACTCGCATTGATGGCATAATCTCCGGCAGGAACGCTCGAGAATGTATATCCTCCCGCACTGTTACTGATGGTTGTTTGTGAGATGCCAGTACTCAGACTCTCAAGCGTAATGGAGACTTCCGACACAGCCCCTCCGACCGAGTCGCGGACAGTTCCGACCACCGTTCCGCTATCGAACTGAGCATTTAGGAAACTGGCTGAGCAGAGAAGCACTAAGATCCAAACTGACCTACGCAAAAACGACATACAAACCTTTCTTGGGGCTCCCGAAGCCGAGAGTCCCTAACCAATTACATCCTTGGTAATCTGAAGTTAAACCGACGGTAACATGAAAGTGGTACTACCACTGTGATATCGTGCAATTTAATAAATTACCAAAGTAACAAAAGTAACATATGATTTGTACGGCACCCGAACATACCACGCTTTCGGGCGTGCGAAATGAGTGCAACTGGTGGTCATACCACTAGCTGACAATGTAGCTAAGCGCTGCAGTATCATCGGCAGGCACAGCGCAACTGGCCCCCAAAAGTACCGCAATATTTATTACCGACGTGGCTGGTAACTCCAGAATGCAGTTGACCTCCAAAAAGGAATACATGACGATAGGTCATTGGCCGCTCGTAACCTAAGTGGCGTGCATTCTCCCCCCAAGAGGAATTACCCATCATGATCTGCGCGAATGAAACCAAATCAGACAAGACTCTGATCCAGCTCGGCATCGGAATGATCACGAGCATAGTTACTCTGGCTCTGCTTGCGATGCTGCCATCACCTGTCTTTGCACAGCAGAACCCGACTATCGCCGGAGACTACGCAGGAACTCTCGGCCCGCTGCACATAAGGTTGCACTTGAAACAAAACGCCGCGGGTGGAGTGACAGGCACTCTCGACAGCCTCGATCGAGGGGCGATGGGCATTCACTGCGCCGACTTTCACGTTGACGGAAGGTCCGTCACTTTCACTGTTCCCGCCGTGCAGGGAATGTGGAACGGGACCGTTAACACAGACGGATCCCTCACTGGAACCTGGGATCAGGGTCATTCTCTTCCGCTCAATTTCGCCCGCGAAACTGCCATCCAGGCGGACAAAGCCTTGAGGGCTTCTCGATAGCTATATTGAGACTCAGGTAGAACGAAACTGTGGGATCCTCGACACGATCTCTCGGGCTCTGGGTAATCTGGGTAAACCAGGTCCATTTTCTAGACGAGCGACGCAAAGGATGAGGCTCGCATCTGGCAAAGCAGTATTGCCAGATCGTTGACCCAGGGTTGTTCTGGGTAAGCGTCTTCGTGCTTGACGTCGAGACGATTCGCATGATGGCCGGTAAGCTCGTCCCTGTCTACGAACTTGAACAACAACAGTTAGGCGAATTCGCTGCTTTCGTCTCCGGTAGATCCCACTCGAAATCGTTGATCCTATTGAAGCCCGCCTGGAATTCGCTCAAACAGTAGTACCCGACAACCGCAAGCGGTTGGAGTCGATTTCTGGCGGCCGTCCGCCAAGATTCCGATGCTTGTCAGTCAAGAAATCCCTTGACACCGGGAAGGTTCTTGTTCATGGTTCTAGATAGGTCGCGGCGACCCCTAGAGAAGCCCAGTTCAGCAAAGCTTCGCTCCCCGCGATTCGCCCCTGGATTCCTAGCGCTCTTCCATCCCTTGGTCCCGATTTGCACTGCTGACAGCCCGTTCCGCATCACAATTCTGCCTCATTTAATGTGCACAGTTGTGCAGACAGGAAATCTCAATCCCCTGAAGCAGGTGAGCCATGGGTACAACCAATCCCTCGACCACATCGACACGCGCACTCTACCTCTCCAATTGGAACAACATGATGGGCGTTTGGAAGGCCGGCACGCTCACGCAACTTGATACCTCAACCCAAGGCCCATGCCTGAGCGAGTTGCATTATCTCGTCGGTTCTTTAGCGGCCAGGGACGTGAATCAGATCGTGGAGTACGAAGGATTTTTTCGCGATGAGACGAACAACATCAAGTACAACCAGATGTCGAACTTCGATTGCGAAGGCTGGTTCGAAAACGGGGCCAGCAACGCCGGCATCCTAACCTCGAATTACCTTACCTACGCGGGCGCCAGCGTCCAGCCTGCGATGACTCTTTCACGGAGCTACGCCGCGCCACCCAATCAGCCATTCTTTGTCATTGCCTACACATTGACCAATCCAACCAGCGCTGCGCTCACCTTCAACGTGCTCGACAAGGTACACCCCAACAACCTGGTCAGCACAGAAACCGTTCACGGCTGGTACGACGCTACCAATAATGCTTTGATCGCGGACATGTCGGCATCTGGACAATTGTTCCTTTTTCTCGGAGCCCTGCAAGCCGTCGATGGCTACCAGGTGGGCAATGAAGCCGACATCTCGGCGACGAGCCCGACCGGCGCTGCCTGGTACAGCTTTGACGCGAGCGGAACCCTGCAGAACAACGCCGATCTTACTGTCCCCGATCTGGATCTCGCGTTTAACTGCCGCGTCACTGTGGATGCAGGGAGTTCACAGACGATCTACTTCTACATCGGTATCTCTGATACCCAAGCGGACGCAGAGGCGGCCATCGCAGCGGCCCGCGCGTCCACGGGCGATGTGTGGTTCTCGAGCACCGCCTCTGCCTATAACGCATGGCTGACAAATGGAAGCAGCGGCAAGCGGGCCAATTTCGACGACGAGGGATTGAACACGCTCTTCGATCGCATGCTGATCATGATCAAGAACGTGCAAAATCCGGTGAGTGGCGCTTTCGTTGCTACCACCAATCCATTTGCCTACGGTTACAAGAATTGGGTACGAGATAGCGCGATCACAACCATCGCCCTTGACGCCAGCGGACATCACGCAGAAGCGGAGAGCCATCTTCGCTGGCTCGCCAGCCTGCAGGGCAGCGACGGGACCTGGAAGACCACCTACGACATGTGGAGCAGCGCCTATGTGCCTTTCGTCGAGCCCGAGTATGACTCGATTGGCGCATTCATCTATGGAGTGTATCGGCACTATACCTTGACGGCCGATACCGAGTTCCTCACCGATCTGTGGCCGAATGTAAAGCTAGCGTCGGACTGGATTCTCAGCAATCTGCAGCCGAACGGTTTCGGACAGGCTGACTTCAGCATCTGGGAAGAAGAGGCATTGGGCCTCGAGCACAATACCTACACGCAAACATGGTATGTGATCGGCCTTTATGCCACACAGTGCATGGCGGAGCTTCTCGGCGAAACATCTCTGACGGAGTGGTATGCCGGCGGTCCGGCCTCCATCATGACAGCGATGCAACGGCCGTCCACCTGGTATCCACCGGGAATGTGGAATCCGCTTTCTTACTACAATCGCGCCGTCAATGCGGACAACAGCGTACAGCCGCTCATCGATTCCTCATCGGACGTTCTGATTGCCCTGGGCGCGGTCGACCATGAATCCGGCCGGGCATCCGATCACATCTCGACCGTGGTGAACACTCTCACCAAGCAGAACTACGGGCTCTGCCGGTACCTCGGAGATACGTTCTACTACACGGGCGCGTGGAGTCCCGGAGGAAATGAGGCGCTTGGCCCCGAGCCCTCGTGGCCGCAGATGAGCATGTGGGTGGCAATCTACGAGATTCTCTCGGGCGACGTAGCCACCGCGTTATCGCGGCTGCAATGGCTCGCAAGCATCACAGGTGCAGGCTACATGCCTTCCGGAGAAGCCGTCTCCAATGTGACTTTGCAACCTCTCGTCAGCTCGATGTGCGAGCCGCTGACAGCCTCTTCCTTCATCCTTGCATCCCTGATCTACGAAGGGCAGTACTCTCTCGGCATTGTTCCACCCATTTACAACGCCGGCACGTGGAAGAGCATCAACGTGAGCTTTGCTACGGCGAATGACTGGGACCAGTGGAGCAACGTCCCCTACTTTATCGGTCCGCAGACCACATCTGCGCCATCCGCGACGTACCAGATCAAGAGAGTGTATATCGCCAACGACGGCTCCAATCTCTATCTGCGTGTCGATAGTGCCGCGAATCAACTCTCCGCATATCAGCAGCAGCCGCTCTTCGCGTTGCGCGTTTACAGTCAGGATTTCGCCAATCCGAGCGCTTCCGGCACATCCATCGGGCTGTCGGGCGAATCACTGCGAAGGCCGATGGTGTACATGCTGGAGCGCGACAGCGATTCGAACGTTTTTCAACACTGGACCGCTGCGGGTGGCGTATGGTCGCAGGATGCCAGCATCGGCGGGGTGATTTCGCCGCAATGGGATCCAACCACGGGAAGGATCGAAGCCGTAGTTCCTCTTTCGAGTGTGTCAAGCGGAAGTCCCGTCTTCGCGAGTAACTGGACCGAGATCATGGTTGTGCTGGCGTACTACGATGCAGGCAGCTCAAGTTGGCGCGACGGAGACAGCCTGCTGCTCCATTATCGATTGAGCACAAGTGACCAGAATTGGATCTACGGAAACATCGATTTGTAGGCACTTACGCGAGAATTCCCTCATCGACACCCACAAATGTTCCATTAAGCGATCGCGCTTCGAAAAAGCTAAATGATCACGTTGCCGAGTAGGCGCCGCACATTACGAAGGTCTAAGAAAAGCGGCCCGAATTCTAAGGCTTCTTTAAGAATCGACGATACATACCCCATAGACCAGAATCCAGAACCAGTTCCGATGGTTCTGGCCGAAAAAAGCGCCTCACGGAGTTCCAGCCGCAAGCGGTTTTTGCATTGGTTGGCTCACGGCGCGGTCGACCAACGCCGTTTGAGGTTCGGCGTCGGAGGAGAACGATGCTCGCCAGGTCCGTTGTTCCCATCGTCGCAATCGTCGCGCTGCAAGCGGGGCTCGTGTGCAACACGGGATATGCCGCCACGGGTACCGCTTCGATATCTGTGAGCGTAATTGTCGAAGCGGGATGCCAGGTTTCTCCGGCTGGGGCTGTGGCCGATAGCGGCCAATCGGGGCCCAAGGAGTTGAACTCCCCCATCTCTGTAAACTGCTCTCTCTCTGTGCCTTACCAGGTTACTGTCAACAGCAATCCTGCCACCGATCTTGCCAAACCCGGCTCAACCATTCCAGGTCTCGCTGACCTTCGCGGCTTCGCGCGTGCAGGCGATCGCAATTTTCTCTTGCCGCGTGCCCCGTCAATCAAAGTAACCGAGAATTCCGAATATGGTTTGCTTCGACCCGTCTCCTTGGGCTCGCCAGCAGGGATCATCGAGGCTGCGCGCTGTTCCACCGAGGACGCGAACCCCGGAACCATGACTGTGGCAATCGTCTATTGAACCGAAAGCTGTGATCTGGGTCACATAGTATGAAGAAAAATTAACGAAAGTAACCGACTCAAGGAACCGATTGGGCAGTGCCTGTATCTCATCGGTTACTGACTATAACGCTAACTAGTTATCACGTGAAATCAACTCCCATTTATCATATTTACAGTTTCACAACAAATCTCTTTTGGGGGAGTTAATTCCGTGAAATACACTCATGTTCTGTCCGCATCGGTTGCCGCGGTTCTCTCGCTTGCTTTGCTCTCGGCGCCAAGCGCTTTTGCAGCATCACCAGCCACGACGACCATTGCCGTTTCAGCAACCGTGGCGAATACTTGCACCCTCACCGCTGGCACGCTACCCTTCGGCACCTATTCGGGCGCGAAGCTCAGTGTGACGGGAACCTTTACCGCGAACTGCACCACTGGCGCCGATTTCATCGTCGCGCTGGACAAGGGAGTTGGTACCGGCGCAACCTTAGCCAACCGGTTAATGACGAACACAACAAACACTGCATTCACTCTGGGGTATTCCATCTACACCACCTCGGGTGGCGCCACGGTTTGGGGTGACGGCACTAACGGCAGTTCTACAGTCACTGAGCTCGGGACCGGCGCCGCAATCACGTACAACGTTTATGGTGTGATACCGGCTACTGAGGCCGCCCTCTCCGGTACCTACCAGGATACGGTCACGGCCACTGTCACCTACTAACTTCAGAGCTTTTTGCAACCGTGCATAGGACACCATGACCTCGCGGAATCGAGAATCGTTGCGGCTCACGGCGGCGGCAAGAAACGCCGCTGCCGTGGCCCTTTTTCTCGCAGGCTATGCCGCCTGTGCACAGGGCTTGTCGATTTTGCCCGTCAACGTCTTTCTTCCGTCGGGCCAAAGAGCCGCATCGCTGACGCTAACAAACCACGGCGATAAGCCGACCTCGATGCAGGTACGCGCTTACGACTGGAGCCAGAAGGACGATGCAGACCAGCTCATTGACTCGAAGGTCATCGTCCTAAGTCCGCCGCTGATTACCATTCCGCCGGGAGGCACTCAGGTAGTGCGCCTGATTCTGCGTCAGCCCCCTGTAGGTGGCGAAGCTACCTATCGGATTCTGCTCGACCAGATACCGGGAGCCGGTGAGCCGGGCGTGGTTCAAATGGTGCTGCGCCTTTCCATCCCCATCTTTGCTGCGCCCGCGACAAAAGCGGTTCCGCGGGATCAGTTTCATCTGGAGCGCGTTGGGGAGGGCTTGTTTCTGGTGGGAGTGAACACTGGCCAAAGCCATGACGCGCTTCACGACATTGTGGTGACGGCGAGTGACGGCCGCAAATTCAGCCCGAAGACAAAGGTGTCACCCTACCTTTTATCCGGCGCCACCAGGCGCTGGGAGCTTGACGCGCAAGGGCATGCGCCGCAACCGGGAGAAACGCTCAAGTTAGCCGCCCATGGAATCGCTGGTGCCATCGATGTGCAGGTCGGCGTTACTGCTACGCCATGACCGGGAACAATCTCTGGCGCGCTGGTTTCGCATGGCTGCGGTATTGATTCTGGCGTTCTCGGTGGTGCGGACTTCGCAGGCGGATTCCGCAACTGCGACGGACACCTCCCCTGCCGCTGGCCTGGCCACGGCGGCCCCTCCCGCCGCCAACTCGTCCCCCCTTGATCCGGTTACGATGGACCCTCCGGCCGCCAATGACACCCTGCTTCTTGAGGTGATCGTGAACGGCTACTCCACGGGCAAGATTGGCGAGTTCGTTCTGCGCGGCGGAACCTTGTATGCGCGTCCACAGCAATTGCGGGATCTGGGTTTTCGCGTCCCCGGCACACGCGCTGCGGGCGGCGGCCTCATGGCGTTGAATGAGTTGCCCGGCATCACCTGGAAAATCGACTCCGCAAATCAGCAGTTGCTCGTCTCTGCCACTGACGCGGCTCTTGTGCCCAATGTGTTGCAGCCTGCGCAGGGTGAAGACCCGGAGCGCCGGCGGCCCATTGAAAGCGGCACCGGGCTCACACTGAACTATGACACGGTAGGAACATTCTCGACCGGCCAGTACGGAGGAAGCGGATCGTTCGACCTGCGCAACTTTAGCCCGTGGGGCATCACAAGCTCCGATTGGATGACGTATGCCGGTTCGGCTCTCAGCACTTCAGGAACCAAGCCGATTGTGCGTCTCGACTCAGCGTACACGTTCGCAGATGTAAAATCATTGCGCCGCTACAGTGCAGGCGACTACATCGACAGCGGCCTGAGCTGGTCCCGCCCGGTTCATATGGAAGGAGTTCAGATCCGATCCGACTTTACCATGCGTCCCGATCTGATTACCTTCCCTCTTCCAACACTTAGCGGCTCCGCGGCTGTGCCATCTACCGTAGACATACTGGTCAACGGAAACCTGGCGACCTCCAACCAAGTGAGCCCCGGTCCCTTCGAGGTCCCGCAGTTGCCTATCATCTCCGGGCAAGGCACCATCACCATGACCCTGACCAACACCCAAGGTGGGCAGGTAACCGTCAGCCAGCCCTTTTACGGAGCCAGCACCCTTCTGGCCAAGGGTCTGCAGACCTTTGCCGCGCAAACGGGTTTGGTCAGGCGTGAATGGGGCCTCCTGAGCAACGACTACGGAAAGATGGCAGGGGCGGCTTATTACCGCCGCGGGCTTTCGCAGACTCTCACCGTCGAAGCTACTACCGAAACCACGCCAGGCGTTTTTATAGGCGGGGCTGGCGCAGCCGCGATTCTCTGGCACCGCGCTCTGGTTAACTTCGACGCGGCTGCCAGCGGCGGATCCGGCGGAACGGGCGATCTGATTTCTGCGGGACTTCAGCATCAGGGCAGGGTCTTCGACCTGGGTGGGTCGGCAACCCTGGCCAACAGCAACTACCGCGATGTGGCTGCCATGAACGGCTCGTCGATTCCGCGCAAGCAGATCAGCCTTTTCAGTGGACTCTTCTCCCGGCGTTTCGGTTCGCTGGCCGTGGCTTACGCGCAACTCAGCCAGAGCGCGCCCCCAGTGCTGGCGCCGAATGCATTCGCCGGAAACCTGCAATCACGAATTGTAACTGCCAACTACTCGCAGCAATTCCATCACGTTTCGTTTTTTGCTACCGAGTTCCGCGACCTCAATAACGCCGGCGGCAGCGGCTTGCAGCTTACGCTCAGTGTCCCGCTGGGCAGACGGCGCTCCGCGTCTGTCGGCGGTTCGTCCAACGGATCCGTGCAGATGCAAGCTCAGCAGGGAGCGGTAGTGATCGGCGACTGGGGCTACCAGGCATACGTTTCGGCTGGAGCTGGCACACAGGCGTTTGGCATAGCGCAATACAAATCGCCGGTGGGGCTTTTCTCTGCGGGTCTCGCCGATTCCTCGGGGCAAACCACTGTGCGCTTGGAATCGCAGGGCGCATTATCGCTGGTGGATAGAGGCCTGTTTCCCTCCAATACAATTGTCGACAGTTTTGCCATCGTCGATACGGCTCCGGTGGAACACGTCCACGTTTACCAGGAGAACCGCGGCGTAGGTACCACCGATAAGTCCGGACGCCTGTTGGTGCCCGATATGCGTTCCTTTGACGTGAACCATATCGGCATCGAGCCCAAGGACGTCCCCGCAGATGCCGATCTGGCCCTTGACAAGCGCATCGTTCGGCCTCAGGATCGTTCCGGAGTCGTGATTCGTTTTCCCATTCAATTCAGTCACGGCGCTCTTCTCAAGCTGGTCGACGCAGCGGGACTCCCCATTCCTCTCGGCAGTACAGCTACGCTGCTCGGCTCCAGCGCCGTTGTGCCCGTAGGTTACGACGGTGAGGCGTACCTTGAAGGCTTAAGCACCCACAACAGGATTACCGTCGCGCTCGCAAATGGAAAGCGCTGTACGGCCGCCTTCGACTACAAGGCGATTCCCGGCGATATCCCCACAATCGGACCGCTTCGCTGCCAGGAGGTAAAGCCATGACGCGAAGATGGGCATTGGCAGTAATGTTTTTTGCCGCACTATGTGCGCACCAAGCGCAGGCGCAAACCTGCACGCTCGCCATCACCACACCTCTGAACTTTGGCACTTACATTGGCGCGCAGATTCGCAGCACCACGCCTTACGCCGTCACCTGCGCAGGTGGGTCGTGGGACATTCCGTTCAATGCCGGAACCGGAGCGGGAGCCACGGAGAATCTGCGCTATTTGACCGGTCCCAACGGGACGGAGCTTGGCTACGAAGTATATCGCGACAGTGCGTATTCCGAGATCTGGGGCAATACAACAACTACCGAAGAAACCGGCACAGGAAGTTATAACGGAACCGTCTACGCGCAGTTGAACGCGAATCAGGTTGCTCCGCCCGGCACGTATACCGATACGGTTTCCTCCGATACCACGCATTTCGCGCTCACCGTCGTCATTCAAACCGCGTGCACGATTACTGCGAATCCATTGAGCTTTGGAACCTACGCCCAAGCCCTGCTCGACGCGACGACCACGCTTTCGGTCACCTGCACCGACACCACCCCATATACTGTAGGGCTCAACGCCGGCACGGCCACCGGAGCCACCGTAACTAACCGGATGATGTCCGGACCGAGTGGAGTGTTGTTGCATTACTCCCTCTTTAGCAACGCCGGTTATTCCACCAATTGGGGGAACACGACGGGAAGTTGGGTGACCGGCACAGGAACCGGCACTGCGCAAACGCTCACAGTCTATGGGCAGATTCCGGCGAAACAGAATACGATTTCTGGCACTTACACCGATACCATTACTGCGACTCTGACCTATTAACTAAGTCTCCACGCAGTTTGATTTGTGATCCCTAGGCCAACTCTTGTGGCTAGTGATTAGTGGTTAGATGGCAACTGCCAGCTTTCAGTTTTGAGCTATCAGTTCAGGACACAATCCCCGAAAAGCTTGATTGGCTGTGCTCCACAGTTTCACAGTTTCTGTGTCGATGTGGGGTTTTGGCTGTAAGCGGCTGATTCCTTGCTGGTTCTTGGCTTCACAGTTTCACAGTTCGTTTTTTGCGATTTTTATAGGGGGGTGTTTCAGGTTTCAGGTTTCAGGTGTCAGGTGTCAGGTGTCAGGTGTCAGGTTTCAGGTGATAGGGGGGAGGGGGTGGGGTGATGAAGTGGTAACTAGCCAGCGAGAGCAGGGACTTAGGGACGTCGTGACTACGGGACTGCGGAGCCGGCCCCTGGTGCCTGATCTCTGGTTTTATTGTGCGCCGGGAGGGGGAAATTATCGGCAATTCGGCGGGGGGAATTTTGGGGTGGATTGTGTTGGGTGTGGGATGGACGTTTTCGGGACCGATCCAGCAGGAGTCTCCCCGGTCCCCAAGGGCGAGGCGATCCTTCGACTTCGCTCAGGTCGGGCACCCTCGGGGTGGTTTTTGGGGCGTCGAGACCGAGGCCGCCCGCCGGCCACGCTCCTAGACTGGAACGTATGTCCCTTGCTGACAAAAAGTCAACTGCTTCACAATCGGGTCACTATTACCGCTGGCTCTCCCAATTCAATAAAAGTTCACTCCTTCTGCCCAGAAATGGCTATTCAATCGCGCGGCAGCTATGCTAACCTTTCGACGGTATCAGGGAAAGGGCTGAATTTGTCACCAAAGAACAATTATCCGTATTTGGGCAAGATGTACCCTGGGAATCCTGTGCCTTTCGAGTCAACCACAGAACCATTTTCCCAATACGCCCTTGCTGACGGGACCACGGTTAAGGCGAAGGTTATACTGTTAGATGCCGTGCGTCTTGAGACATTCGACGAAAACGGAAATCCCGTTTACCAATTCCAATTCCAACAAATTCTTGGAATTGTCCCCCCCGATTCACTGAAGAAGAAGACTCAGTAGGCCGATATGTTTATGGAAGTCGCAGTCATGTCCATGGTTCTCGCATCCACCCCTCGGCGGTGCGAGCCGGGGGAGTGTGTATTCACGATGAACTCTGGCACTCCACACATCACCATGACTGTCAACGGTTCAAAAGAGCCTAGTCTCCTATATAGCCAAGATGTAGAGGATGCACTAGCGGCTGATTTTGGTGTGATCCTTGATGTTCATTATGTTTCCGTGGAGCGGGCCGACGGCAATCTTTTAGTGTGGGTTGCGCTAGATTCCCCTACAAAAGAAAATCGAGAGAGGGTGTTCCAAAAGCAATTTGAACTGATCGACGGATTTCCAGAGATTGCTTTCGATTTCAATGTAGTTCCTTCTTCGAATCGCAGCAGCGCGGATTTTGCGTCGGGATCAAAGCTGATTTATTCGAGAGAGGATGAATAGACAACGTGCCAAGCAAAGACCAGCACGTTAAAAAAGCGACAGATAATGAGGTCTTTGCGAACAGGCTGGATACCAACACTCAGGCGTCTATTAATTGGAAATTGATCGTTTTGTTCTACACGGCATTGCACTATGTTGAAGCATATTTAGCTAAAGCTCTAGGCCAACATCTCCGCGTCCATACTACCCGCGACAGCATCGTTTCCCGCGAAACACACCTGCGAGCAATTAGGACGGAGTACGCACATCTTAAGTATTACGGGTTCAATGCGCGATATGAAGCCGATCAGTTCACGTCGAAGGATGTGACTGATGCGCTTGGCTACCTTGCTCTAGTTAAGGGCAAGATAGCCCCTCTTTTGTAGTCCGGCGGGTGACTTCGATCCCGGCAACCTCTCTAAACCAGGGTGAGGGGGCTCCCGGTCCCTCGCCTTTGGGGACCGGGGCGGGAATCCTCGCGTCTCCTAAACCATCTCGCAGGGGAGTATTGTCAACATGCATGAAAGGGTGCATGACAGGCGAGCGCATGCGTTATCAGCAAACGGGGGAGTTTCACTTCATCACGTTCAGCTGCTATCGCCGTCGGGCCTAGTGTGGTGTCGCCGAAGTTCGTAGCATAAATCGAAGCCCCGAAATGCAGGTCCTTCGACTCTGTTTGCCGCGCAAAACGCGGCAAACATCGCTCAGGATGACAGTTCTATTATGTTGCGAACTTTAGGGACGGGACACTAGCACTACAGTTGTGCTTGCCTCGAATGGTTTCGATCCGGGCCTAAAGGCCTCAATTTCCCGCGGCTTTTCAGGGGCCTGAACAGGCTGCGGAAAAAGTCCGAATGAAAAGCGAATTCGACAAGGGATAGATTGGCAGGGGCTAAAGCCCGATTCGTTCTGCTGGCTTTATCGGCACGGCTAAAGCCGTGCCCTGTTACAAAGCTACTTCGGTTGAGTTTTTCCGCAGCCGGTGAAGGCCCCTGCTCCCTCCGCATCGCTATGTGCGACTGTAGTACGAACCACTAATCACTAACCACTGTCTTTACACCTAATCACCATCTTGCCAACGCCATCGCGATAATGGCTCGTGAGGTCGAAGGCTTCGCCGATCTCATCTAGCGAGCGCGTGTGCGTGACCAGCGGCGCGAACCAGTCGGGATGCGCGACGAGCAGCTCCAAAGCCTCATGAGTTTCGTGGTTCGAGCGGCGCACGTTGAAGAGCGTGAGCTCCTTGCGCCGCATTCCGGAGGCGTCAACCGTGAACGTCGGCGTGGAGTGAATTCCAGTGAGCGCGACGCGGCCCGCGTTGCGCGTAAGCCGAATAGCTTGCGGAACGGTATCGGTTCCAGCGGCGCAATCGATGGCGCAGTCGACGCCGCGTTGTCCTGTCGCGCGCAGAATCTCTGCGACTGCTTCCGCAGGTTCGAGCGCAACGTCAGCGCCCAGGGCGCGCGCCAAATCGCGGCGATGGGCCAGCGGTTCCACAGCCCAAATGCGTCCAGCGCTCACGGCGCGCAATGCAGCGATGGTGAGCAATCCGATTGGTCCAGCGCCGATGACGGCGACAGTTTCTCTAGCAGAAATGGACGCGAGGCGCAGCGAGTGGATGGCGATGGCGAGCGGCTCAGACAGAGCAGCCGCGTCGAAAGAGAGTGCGGCTGGAATGGGAGCGAAGTTCGAGACCGGCAGATTGACGAGCTCGCGGAAGAAGCCAGGATAGTTGGGGTTCGATAGAAACCGGATGTTGGCGCACACGTTGTGGTGGCCGCTCAAACAGAACTCGCAGTGATAGCAGTAGAGCGCAGGCTCGAGCGCTCCGCGATCGCCCACGGCAAACCCGGTAACGCCCGCGCCAGTCTTGACGATGACGCCCGCAGGCTCGTGTCCCAACACCATCGGATACGCGTTGGGCATTCCGCCGACCTGGCCTTCGCCGTAAGCATGCAGATCGGAACCGCAAACGCCGACCGATGCAACGCGAACCTGTACTTCGCCAGGTCCAGGATCGTCGATGGGCATTTCGACAAGGCGGAAAGTGAGAGGAGCAGTAAGTTCAGCGGCGCGCATGGGGACACGATAGCAGCTACTAGCTACGATCTACCAGCTGCAAGCTACGTGAACCGTGATCAGTGGAGAAACATCATCGCCAGGTGATTCACGGCAAATGCCGCGCCATAAGCGAGGACGAGCATATAGAGGAACTGCACGGCGGGCCACATCCAACTGTTGGTTTCGCGCCGGACTACAGCGATGGTCGACGTGCACTGCATGGCGAAGGCGAAGAAGATCATCAAGGCGAGCGCGCCGCCGAGCGTCATGTCGTGGTGCAGAGCAGTCTGCAGTTTGAGGGCATGAGTGCTCGCGTCGGCTCCGTAGAGCGTGCCCATGGTGCTGACCATCACTTCGCGCGCCAGCACGCTTGAGAGCAGGCCGATGCCGATCTTCCAGTTGAAGCCGAGTGGCGCAATGGCCGGCTCGATAAAGTGGCCGAGACGTCCGATGAGGCTTTCGGCAAGTTGCGGCGCCGCGAATGAGCCGCCGGCGATATGCACTGGCGGTATGTGCGCGAGAACCCAGAGCGCCAGCGTGACGGCGACAATGATCGTGCCCGCGTTCTTGAGGAAGATGCGTGCGCGATCGAGCACGCGCAGGCCGAGCGAGTAGAGCGTGGGCATGCGGTACTGCGGTAGCTCGAGAATAAATGGCGTGTCGCTGGATTTGAGGATGGAGCTTTTGAGCAAACGCGCGGTGGTAAAGGCGGCGACGAATCCTGCGAGATAGAGGCCGAGCATCACAAGTGTCTGCAGGCCGAGGAATCCATGCAGGTAGTAGACGTTGGGAATGAAAGCGGCGATGAGCAGCAGATAAACGGGCAATCGCGCCGAGCAGGTCATGAAGGGCGTGACGAGAATTGTCGCGAGGCGGTCGCGCTTGTTTTCAATGGTGCGCGTGGCCATGATGGCGGGCACCGCGCATGCGTATGCCGAGAGCAGCGGGATAAACGCTTTGCCGTTGAGGCCGATGGTGCGCATGACGCGGTCGGCGATCAGCGCCGCGCGGGCCAGGTAGCCGGAGTCCTCGAGAATGCCGATGAAAAGAAAAAGCAGAAGGATCTGGGGGAGGAAAACCAGAACCGAGCAGATGCCCTTCCACACGCCGTCAAGCAAGAGCGATTGCAGCCAGCCCACAGGCAGCAGCGGGCGGAGCAAGTCGGCCGCGCGCGCTAACAGGTCGCCGAAGCCGTCTGAAAGCGGCTGGCCGAGGGAAAAGACCACTTCGAAAACGCCGACGACGACGAGCAGAAACAGCAGCGGTCCCCAGATGCGGTGCAGCAGAATGTTGTCGATCTTTTGCGTGTTTGCAGCCGAAACCGGCACTTTGTAACCGGTGCGGCGACTGACCTGCGCGGCCCAGTTGTGCGTGCTGGCCGCGTTCCCGATCACAGGCAACTCAACGCGCTTGGCCTGGGCGTGATCGTTCTGCTGATTGAGGAAGAGCGGGACGGCGTCGAGACCGGCGCCATTGACGGCGCTGATCTGCGCCACCGGTGCGCCGAGCTCGCGCGCCAGCTTGAGCGCGTCGACGTGGCCGCCGCGCGACTCCATCAGGTCCGACATGTTCAGCAGCACGAGCGTCGGCAGGCCCACGGCAAGCACGGGCATGGCCAACATGAGCTGCCGAGTTAGATGCAGCGAATCCAAAACCAGCAAAACCGCGTCGGGCTTGGGCGTGCCCGGCATGCGCCCACGCAATACATCCACTGCCACGCGCGCGTCTTCGGAATACGGAGTCAGCGAATAAATTCCCGGCAGATCGATGAGCGTGAGATCTTCGCGGCCCACTCCTGCCATCACTCCCTTGCGCTGCTCCACCGTAACCCCGGGGTAGTTGGCCACTTTCTGCCGCAGCCCTGTGAGCTTATTGAAGAGTGTGGACTTGCCGGAGTTGGGCGGGCCGATGAGAACGACCGTCTTGAGCGCGCTTTCCTGCGAAGGAACAGGTGGCTTGAATGCCGGCGTCTCGCAACAGGCGTTCATCGCGCGGCCTCGGCGAGTTCAGGTGCATCTTCGGTGGCTGTCGCAGTTGCGGCGGCACCGGTGCAGAGGCGCACATGGATAGCTTCGGCAGTCTCGTGGCGTAGGGCGATCTCCATGCCGTCGATACAGTACACCGTGGGGTCGCCGGCGGGGGCGCGGCGCAGCGCATGGACGCACGAGCCGGGCACAAAACCCATATGCATCAGATGGTTCTGGACGGATTCGGTGAGATCGAGAGACTCCAGGATCCCGCGTTCGCCCACCTTCAATTCGCTCAGCGCGCTCACGTGCCGAACTCCCCTGTGCTGCCGCCGGAAGGGCAGCAATTTTGAAATGCGACCAGATTGGTCGGATTTAAGTATACGGCGAACCTGCTTCTGGTTGCAATCCTGGTTTTCGGGGATCGTTGCATCGAGCAGTCCCATGAGTTGACCTCCAAGAAGGGGATTGCCGGCCGGGTAATCCCCCAGCCCTTCCTAGCCCCCTGGCGGACCCTCAGCTTGCTTTATCGGAACGATGGTCTAGTTGTAACAGTGGTTTTTTCCCCTGAAAGTGATTTAAATCACACGAGAGGAGAGGCTTGCTGCGGAAAAACGCGCAGCGGCAGGCGAATTACGAAAAGTCGCCAGGGGAAAGAGTCTTTGGCGCTTTTATGCGAGCTGGGCGGCATGGCGATCCGATTTTTTGGCAGTGCGCAAAGCGAAGAGTGGCGACTCTTGAAACACTCCGTTGACGCCGCTGTTTTGAAAGGGCACGACTTCAGTCGTGTCGAAAATGGATAGCAAAAGTCAGAGAGTTTTAATCCCTGAGGGATTCAGACCGACCAGTTCGATCATTGATGAAGCACACTTTCATCATTAGATAGTAATCAATTACTATGACGCGAATTTCTATATATATTTCCTGAGTCGTAACCTGCCTTACCCACGTTATTTAAATTGCGGATCTGGATTCCTGAGCGCCCGACAAATACACCGCGGCAAATGCGAAGGCATTCGGATACGAAAGAAACCGTTCCCGTCGCGTTCACTAAAAATTCATTCCATCCATAAGTAGCTCAACGTCAGCGAGTCGCGGCAAACAAACACATGTGTATACCCCTGTTGGATATCAGGGTAAACACTTCCGATTCACGATACATGCGGTCATGCTGTGGGCGAAGTTGCAGTCACCCCAACGAATGTAAGGAGTACTCATGAAAAGGAAAGCGGCTAGTGTTCTGTGCGCGATTGTTGGACTTCTGGCGATGATTGGTTCTTCGCTTTCGGCTTTCGCTCAGAATCCCAATATCCACGTTCTGCTTATTCACGGAAGGCATTCCCCCTGTCCAAATTTTCCTTATACCGCAAGCTCTTGCTCGAATCCGGAGACATACGGAGTTCTCACGACCGACCAGGCAGGCGCCTGGGGTAATCTGGGCGGTTTAGGCACGCTCAACACTGCCGGAAATGTTTTGTATGTGCAATGGGACGCCTGGGACTATAACTTCGACTATCCGACCTGGCCGGGCGGCGAGGCGGTCATGCAATCTGCCATGAGTACGTATTGCTCCAACGGCCAGACATGCGTCGTTATCTGTCATAGCGCGGGATGTCCGGCAATCGAGTATTTCATCTCGACGCTTCCCGCAAATAGCCCGACGGTTATTTACAGCATCATCGCCCCCGGCAGCGCGGCCGGTGGCTCGGAATTGGCTTCGGACGATTTCGGCGGTATTCTCGCCGACATCGACGTCTCCCTCGAACCTTCGAATGCGCGAAGCATGTACAACCATAACAACATGCAGGGAGTTCCTGTGCGCGCTATTGCCGGAACCGACAACAGCGACGCGGCAACACAGTTCAGTTTCCCTTCGCAAACCGCGAAACCGTGGAATCCCGATTGCACTCAACCCCTTGGCTTATACAGCACCTGCGACGATGACACCGTTGCTCTACACAGCTCCTGCGGCCACAACCAGGCGGCGTCCTATCAGAACTGTCTTAGTAAGCTTGCGCCCAATACGGACACGAGCACATATAGTTATCACGGTTGGTGGGTCGACGATAGCTACGGGAAAACGGGTACTCCGGGCCCCTATTCGGCCACCGGCAAATCGGTCTACCAGAGTACGTTCCATACCTACAGCGAAAATCACGACGGCACCGCGAACCTCTCAATTGCGGAATACAACGCCTGCCACCTTGCGGGAGTTCTCGCCTACTGCCCGTAGGATAGCCGGAACCGCGCAACCTTCCGGCATCAGGTTGAAAAACATCCGAAGTCAACAAGTGAAATGAATCGAGGATATCGACGATGACGAGTATGCGGAAAAATACACCGAAATTTATGCTGGTGGCCCTGGCAGGATTGGCGCTGGTTTGCGGCATGGCCATTGCGGCCAGTGCGCAAACCGCTCGCAGGGTCAAGCACGCTCCGCTGGGCGACACCACGCCCGCGGGCCGTATGGCCATTCTGCAGGAATACTTGCAGTATCCACCTGAATCCGTACCGATCGACGCAACGTATTGGGACCTGCTTCATCCGTGGTCGGTAAGCACAACCACACAAACGATGATCCCGGCGCAAACGATACTCCAGGTACAAGCGCTGGAGAAGTCGGGTCTCTCGCAGGAAGCGGCTGTGCAGCAGGCTCGTGCTCTGATGCCGTCTTCGCTTCCCACGTACCAGTTTGAGATGAATAAGACGATCTTGGCGGGCACGCAGGATCAGCTTCAGGCGCGCCTCACGATCACCGGGGCACCAGGCTTCCAGGTGAACAAAGCAGAACTGATCGGAAGTCGCGAATTTGGATCTACGGATTTGGGCGCTGTGCCTTTCTCCTGCGACGACGCCAGTTCAGTATGCACATTTCAGTGGCAGGCGCCGTCCGCAGACAAAAAGTATTGGGGATCTCTGCGCCTTCAGGTCACGGTAACCGTAGACGGCTTCAAGGATCCGTTTGTTATTCACCAGTCCTTTTATGCGTCGCCGACCGTGGCTGCAAAGTTCACCGGGCAATTTCAGGACAAGATTGCGAACGGATCGCTGGTGATCGATGCAGGCGTGGATGTGCAGACTCATATGGCGTGCTCCGTGAGCGCCAACCTGTACTCTGCCGATAGCGGGACGCCCCTGCAACATGCTGAACGGCAGATGGTGATAGACCCGTCTATGAAGACTATTACGTTCACTTTCTTCGGCAAGATATTCCGGGATTACGGAGACCAAGGCGCATTCCGGGTCCAGGATTTGCAGGCGCGATGCCAGAATCTGCCCTATCCCGCGGAGTGGTTTGTCGACCGGGACGCACACCGGGCGGAGTGGGAAGCATTTCAAAAGAATCCGCCGGCGTTCAACGAACCGACGCGGATTTATTTTGAATACAACTCGTTTACCTATACGACGCAGAACTATACGCTCAGCGCGTTCTCAAACGCCGACTGGCAATCTCCGGAAAAGACGGCGATGTGGGAAGCGTATACGAAAGCGACAGCGACAGTGGCCGGTGCCGCTGCAGGGACACAGTAGGTCTCTGACAGCTTGAAGAAGAACTCCGGTACCCCATCCTTTCGCCCGTTTCTTGGGCGAAAGGATGGGGCGGCACGAAGTTTCCAGATACAAATTTGTGCTGTTAGAGACCTTGGTTGCGCAAAGAACAGGTCCAAAGGCAAAACGCAATCGGACAACGTGCAAGCATTTCACCGCGCGCCCCCGTTCATCTCAGAAGCGAGACGAGCTGGGGCGCACATCGGCGTCAATCACGATCGCGTCAAGATCAAAAGGATCCTCTGACAGACCTTGGTTGCGCGAGCCGAGCCCTAATGGTACAAGCGAATCATGACGCTTGAGGATTTCCGTGCGACCTTGAACCTGGCCAAGCCGCCGGTCGAGCTTTCGGCTCCGCTCGCCGCGCTCTGGTGGGATGCGAAAGGTGATTGGGCGCGCGCTCACGGCATGGTCGACGACCTTTCCTCGCCCGACGCCATGGCCGTGCACGCCTACCTGCACCGCAAAGAGGGTGTGGAGTGGAACGCCGATTACTGGTACAACCGCGCCGGCCGCAAATTCCACCGGCCCACGCTCGACGCGGAGTGGCAGGCGCTGGTGGAAGGGCTGCTGGGTGCGAAATAAACGTAAGCTCTTTGCACGAGAGTAAAAATGAATGTTCATCAACTAATTTCGATCCTAACGATTGCTATCGCCCCGGGTGACGGTGGAAGTCGCCAGTACGTGGAGCGAGAGATCGCCAGAATTCTTGAAGAGAACCCGTCGATCAGAGTCAAGCTCGAACGGAGCGAAGGCCATATCGTCCTCAGCAGCGAAGATGAGTTGGAGCTTGAAGCGATTTCGCAAAGAATTCTCGAAGCCGCGGCGGTCGAGATCGGCGAGCCCAAGGTGGCCTTCCGCGAGACGATCCGCAAAGTGGCCGAGGCTGAGGGCAAGTACATCCGGCAGACGGGCGGCTCGGGTAACTACGGCCACTGCTGGCTACGCATCGAGCCCAACGAGCCGGGCAAAGGCTACGAGTTTATCGACGAGATCAAGGGCGGCGTCGTACTCAAGGAGTACGTCAAGCCCATCGATATGGGCGCGCGGTGCGCGATGGAGAGCGGCGTTCTGACCGGCTTCCCGATGGTCGATGTGAAAGTGACGCTCTTTGACGGCAGCTATCACGAGGTGGACTCGAACGAGATGGCATTCAAGATCGCTGGCTCGATCGCGTTCAAAGAGGCCGTGCACAAGGCCAAGCCGGTGCTGCTGGAGCCGGTGATGGCTGTCGAAGCGACGGTACCCGAAGAGTTCATGGGCGTGATTATCGGCGACATTAACTCGCGGCGCGGGCGGATTGAAGGTATAGAGCACGTGAGTGCCTCGCAGGTCATCAAGGCCATAGTGCCGCTCGCCGAGCTGCTTCGGTCCAGCCACAACGGACGGCCTGACTATTCCATGCAGTTCGCGCGATATGAGCCCGTTCCGCCAAGTCACGGATCTGGCGACAATGCCGCACCTGTATTTGCCGTCAGACCGCGCGGCCCAATGCCAAAGGATCACTCCTCGTCAGTACGGCCTGAGAACGAATGAACATCGGCGGGATTGGATGACGGATGCAGCCCGCGCAGTGTGCGACAGGCGGTAGTCCCGGACGCAGTCGCGCTAGGCCCGAGTGACGACGGGCGTCGGCGATCCCGCCCATTGGAAGCGGTACCTTGCATCTTTCCGTACATGCGTGACCAGCGCCGGGCGGAAGCAGCAGATGCATGTTCCGCGCGGGCGGCGCACGCAGGGGTAGACAATTCCCGCCGATTCTGCGTTCAGCAAGCGCTCGGCGAGTTGCTGCGAAACCGCATAACTTGCCGCATCGAGGGCTGCGGCGAATCCGGGCGCAGAGCGCAGGTCGTGATACTCGCCGTGAAAGTCTGCCAGGTAATCGTCGTAGGTGACTTCGTCCACGAAGCGGTTCACCTCTGCCAATTGCACTGTTTTATGAAATGCCACCTCCGCCTGCGCGGTGCGCAACTCGAAGCCGGCGTACCATGCGCCGCGATCCGGCCCATTGAACCTGCCGCCCAGCGGGTGAGCATGAGTGAACGAGGCATTCACCACGGTCGCGTAGGGAAAGCCGAAGACGAGCTCGTGAACGCCGATTCCGGGCAGCCGCTGATTTTCGGCGAGCAGACGGTCGTTGGTAGCGCCGTCCAGGTCGAAGATGTCGCGCAAATGCTCGTTGTTTTCGGCGATCTCCGCCAGCACGCTATCGCCGCCGGGGCTGTACTTGGACAGGATCAGGCGGTGCGTGTCGCGGCGCTCGGGGCGCGTGACCGGCGGCAAATTCGCTGCCGCTTTTCTCCCCTCTCCCGGCTTTTCCGCTGCCGTTCCTTGCGCTCCCAATCTTGACCGGCGTGGAGGTGGTTTTTTCGCCCCGCTCACAGGCCGCCCCGGCGCGCGTCGAGCAGCCGCCGTACGGTCTGCATGGCCGGAACACCGCCGCGCAGCATGTATTCGAGCGGCGTGTGCCCGCCAAAGATGCGGTTGGAATTGGGCAGCTGCACCCATTCGTCCGCCAGTGGCTTGCCGTGCAGTATGTTCAGCGCTTTGAAGATGCCGATTAAATAGGACACGCGGTAGATCTCGTCCTCCGTCAATGCCCGGTGCGCCGGATTCTTCTTCAACGCGTAGTAGGGGCCGTTGGTAATACCGCCCAGAAGTTGGCGCACATCTTCGTCCCGCAGCTTCCAGAGCCCGGCAATCTTGAAAACCGCCTTCAGGCCTGAGGCGCTCAGCCGCTTCCGCTCCGCAGCCGACCCAAGATCCACCGGAGCGGGAGGTTCGTAGCGGGTAACGGGATAGGCGATGGTAGCCATAATGTCTCCTGTTTAGGAGAGTATAGACTATCAATTGCAATAATGTCCAGGCTGCCGAAGATAAGCCGGCTTTGACTTGCTTGAGAGCGTTCCGATAGGCCGACTCAAGCGCTTAGAATGAGAGCCGCGTCAATCTTTCATATTCCCAGGTCCAGTTTGCAGCTCCTGATGGGAGGGCGTTGGTGATTTCGTGAAGAGACTCAAGCGTTTGTCTGTTTTCGCGGCGGTTTTGTATTTGAGTGTGTTGGCGTTCTTCTTCTTTGACCAGCGGAACCTGCTCTACTACCCGACCCACACATACACGCCACTGGCTGAGGTGCAAGCGAACCGTGCCTTCCGAGAGATTTCGGTGCCGACGGAAGACGGAATCCGATTGAAGGCATGGTACGCGCCCGCAGCGGGGCAGCCTTGCACGATCGTCTTCTTCCACGGCAACGGCGACAGCTTGCTAACTGCCGCTCAGGTTGCTGATCCGTATATTAGTGCCGGTTATGGATTCCTGCTCGCCGAGTATCGTGGATACAGCGGACTGCCGGACTCTCCGACAGAGGCAGGCCTTTATCGCGATGCTCGCGCTGACTTGCGCGAGCTTGAGGCTCGCGGCGTTCCAGAGAGACACATCATTCTGTTCGGTCACTCGCTGGGTACGGGCGTGGCTGTCGAGATGGCACGTGAATTTCATCTCGACGGGGCGATGTTGCTGGCACCATACCTGTCCATTCCGAAGGCCGCGCAGGCGCACTATCCTTTTTTGCCGGCAACCTTACTAGCCCTCGACCGATTCGATAACGAAGAGAAGATTCGGTCGGTTCACGAGCCGCTTCTCATCGTGAATGGCGCGCGCGATCAGGTGATTCTGCCATCGCAAGGGTTCAAGCTCTATTCGCTCGCAAACGAGCCCAAGGAATTCCATTCACTGCCCGACCGCGGCCACAACGACGCGTTCGGGGATTTCGCTGCGATCGGTCTCAATTGGATCGAGCGGGCCTGTACGCTCGACTGAAGCTAACTCCACTTATGCATTCCTCCTTGAGATGTTGGCTAGTTAACAGAAGTCTTGCGACGGTTTTCCAGACCAATGCGTGCGTCGAGCGGCTTTGCCACATCCCGCGAATCGACTTGCGACTCCGTGAGCCAGACGTGAAAATGGAATTTTCGTGACGGCACACTCGCGCGGTAAGAAATTGAATGACTAAACATTGTCTGAAAAAACAAGAAAATCTGGTTAAAATGAATCGAATAAAGGGCTTGTTTTCTGCTTATTCAAGATAGTAAAGAGGAAAAAAGATCGAAGAGCATCGGTTTCGACCTCAAACGTATTGACTAATGGATCTATATTGGTAAGCAGTAGGGGGTCTCGTCATGACTAACGAGAAGTTCGAGATTTTAGAGCTGCATCCTGAGAGTTTGGGCGCAAAGGGTGCGTCAAATGAAGTCACAATCAAAAACAACACCGAACGCGATGCGTTGCTCATTGTAAGCAACGCGTTTTGGGGACCTGTTTCGCTAGGATATGCGCGGGCAGGTAAATCCGTCGCTCTGCCAACCATCGTCAACGTCGATGCTTTTGCAAAGTTTCAGGATGGTTCGGGTGTCTTCGTGCAATGGGACTCGGTTGCGAAGTGGAGAGTCTTTTGCGAGAAGAAGAAGATCAATCTAACTCCCGGTCAAACCTACTCACTCAGCGATTTCGATAACTGTTAAATTGATTGAACAGAGCGGGCTGAAAGCTTACCGCCCGACTAACTCGGTCGGGTGGGCCCTCCAGGGAGCACGATGCTGTCTTCGACTCTCGAAGATGGCATGATGCACAGCACGCGGTCAGTGTGTCATAGCGCTAAGGTGGACGCCGATGTAGTAAGGCCACAAGACGATGGCCAGGAGGCCTCGCCAGAAATTCAAATGCAGATAGCCGATCGTGAAGAGCCATGCACCGCACCACACCATTCCCATGAAGCTGTGCTGCTGGATCTGAATCTTCTGCGGATGTTTGCAGTCGTCGCTTGCCACGATGTCCTCCGTCTGTCGATTCTCACTCACATCGTAAATCCGCGGGCTACTCCGTTGTTGGCATGTGTACGTACATAGACTGAATTCCGAGGCGTCCGGGGCCTGTGAAGCGGTTCCACACCAGATTACCGGAGCTGGCGAACAATCCCGTCGTTAGCTTCTGGAACTGCGTTTCCATTTGCACCGATGGGTCCTTGAAAATCCACCCACCGGGCTCGATGTCGATCTGCTCTCCGGCGCCCAGCGTGAGTTCAAAGATATTCCCGTAGCCATGCACCCAGACGATGCCCTCGGAATCCTGGGCGCGAAAGTGGTCGATAAAAAATCCTGTGCCGCCCAGCAGCATATTCGATACGCCCTTAACGCGCGTAAAGGTGTAGCCAACGCTGCCTGTGGCGGCGAGGAACTGATGCTCGCGCATGTCGATTCCCTCGCCACGATTCAGATGGATGGCGAAGATATGGCCGGCGCCATCGCGGCTGAATCCAATCTGTCCGGGACCGCTGGCCTCAGTCAGGAAGACGGGCATTCCTGCCAGAACGCGCTTGAGAGCGCCGGCCAGGGGTCTGATGCCAATCCGGACATGCAGGTCTTTCCAGAGCAGAATGTAGTGCTCGAAATAGACGGGCATGCCGCTGAGTTCAAGATGCAGCACCGGTACAAGCTCACCGTCGATGTGATATGTGACTCCGGCAAAGGTTTCGCTATGGGCTGCGGTCGCCTTCAAAAAGGGAACGGGCATTTTTCAAGCTCCTGCTTCCAGTGAGAGTTGAATTGACACTTATGATGCACGGCGGGAAGCGATTGCGCAAGGGAGCCGAGGCCGGCGTCTACTCGCGGCGCGGCTGTGATACACCTTTGTCGAGGAAGTCTGACGATGGAAAGTAACGTGAAATCGTCCGCGCTCGTCATGCGCGTCATGAAGTATGCGTTTGTTATGTCTGCATTCTTGTTCATCTATGTCGCAATCACGATCCCGGTCCAACTGCCGGGACATGTGGGCCAGCCGGTTGAGATTGCAATCACACTTGTCGCCCTCGGGTGCGTCTCAGGTGGTTTTGTCCTGCCCCGTATCGTATGCCAGGCCGCGGCGGAGCGCGCACCTCAGAGCAATTTGGCTCAGGCACAGCTTGGCCTATGGATGACGAAAGGCATTCTTAGCCTTGCGCTTTTTGAAGCGTGCATTCTATTCGGGTTTGCGCTTCACTATCTTGGGGGGCGCGTTTGGCTTGTGGAGTTGTTGTTCGGCGCCGGTATCGCGGCGGAACTCTTCTGGAGCCCAGGAGAACCGCCTAACGCGGAAAGCGGCGAGTTCCCGCAAAGCTAATGCAGCGTTCTCGCCCCCTCTACCCCATCCACATGGCGTTGCACGCTGTGAACATCGTTTCATAGCGTGGGACTCTTCGCCTTCCCTGTGCCTTCCATCACTGCGGCTTACCCCCTCAGTGCAGAGACTCAACGTAGCGGTGGATCTTCCCAACAGCCGCACTGTGGAGCGAAGAGAATGAGTGAACCAAAGACTGTGATTCCCACCGTGATTATGGACGGGAACGAGGCCGCGGCTTCCGTTGCCTATCGGCTGTCCGAAGTCGTTGCTATCTACCCTATTACCCCCTCGTCGCCTATGGCCGAGTGGGCCGATCAATGGCTGTCGGAGGGAAAGAAAAACATCTGGGGCGCATTGCCCATCGTGGAAGAGATGCAGAGTGAAGGCGGCGCGGCAGGTGCATTGCACGGCGCGTTGCAGGCCGGGGCCTTCGGTACTACGTTTACAGCCTCGCAGGGCCTGTTGCTGATGATTCCCAACATGTTCAAGATTGCGGGTGAGCTGACCCCGGCGACGATGCACGTCACGGCCCGCACCCTGGCCACGCACGCATTGTCGATTTTTGGCGACCACAGTGATGTAATGGCCTGCCGCTCGACCGGCTGGGCGATGCTGGCCTCGAACTCCGTGCAGGAAGTAGCAGATCTCGCCACCGTGGCGCAGATCGCCACCCTCGAATCCCGCATTCCTTTCATTCATTTCTTCGACGGCTTCCGCACCTCGCATGAGGTCGGCAAGATTGAGCCTATCAGCGACGAAACCATTCGCTCCCTGGTGGACGACAAGTACCTGATCGCATTTCGCAAAAACGCTCTCACGCCGGACCGGCCGTTCATTCGCGGCACGGCGCAGAATCCCGACGTTTTCTTCCAGGCGCGCGAGGCCTGCACGCCGTTCCATGCGGCTGTTCCAGGCATCGTGCAATCGGTGATGGATCGGTTTGCCACGCTAACGGGCCGCAGCTATCGCCTGTTCGACTACTACGGCGCGAAGGATGCGGAGCGCGTGATAGTGATCATGGGTTCGGGCGCCGAGGCCGCCGAGGAAGCCGTGGACGCGCTCGTGCGCAACGGCGAAAAGGTGGGCATGGTGAAGGTGCGCCTCTATCGGCCTTTTGACACCAAGGCATTTGTGGCCGCGCTACCCGCGAGTGTGAAATCGATGGCGATTCTGGACCGCTGCAAGGAACCCGGCGCCGCAGGCGAGCCGCTTTACCAGGACATTATGACGGTGCTGGCCGAGAACACCGGAAAGTTGCCCTTCGCGGCGACGTCCGTGATCGGCGGACGCTACGGCCTGTCGTCTAAAGAGTTCACGCCGGCTATGGTCAAGGGCGTCTTCGACGAATTGAAGAAGCCCGCACCCAAAAATCATTTCACCATCGGCATCAACGATGACGTGAGTCACACGAGTCTGGACTACGATTCGGATTTCTCCACCGAGGATGCGAAGACGGTGCGCGCACTGTTCTACGGCCTCGGCTCCGACGGCACCGTGGGCGCCAACAAGAATTCCATCAAGATCATCGGCAGCGAGACGCCGAACTACGCACAGGGCTACTTTGTGTACGACTCGAAGAAGTCGGGCTCGATGACCACGTCGCACCTGCGCTTTGGGCCGAACCCCATCCGGTCGACGTACCTGATCACCAAGGCGAGTTTCGTGGCATGCCACAACTTCAGCTTCCTCGAAAAGATGAACGTGCTGGAAGCGGCGGTTCCGGGCGCGGTGTTCCTGCTCAACTCGCCGTACTCCGCGGCCGAGGTGTGGGACAAGCTGCCGCACAGCACGCAGGAAGAGATGCTGCGCAAGAAGATCGAGTTTTACGTGATCGACGGATACAAGGTGGCGCGCGAGGCAGGTATGGGCACGCGCATTAACACCATCATGCAGACCTGCTTCTTCGCCATCAGCGGCGTGCTGCCGCGCGAAGAAGCCATTGCACAAATCAAGAAGGCGATCAAGAAGACCTATGGCAAGCGCGGCGAAGCGGTGGTCGAAAAGAACTTTGCTGCCGTGGATCACGCGCTGGCGCATCTTGAGAAGGTGGAGCTGCCCGCGGCCGCGACGTCGACGTTCGATCTGACCGGCGCGTTCTCTTCAAAGGCGCCGAAGTTCGTGCACGACGTGCTGGGCATGATCGCCGAGGGCAAGGGCGACCTGATTCCCGTCAGCGCGTTTCCCGCCGGCGGCGCGTATCCTTCGGGCACGGCGCAGTGGGAAAAGCGCAACATTGCGCAGTTCATTCCCGTGTGGGACAAGGATCTGTGCATCCAGTGCGGCAAGTGCGCGATGGTGTGCCCGCATGCGGTGATCCGCGCCAAGATCTACAGCTCCGAACTGGGCGACAAGGCTCCGGTAACCTTTAAATGGGCCAAGCCCAAGTGGAAAGGCATGGAAGACCAGCGCTACACGCTGCAGGTTGCGCCTGAAGATTGCACCGGGTGCGCGCTGTGCGTGGAAGTTTGCCCGGTGAAGAACAAGAGTGACGCCAGCAAGAAGGCCATCAATATGGCATCGCAAGCTCCGCTGCGCGAGCCGGAGCGCGCGAACTGGGAGTACTTCCTCTCGCTGCCCGAAGTAGACCGCTCGAAGCTCTCGCATGGTCAGGTGAAGGACCTGCAACTTCTGCAGCCGCTCTTTGAGTTCTCCGGTGCCTGCGCGGGCTGCGGCGAAACGCCGTACATCAAGCTGCTGACGCAGTTGTTCGGCGATCGCCTCTACATCAGCAACGCCACCGGTTGCTCGTCGATCTACGGCGGCAATCTGCCCACTACACCTTATACGTCGAACGCGCAGGGCCGCGGGCCGACGTGGTCGAACTCGCTCTTTGAGGACAATGCCGAGTTCGGGTTTGGTATGAGGTCGGCGCTCGATCAGCAGAAGGCCTTCGCGGAAAATCTGGTTACGCGGTTGGCGTCGGCCATCGGCGCGGAGCTTGCTGCCGATCTGGTTGGTGCTTCGCAGAAGACCGAGACCGAGATCGACAAGCAACGCGAGCGCGTGAATGCGTTGCGCGAAAAACTCGCCGCCAACGAATCGTCTGACGTCAAGAATCTGTTGGCCATTGCCGACTCCCTGGTGCGCAAGAGCGTGTGGATCCTGGGCGGCGACGGATGGGCCTACGATATCGGATTCGGCGGTCTCGATCACGTGCTCGGCTCCGGCAAGAACGTGAACGTGCTGGTTCTCGACACCGGCGTCTATTCGAACACCGGCGGACAAGCCTCTAAGTCCACTCCGCGCGGCGCGGTAGCAAAGTTTGCCGCCAGCGGCAAGCCGAACAGCCGCAAGGATCTGGCCATGGAAGCCGTCAGTTACGGATCGGTATACGTGGCGCAGGTGGCGATGGGCGGCAACGACACGCACGTCGTCAAAGCCTTCCAGGAGGCCGAGGCGCACAACGGTCCGTCGATCATCATCGCGTATTCGAGCTGTATCGCTCACGGCTACGACCTGGTGCACGGACTGGAACAACAAAAACTTGCAGTTCAGTCGGGTTACTGGCCGCTAATGCGCTACAACCCGGAGTTGCGCGAAGAGGGCAAGAATCCCTTCCAGCTCGATTCGAAGGCGCCTTCGATCCGGCTCAAGGACTATGCTTATCGCGAGGCCCGTTACACCATGCTGGCGCGTAGCAATCCCGATCTGGCGGCGAAACTGCTCGTGGAAGCGCAGGACGATGTGGAGCGCGAATGGCGCGTCTACTCCGCTCGCGCCGCCATGCCAGGTCGCGGTGAGACACCGCACATTGCCCCGCCGGAAAAACCCGCGGAGAATCAGGAAGCCAAGCTGGCGGCTACGGCTGCTGGAGGTGAAAAATGATCGACATTTCAATGCAGTATCTCGGCATCAAACTCAGCGGCCCCATTGTGGTCGCAGCCACGCCGCTCTCTGAATCGATCGACAACATTCGTCACATGGAAGATGCTGGCGCTTCGGCGATTGTGCTCACTTCGCTTTTTGAGGAGCAACTGGCGCTGGAGTCGAGCACGCTCGACGAAGACCTGTCGCGCGGTACGGAATCGTTCGCCGAATCGCTTGGCTATCTGCCCGAGCAAGGCGACTACCGCATGACGCACGAAGGGTATTTGGAGCACGTGCGGCGCGCGCGGGAAGCGGTCGGGATTCCCATCATCGCCAGCCTGAACGGAACCACCAAAGGCGGCTGGGTACGGTTTGCCAAAGAAATGGAACAGGCCGGGGCGCAAGCCATCGAGCTGAATACCTTTGCGCTGGCGACCGATCGTACCCAAACTTCCGTCGAGCTTGAGCAGCAACTGCTCGAACTCGTGGACAGTGTGTGCAAGGCGGTCAAGGTCCCGGTTGCGGTCAAGATCTCGCAATCGTTTACCAGCCTGCCGAACCTGTGCGGGCGTCTTGAGGAAAGCGGCGCAAAGGCCGTAGTGCTCTTCAACCGTTTTTATCAGCCGGACTTCGACATCGAGACGCTGGAGGTCAGGCCCTCGCTGCACTTTTCGACGCCGTCCGAATTATTGCCGAGGCTGCATTGGGCGGCGATCCTTTTCGGCCACTTCAAAGGCGACATCGCGATCACAGGCGGCGTGCATTCGGCCGAAGACGTGCTGAAGGCGATCATGGCCGGCGCCAGCGTGACCGAGATGGCCTCGGCACTGCACATTCACGGCATCGAGCACATGGGCCGCGTGCTGGCCGACATGCGCTACTGGCTGGAAAAGCGCGAGTATGCCTCGCTCGCCGAGACGCGCGGCTGCCTCAGCCGGCGTTCGGTGCCCGACACCTCGCCCTACGATCGCGGCAACTACATCAAGACGCTGAGCTCGTACAGCCTGCGCCAGACGGTGGCGGCTTTCTAAGCTTGTCTATTCTTTCTTTCAAATCGGCGGCTGCGGAAGACTGCAGCCGCCATTTTTTGCCTGTGCGGAAGATTGGGTTTGCCGATTCAGTTGGCGAGAAACTGCAGCACGGCTTTTTCCAGCACGCCGCGCGCGCGGGGAAGTGCAGCTTCGACGCGGTCGCTGAGGGTTTCTCCAAGCTCTGTTGAGCCGGCGCCAACAGTCAACAACATGGCATGCGAGGCAATGGAGCCGTAAAGGCTGCGGGTGAGGCCGAGAAGTTCGTGCGCTTCAAGGCTGTGCGTGGCGGAGTCTCCGTTTCCTCGATTCGATTGAACGGGACTCAGGCAGACACGCCCGGGGACCGAATCGACCGAGCTATCGACGAAGAGCACGGAATCGGCGGCGGCAATGTCTTGAGCAAGGTCCGGGGTCCACTGCTGGCGCGAAACCACGCGCACATCGGGTTCCTCGCGGAATCGCTCTTCGGCCCATGTAGCAAGCTTTGGACCTACGCCATCGTCGCTGCGCAGGGAATTGCCGCAAGCAAGGACAAGACAACGAGCACTTGGTTCTACCATTTGTTCTCTCTCCGAATCGAATCCATCTCTGGTCTCTTGGAAATCGTCCCGGAATCTATTGGTTGTTTGCCAAAAAAATCAGCTCCGCGCCACGCGATCCATAACCTCGCCGTCAGCTGACACCAACGAAATCACGAGCGGCATCTGGCCGGCGGCATGTGTGGAGCAGCTCAGGCATGGGTCAAAAGTGCGAACCACCGCTTCCACGCGGTTCAGAAGGCCCTCGGTGAATTTGCCGTCCTTCACATAGTGCCGGGCGGCCTGCAGCACGCCGCGGTTCATGGCATTGTTGTTCTGTCCGGTGGCGATCACCAGGTTGGCCCAGATTATCTTGCCGTTGTCGTCGACCTTGTAGTGGTGGTGGAGAACGCCGCGCGGCGCTTCGGCCTGGCCCGCGCCCTCGAGCCGATTGACGCCGGCCGTAGCGCGTACGTGCTTGTCGAGGATCTTCGAGTCGGCGAGGATCTCTTCGATCTTCTCGATGCCGTAGAGCATTTCGACCAACCGCGCATGGTGATAGAAGAACGAGCTTTCGATCGGTCCTGAAGCCAGCTGCTTGAACTCGGCCAGTTCTTTTTCCGCTTTCGGCGTGCCCATTCGCTTGACGATATTGAGCCGCGCCAGCGGACCCACGCGATAGCTTCCCTCGGGGTATCCGAGCGGCTTGTAGTAGGCGAATTTGGTATAGCTGTAGGGCTCTACGGCCTCGCCGATTGCTTCGGTGAAGCGGGTGGCCGTCATGCCGTCTTCGATAGTGGAGCCGTTCGAGTCGATCAGCCGCAAGACGCCGTCAGTGAACTCGATCGAGTCATCTTCATTGACGAGGCTCAAGTAATTCGACGGGAAGTTGGCAAAAACTTCGATCTCCGGCTTGAATGTGTCCGCGATCTGCTTGTAGGCGTCCAGAGCCAGATCGATACCGGCGTAGGCCTCGGGAAGCATGGCGAGAATCTTGTCGCGTTTCTCGGGGGAAAGCGGCTCGGTGACGCCGCCGGGGATGACCCAGCCGGGATGAATGCGCTTGTCGCCCAGCAGTTCGATAATGCTTTGGCCGAAACGGCGCAGACCGATGCCGGCGCGGCCCAACTCCGGCTTGGCCGCGGCCACACCGAGAATATTGCGCACCTTGGGATCGGCTTCCATACCGAGAAGGAGATCGGGTGAGGCGAGATAGAAGAAGCTGAGCGCGTGCGATTGCACCATCTGCGCCAGGTTCAGCATGCGCCGCAACTGTGCGGCGGTGTGCGGAATGCGCACCGACATGATGGCCTCGCAGGCCTTGGCTGACGCGATGAGATGCGAAACCGGGCAGATGCCGCAGATGCGCGCCATAAGGGCGGGCATCTCGTAGAACGGACGGCCTTCGCTGAAGCGCTCGAAGCCGCGTACCTGCGTGACGTGGAAGTGCGCGGTCTCTACCTCGCCCTGGCCGTTGAGCTCGATGGTGATCTTGCCGTGGCCTTCAAGGCGGGTTACCGGATCGATGGTGATGGTCTGGCTCATAAAGCTTGCTCCAACCTTTGCAGCAGGGGCTAAAGCCCCGATTCTCTTCTCGTTCTTTCGGCACGACTAAAGTCGTGCCCTGACACTTCGTGCTCGCCGTGAAGCAGCGGGCCGGCGCGGCATCAGGCTCCAAAGCGGGTGAGCGCCGAAATGTCCAGCGGGCCGCCGTTGACCAGCGCAGTGAGCGCGGTATGAAAAGTATCGGCGGAAGGAGGACAGCCGGGCAGGAAGACGTCCACCTTCACAAACTCGTGGATGGGACGCACCACCTTAAGCAGCTTCGGCACCACGACGCAAGGAATCTGTGCCTGCGCAGTGACGTTCTCGATGTAGGCGCGCTCGAGAATTGCTTCGGGGCCGATGGGATTGCGCATCGCGGGCACGTTACCGGTGATGGCGCAGTCGCCCATCGCAATCAGCATCTTCGAGTGGTCGCGAATCTTCTTGATCTTCTTCTCGTCGTCGACCGAAGCCACGGCTCCCTCGACCAGCGCGATGTCGACTTCGTCGGGAAACTCTTTGGTATCGACGAGGGGGCTGTAGACCACATCGACCACTTCTGCCAGTTCGAGCAGCCGCTCGTCCATGTCGAGAAACGACATGTGACAGCCGGAACATCCGTCAAGCCAGACGGTGGCAAGCTTCAGTTTGCTCATTGCGCCTCCCGCATCAGGTTCAGATAAGGCAGAAAATCCGGGTACTTCGGATGATCGGAGCCGATCTTGCTTTTGTCGAAGAGGGCTCCTGTGGGGCAAACCTGTACGCACTTGCCGCAGCGGGTGCAGGTGGACTTGCCCCACTCCTCGTGCAGGTCGGAGATGATCAAAGAAGTAGCGCCGCGGCCCATCACGTCCCACACGTGCGCGCCTTCGACTTCGGCGCAGATGCGGACGCAGCGGGTGCAGAGGATACAGCGGTTGTGATCCAGGGTGAAGCGCTCATGTGAGGCATCGACGCCAAGTTCCGGGTTGCGGTAAGGCACGCGTACGTGCGTCAGGCCATGTTCCTGGCCCAGCGTTTGCAGCTCGCAGTGGCCATTGGCCACGCAGACCGAGCAGACGTGATTGCGTTCCGCGAAAAGTAGTTCGAGAATCGTGCGGCGGTGTTTCTGCAGGCGCTCTGTGTTGGTGCTCACCTCCATGCCTTCCTGCACGGTGGTGACGCAGGCGGGTAGCAGCTTGTTCGAGCCCTTGATCTCCACCACACACAGCCGGCATGCGCCCACATCGCTCAGGCCATCGAGATGGCAGAGCGTGGGAATTTCGATCTGATGTTCCCGCGCCACCTCGAGAATTGTCTGGCCGTCGCGGGCGCTGACTTCCTGCTCATTGATGACAAGAGTTTTGACGTCGACCGACGGACTCATGCGACCACCTCCATTTGTGCCTGGATGTTGCACACGCCAGCTTGGCAGCGTTTGTGTACGATGTGATCGATATACTCCTCACGGAAATACTTGAGGGTACTCAAAACCGGGTTTGGAGCCGTCTGGCCCAGTCCGCAGAGGCTCGTCTCTTTGACAGTGGAACAAAGTTCCTCGAGCAGCTCGAGATCTTCCATAGTGCCCACGCCGGAACAGATGCGCGTGAGCAAGGTAAACATCTGCGCCGTGCCCGCGCGGCAGGGAATGCACTTCCCGCACGACTCGGTCATACAGAACTCCATAAAGAAGCGGGCCACGTTGACCATGCACGAGGTATCGTCCATCACGATCATGCCGCCCGAGCCCATGATCGATCCGATTTTTACCAGTGCGTCGTAGCTGACGCCGATATCGAGCATGTGCGCGGGAATACAGCCACCGGAAGGACCGCCGGTCTGCACGGCTTTGAAGGTGTGCCCGTCTGGAACACCGCCGCCGATGCCTTCGATGATCTGCCGCAGGCTAATCCCCATGGGCACTTCCACCAAGCCGGTATTGGTGATCTTGCCGGTGAGTGCGAACACCTTGGTCCCCTTGCTGCGCTCCGAGCCGATGGCTGCAAACCATTTGCCGCCTTTGCGGACAATCGGCGCGATGTTGGCGAAGGTTTCCACGTTGTTGATGAGCGTGGGCTTCTCCCACAAGCCGCTGACAGCCGGATACGGCGGCCGCGGCCGCGGCGTGCCGCGCTTGCCTTCGATCGAGGCAATCAGAGCCGTCTCCTCGCCGCAGACAAAGGCGCCTGCGCCGAGGCGAATCTCCACATCGAAGTTGAAGGACGTATTGCAGATGCCATTGCCGAGCAGACCGCGGCGGCGCGCATCGCGCAGTGCGATCGTGAGCCGGTTCACGGCCAGAGGATACTCCGCGCGCACGTAGATGTAGCCTTTGCTCGCGCCCACGGCGTAGGCTGCGATGGCCATGCCTTCGAGTACGCGCTGTGGGTCGCTTTCGAGCACGCTGCGATCCATGAACGCGCCGGGATCTCCTTCGTCGCCGTTGCAGATCACGTATTTCAGGTCGCCGCCAGCCTTGGCGACGGTGCTCCACTTCAGGCCCGTGGGATAGCCGCCGCCGCCCCGCCCGCGCAGACCGCTTTCGGTGATCTGCTGGATCACGTCGTTCCGGGTCATCTCGGTTAATGCCTTCATCAGGGCCTTGTAGCCGTCGCGCGCGATGTAGTCGTCGATTTTCTCGGGATCGATGTGCCCGGAGTTCTCGAGTACGATGTGCACCTGCTCTTCGAAGTGCTCGCGCAGGTTGCACTGCAGCTCGGCGACCGCTTCGCCGCCGAGGCTTTTCGCGATCGTCGTTGCGTCCTCTGTCTTTACGTGCTGGTAGAGAATTTCGCCGGGATCCACTAGAACCAGCGGCCCGGCTGCGCATAGTCCCATGCAGCCCGTGCGCCGCACGTGGCACGTTTTGCCCTCCGCGGTAACGGCGGCCGTAAGCGCATCCTTCAGCTTGTCGGAGTGCTGGCTCAGGCAGCCGGTGCCCATGCACACATTGATTTCGTGATCGAACTTCTGGTTTTCCAGCCGGACGGAATCGGCAATTTGCTCGAGCTCTTCAATATTCATTCGGCTTGCCACCTTTCCAGCTGCTCGATCATCTGCTCATCGGTCATCTGACCCTTCAATTCGCCATCGGTCAGCACCACGGGAGCGCGGCCGCAGGCACCCACGCAACGCGCGGTCATCAGGCTCACCTTGCCGTCCAGGGTGGTTTGCCCCTCGCAGACGCACAGATGTTTTTCCGCCGCGGCCAATAGCTTGGCGGTGCCCTTGATGTAGCAGGCCGTGCCGGTGCAGATTGTCATGGTGTGTTTGCCCGGCGGTTTGAGCGTGAAGTAGTGATAAAACGTGGCCACGCCGTATGCTTGGCTCAGCGGCACACGCAGCGTCGTGGCCACGAAGCGGATGGCGTCGTCGTCGAGAAACCCGAACGACGACTGCACGGTGTGCAGTGTTTCGATGAGCGCGTGACGGGCAAAACCGTTCTTGCGCATGGTGCCGTTCACGATCTTCCAGCGTTTGTCTTCACTGGGTAGCGGCGGTGGCGTGAATGCGGACACGATTCCTCCTTGGCCCGTGCAGCCGGACGGCTGCTCTCTTTGCGGAGCGGTAATTTCTGCACTCCAAAGACTGCCTACCATTGTTCTACGAGTCGAGGGGTTGTGCAATCCGTGACAGCAGTCACGATTCCTTGTCGCTATCCCACTTGCTGAGTTGAATTTCGGCTATTCCCTAAATCGGAGGGTTTTTATCCACAAGGGAAGTGTCAAAGCGCACAAAATCACTGCAAGCTGCAGCAAAGAATGTGCGGAAGATCACGGGGCGGTTCTGATCTCGGAAAAAGAGTGTGAGGCCTGCCTGTACCCAGAGGCTTGCAGCTACCAGCAACAGGCTACGAACTGCCAAATTTTCTATTTATTCTGTCGAAGCTGAAGGCGATAGTCGCTGTAATCGATGGTGACCACAGTGCGGCCAAACAGCATGCTGGCCGATTCGGCGCGGGCGTGCATGGCCATGGAGAAGCCACTTATGTTCGAGTACTGGCGCATCATGTGAGTAGTGCCCGCAAAGGCTGACGGGCTCTTCGATGCGACACCTTCAATTTGGACGAGAGTGCCACCATTGACGTCCGCCCACACAGTTCCGACGATCAGGTTGGGTGCCTCTTCCCTGGGCTTTACAGCAAGAACGTAGCAGTCTCGGCCGTTGAGCTTCTCGATGTCGGTGGGGACACCGGGCTTCAGCTTCATCTCATAATTCGCAGAAGTGAACCAGGATTTTTCCACGTTGCCGGGCAAGTTGATGGTCTTTTCGTTGTCGATGAGCGGCTTCAACCCGAAGCGTAGGATAATGCCTGAGCCGCTCTCGGAAAGCACGGTATATTCCTTGCCGACGCCCTTTTTATAGGTGTCGCGCACCGTCATCTCCGCCGCGGGATGGGTTTCATCTTCACCCCGGTAGACGGAATAGTGCTCGACATCGGTGAATCCCAAAACATTGTCGAAGCGACCCGCAACGGCGGCATCGATCTGGTGAATGACCGCGGCCTGATCCGGTTGTTGCGCCGTGGCCGTGCTCGCCCGCAGGCCCACCGCAACGATTAATGCCATTACAGAGGCTATCTTGCGAGCGCGGATCGTCATGCTCCGAATTCTCTCACGATCGATCCGCGCCCTCGGCCCCGGCCGGCGAAAGTAAATAATTAATTTATTGGCCGGCTGCTGCCGCTTTGGCCTGTTCCCGCGCCGATCGCACTGCGTCGAGGAACGCCAGCGAGCCTCGTGGAGGAGGAACCCTGCCCGTCAAAGCATCGTGCACCGTGACGCTGGGTCCATAGAAGGCCTTCATGGCGTCATCGTCGCGATGCACCGCCGCGCCGTTCAACGTAAGTCCGGCGAAGATGCCTTTGGCGCGCGAATAGGTAAGGATCTCGGCATTCATTTTCCAGTCGGTATCGGCAGAGGCATGGCGCCCAACCGGACCGGCTGCCGCGGATGCGTCTGCGCCAATCTGAAACTTGCTGCCCAGCAACTGCTGCATGCCGTGATCGTTCTGGATGATCATGACCAGATCGATGCCCTCGACTCCAATCTGCAATCCCCAGCTTCCGCCTTCCACGTCGAAGAACGCCGGAGCGCTCCAGCCGTGATCCGTGCGGCAGGTGGCTACGCCGCGCCCGCCTTCCGCGCCGAAGATGAATCCGCCTTTCACCAGGTGCGGCACCACCGCGATGCACTTGGCGTGATCCAACACCTCCTCGGGAATGCCCTTGTCGGGCGTAGCCATGACTTGGTGCAGAACGTCAGCTGCTTGATGCATTCGGTCGGTCACATCGCTCTTCGTTTGGTCGGCCCAACACATAGCGCCGACACCCATCATTGCAATAACAACAAAAATCTTCTTCATCATCTCCACCTCTTCTTCTGTAATTTCTTCGAATCGTCAAACCGCAGCACTAAAGAACCTGCCATGCCTACGTTCGGGAACGGTGATAAGTTATGCTTTTCGCTGCGCCTCACCTGCCGCTTCCGATTGGAAGCAGGCACGATCCCCATAGGTTGCCCACGCCGACCAACCTAAATGGATGAGATAGGAAATCGATGCACCAACGGTTTATGCTGGCGAAGATTGCCCATGCACGAATCTCATCCAAAACGAGAACCGCACGAAGTGCAACGGCATGAAGAGCCACGGCGCGAAGTGCTCGCAGTGCGCGGAGTGGTGCAGGGGGTGGGCTTCCGACCTTTCGTCTATCGAATCGCTCTCGAAGAAGGTCTGGCAGGTTCGATCGGCAACGACACCGGAGGAGTGACGATTGAGGTTGAAGGGCTGGCCGAGCGTGTGGAAGCGTTTCGGCGCCGGCTTGAAGCCGAAGCGCCGCCGCTCGCTCGGATTGATTCGGTCGCGGTACACGAGGTGCCGGTCACAGGGGAGGCAGGTTTCTCGATTGTTGCCAGCGATGCTGCCGGCCAAGTCAGCACGGGAATTCCTGCCGACGCGGCCACCTGCGCGGACTGCCTGCGCGAATTGCTCGATCCCAACGATCGCCGCTACCGCTATCCATTTCTGAACTGTACTAACTGCGGACCGCGTTACACCATCACGCGCCGCATTCCCTACGACCGGCCGCAGACCTCAATGGCAAGCTTCAAAATGTGCGCGGCCTGTCAGGCGGAGTACGACGATCCAATGAATCGGCGCTTTCATGCGCAGCCCAATGCCTGCCCGGCGTGCGGACCGCGCGTTTGGCTGGTTTCTGCCGAAGGGACCGAGATTCCGTCTAGAGATCCCGTGACTATGGCGATTGACCGCCTAATGGCCGGTGAGATCTTGGCCATTAAGGGCATCGGCGGCTTCCATCTCTCCGTTGATGCAACAAATGATGGCGCAGTGATGCGCCTGCGCGAGCGCAAGCATCGCTACGGCAAGCCTCTTGCGGTGATGGTTCGGGATCTCGATGCCGCACGCGCGTTCAGCAATCTGACCGGTGAGGAAGAAGCGTTGCTTGAGACAGCAGCGCGGCCGATTGTTCTCGCTCGGTGTCGCACGGGTTGCGGCATTGCCGACTCGGTCGCGCCGGGAATTCCGTGGCTGGGCGTCTTTCTGTCCTACGCGCCCTTGCAGCACCTGTTGTTTGTCGATGAACGCGTAAAAGCGCTCGTCATGACCAGCGCTAACCTCAGCGAGGAGCCCATCGCAATCGACAATGACGAAGCCCTCGCGAGGCTCCGTCACATCGCCGGCGCTTTCCTGATGCACGATCGCGAGATATTGCAGCGCTGCGACGATTCGGTGATGGCCGTGGTCGATGGCGCACCGCAGTTGATCCGCCGCGCCCGCGGGTTTGTGCCGCTCGGTGTCCCGCTGCCATTCAATTCGCCGCCGTTACTCGCCGTGGGCGGGCATTTAAAGAATGTCTTCACCCTCGCGCGCGGCCGCTTTGCCTACCAGAGCCAGCATCTCGGCGATCTCGAAAACATTACCGGCCTCGACTTCTTTTGCGAGGCGCTCGAGCACTTGATGTATACCTTTGAGATCGAGCCTGAAGCTGTAGCGCACGATCTGCATCCCGGCTATTTATCCACGTCGTGGGCCAAAGAGTGGGCCGCGGAGCGTGGATTGCCGCTGATTGCCGTGCAACATCATCACGCGCACATTGCGGCCTGCATGGCAGAGCACGGCATCGAGGGTGCGGCGATTGGACTCAGCCTCGACGGTACCGGCTACGGCACAGACGGAACGATCTGGGGCGGGGAAGTGCTCATCGCGCGACCGGATGGTTTCGAGCGATATGCGCATCTCGACTACGTTCCCATGCCAGGCGGCGAGGCTGCAATTCGCGAGCCGTGGCGCATGGCCTTGGGGGCATTGCACGCGGCGGGATTCGACGTGGAGTCACCGGAGGTGCTTGACCTGCTAACCGTTAAAAGGCAGGACGCGCACGTGCTCAAGCGCATGATCGAGCGCGAGTTGAATACGCCGCTCACTTCAAGTTGCGGACGGCTGTTCGATGCGGTTGCTGCCGTGGTGCTGGGCCGCGGCGTAGTCGACTATGAGGCGCAGGCCGCGATTGAACTCGAAGGTTGCGCGAATGACGAACCGTATGAGACCAGCCCCTACGCGGTGCCGATCACAGGCACCGATCTCAAACGGCACATTCCCGCGCGCATCAATCTCAAGTTGCTTTGGGAGGGAATTCTGGAAGACCTGCGGAACGGAGTGAGCAAGCCGCAAATTGCGGCCCGCTTCCACAGCGCCATCGCCAGCGCGTTTGTGCAGGCCGCATGTTCTGCTCGTTCGGCAACGGGTATTAAATCCGTGGCTCTCTCCGGAGGGTGCATGCACAATCGCCGTCTCGCGCAATTGCTTCGCGCGGGACTTGAAGCAAATGATTTTCAGGTGTTCCAGCATCGGAATGTGAGTCCCGGCGATGGCGGGTTGAGTTACGGCCAAATTGTTGTCGCCGCTGCAATTCTCAAAAAACGAAAGGCCGAAAGCTAAGAGTTGCAGGCTACAAGCAGCCTCACCCAGAGATTCGCACCAATTCCTGCGCCTCTTCCTTTGGCCCGAGGATCGACATGCGCGGAATGCGGCCACGTACCATCGCCACTTCGTCGCAGCGGTGCAGGCGCGGACAGCTTTGGCAGTCTTTGAAGACCTTGTCGGGCAGCTCCGCTTTGTCTTCCACGGTGCGAAAACCGTACTTGAAGAAGAAATCTGGAATGCGCGTGAAGAGGCACACGGACTGAATGCCGTGTATCTCGGCTTCTTCGATAAGCGCCTTCAGAATCGCTCCACCCGCACCTTTACTTTTGGCTTCGGGCTTGACCACGATAGAGCGCACCTCGCAAAGATGAGGGCCATATAAATGGAGCGCGCCGCAACCGAGAAAAACGCCGCCATCGGACTCGGCGACCGTGAAATCGCGAATGTTCTCGCAGATCTCTGCGAAGGGGCGCTTGAGAAGGGTGCCGTCGCCGGAGAGCGAGTTGACAAGATCGTAGATGTTTGAAGCGTCGTGCAGCAGGGCCTTACTTACCAGCATGAACGGCCTCCTGTTGCTTATTCAATGCGGGATAAGCCGCAAGGCGCCTCCGCAGGAAAGCCAGTTTCGTGCGCACACGTTCGCGCGCGGTGCCGCCGATCACGTCGTGGCAATCGAGTGTGGTCTCGAGCGTGATGGCAGCGAAGAAGTCATCGCCGAACTCCTGGCCAAACTGACGCAGTTCGGCCAGGGTGAGATCGTTCAACTCCACGCCTTTTTCAATGGCGAAGCGCACCGCGTGGCCGATTTTCTCGTGCGCCAGGCGGAAGGGAACGCCCTTGTGGACGAGGTAAGTGGCCGCGGCCATGGCATTCAGATAGCCCGACTGCGCCGCTTGGCTCATGCGCTCGCGATTGAATTCGAGGGCCGCTGTGAAACGCGCAACGAGCTTGAGCATTTGTGGCACAAATTCGGCGGCAAAGGCCGGCTCTTGCGTCTCCTGCATGTCTTTATTGTAGGCCAAAGGCAGCCCTTTGAGCTGCATTGCCACGGTTTGCGCGGCGCCGTTGAGGCGAGCGACTTTGGCGCGAAGCAACTCCGTGAGATCGGGATTCTTCTTCTGCGGCATGGCGCTCGATCCGGTGGAAAATGCTTCGGGCAGATTCACAAATCCGAACTCGGCGGTGGCAAAGAGAGTGATCTCTTCGGCAAAGCGGCTCAGGTGTAGGCCGACAAACGTGAGCGCCTGCAAGTACTCGAGAATGAAGTCGCGGTCACTGGTGGCGTCGATGGAATTGCTGGTTGGTCCTACAAAGCCCAATTCCTTAGCAGCGATGGTGCGGTCGAGGGCAAGCGTAGCGCCAGCAACAGCGCCGGAACCGAGCGGGCAAAGGTTGAGCCTTTGGGTGCAACTCCTCAGGCGTGAAAAATCGCGCAAAATCATCTCGACATAGGCCAGCAGCCAATGCGCCACCAGCACCGGCTCGGCGCGTTGCAGGTGTGTATAGCTTGGCATCACAGAGGCACCGGTGGCTTCAGCCTGCTTGACCAGCGCATTGGCCCACGCGATCAGCGCATCCAGCGTAAGCGCGATCTGCTGGCGCACGTAGAGGCGCAGGTCGGTAGCGATCTGTTCGTTACGGCTGCGGCCGGTGTGGAGCTTCAGTCCCAGCGGCCCGATGCGGTCTGCCAGCTTGAGTTCGACGAAGTGATGAATGTCTTCGGCTGAGGAGTGGTCGCGCACCTGCGCTTTTCCGGCTTCGGATGCGAACTCGACGCCGATCGCGTCGAGCGCTTCGCGAAGTTCAGTTGTTTCTGCTTTAGTCAGGATTCCTGCCGCAGAAAGGGCAGACGCGTGCGCCTTGCTGGCGGCAATCTCCTGGTCGAGAAGCCGCCAATCGAAAACTATGGACCGTTGCCACGATTCGAACTCCGCATCGAGCGGCTCGCGGAAGCGGCCGGACCACATCTTCCCGGATTGTTGTTCGTTCGACATTGCTTTGCGTACTATTCCTTCTCCGTGCCGTTGTTGAGCTGGGGCATTTCGCTGCCTTTGTTGAGCGTGAGGAGGCCGGCTTTTGCATAAGTCAGCAGCTTTTCCCGCGTATCGGTAATGTCGAGATTGCGCATGGTGAGTTGTCCGATGCGATCGCGTGGCGAGAAAGTGGATTCAGTCTTCTCCATGCTGAGGCGCTCGGGATGGAAGGTGAGGTTTGGCGACTCGGTGTTGAGGATGGAGTAGTCGTTGCCGCGGCGCAACTCAAGCGTGACCTCGCCAGTGATGGGTTTAGCGATCCAGTGCTGCGCGGATTCGCGGAGCATCATCGCCTGGGAGTCGAACCAGCGGCCCTGATAGAGCAGGCGGCCGAGCTTGCGGCCATGGTCGCGGTACTGCTCGATAGTGTCCTCGTTATGGATGCCGGTGATAAGTCGCTCGTACGCGATAAAGAGCAGGGCCAGGCCCGGAGCCTCGTAGATGCCGCGAGATTTCGCTTCAATAATGCGGTTCTCAATCTGGTCGGACATGCCCAGCCCGTGTCTTCCTCCGATACGATTAGCTTCCAAAAGCAGTGCGACGGAGTCGTCGAATTGCCGGCCGTTGAGGGCTACGGGCAAGCCTTCTTCGAAGCGAATCACAACTTGTTCGCGCTGGATCTCGACATCGTCGCGCCAGAATGCCGCGCCCATGATGGGGATGACGATCTTGACGGACGAAGAGAGATGTTCCAGATCTTTGGCTTCATGGGTTGCGCCAAGGATATTGGAGTCGGTGGAGTAGGCCTTTTCAGCCGACATTTTGTAGGCGAAGCCCGAGCGCTGCATGAAGGCAGACATCTCGGCCCTGCCTCCTAACTCGTCGATGAAAGCTGCGTCAAGCCAGGGCTTGTAGACCTGAAGGCTGGGATTAACGAGCAGGCCGTAGCGGTAGAAGCGCTCGATGTCGTTGCCTTTGAAGGTGGAACCGTCGCCCCAGATGTGGACATCGTCCTCCTTCATGGCGGCCACCAGCATAGTGCCCGTCACCGCGCGGCCGATCGGAGTGGTGTTGAAATACGGCACGCCTGCGGTAGTGATGTGGAAGGCCCCGGCCTGCAGTGCGGCGATACCTTCGCGTACAAGCGCGCTGCGGCAGTCGATGAGGCGCGCTTCTTCAGCGCCGTATTCGAGGGCCGCGCGCGGGATGGCGTCGTAATCGGTTTCGTCGGGCTGGCCAAGGTTGGCGGTATAGGCGTACGGGATGGCGCCCTTCTGCTTCATCCAGTGCAGGGCAGCGGAGGTGTCGAGGCCGCCCGAGAAGGCGATGCCGACCTTCTGGCCGATGGGCAGGGATTCGAGAATCACAGACATGGTTTCCTTCAACGTTCACAGTTCTTAGTTCGCAGTTTCTGTTGCCTCAGCGCGAAACTGCCGGATAATTGTGAACTAAGAACTATGAACTCGTTACTGAAACTTCTCCACATTCGCCAGCCCACCCAGCAACAGAAGCAGCAGCGCCTTCTGCGCGTGCAGGCGGTTTTCGGCCTGATCGAAGACGATGGACTGCGGCCCGTCGATCACCGCGTCGGTTACTTCCTCATTGCGCCGCGCGGGCAGGCAGTGCATAAAGACCGCTTGCGGCAGGGCTTTACTCATCAAGGCTTCATTTACCTGGTACGGGCGGAAGATGGGGGCGCGCTTCGTCGATTCGTGCTCCATACCCATACTCACGCACACATCGGTATAGACAGCATCGGCGCCCTCGGCCGCCGCCTGCGGGTCCTGCAACAGGCGGACCTCGCATCCGTTGACCGCAGCGATCTCTCGTGCCTTAGTCACGATTTCGATGTCGGGCGAGTAGCCGCGCGGCGTGGCCACGGTTACGTTCGCGCCCAATTGCGCACCGGTGAGCATCAGCGAGTGGCAGACATTGTTGCCGTCGCCGACATACGTGAAGTTGAGTCCTGCGGCGGTTCCGAAGTGTTCTTCAAGGGCCATAAAGTCGGCCAAAGCCTGGCACGGGTGCTCGAAGTCGGAGAGCGCGTTGATTACCGGCACTCGAGAGTTGACGGCCATCTCGGTGATGGTGTCGTGCGCATACGTGCGCAGCACGATCACGTCCACCCAGCGCTCCAAGTTGCGCGCGACGTCGGCAATGGTCTCGCGCTCGCCAAGCGGTGCATTGGTCTGGTCGGCAAAAATAGCATTGCCGCCCATGGTATTAATGCCAGTTTCAAACGCGAGCCGCGTGCGCAGGCTGGCTTTCTCGAACATCAGCACCATCTGTTTGGCGTCGAGAGCATGGCGGTACTCGCGTGGATTGCGCTTGACGTCGTGGCCCAGCTTAAGAATGGCGCGCACTTCGGCGCTCGAGAGATCGGCGATGGAGCAAAGATCCTCGCCGGCCATGCGCGCTGCCGCAGCAAGAATGTCGGGATCCTTCTCGACGGGAACGATAGCTTGATTGCGTTCCATGGTGGCTCTGCTAGCCATGATGTTTTCCTCCTGCGGACGCACTGTGCGCCGCGGCATGTTTCTCAAAAATTTCGTCCATTGCGGCGATTGCCGAATCGACGTGGCTGCGCTCCAGAATGTACGGGGGCAGGAAGCGCAACACGGTATCGCTGGTGCAGTTAATAAGAATGCGGCGCTTGAGCATCTCCGCCACCGTGAGCTTAGCCAGATCTGCCGAATCGAGTTCGGCGGCAACCATCAGGCCCTTTCCGCGCACGTCGACAATCGTCTCATGCTTGCGGGCGAGCGACCGTAAGCTTTCCATGAAATAATCGCCAACCTCGGTAGCGTGCGCCAGCAGGCCTTCCTGCTCCATGGTGTCGATGACAGCGATGCCGACAGCGCAAGCCAGCGGCCCGCCGCCAAATGTGGTGCCGTGCATGCCCGCGTGCATCACGCGTGCAACTTCCTCCGTGCACAAAACTGCTCCAAGAGGTAGGCCCCCCGCGAGGGGTTTGGCCAATGTGGTCACATCCGGTTGAATGCCGTAGTGCTGGTACGCGCACCACTTTCCGGTGCGGCCCATGCCTGCCTGAATCTCGTCGACAATCAGCAACGCGCCGGTGGAGCTGGCCAATGCGCGCGCCTCTGCGAAGAACTCCTGCGTGAGCGGCCGAATGCCGCCCTCGCCTTGGATGGCTTCGACGAGAATGGCGCAAACTTCGCTCGAAAACTTGGCGCGCAGGTCGGCAGCATCGTTGAAGCGCACGAATTCGACGCCGGGAACTACAGGACCGAACGGGTCGCGATATTTTGCTTTGTACGTAGTCGACATGGCGCCGAAGGTGCGGCCGTGAAAGCTCTGATCGAGAGCGAGAAACTTTGTGCCGATGTTTGCGCCTTCGCTGCGCCGCAATCCGGCGTAGGCGCGTGCCAGCTTGAGCGCGCCCTCCCACGCTTCCGTGCCGGTGTTGGCGAAGAATGCGCGGTCGAGACCGGTGCGCTCCGTGAGACGCAGGGCGAGCTCCGCCTGGCCCTCGTGATAGTAGAGGTTCGAAGTGTGAATCAGAGCGCGGCTCTGGCGGGCGATCGTCTCGACAATAGCGGGGTGGTTGTAACCAAGCGCGTTGACACCGATGCCGCTGAGCAGATCGAGGTACTTCGTACCGTTCTCGTCAATGATGTGAACACCCTCGCCACCTACGAAGAGGATGGGACTCCGGTCGTAAGTGGTGAGCAGCAGCCGCGCTTCCGCGGCGCGAATCTGGTCGAGCTTCGTCATCGAAAGACCTCCTCAGGGTCTCAGGGTCTGGGGCTTACGCCACCATCACTTCCGTGCCGTGCGCCACGCGCGAACTGCACAGGTCGGGCAGGGAACTGGCCGCTTCCGCGGGCAGAATGCGTACACGCTTTACGCCGTTCAAAAGCGCTTCACGGCAAGCGCCCAGCTTTGGCAACATGCCGCCGAAGATGACGGCGCTCTTGGCCATCTCCGCAATCTGGTCGATGGAAAGCCATCGCAGCACCTCGCCGTTCGCTCCCTTCACGCCGGGGACGTCGGTGAGAAAAACCAGTGCATCGGCCCGGCAGGCTATGGCGCAGGCCGCGGCCATCTCATCGGCATTAATGTTGTAATACTCGCCGTCAAAACCGAGAGCCATTGAGCAGAGCACCGGTACACCGTTCAGCTGCCAAATGGCATCAAGCCAGCGCACGTCGCTCGCGGCAATCTCGCCCACGTAGCCAAGATCGGGCGCAGTGCGCTTCTTGCGCGCGCGAAACATCATGCCATCGCCGCCGCAAAGGCCCATCGCCGGCTGGCCCAACGCGCTCAGCGCGGCTACGAGGTTTTTATTCACGCGCCCGGCAAAGACCATCAGCGCGGCATCGCGAGTCTCGGCGTCGGTCACGCGAAGGCCGTCAATGAATTCGCTCTGCTTGCCTAACGCCTTCAGGGTGCGCGTCAACTGCACGCCGCCGCCGTGCACCACGGCCACCTGATTGCCGTCGCGCACAAGTTCTACGATGGCCCGGGTGCAGCCTTCCAGCAGCGACGGCGTTTCCAGACCCGCGCCGCCCAACTTGACTACATATTTCATTGACAACCCTCCGCGGCCAGTTTCATAGGAGACCTTCCGATTCCGGCCAGCCCTCGATCACGTTCAGATTCTGCACGGCCTGGCCGGCCGCACCTTTCAGCAGGTTGTCGAGACAACTGACGACGATGGCGCGCTTGCCGCTCAAATCGAGTTGAAAGCCGATGTCGGCGTAGTTGGTCCGCACCGAGTACTGAATCTGCGGCAGCGATTTCTCGTAGAGCCGGACCATGGAACTGCCGGCAAAGAACTCGCGATAGACATTGGCCACGCTCTCCCGTGTCTGCGCTTTTTTGAAGCGCACGTAAATCGTGGACAGAATGCCGCGCGGAATCGGCAACAGGTGCGGCGTAAAGACGATTTCATCGCTCGAAACGCCAATCTGTTCCAGCAGTTCACCCGTATGCCGATGCGCAAAGACGCCGTATACGGAAAGGTTGTCGGCCGCGTACATGAAATGCGTTTTTGCAGTCGGTGCTTTGCCCGCGCCGCTCACGCCGCTCTTGGCGTCGGCGACAATGCCGTGATCGAGATCGACGAGGCCGGCGGCGACCAACGGCTTTAACGCGAGAATCACAGAGGTCGCGTAGCAGCCGGGATTGGCGATCAGCTTTGCACCAGCAATCTGCTTGCGATACAGCTCCGGCATGCCGTAAACCGCCTGCGTTTGCGTGGCCGCGGCTTGCTCGGTGCCCTCGTCCTCGAAGGCATACACGGCGCGATTCGCCGTATTCGTCAACCGCCAGGCTCCGCTCAAATCGATCACGCGCATGCCGCGCTGGAGTGCTTCGGGGACCCACGCGCGCGACTGCTCGTGAGGCGTGGCCAGGAACAGCACATTTACCCCGCGCTCGCTCAAAAGCTCCCAGGAGAACGGTTCCATCTTGAGAGCATCGGCACCATTCCCGCCGAGCTGGGGATGAATCTCGGCGAGCGGAACTCCGCCGCGCTCGAGATCCTTGCCTTCCACGCGCCCGGCAAACACCGGCGGCTTGTCCTGGAGGTGCGGGTGATTGAGCAGCAGCCGAGCCAACTCCACTCCGGCGTAACCTGTGACTCCCACAATCGCTGTCTGAACTGTCTTCGTCATCCTTCTAAAATCGTCCTTAACCGCGCAGCCACTTCGCTTGCCTGCCGCGTGTCCGTGCAAATCACCAGGACCGTATCGTCGCCCGCGATGGTGCCTACCACTTCTGGCCACTCCTCGCGGTCGAGAGCCGCCGCCACCGGCTGCGCCCCGCCCAACACCGTGCCAACCACCACTTGATTCACTGCTTGGCGAACGCGCAGGCCGAAGCTGTCGATCATTTCTTTGAGCAAAGGCGGCTGATCGTCTTCCGTCTCGACAGAGACCGCCGCCGCGGCGCCGTTGCCGTTGGGAAGCGCGTATCCGCGCGGCCCTTTCGAGAGCTGCAGCTCGTGCATATCGCGCGAAAGCGTCGCCTGGGTCACGTGAATGCCGCGTCGTCGCAGTTTGCGCCGCAGCTCATCCTGGCTGGTGACGGGCGCGCCGGCCAGCACTTCGCGGATTACGTTCAGGCGTTGCGTTTTCACGGTTCGTCTCTCTTTGCGGCAAAGCAAAGGCGCGGTCCGTCGAGCTGGACCGCGCTTGAATAAATATACAACACCATTGAATAAGTATGCAACAGGTTTTGTGGAAATTTAGCAGGCAGTTTGTCGTGGCCTTCGCCCTTTTCCCCGGACAGCCGCCGCGGGCGCAGAGCTGCAGGATAATCTCACTTCAGGTCGCGCCAGTTGGGGCCGAAGGCCAGGTCGGCGACGAGCGGGATTTTGAGTTGGGCGACGCCTTCCATCTCCGTGCGCACCAGGTCGGCGACTTCGTCGGTTTCGGCGAGCGGCACTTCGAAGAGCAGCTCGTCGTGGACCTGCAGCACCATGCGGGTTTTGAGCTTGCGCTCGGCGAGCTTGCGGTCGAGCGAAATCATGGCCAGCTTGATGAGGTCTGCGCCGGTGCCTTGCAGTGGAGTGTTGATGGCGGTGCGCTCGGCGAATCCGCGCTGGTTGGGATTGCGGCTCTCGATATCAGGAATCGGCCGAATGCGCCCGAACATGGTGCGCACGCTGCCGTCCTTGCGCGTTTGCGCGAGAGTTCGTTCGATGAACTCCTTCACGCCCTGGTAGCGCGCGAAGTAGAGGTCGATGTAGGCTTTCGCCTCGGCCTGGGGAATGCCCAATTGCGCGGCTAGCCCGAAGGCCGAGATTCCGTACACGATGCCGAAGTTCACCGCCTTGGCCCGATTGCGGGTCTCCTTGTCCATTTTGTCGATGGGGATGCCGAACACCTCGCTGGCGGTGAGGGTGTGAATGTCGATGTTCTCGGCGTAGGCGCGCATCAGCAGTGGATCGCCGCTGAAGTGCGCGAGCAGGCGCAGTTCGATCTGCGAGTAGTCGGCGGAGAGCAGTTGCGTACCTGACGCGCAAGTGAAAGCGGCGCGGATTTCGCGGCCGAGCTCGGTGCGGATGGGAATGTTCTGCAGATTGGGATTGATCGAGGAGAGCCGGCCAGTGGCCGTGGCTGCGGCCTGAAACGTGGTGTGCACGCGCGAGTCGGAGTCGGCGAGGAGGGGCAGGGCATCGACGTAAGTCGACTTGAGCTTGGACAAGTGCCGGTACTCGAGGACGAGGCGCGGAAGGTCGTGCTTTTCGGCGAGGAATTCCAAAACATCCTGCGCGGTGGAGACGGATTTGTTTTTGCCGCGGCTGGGCGGGGCGGGAAGCCCGAGATCGGTGAAGAGAATTGCGCCGAGTTGTTTTGGCGAGTTGATATTGAAGCGCTTTCCGGCCAGCTCAAAGATGCGCTCGCCAACGCGCGTCAACTCACCACTAAACTTCTCCGAAAGCTCGCCCAACGCAGTTGTATCGATACGGACGCCGGCCTGCTCCATGCGATAGAGAACGGGCGCGAGCGGCAGGTCTATTTCGGTGTAGACGCCGAGGACGCCGGATTTCTCCGCGTCTTCGCGCAGCGCGGGAACGAGCGCATGAATGGCTGCAGCGGCTGCAGGCAACGAAGCGGGCGGAGTTTGGCTGTTGCGCGCGGCCACGTCGCCAAGTGTTTGCGTGGAATGCGTGGGATTGAGCGCGTAGGAGAGCAGCATGCCGTCGTCGATAGGGCCGCGCAGGGTGACGGCGAGGCCGCTGAGGACGTGGAGAGCGAGCTTCCAGTCGTGCACGCGCTTTGGGACGGATGGGTCTTCGAGCAGAACGCGCAGCTCAGGCGTGAGCGCGAGATTGAGGGCGCAGGCTGATTCAGCACAGACGCCGACGTTGTTGCGGGTCTTGCGCTCAGCGGCTTCTACGGCGTCGAGGAGCGAGAGGCTGGGTGTGGGCTCATCGTCGGATTCTTCGGCGAGAGGCTCTGCGGCGTCGAGCGCAAGGGCAAAGCCGTGTTCACGCGCGGCAGCGTAGAAGGCTGCGGATTGGTCGGCTGTCGGTTCGTCGATCAACTCAACCAAAGCCCCGCCCTCCGCAGGAGCAAGCTCGCGCAGCATAGAAGTGAATTCGAGCTCGGTAAACAACGTGCGGCAGGCTTCGAGGTCAGGGGGCTGCGTTTCCATCGCACCGAGGTCGAGAGCGAGCGGCACGCGGCAATCTATGGTGACCAGCTCTTTCGACAGAAGCACCGCATCACGGTTCTGCTCGAGCGACTCACGGTAGGTCTTGCGCTTGATCTCCGCGGCGCGGTCGAGGACGGCTTCTACGCTGCCGAATTCCTTGATGAGTTCGACGCTGCCCTTGTCCCCGATGCCGGGCGCGCCGGGAATGTTATCGACTGTGTCGCCGCGCAGGGCCATGACGTCGATGACCTTCTCCGGCGGCACACCCAGCGTTTCTTCCACCTTCGCGGGATCGAGGATCAGGTTATCCTTTTGCGGATTGAGAACCTTCACTTGCGGCGTGACGAGCTGCATCATGTCTTTATCGCCGGAGACGATGAAGACCTCGTGTTGCTGCTCGGCGGCTTCGCGGGCCAGGGTGCCAATGACGTCGTCGGCTTCAAAGCCCACGGCTTCGAGGATGGGAATGCGCAGGGCTTCGAGAGCGCGGCGGATGTAGGGAATCTGGCGGCGCAGATCTTCCGGCATGGCTTCGCGCTTGGCCTTGTAGCCGTCGTAGCTCACCTCGTCGAAGCTCTGCGACTTGCTGTTCCATTTGCGCAGAGGGCCCATTGTCCGCGCCCGCTCGTCGCGAAATACTTCGCCGCTGACGTCGAAGACCGCGGCGAAGTATTTGGGCGCGAAATCCTGGCGGAGCTTCTTGATCATGTTGACGAAAACGTAGGTAGCCGCCGTGGGCAGGCCGGAGCGCGTGGACATGGGCCGCGAGCGCTGCATGGCGTGATAAGCGCGGAAGATGAACGACATGGTGTCGAGCAGGAATACGGGCGGCTTGGAGGGTTCACTCACGGTACAGAGAATAACAGGGAAGCGCGACAACGGGGCTACGGGACTACGCCAAAGACGGTGGTTGACGGTCCGCTCGAACTATTTTCTGCGAACCATGAACTGCGAACTAATCACTGACCGCTGACAACTGTCACGCGATGAACATGCAGTCGCCATAGCTGAAGAATCGGTAATGCTCGGCGACCGCATGGCGATAGGCGGCGAGCACATGTTCACGGCCGGCCAAGGCGCTGACCAGCATGAGCAGGCTCGATTGCGGCAGATGGAAGTTGGTGACGAGCGCGCCGACGAGGCGGAACTCGAAGCCGGGCGAGATGAAGATTTCGGTGGTGCCGGAGTGGGGTTGGATCGGTTGGCCAGCGGCGGCGAGTGCGGCAGACTCTAGTGTGCGCACCACAGTGGTGCCGACAGCGACGATGCGAGCACTGCGTGCGGCAGCCTTTTGGATGAGAGTAGCGGCCTGGGGAGAGATGGTGTAGCGCTCGCGATGCAGGCGCACTTGGTCCACGCGCTCCACGTGCAGCGGCGCAAAGGTGCCGAGGCCAACGTGTAATGTGACGCAGGCGATCTCGACGCCCTGTGCGGTCAGAGATGCAAGCATCTGCGGCGTAAAGTGCAGGCCGGCGGTGGGCGCGGCCACAGAGCCGCGCTCCTCGGCGAAGACCGTCTGATAGCGTTCGCGATCGGTGTCTGCATCGTCGCGATGAATGTAGGGAGGCAGCGGGATGTGCCCGATGCGCTCCAGAATGGAAAAGAAGTTCCCCGCAGTCGAGTCATCGACCGAGGCGAATTCGAGCAGGCGTTCGCCGTAGAGGCCGCGCTCTAGGACTTCGGCTTCGAGCGCGATGGAGCCATCGGGTGCGGGAAAGACCAGCCGCTCGCCGATGGCGACCTTGCGGCCGGGGCGCACGAGTGCGCGCCATCGGTTTTCGCCAGCGGGGCCGAGAACAGGTTCGGTGAGCATCACTTCGATGCGGCCAGTGGGCTCTTCATCACCCCAACGGCTAGGACCCGCCGTTGGGGGCCCCGATTTTTCACGTTCGCGGCGGAGGGTTCGGCGCGCGTAGAGGCGCGCGGGGATTACGCGGCTGTCATTGAGGACGAGCAGGTCGCCTTTGCGCAAATGCCGTCCAAGACCAGAGAAAGAATCGTCTTGAACGGCGCCGGTTGTGCGATCCATCACCAGCATGCGGCTCGTGCCGCGCTCGGCCGGTGGCTGCTGCGCAATCAGTTCCTCGGGGAGTTCGTAGTCGAAGTCGGCGACACGGTGCTCCGCACTTTTACCTTTTGGAGTAGAGTTTTCAGGCATTGGCGGAAGATTTCCCAAAGTACCTGAGCGCGCCTAAACGCGCCCGTTCGATGGCGGAGTTCAACTCTTCGCGTTTCTCTTCGAACTGGCTCTCAGCAAGATCGAGATCGGAGGGAACGTGGGTCCAGCGCGCCCAACTGACTGCGATGCGCGTAAAGGGTCTAGGCACCAGGAAGCGATCCCAGGAGCGCATGGTCCAGCCGCGCTGGGGCGCGAGATGGAAGGCGCCGACGGGCACCCCGGTCAAGTGCGCAAGCTTGATGGGCCCCATCTTGGTGCGATAGATGGGGCCGCGCGGACCATCGGCGGTGAAGATGGCGGGGCCACCAAGCTTGAGGGCACGTTGCAGCCCGAGCAGGCCTTCGCGGCCGCCGGCGGAGCTGGAGCCGCGCACGGTCCGGTAGCCGAAGAGCTTAAGGGTGCGCGCGATGAGTTCGCCGTCGAAGCTCTGGCTGACGATGATGGTGGCGTGGGTGCGCCGAAAGTAGAAGGTGCAGGGAAGGACGCACTGGTGCCAGAAGCAGAAGATTCGCGCACCCGCGTCTTCGCCAAAGGGGAGCGGCGTGGCGCCTTCTTCCGCGACGATTTCAAAGCGCCAGGTGCGGCCGACGAGCCAGAGAAGCGCCCAAACGAGGCGAGGGACCACGGCCAGGACGAAGCGCTGGCGGAGAGTGAACAAAGAACTCGCGTGCGTGGTCACTGAGTCGATTTTAGCCGCTTGCTATGTGGCCGCTGCCATTTTTTCACCCCAACGGCCATGCGACTCAGTGTGTGATTGCTTTGGCCATTTCTTTTAGGATTGCTTCCGTGGCGGAGGCGGGCTCTGGGGCCTGGTGTTGCGCCCCGCATAAGAATGCGGGCGGCCCGAGAGCCGCCCGTTCACAAGCAATCGCCGAAGTATTACGGAAGCGGTTGTATTGGCTCGTAGATGTGGCTTAGGCCGCTGCCAGGGTTGATGCCTAACATGCCGTTGGCTTGTCCCAAGTCGTTGTGGCAACTGAAGCAGTTCGTGACGCCCTGCACATAGGTCTCCATGGTGGAGTTGGCAAGTACGTTGGTGCCAACCTGCGTGCCGGTTGAGGGAGGCGCGCCGCCGATGGTCCAGGTGGCTCCAAGCATAAAGTAGTTCGCGCGCATGTCGCCCGCAAGCAACTGGGAAAGAACACTGTGGTTAATGGAGACCAGTTGTGTGTTGGATGCGATGCTGGCCACCGCTGTGCCTGGCAGTCCCCAGGGATTGGACCGCAAGGTGTTGCTGGGGGTGATGGACGCGCCGGCGGGGAATCCCACAATATTGTCTCCGGACAGCTTGGCATGCGAAGAATTGAATGTGCTGCCGGTGGGGCAGTTGGGTTGGCAGAAGAGCCAGTTGCCAGTACTGTTTTGCGCGATAGTCTGATTTGCCGAGGTTGAGTTGGTGTAGGTGTAGGCCGCGCTGGGCGTGTTGCCGAAGTGCTCAAAGGTGGCCCAGATCATCTCTGGATGCCCGAGGACCGTAGCCACGAAGTGCACGCCGACGAGAGCCAGGGTAATGTTCTTTGTCGGGTTGGAAGCATTGGGAACCCACTGGCTGGGATTCGAGGTGTTATAGTTCGGCACGGTCGCGCTGACGGTGATGTAGTTGGCCGAGCTAGGAAGGGTGGACGCGTCTACCCACGACATCTTGACCTCGACGGTGAGGGCGTTGGGATCGGGGAAGGTTACGCCCTTGGACGATGCGTAGTTGGTGACCGCGGTCAGCCCAGCGGGTGTGTTGGGGAAATCCGTTGCCGCCGGCACGATGCCGCCGGTCTTGTTACCCGTGAGGAAGTACGCATAGACGTCGTTGACCACGATCGTGTAGTAGACGAGCGCATTGGCCAGTGGACTGTCCTGGGACAAGAGTGCGTCGCCCGTTGCCTGGCCTTCTTCCGGGTCTACCGGGGTGACGAGGACACCGAAGGGATTGATGAAGATGGGACGGCCGTTAATGATGAACCGCTCCGCGATCTGCGGAACAGGCGCCTGCGGCGCCGCCGGCTTCTCCACCACTTTGAGAGAGGCCTCCTGAGCCACGCGCGGAACAGCCTTGGGCGCCACCACCGGCTTGAGTAGCTCGGGGCGCAGGATCGGCTTCGCGCCTAAGATCGCCTTGCCTGTCGTATCTTTGAAGACCACCTTGCCGGCCGTGATGGTAGCGCTCTCGATCTCCACTTCCTTGCCTGCACTGTTGAGGATGAGCGGCTTGCCACTGTCTGAGACCTTGGCGGGTTCCACCTCGACGAGGCGGTGGCTGGTGGTCAGCATCACTGGAAGGCCGTGGGGTCCGGGCGTGGGGACGCGCACCCCGACGATGGGGAAGACACCGGATACGTGCTTGGTCAGCGTGCGCTCGTTGCTCGAATTGAGCGGCGAAACGTCGTAGAAGGTCGGCGAGTCGAAGATGTGCGCACCGCCGCCATAACTCGATGGGGCTGGAGAAAGGATCCACAGGAACATCTGTTCCGACCACTGATAAAAGGAGCAGAGACTAGTGGGCGAGAAGGCCAAGCTGTCGGCGGGCTTTACCACGCCGTTGACCGTAGGCGGCGAAGACTGGAACCAGCTGCTGAAGGTTGTAGCGGAAACGGGGCAGCCGGCGGCGGTCGATGCATTTGAGGGGATGGTTTGAGCCTTCACCGGCGGCGGCTGGACAACCTGCCTGGTGATCAAGAGCGCCGACGCCGCAGTTACTAAAACCAACAATGCCAGACAGATCTTCCCATACGCGCGACGAAGGTGTCCAAGGTCGTCAACTTGCGACGGGAAACCCCGGAACCTTCCGTGATCGATAGTGTTGCTCATAGTCAGGACCTCCATTTGGTGTGGAAACAGGGCGAGCTTCCTCTGCGGCACCGCGACGGCCCGGAAACTGCTCAGTTTGTCTTAGTCGTTAGGGAAATGAGGGTCTGGGGAAGGTGCAAATAATCAGGATTTTCGTTTTAACTCAGGTGCAGACGAATATACCCCCGAGTTGGCTCTGCTCGCAATTCTTTTTGCATTTCTCGTGGGGCTAGAGCCGTTTATTCACATTCCCGCACGCGGGCGTTGAGAGCGAAAAATCGCGCCAGACGAGGTCCACCCCGGCTGCGGCGGGCGACCTTCGCTCAAAATAATAGTGTCTGGAATTCTGCAAACGTTTCATTGGCCCCAAAGCGCGATGGCAACTCAGAGGGCGAAGGCGGCGGACATCTCGTTGAGGATAGCCGCTGCCGCCTCAGCTGGCTCTGTCGCCTGGGTGATAGGGCGGCCTATCACCAGAAAACTGGCGCCTGCATGCAGAGTGGCGGTCGGAGTCGCCAGGCGCTTTTGATCTCCCGCATCCGCGCCCTGGGGGCGAATCCCCGGAACCACAAGAACTCCGGCAGGGCCGGTGAGCGCGCGCAAGGCCGCAACCTCCTCGGGTGAGCAGACGAATCCGTGGATGCCGGCTTGCAGTCCCATTTTTGCCAGCAGTTCCACTTGTGCCGCTGGGGTGTGTTTCACTCCCGCGGATTGCAATTGCGCCGCATCCATGCTGGTCAGCACGGTTACGGCCAGTAACTGTGGCGGATCGGCTGCGCCGTCCAGCGCCTCGCGGGCCGTGGTGAGCATGGCCGGCCCTCCTGCGGCATGAACCGTCATCATGCGCACGCCGAGCCGCGTCGCCGATCGCACCGCGCCTGCCACCGTGTTGGGAATGTCGTGGAACTTGAGATCGAGAAACACCGAGTAGCCGCGCACGGCGAGCGTCTCGACGATAGCCGGGCCAGCTGCGGTAAACAGTTCCAATCCAACCTTGAACCACTGGCACGTGCCATCCAAACGTGCCACCAGCTCTTGAGCGGCTTCGGCGGTCGGCACATCGAGCGCCACGATCAACCGTTTGCGCGCTTCCACGGTCTGCGTGGGGGGCGGGGGAGCGAAGGTCGGCTTCATCCGTTCGGGGATGGGCATACTTCGATGCTAACTGATTCGCGGGTGCAACTTGCGGCTGGGCATAGGGTGGCAGCCGATACCATGGTACTGGGGAGTGGAACGTGGATTCGCGAAAGCTTGGCGCACGCATGTGGAGCGTTGCAATCTTGGGATTAGTCTTGTCGGCCCCGGCCCCGGCCCCGGCCCTGGCCGCGACCGTGCACACCAATCCCATGAACTACGATCCGCAGGTGCGCGCGGCGTATGAAAGGTTTTACAATCTCGACTTTCCCGGCGCGGTGGCGCGCTTCGAGCAGTTTCACGCGGCCCATCCCGGCGACCCACAGGCGACGGCTTACCTGCTGGATGCCCTGATCTTTCAGGAGCTGTACCGGCAGGATCTTCTCGACACAACCTTCTATGCCAACGACGGCTTTCTCACCGGCCGCCACGCTACGGACGAAGACCCCGCGAAGCGTGATCGGATCTTCTCTCTGGCCGACGAGGCAGTGAGCGAAGCCGACTGGCGATTGGGCAAAAATCCCAAGGATGTAGACGCATTGTTTGCCCGCGCGTGGGTGCGCAGTTTGCGGTGCTCGTACGTGGCCATGGTGGAGCGCGCGTTTGGTACGGGATTCCATCTGGCGGGGAAAGCTAAGGACGATGCCGCGCACGCGTTAGAGATCGATCCCGACTACGTGGACGCGAAGATGATTGTGGGCATCTACGAATACGTTGTTGGGGCGCTGCCGTGGCCGTTCAAACTCATGATCGGCTTTGCCGGAATCACCGGCTCCAAATCCACCGGGCTGGCCATGCTGGAAGATGCCGGCAAGCGCGGCGTCATCACCAGTGTCGAATCGCGCACCGTCATCGCGCTCTTCCTGCGCCGCGAGGCGAAGTACAACGAGGCCGTCCAGGCGGTGCGCGAACTGAAGAGCGAGTATCCTCACGATTTTCTCTTCTGCCTTGAAGAAGCCAATCTGCGCAGAGATGCGGGCGAGGGAATGGCGGCGGTGGATGTGTATCGGCAGGTTCTGGCCGAGGCGGCTAAGCCCGGTTATTTTGCCTCGTCGAAGCTGGAGCTTGCGTACTTCGGATACGGCGACGCATTGCGCGGCCAGCGCCAGTACAACGAAGCGGCGCAGGCCTTTGAGCGGGCCGCGGGAACCGAGGGCGTGGGCTCGGAGTTGAAGATTCGCTCGCTGCTCGATGCCGGTCAGTGCCACGACCTGATGGGCGAGCGCCAGACCGCGCTGCGCGATTACCAGGCCGCGATTGACGCCGGTCCCAATACCTCGCGCGCCGGCGAGGCAAGAAAGTACCTGCATAGCGTCTATCGGGGGAATTGAAGCGGAAACAGGGAACCGCCGCTCGCAAATCCTCGTATCCTCAAGTTAGTTGGAGTTTCTCTTTGGAGAACTAGTCATGACCGTTTTCTGTCAGCGCTGCGGAACTGGAATGCCCTTGAGCGCGCACTTCTGCTCGAACTGCGGTGCCGCAATTCCCGCTGTGCAGCCACTTCCCGGCCGGCCGCTCCTCCGGCCCCGCTTTGGCCGCGTGGTTGGCGGAGTTTGCATGGCTTTTGCACAAGCCAACGGGTGGGACGTTACCGTGGTTCGGATTATCGCGGTTCTCGGCCTGATCTGCACAAGTGGCTTGGTTGGCGTGGCCTATCTGGCGCTCTGGATTGGCATTCCCGAGGAGACGCCGGCCGTGCCGGGGGCGTATCCTCCAACTGTATGAACGGCGTCTCTCTTGTGGGCGGCTCAGGCCTTGGATTTACCGACGCAGGCACCGGCCCAGCGGTGGTTTTCCTGCATCCCACCCCTCTCGATCGCGATTACTGGCGTCCCCTCACCAAGGAGCTCGCGGGCATTCGCTCCGTTGTCCCCGATCTGCGCGGCCACGGCGTCTCTGAGTTGGGTTCCGGGCTTCCGGTTGGTGTTTTCGACCTGGTTCCCGACGCGGCCGTGCTCACCATGGAACAGTTGGCCACGGATGTGCTCGCTCTGATGGACCAAATCTCGCTGCGCAAGGCTGTTTTCGTGGGCTGCTCGATTGGCGGATACGTTCTGCTGGAGATCTGGCGCAGGGCGCCGGAACGCATGACAGGCTTGGTATTCATTTGTTCCAAGCCGCAGCCCGACGCACCGGCCAACCTCAAGCGTCGCGCCGAAACCATCGAGCGGGCGCGCACAGGAGGCGTGGCCGCGCTCTTCGACGGCATGGCACAGGCGCTCCTCAGCGAAACTTCGCGCCGCGAGCGCCCCGAAATCGTGGCCGAGATTCGCGCCCACATGACGCTCACGCCCGAAGCCGAGGTTGCCGTGCAGGCCGGATTGGCCACGCGCCCCGACTCGGTTCCCACCGTGGCGACCATCCGCGTGCCGATATTGGCGATTGCAGGCGCCGAAGATTCTGCCATCACTCCCGCGGACATGGAGGCCTTCAGCGCTGCACCCGGCGGCTGCGAGCTTGAAATATTGCCAGGCGCCGGCCATTTTGCCGCTTACGAGCAGCCGCGCAAAGTCGCCGCCCTCATGGCTCCCTGGTTGCGGCAATTCGAACTCTAGAATTTGTTGCGTCACCTTGCGCCGCCCGGCACTGATAAAATCGGCGACGGAGTGACCGAACGTTTTTGGAGAATATTATGCGCAAGACAGCACTTTCAAACCCTGCCCGCCGCAAATTTCTGCGCGCCGCGCCGGCCGCTGCAGCAGCTGGCTTCACACTCACTCGCGCGTCACTTTTTTCTTCCCAAGCTGCGGCGCAAGCCTTGAGCGCCCCCGCCCTCCCCTTCAGGCTCTTCGAGGCGCAGGTGATTCAGGACGACCTCAAAGCCCTTGCCGCCAATCCCGGGAGCAACAATCTCATGCAGGAGAGGACCTTCGTCGTGGTCCTCACTACCGAGAAGGCTAAAACCGCGGCAGAGTTCGAGTGGCACGAGCATCGCGACCACATCTTCCAGATTCTCGATGGGTCAACCGTCTACGAACTCGGCGGAACGCCGAAGGGCGCGCACAGCAGGGGGCCCGGCGAATGGCTTGCGCCCGAGTCGGACGGGCATGAAACCGTCCCCCTGAACAAGGGCGACATGCTGGTGGTCGCGCGCGGTACACCGCATCGCCGGGTTACTACGGGGAGCGTTACATTTTCGCTGATTTCACCGCAGGGAACGGTGAGCAGCTTTTCGCCGGTAGCTTGATTGCGGTAACCGCAAGAAAAAACTACAAGCTACCGGCTACAGGCTGCTTCTCAATTCCTGCTGCGCATCTTCGAGAGCAGCCGCAGCATCTCGAGGTACAGCCACACCAGCGTCACGATGATCCCGAACGCGGCGTACCACTCCATGTACTTGGGAGCGCCGGCGGCCACGCCCTGCTCTACAAAATCGAAGTCCAGCACCAGGTTGAGCGACGCGACAGCGACCACGATGAAGCTGAAGCCAAGGCCGATGACGCCGGAACCGTAGACGGAAGTGAAAAGAGAAATGTGGAAGATGCCGAGTAGAAACTGGAGGAAGTAAACGATCGCAATCGCGCCCGTGGCTGCGACAACACCCAAGCGAAACTTCTGCGTGACCTTGATCATTCCCGACTTGTACGCCAGCAACAGCACCAAAAGCGTACCGAAGGTGAGCGCCACCGCCTCCATGGCAATGCCGTGATAGCTCGTTTCAAACAGGGCGGAGATTCCACCGAGCACGAGGCCTTCGAGCAGCGCGTAAATCGGGGCAGTCACCGGCGACCACTCCTTCTTGAAGATAGTCACCATCGCGACGATGAAGCCGCCGATCCCGCCCAGCATCACCGCTGGCCCGGCTGAGCTCAGATCATGCGTCTGCATAAACGAGTTCCACGTCCACGCCGCCGTGACCACCGCGCAGAGCAGCAGAACGCCGGTCTTGTTCACCGTGCCGCTCAGCGTCATCCGCGCCGAGGCGTCTACCAGGTTCCCGCCGTACTGGCTACGCGCAAAATCGCTGAAAGTGTTCTGGCCGAGCGCGGGATTCGAAGTCTTAATCAGTGCCATACAAAATCTCCGAAAAACATAGTTAAAGGAGCGCCGCGGCTACAGAAACCGCTGCCCAATAGCTATTCTATTGGATGGGAGAAGTCTGCCCGACGATTCGGTCCATCAACCGTTAATCCAGTGCCGATAGGCCGTACGCGCTCTCGTAGCGGGATACCGTTGCCATCAGATTTTCGATTGCATCCACCGGTTGGATGCCGCCGCGCGCCCCTTGGGCCATGCAGTTCATGGCCGCCGCAGCGCAGGAGAAATCGAGCTGCCGTTCGAGCGGCCACTCCTGCATGAGCGCATAGATGAACCCGGCACGGAAGATGTCGCCGGCCCCGGTGGTATCGACCACGGGCACGCGATAGGCGGCGCAGTGCACCAATTGCTTGCCGTCCCAGGCCAGCACGCCGTCTTCGCCCAGCGTGGCCGCGCTCAACCTGCAGCCGTAGCGCGCCGACATGCGGCGCAGGGAGCGTTCGAGGTTCGTGTCATCCATCAGCCGGCACGAAAAATCCTTGCTTACGATCAGATAATCGATGTTGGCCACCAGCTCTTCGATGCCCGGATAGGTATCGTCGAGATCGGCTACAACGGGAATGCCCGCCCCGCGCGCCCAACTCGCAGCCAACGTGGCAGCGGCGGTGTCGTGCCCGTCGATGTGCAGTAGTCGCGCGTTCACGACCCACTCGCGGCGCAATTCCTCGGGTCGGAGGGTCATGTGCTCGTCACGCCGGCAAAACACGGTGCGCTCGCCGCCTGCATCCACCAGAATGAGCGATTGCGGGCTGACGCCGCCGCGTACTTTGATGAGTTGCGCCTCAACGCCCACGCGCCGGAATGCAGCCTCGTGTAGACGCGCCGCATCGTCGTCGCCCAGCTTGCCCACGTAGCGCGTGCGCAGGCCCCAGGTTTGGCAGGCCACCACGGTCGTTGCCACCTGCCCGCCCGGCATCACGCTCGCCGAGTTGTACTCCAGCTTCGATCCGCGCTCGGGATATGCGGCTAGGGGAATCAGCGTGTCGGTCGCGTTCAGGCCCACGCCCACCAGATCAACTTTAGGCAGTTCCTTCATCCAGTCCTTTATTGTAATGGGCGAGCGATCCTGGGCCTACGCGCCGCGATACACGCGTTGGAATGCTGTAGGCTCTAATCAGTATTTTTCTAATTTTGGACACCGATCTTGGCACAGATAACAAGTACATCTCCGCGTCCGTTTCTCTATCCGCAGCGCGGCGCAGCCTTGCATTGCGGCAGCGTATCGCTGGAGTCGCTGGCGCGCCGCTTCGACACGCCTCTTTACGTTTACTCTGCCGACCAAATCATCGAGCGGTTGAGGCTTTTTGAGCAGGCGCTGGCTGGCCGCGAGCATCTGGTTTGCTACGCGGTCAAGGCCAACTCCGCGCTGGCGATTCTCAAGCTGCTTGCGCAAAATGGCGCAGGCTTCGACATCGTCTCCGGCGGCGAGCTGGAGCGCGTGCTGGCTGCCGCGCCCGACGCCGTGGGCCGCGTGGTCTTTTCCGGCGTTGGCAAAACCGCCGCGGAGATCGATCTCGCGCTCAAAGCCGGAATTTTCGAGTTCAATGTGGAAAGCGAGGCGGAGCTCAAGCTGCTCGCGGCGCGCGCCCGCAAACACAAAATTCGCGCCCGCTTTGCGCTGCGCGTGAATCCAGACGTTTTTGCCGACACACACCCCTATATCTCTACAGGTCTGCGCGAGCACAAGTTCGGCATCGACATCCGGCATGCGCTGGGCATCTACAAGAGCGCGGCCAACGATCGCTGGCTCGAAGCGCATGGCGTCAGCGTTCACATCGGCTCACAGATTCGTTCGGCCGACCCGTTTGGTGCGGCCATCGAGCGCGTGAGCAAGCTGGAGCGGCAGTTGCGGCGCGAAGGCATCGCGCTTCAGGCCATCGATGCCGGCGGGGGGCTTGGCATCGATTATCACACCGGCGCCCCCGCGGCCAGGTCTTCGGCTCTGGGGAGGCGGGGCGGCGTTTTCGACGCGACTGCCAAGGTCACAGAATATGCCGCGGCGCTTGCACACGCGCTGGGCGATTTCGAGGGCCGCCTGCTCATCGAGCCGGGACGCTTCCTGGTCGCACAGGCCGGTGCGCTCGTGGCGCGCGTGCTTTATGTGAAACGCAATGGCAAAAAGACCTTCGTCATCACCGATGCGGCGATGAACGATCTGATCCGCCCTGCGCTCTACCAAGCCTGGCACGAAATCGTTCCCGTCCGTCCCAGGGCAGGGAAGGCCCGCATCGTCGATGTGGTGGGGCCGGTCTGCGAGTCGGGCGATTTCTTTGCGCGCGACCGCAAGCTTGCGCCTGTTGAGCCCGGCGATCTGGTCGCCCTGCTCGATGCCGGTGCATACGGCATGGCGCAAAGTTCCAACTACAACACCCGCCCGCGACCGGCTGAGGCGCTTGTTGAAGGCGCGAAGGCGCGGCTCATCCGCCGCCGTGAAACGATGGCGGATTTGTTGGGGCCCGAAGTGGTTTGAATACCGAAGTTGTTACTGATTCACGCCTGAGCCTGCCACAAAACCTGAATTCTGCGCTGCAGGTGCATTGCTGGAACTCGATGGCGTTGTAAAGCTTGCGCCTTTGGCATTGATGGCCGAGGAGTAGTCGGGACCGAGCCCGAGCTTCAACAGGGCACGCGAATCGGGCATCAGCTTGGTTTGCCAGCTATGGTCTGCCTGATACTTCTGCATCGCGGCGATGGTGGTTGCGTCCCACCTGCCGTTGGCTTCGCCCGTCAGGTAATGCTCGCGGATCAGCGCCTGTTGAATCTGCGTCACGCGTTCCGGATCGATGGCCTGCTGGCCGCGCGCCCGCCGCGATCTGTGTTTCGACTGCGACAACTTGCGGGTGCTGGACTGGCCGCTGGTGGGCGAACGATGCACGTTGGTTGCGAATGCGGACGGCGCGACAAGGGCTGCGCAGAATAAAAGTACTGCGGTAAACCGTGAAAAACGCGTGGCTTTCGCCTCAATGTTTATCGACATTTTCTGGACTCTTCGCTTAAGTGTAGCCAAGGTACCACAAGACGGCAAGGAGAAAACCGATCAGGGAATCTATTAAGCCTTACTTTAGGAACTGGCGCCATGCAGAAACGCAGCCGGCGCCAGTCCTCTTTGGTTTATAAGGTCCCGCCAATGTAGTTAATACCTTGCTCGGGATGGCGTGGATCGATGACTTCAAACACCACGTCGTCGCCGCTCTTAAGCTTACTGACAATGGCATCGAACTGGTCCTTGGTGTCCGTAGGTTGCCGATTGATGTGCGTGATCACCAGTCCCGGCTCCAGTCCCTGCAGGTCGGCAAAGGATCCCGTACGCACGGAATCGATGACGACGCCGGAGACGTGAAGCTTTGCGGACATCGCCTGCGTAATCTCGTGGATCACGACGCCCAGCTTGGCTTCTCCGGCGCTGCCTTCGCCTTCCTGGCTCATTTGGGGCTGCGGATTGTTCAAGTCTGCAAAGACTTTGTCGCGATCGCCGATCGTTACCGTGGCGTCCATCGGTTTGCCGTCGCGAACAAACCCCAGCCGGATCGTCGATCCCGGTTTGCGGCTGGCGATTTCGTTCACCAGGTCGTCGCCGTCCTTGATGGAGCGCCCATCCACGGTGGTGATGATGTCGCCGGCCTTGATGCCCGCCTTATCCGCGGGACCTCCGGGCTGAACCTCCTGCACCAGAACGCCATTCTTGAAGCCGTACACGCGATTCACGGCGCCCGAAAGTCCCTCGCGGAACTGGATACCGATGGAGCCGCGCGTCACCTTGTGGCTGGGACTGATGAGGTCGTTGTATACCGCAACCACCGTATTCGACGGCATGGCGAAACCGATTCCCTGGTAGCCGGCCGACTGCGTATAGATGGCTGTGTTAACCCCGATCACTTCGCCGAGCATGTCCAGGAGCGGACCGCCGGAGTTACCGGGGTTAATGGCCGCGTCGGTCTGAATGAAGTGCTGGAACTGTCCCGGTGCGCCCTGGTCGATGGTGCGGTTCTTGGCGGAGATGATGCCTGCGGTCACGGTCTGCGCCAGCGCGAACGGACTGCCGATGGCTTCGACCCAATCGCCCACCTGGGCCGCGTCGGAATCGCCCATCTTCACAGTGGGCAATGGTGTGCTGGTGTCAATCTTGATCACCGCCAGGTCCGTGGCCTTGTCCACGCCGATGACGCGGGCCGGACGCCCCAGGTCCTGGCTATCGGGGTCGGTGGAGAGCTTCACGTAAATCTTGTCCGCCTTGTCGATCACGTGATTGTTGGTGATGATGTACCCCTTGGCATCGACGATGAAGCCCGAGCCAAGCGACTCCTGCACCTGGCCGCTGTCGCCTTCATCCGGCCCGCCGGGGACCTGTCCGCCGAAGAAACGGTTGAAGAAGTCCTGGAAGTTATTGTCCGGCCCTTCCTGCTGATCGTTGTCCTGGTTGTCATCGGGATTCTGCTGGTTGGGCTGCTGACCGCGGAAGTGGGGGTTGTGAGGCTTGTGGCTGCCCGTCTCCTTGGGAAGCGTCTGCGTATTGATGTTGACTACGGCCGGTCCCACCGCTTTGGCGATTCTGACAAAATCGTTGGGCGGAATTGTGGAGTGCTCAACCTTCAGCGGAGTAGCGTCTGCACTGTCGCTCTGTCTTTCCTGTCCGCGCACTCCGTGGGCGGCAAACGAGCCCGCCACGATGGCGGCCGTAATGGTGGCAAGCAGCACAAACGTCGATGCGAGACGGCGCGAGCGAAGCCGTTCGAAGAACAATTTCATAGTTTCCTTGACCTCTCGGGGCGCCCAGCCAGTCGGCCTCGATGTCGCTGGCGCCGTCTCATTCCAGTATAGTCAGCCAACGCTCGCTGCTGCGCCCGCGACGTCTGATCCCACATTCCCCGTGTCGGCAACCAGCCGTCCGCATGTGCAATTAGACGCTCAATTTGGCAAAAGAGCCGCATGGCATTGAGGCGGTATGGGTTTATTGCTCCGCGGCCCACTCCAGCACGGCCAACGTCAGCAGCAGGATGCGCTTAAACGCCAGCTCGCGGTCCTTCGGCGAGTACCATTCGTGGAGCGTATGCGCAGCGCCGCCTTCGCCGCCCGCGCCCATTGAAAGCGCAGGGACGCCGAGAGCCAGAGGAATGTTGGCGTCGGTCGATCCCAGCCGGAGGTCGGTATGCAGGCCGAGATGGCGGTCGACCGCGCGCAACGCGGCCAGCAAGCGTGAATCGTCGGCCAGACGCGCCGCAGGCCGGTCGCCGATCTTTGCGATTGCGAACGCCAGCCGCCCGCGCGAGCCCGCATTGGTGGCATATGACCGTGCATTCCACTGCTTCACGGCATCCTCTACGGCGCGATGCAGCACAACTTCAAGGCGCAGTAACTCATTTTGGTCCGTAGAGCGAAAATCCACCGTGGCCTCGGCGCTCTCCGGAATCGAATTCACGCTGATGCCGCCGCGCATCGTTCCCAGGTTGAGCGTAGTGCGTGGCTCCTCGGGCAAGGGCGTCTTTGCTACTTCGGCAAGCGCAGTGGCCAGCGCGGCGATTGGGTTGGGCGTTCCCGCGTCGGTAAAGCTGTGCCCGCCCGGACCGGTAACGGTCACTCGATAGCGCCGGCTGCCCAGCGCCTGCGTCACCGCAGCGTCCGCGCCTGGACCGTCCAGCACTACGTGCGCGGCAACGCGCCCGGCCAGCGGGCTGTGTTCGTAGAAGTGCCGCACGCCGCGCAAATCTCCTTCGCCCTCCTCGCCCACATTGCCCAGCACGACAAGCGGCGCCGGCAACTCTACCTTGGCATTAAGCAGCGCCTGAACCACGGCCAGCATTCCCGCAACCCCTGCCGCGTTGTCGCACGCACCCGGAACTTCCAGCCGGTCGTTCACCATCACAGGCACGAGCGGCGTCCCAGCGGGAAACACGGTATCGAGATGCGCTGAAAGCAGGATCACCGAACCGGTGCTCTCCGGGGGCAAATTTGCTGCCGGCAAAATCCCAATTACGTTGCCGGCCGCGTCGGTTTCGACCTGACTCACGCCCGCCTCAACCAAACGTGCCGCCAGCCAGCGCGCCCGTTCCTGCTCGCCATTGAAAGGCGCGGGAATACGCACTATCTCGATCTGCCAATCCATGATGGTCTTGGGATTGCCGTGCAGCCAGGAAAATGCCGCATGAATCGGCCGTTGCGCGGCCAGTGCGGTCACGCGTGAGAATGCCGAGATTTGGGAAAGAATCGGCATGGCGATGGTTTCAGGGTAGCAGGGAATTCGGAGCAAGCAGGAATTGAGTAGTGGCTCAGTTTGCAAAAATAGATGGCACTATGAGACAAGAAAGCATCTGAGGCGAATGCATGAGCGAACTTGAACAACCTAGATTAGACGACGCTGACGGCAATTGTCGGCAGTGCGGGCACCCGTTCAATCCCCACTTACGTGGTCGCTTACGATATGAATGATTTTTCCAAGGGAGGCGAGATTCGGTGCCCCGTTGCGGAATGCAGTTGTTCCCACTTCGTAGATTTTGATCTTAAGACCAAAATGTAGCCCTGCAGCTTCAAACTTACCCACTACCGGGAAGCCCGGCTATTTGAGAGTTTTCTTTCGGCTCACTCGGTGTTGAGGCGCCGCACTAGAAGCGACTGTAGATTTCGCCGGCCCTAGACGAAGTCGGCGTGCGCGAATGTCTTTGCGGACGTCTTCCAGCGTATAGGTTTTCCCGCGCGCAATCTCTTTGTCTCCAATAGCAAGAATTTGCAAAAGCGCCATGGTCTCCTGCATCTCTTCGTAGGAATGTACATCCATCAGCACCGCGCGCGCTTCGCCGTTTTGCGTAATGATGATCGGCTCACGCTCTTCGGCGATGCGGTCGAGAAGCTCGGCAGCGTGAGCTTTCACGTAGCTGATGGGTTTGATCTGTGTGGAATAACGCATGGGCACCTCGTAAGATTTGCTCGAATTTAATATAGCTCTTTTTCGGTCCGAATGAAAGCTAAATATAGTCTGAATTAGAACTTTATTCAGTCCGTTAAAGTGCCTGATTGTCGTACTCCACCGAATGCAGAAACAACCCACGCGCCGGCGCCGTGGGCCCTGCCGCTGAACGGTTGCGCCCCGCAAAAATTCCCGGGATCTCCCCGAGTGCGAGTTGCCCGCGGCCCACATCCAGCATGGTTCCTACCAGGTTGCGCACCATGTGGTGCAGAAAGCCATTGCCGCGCACGCTATACACGAGGATCTCGCCGGCTTCGCTGGGCCGCAATTCCCACGCCGAGGAGCAGATGGTCCGCACCGTTGACAGAGGCGCAATGCGGAGCGCCGGGCCGTCCGCAGTCTCTTCGCTTCGAGCGTTTGCCTCGCGCTCGCTTACGTCCGGATCGCTGGCGGCAAAGCTCTGGAAATCGTGCTTGCCTTCAAAAATTCGCGCGCAGGCCTGCAGTTTGTCCAAGTCGAGCGCCCATGTGCAGGCATGGACGTAGCGCGCGAGAAATGGCGGACAGAGCCTCTCTCGGAAAACGCGGTACTCATACGTTTTTGCGATTGCCGAATGCCGCGCATGAAAGGTGCTTCGCACCATGCTTGCTTCGGAGACGCGTATGGACGGGGGAAGAGTTCGATTGAGCGCGCGCTGGAGGTTTTCGGCCGGAATGGGAGCACGCAGCGCGAAGCTCGCCACCTGGGCCAGCGCGTGAACACCCGCGTCGGTGCGGCCCGAGCCCTGAGGCAGCGGCGACTCGCCAGTGATCCGCCCCAAAGCCGCCTGCAGCTCCCCCTGGATGGTCGGCAGGCCAGGCTGCACCTGCCAGCCCTGGAAGTCGGTGCCGTCATAGGCCAGAGTCACCTTCCAAGTCCGTAACTCTCGATCGTCTTGGACGCAATCACTCACAGGAATCGCTGCATCAAGGGTATCCGATGCCGATAAGAAGACCGTGCGGCAAAAAAGCGATGCACTTCCCTGTCGCCTGGGCGGTCCAATAATTGCTGTACCCCAGAACTCAGTGCCCCACCCTTGCGACTTTTTTCTGTCGCAAGGGTGGGAGACCACAATCGTTGCGTATAGGATCTCTGGTTTCACCCTAGCCCGCGTAGCGGGCAAAAGACGGTAACCCTAGGCGCGAGCCTGGTGAGAGAGGTCAGAACCCGCATCGCCAGCCCGCTTTAGCGGGCGTAAGACTGGCGGCCTATTCCGCAGCCTGTAAAACCCCGTCCCTCTCCAAACGCAGTTCTTTTTGACAGGTTCTCAGCGTATACGGTGATCCAGCTCCCTCTCACCAACAGAATTGACTAATTGGCTAAAGAGCACTTGCGAAAAAGAGAGAGCCGGAGTATTTTACTAACCAGTTAGTTAATTCAGGTGCCGGGCCCTGCCTGCGGCGATTCCCTCGTCCGGGCTTGGTGCGACGGTCGTTTAGCCGAGGATTCGGTTGCGGTTGCTCCGATGCCCGGAACGAATGGGGAACCGATTTCGTAATCTTGGATAGTTCATGCAGCTCGGCATAACGGTGATAATCGTTTGAGAAACCTGAAACTTGCCTCCGGAGCGGTTTCTGGGCCGTCCTGAGGCGCAAGCTTCCGCGTACCTTAAATCTAGGAGAGAAGATACATGCATTTTTTGAGGACGGGCGTGTTGGACTGTGAACGGGCGACCGGCAGCCGTGAACGCAAGGAATCAAAGCTGAGTCGGGGAGCACAAGAGCGCGCCGGCGGGCGTTTGCGCGCCGCCGCCGCCATTCTACTCACATTGGCGGCCACCACGCCGTCAGGCTACGCGCAAGAGGCGACGACCGTGCCCCCGCAACATGAAAAGGCGGCCTCCGAGCTCCCGGTGGCGCCGGTGCCGGTGCCAACCGAGCCGCTTTCGCTGCGCACCTCAAGCCGCGACTATTCCAGACCCTTCGGCACGTGGATCGGAAATCCCATCAATATCTTCCGGCCGACGACCATCCCTATGGCGAGCTTTACGAACTCCGTGCGCCTGACCGATCTGGTCAAGGACGGCAAGATCTATCTCAGCCTTTCCGACGCCATCGCGTTGGCCATTGAGAACAACTACGACATCGCCATTGCCCGCTACGACCTCGACATCGCCGACACCGACATTCTGCGCACCAAGACGGGCGCAACGCCACTGGGCGCACCTTCAGGCTTGGTGACGGGCACTCTGGGCGGATCCACTTCCACGCTGTCGACGGGCGGCGGGCCGGGTGGAACCACGGTCGGCTCCGGCGGCGCAGGTTCCGGTGTCAACGGTCTTACTCTCACCACGGCGGGCGCAGGCCCATTGCCGGAGAGTTTCGATCCGACAGTCACAAGTACCATACAACTGGAGCGTGCCAGATCGCAGCAGACCAGTATTTTCAGCCCGGCCGCCTCCACCGACACAGACGCGTACAACTTTACTTACAACCAGGGCTTTTCTCCCGGAACCGCACTTGCCATAGGGTGGAATAACAGCCGAGTCAATACCGGTAACACACTGGCCAGCTATACACCGCAGGTCAACTCCTCATTCAAGGCCACCGTCACGCAGCACCTGCTGCAGGGCGCGGGCATCTGGGTTAACAAGCGTTTCATTTACCAGGCGCTAAATGACCGCCGAATTACCAACTCGTCCTTCCGCCAGCAGATCCTCTACACGGTTAACCAGGTCGAGACCATCTATTGGGGACTGGTGCAGGCATACGAGGACGTGCAGGCCAAGCAGCACGCTCTCGAGCAGAGCAACCAACTGCTTTCTGACAATCGCAAGCAGTTGGAAGTCGGTTCCATGGCGCCGCTCGACGTGGTGAATGCTGAATCGAGCGTTGCCGCCGACCAGCAGGCGCTCATCAGCGCCCAGAGCGCCCTCAATTACCAGCAGCAGATCATTAAGCAAGCCATCACGCGCAATCTCAACGATCCCGCGCTTTCGGCCGCTCCGGTGATCCCCACCGACCGCGTAAGCCTGGAGCCAATTTCAGAAGAGACCCAACCTGTGGAAGCGCTGGTGCAAGAAGCATTCCAGCGAAGGCCGGAGCTGGAGCAGGCAGTGCTCACGCTGCGCAACGATGAGATTACGCTGAAGGGTGCACGCAACGCGTTGTTGCCGACGCTCGATGTTTTCGGGTTCTACGGCGCCAGCATCATCGGCGGTTCCGTCAACCAAAACTGCAACTTCGAAGGCTTCTCTTGCGTTGTTCAAGGCAGCGCCGCGCCCGGCAGCTTCGGAGGTGTGCTTGCGGACTTGGTCAACAGCACCGCCCCTGACAAAGGCGCGGGCTTCAATTTGACCATCCCGATCCGCAACCGCGAAGCGCAGTCGGTGCAGGCGCGCTCGCTGATGGAGTACCGGCAAGCCGAGTTGCGGCTCGAGCAGCTCTACTCGCAGATCCGCATGCAGGTGGCGAACGCCATGTTTGCGCTGGCCAACGACCGCGCTCTGGTGCGGTCGGCAGAGGCCGCGCGCGACTATAACCAGCAGAGTCTTGACGCCGAGCAGAAGAAGTTGCACCTGGGCGCATCGACGACTGCGAATGTGTTGCAGCAGCAGCGCAATTTTGCAGTGGCAAACGACACTCTGATTGCCGCTTACGCCGCTTACGCGAAAGACCGCGCAGGCCTTTACCAGACGTTGGCCTCAACCTTGCAGCACTACGGCATCAATCTGCCGGATGCGGCTCAGGGGGCTGTGACCACTGTGCCGGTCGTCCCGGGAGTTCAGCCCGCGCAGCCCGGCAACGAACCCACCATGACACCGCCCGCGGCGCCGAATCAGCAGAGTCCGCCGCCCGCTCAGTAATTCCGCGTGTATGCTACGAAAATGGCCCGGCACGTGCCGGGCCATTTTCGCCTGTTCGCGAAAGGTAAGTTGGGTGCGCTACCGCTCCGCGACGCTGTCCAGCAGATCGAAGAACTCCGGAAAGCTGATGGCTGCCGACTCGGCGCCCTGAATGAGCGTTTCGCCCTCGGCGCGGAGAGCCGCCACGCTGAAAGCCATGGCGATGCGATGATCGCCACCGGAATCGATGGTCGCACCGTGCAGCTCTTGGCCGCCGGGCACGTCGAGTCCGTCCTCGAACTCCTCGACCTCCGCGCCCATGGCGCGCAGATTCTTCGCCACCAGCGCGATGCGGTCTGATTCTTTTACGCGCAGCTCATGCGCCCCGCGAATGCGAATGCCGCCGCTCGTGTAAGGCGCAATAGCCGCGAGCACCGGAAGCTCGTCGATCAGTTGTGCCGCCAGTGAGCCGCTGATCTCCGTCGATCCCAGGCCCTCTTCGGGCGCCGAAATCTGCACCGTGCCTACCAGCTCCGCATGTATCTCTTCGAGATTCAGCACCGCGATCTGCGCGCCCAGAGCCGTAAGTACGTCGAGCAGCGAGGCGCGCGTGGGATTGAGTCCAAGCGCATCGATCACCAGGTTCGACCCAGGGAAGAGAAGCGCGGCACAGAGAAAAAACGCCGCCGAAGAGAGATCGCCTGGAATCGCAGCATCGATAGAGTGCAGTTGTTGCGGTCCGCTGATGGAGACCGAATCCGCAGTGCGCACCACCGTGGCGCCGAAGGCGCGCAGGGCCAGTTCGCTGTGATCGCGCGTGCGAACCGCTTCGCGCACCGTGGTGGTTCCTGCGGTTTGCAGGCCAGCCAGCAGGACGCAGCTCTTGACTTGGGCGCTGGGAACCGGCGTCGTGTAGTCGATGGCTTTCAATGCACCGCCGTCGATTGTCAGCGGCGCGTGGCCGTCGGTGAGCGTGAGGCGCGCGCCCATGGCCGCGAGCGGCTTGCGAATGCGCTCCATCGGCCGGCGCGAGAGCGAGGCATCGCCTGTGAGTGTGAAGCGGCCCTCCTGCGGCGCGAGCAAACCCGAAATCATGCGCATCGTAGAGCCGGAGTTACCGCAGTCGAGCGCCCAATCGCGCGAATCACTGGCAAGCCCAACGCGTCCTGCCACGCCGGTGATTTCGACAGAGTCAGCGCTTGTCCGATTGACTTTCGCGCCCAGCGCTTCCATCGAGGAAAGTGTTGAAGCGCAATCTGCTCCGGTAGAAAAATTCGTAAAGCGTGAGACGCCTTCAGCGAATCCGCTCAGCATGGCATAGCGATGGCTGATGGACTTGTCGCCCGGCAATCGAAGACTGCCGAGAATGTTGCGGGCGGGGCGGATCAGTCGTTCCTGCATAGCAGTTTGCACAATCTCTCCGGGGAAATGCTCCGATACTTTGAGTGTATCGAACTGCCCACGCCACATTGCACCTTGGGCAATGCGAATCGCCGCGCGCAACGCCGCCGCGCGAATCGTCAGCTCAACCACGGGCCACGCGGTCGTCAATTCGCAGTTGGAATCTTTGCAGCGTCGTCGATCAGTACGACCGGAACGTCGGCCTTCCCGCTATCGATCTTCAAACCTAACTGATCTTCGAGAGCTCTCTTCCAGGCGGTAAAACCGTCGGTGCCCAACTCGGGCTTGAGATCGACACTGAATTCGTAGATGCCTTCGAGGCCTGTCTTGTCCAGCACCGGGATCGGCGTGCCGCCGGCTCTCGTCGGCTCGCTGGGACTGGTCGCCGCTGGAATAGAGAACTGGACGGCCAGAAGATCGGCGAACTGGCGCATGTCGCCGCTAAAATGAAATCCTTCTCTCACCGCGATCGTTTCTCCCGGCACGACAGGGCGAATCCTGGGGCCGCCTGGCGCAACCGTCAATTCGTAGACGCGCATGGGGCGAGTTTCGCCGTGCTCCTTCACGCGAAAGCGGTCGGCAAGAAGGCTGCGAAGCATTAGCGGAATTTGATCCTTGGTCGCGCCGTCGGGCAGGCGCGCGGCAACGTCGTATTCGTTGTGCTCGATCCACAGCGGACCGACTACCTGATCGAGCTGGCACTGCCACGCCTCAGCGGTAAGACGTTTCAGCGTGACGTTTCGGCCGGTGAATCCACCCGGCGAATACGTGATCACGTTATTGTAGTCCGGACCAACCACGTGTTGGCTGGGCCGGATTGAGACAACTTCAAACGATAGTTGCCCGGGCTGCGCGTGCGTGAATGAAGCGGTAGTCAACAGAGCGAAAAGTGCGATGTGGTACGTTCGCCGCATGTTCCTACTGCTTATCCCTGGTCCCTGCCTCTTCACCTTACGCGCAGCACAATGATCGTCTCGTCGTCGAAGCGGTCTTTGCTGCCCTGAAAGCGCGCCACATCAGCCAGGATGGCGTCGGCTATCTCGACAGCCGGCAGATCGCGGCTGGCGCAGAGCAAATTGGCCAGGCGGTCCTGCCCGTACATCTCCTCTTTCTCGTTTTCTGCATCAAGAATCCCATCAGACACAAAGACGATGGCGTCGCCGGGCTGCGTGGCTACGCTCAGCTCTTCGTAGGTCACGTCGGGAAACATGCCTAGCGGGAAGCCTTCAGCTTTCACCGGCACGGATTGCCCGGCGCGACAGAAGACCGGCTGCACTGCGCCGGAATTTGCTACTTGCAGCGTCTGATTCTCGTCGTTCCAGAGCACGAAGAGCATCGTGACATACTGCGATTCCAGCTTGCGCTCCTGCAATGCGTCGTTGAGCAGCTTCAGCATCTCTGCCGGTCCCGGTTGCTGCGCGGCCGCGGCGCGCATAATGCCGCTCACCAGCGCAGCAAAGAGCGCGGCGGGCGCGGCCTTGCCGCTTACGTCACCCATCACGATCGCGGTGCGGTTTGGTCCATAGTCCAGAAAGTCGTAGAGATCGCCGCCGATGGTGCGCGCGGGCAGAAAACGCACCGCCAGGTCCGCATGTGGATGCGTAGGCGCCTCAGGCGGCAGCAGGCGCAGTTGCACTTCGCGCGCCATGGCGATGTCGCGCTCCAGTTGCCGCTCTTGCCGCCGTACGGCTTGATATAACCGCGCATTCTCAATGGCAATGGCAATCTGCGAGGCCAGCGTCGAGAGCATGCGCTCGTGTTCTCCGTTGAAGAACCCCGTGCGCGTGTGTTCGAGGTCGAGTACGCCGATGACGCGTCCCTTATAAAACAGCGGCACAATCAGCTCCGAGCGCGTCTCGGTATTCATGGGGATATAGCGCGGATCCTGGCTCACATCAGGCACATTCACGGCCCGCCACTCGCGCACCGCCGCACCCACCAGCCCGCTGCTAATGGGAATGCGCCGCGTGGGCGCGTGCGCGTAGCCGAATCGCCATGCGTAACGCGTGATCAGCGTCTCGCCCTTCTCGTCGAGCAGCATGATGGTGAACATCTGGTAGTCGATGAGCCGCCGCAGCAGCTGCCCGACTTTTTCCAGCAGAAGATTCAGGTCGAGAATGGACGCCAGCTCTACCGCAATCTCGTTCAGCACCTCCAGCGCTTGCGCCTGGCGCGAGACGCGCGCATACAACCGCGCGTTCTCGATGGCCTGGGCGATGCGCGAAGCCGTCATGGTGAGCACGTTCAAGTGCTCGTCGCGGAAAAATCCCTGCTGCTCGCTCTCGATATCCATCACGCCGATGAGCCGGTTCTTGGCAATCAGCGGCACGGCCAGTTCCGAGCGCACCTCGGGATTGGCGTTGATATAGCCCTCCGCTGTCGAAACGTCATTCAGAAAGATCGCCTGCCGCGTCAGCGCTACTTGTCCCACGATGCCTTTGCCTACGGGAATGCGCGTGCGTTCCACCTGGGCCGTGTGGCCGATCTGGAACCGCATGCGCAGCTCATTGGCGCGTTCGTTCAATAGGAAGATCGCGAAGATGCGGTAAGGGATGACGGCGCGAACCAGTTCCGAGGTGCGGCTGAGCAGAGTTTGCAGGTCGAGGGTGGTATTCAGCGCGTCGGTCAGGCGCATGAGATACGCAACATCCGCAGGCTCAATGCGGATGTTGATGGGATCGAGATGCGCCGGCGCGGCAGGACGGTAATCACCCTCGAAGTCGCGCCCTTCAGGCGGAGATGGCGGAGTTTCGTTCATAAAGTGTCGAAGGAATGATACAGCAGGGACCAAGAGGCCGAGGGAACAAGGGAACAAGAAGGTGAGACGACATCATCCTTCCCATTCGGATTAACGTCAGGCTGCCTCAGTCGACGATATGAATGCAGAACCTCAGTACTATAATTCCGACATGCCAGAAACTCATCTTAGAGGCCGTGCTAGGCCCAAACCATTCATGGAACATCCGACCGGGCAATTCGCGACGGCGGTCGAGGCCATGACGGACGCCATTCAACGTCTGCGGATGCTTCCCGAGTGGAACGATTGGATAACCTTCTGTGCGCAAGGCGCCGGAAACCACGAGAACAGCTACCATCTGGCTGAAATCCGTATGCGTCGCATGTGGATTGATTCCGGCATCGCCATCGATGTTGCGCTGATTGTGAAAGCCGCTCAGACACAAACTTCAAGCATCGTTGGTGAGGACGGAATTTATCAATTGTCTGGCACAACGTCTCTCGAAGCGGCACGAATTCTTGATTCGATCTTTTGCAATCAACTCAAGATTCGACCACATGCGGATCAAGGCGACGATTACGCAATCGGCGCGGAGTGTTAAGCGTAACAGAACCACTTTGGTCTTGATTTGATTGGGTAGCCGCATTCGTCAAAACTCATGAAATTACTGGTGATGCCGGCGCTTCGTTTTCTTGTTCCCTTATTCCCTCGTTCCCTGTCTTACTCCGCCCCCAGCTCCCGCAAAATCGCCACGGACGCCGAGCACCCAATCCGGTTGGCACCGGCTTCGAGCAGTGCGCGCAACTGCGCCAGGCTGCGGATGCCGCCCGAGGCCTTGATGCCGCTACGCGCGCCGGCCACGCCGCGCAGCAGAGCCACATCGGCAGGTGTTGCACCACCCGCCGCCAGGCTCGTCGCAGTTTTGATGAAATCCGCGCCGGCCTGGATGGCGATTTCGCAGGCGCGCAATTTCTCTTCCATCGTGAGCAGGGAAGTCTCAAGCGTGACCTTGAGCAAGGCGCCGGATTGGTGAGCGACATTGACTACCGACTGCACGGTGTGGCGCACCGCGGCGTAATTGCCGCTCTTGAGCTGGCCGATGGGCAGCACCATGTCGAGCTGGCGCGCGCCCAGGCGGAAGAGCGCGGTTGCCTCCTGGCGCAGCGAGGAGACGAGTGAACCGCCAAGTGGCGAGCCGATGACTCCGCCTGTGGGAATGCCCGTTCCATCCAGCGCTTTTACGGCGACGGAGGCCCACACCGGGTTCACCAGCACGCAGGCGAAGCGATAGCGGGCCGCCTCGGCGCAGAGCGATTCCACCTGCTTGCGCGTGGCGCCAGGCTTGAGCAATGTGTGGTCGATGACGGCAGCGAGAGACTGCCAGCGGGCAAGAGTAGCGGCAGTAAATCCCGCCGAATCGAAGGTGCCATAGTCAAAATCCAGGTCAGGTTCCTGAATGGGGGTCCGCTTCATGAAGGAGGGCTCCTTGCACACGCAGGAGCGCACTCGAAAAGGCGGCGCATCCAGCGGCTCCGGGAACAGAGTATACGTCGCGGGCGCGCCCGAGGCCAAGTAAATCGGCGATTAGTGGACGCCGCAACGGGAGCGCCGAACGCTGCGCTTCCTAGGATGGGATTATTCCGGATTGTCCGGCGGCATCAGGCAGATATCGGGCAGGTTGCGATAGCGCTCCGCGAAGTCCATGCCGTAGCCGATCACAAACAGGTTGGGAATGGAGAATCCCACGTAGTCGGCCTCGATTTTTTCAATGCGGCGCGAGGGTTTGTCGAGAAGCGTGGCGATGCGCAGGGATTTGGGATGTTGCTGCTGGAAGAGCTTTCTCAGATAGGCCAGGGTGAGGCCGGTGTCCAGAATATCTTCGACGATCAAGACGTTCTTGCCTTCGATGGGCTGGTCGAGATCCTTGATGAGCTTGACTGCGCCCGAGGAGCGCTGGCCCTTGCCGTAACTGGAGACGGCCACAAAGTCGAAGGTCGCATCCGCTTGGATGGCGCGCGAGAGGTCGACCAGGAAAAACGCCGCGCCCTTGAGCACCCCGACCATGGTCAGCTTTTCGCCATTCAGGTCCCGGCTGATCTGCGCACCCATTTCGGCCACGCGATCGGCGATTTGTTGACGGGAGTAGAGAACTTCAAGGCTTTGTGAAGTCATGATCTCCATGGAGACAGTATCGCGCGGTTTACCGAACCGAAACCTGTGAAAATCAGGGGCCTTTTGTACAGCCGGCCTACCGACCGGCTGTCGTGCGGGTCTCTAGACCCGGGCCCCCGGGAAACGGTCTTTGTTTCCTGGGATGGTAAATCCGCACATGCGACCCCCACGACAAAATACAGCCCCTATCCTTTTCGTGCTCAAAACCCGCCAATTTGTCAAATCGTTTGTCTTCTTGAACTCGTATTTTTGTTTCCCCATCTTCGGCAATCTGCCAGGAATCTATTGCCAGTCATCGCGCGTCTATACTGAGAGAGACATGCTCCCTTATCTGCATCTTGGATCGTTCAACCTTCCCACATTCGGGCTGATGTTGTGGTGCGCCGCCGTGGCCGGCGCCTTTGTGGTGGACCGTGGGTTCAAGCGCGAGGGCATCGAGGCGGATGCGGTGGGCATGGTGGCGATTGTCCTGGTCGCGGGCATTGTGGGCGCCAAGCTGTGGCATGTTTTGGACTCGCCGGACGAGTTCAGAGCCGAAGGCTGGCGTGTTTTGTGGGATACAGCGGGATTTGCCTGGTACGGCGGCATGTCGTTCGGTATCGCGGCGCTGGTTCTGCAGGGCTTGCACGAGAAGATCGGGGCGCTGCGGACCCTGGATCTGTGCGCGCCGGCGGCGGCCATCGGCTACGGTATCGGACGCATCGGCTGCTTCCTCTCCGGAGACGGTTGCTACGGCATCCCGATCAATCCCGTCCATCTGTTTGGCTTAACCCTCCACCCCTGGGGAATGGCCTTTCCGCATGGCATCGACCCGGTTTTCGTACCGGTTTACCCCACGCCGCTCTATGAACTAGGCGCGGGGCTACTGATAGGCGGGTACCTATGGTGGCGCGGCGGTAAACCTCACGCCGTGGGTGCAATCGTCGGTCAATACCTGGCCTTGGCCGGCATAGCTCGCTTTCTAGTTGAATTTATCCGGCGTAACCCCAAGGTTCTTTGGGGATTATCCAATGCGCAAATGGCCAGTGCTGGGGCAATCGTAGTAGGTATCGCGCTCACCGCTTGGGCCGCCAGACGCCCGGTCGTCGAGGCGAAAAGAGTCTCAGCCCCGATCGGGAAGACGGCCTAGACCTACCTGCGCCCCCAGTTGTTCCGCAGTTGCGATCCCGGGCCAATCTGGGAGATTCAGTGGCTTTTGACCCAATGCACTTCACCGCGTGTCCCTGCGGAGAGCGTACGCGCCTTGTGAGTGTCCAGATCGATCAATTGAAGCGTCGCTGAGTTATCGTCACCTGTGACAACAACAAGCTGCTTGCCGTCCGGCGAAATAGACGGGAAATACATCTCCAGATTCTTGTCACCGGCAATCTCTTCGGGATTGGTTCCATCCAGGTTCACGCGAAAGATTGCCGACCGGTGGTGCACATCGTTCGTATAGACAACTGAAGCTCCGTCAGGACTCCAGCTGGCTGCGGGAACCAGGGCGCGGACATCGACGATCTTCTTTTGGTCGGTCCCATCGGAGTTCGCTATCGAAATCGCGAAGGGTTGTCCATCGGCTCCGGGCGATTGAATAAACAGGAGCTTCTTTCCGTTTGGCGACCAGCGCGGATCGGTTCCGCGCGCGATGGTAAGAATCTTTGCTTCTTTAAGATCCAGAACCATCACAACCGGTCCCTTATTGCTTGTGGCATTGAATGCGATCCTGGTTCCGTCAGGCGACCAGGCAGGGGCGCAGGGGGCGCCCGCGATGTTGGTGAGGGGGTATTTTCCGCTGCCGTCGGCTCTGATTACCATGATTTGCAAGTCGCGCCCAACACCTGGAAATCCGCAGTACGCGACCAGACGGCCATCGGGAGAAAATACCGGGTCAATCCCTTCTGCAATCGTCTTGTCCCTGAAGTCGGGTGAGCCGGATAGGACAATATCGTCCGAAAGGTCTAGACGCCACGCGGTGGTCCCCGGTGGCAGAGGAGCGAGCGAGCCACTAAAGGCGGTTCGCCTCTCGTTGTCGACCTGAACGACCGTCTCCCCAATGCTCCAGGTTGGTGGGGTGGCAGGGGCCGGGGCTGCGGCAGGGGACTGCCCGCTTGCCGCGCCGGTGACGAGGCACAACGCTGCTATTACAGACAAGATAGCGCTGAATCGGAACATGAAGAAAATTATGCCTCAGAATGCCAATTGATTCAATGACTTTTCCCTGCGTGATTTATCTCACGCGCCGGCTGCGCACTTAGGCGCGGCTGTGATTTGCAGCACGTGTGATGACGCGCACAGCCACTCGTATTTTGTGCTGGGTAACGTCGATCACATTAACCGGCAAATCCCCGGGGTTGCTCAGGGCCTCCAGGCATTCCAGGGATTTGCCGGCGCAGTACTGCGAGCGAGGTAGGGCATGGGTGATTCGATTTGGCAGTCAATGGAGAAAAAGGGCTATAGCCGCAGAGATTTTATGGTCTTCTGCAGCGCAGCCGCGACCATGGCCGGGCTGGGCAAATCCGGTGCGGCGCAGGTTGCATCAGCTTTTGAAAAGAAAGAAAAACCGGCCGTCGTGTGGATGCACTTTCAGGAGTGCACCTGCTGCAGCGAGTCCTTCATCCGCGCGTCGCACCCCATCGTCGCCGACGCGCTCCTCGATGTGTTGTCGCTCAACTACACCGAGACGCTGATGGCCGCTTCGGGCTTCCAGGCGGAAAAGAGCCTGAACGACACCATCAAGAACAACAAGGGCAAGTACATTGTGCTGGTGGAAGGCGCTGTCCCCACCAAGGACGGCGGCGTCTACTGCATGGTGGGCGGCAAGACCGCGGAATCGATCCTGCAGACGGTCGCTGCGGACGCAGCGGCCATCGTGGCCTGGGGTAGTTGCGCCTCGAACGGCTGCGTGCAGGCGGCTAAGCCCAATCCCACCGGAGCCACTCCGATCTCAAAACTGGTCGACAAGCCTGTGATCAACGTGCCCGGCTGTCCGCCCATCGCCGACGTGATGATGGCGATTGTGACGCACCTGCTGGTACTCGGACAGGTTCCCGACCTCGACAGTCAAGGCCGGCCCAAGGAGTTCTACGGACGCCGTGTGCACGACACCTGCTATCGCCGCCCCAACTACGACGCTGGGCTGTTCGTGGAGTCTTTTGACGACGAGAACGCGCGCAAGGGTTATTGCCTCTACAAAATGGGTTGCAAAGGTCCAGTGACGTACAACGCCTGCTCGGTGGTGCGCTGGAATGAGGGCACCAGCTATCCCATCCAGTCTGGACACGGCTGCATCGGCTGCAGCGAAGCCGGCTTCTGGGACAACGGCCCGTTCTACCAACACCTGTCGTCATTCCCGGGCTTCGGCATCGAGAGCACGGCCGACACCATCGGCACCGCAGTCGGCGTGGCCACGCTGGCCGGCGTCGCGGCCCATGCCGTAGTGACCAACATACGCAAGCACAGCGTGATCGCTGAAGTGCATGCTGAAGATGAGAAGGAGTCGTAATCAGTTATGGCAACGCGTGTCGTCGTCGATCCCGTTACTCGCATTGAAGGCCACCTGCGCATTGAAGCCGTAGTGGAAAACGGCGTCATCACCGACGCATTCAGCGCAGGCACCATGGTGCGCGGCCTGGAGAAGATTCTCATAGGCCGCGATCCGCGCGATGCCTGGGCCATCACCGAGCGCGTCTGCGGTGTGTGCACTACCATTCACGCATTGGCCAGTGTGCGCGCCGTTGAAGACGCGCTCGGCATCTCGGTGCCGCCCACGGCGGAAATTATCCGCAACATCATGGAGACCACGCAGTACGTGCACGATCACGTCGTCCATTTTTATCACCTGCACGCGCTCGACTGGGTCGACATCGTGAACGCGCTCAAGGCCAATCCTCAAAAGGCCGCCGAACTCGCCGCTTCATACTCCAAGTGGGACAAAAATACCGCCTCCTATTTCACCGATGTGCAGAACAAGATCAAGGCCTTTGCTGCCAGCGGTATGGGGATCTTCGCCAACGGCTACTGGGGCCATCCGGCCTACAAGCTGCCGCCGGAAGTCAACCTGATCGCAGTGGCGCACTATCTTGACGCGCTCGAGTGGCAGAAGAACATCGTCAAAATCCATGCCGTCTTCGGCGGCAAAAATCCGCATCCCAACTACCTCGTCGGCGGCGTTCCTTGCTCCATCAACGTGAACGAAGTTGCGGCCATCAACACCGAGCGGCTGAACCTGGTGGCGCAGCTCATCAGCCAGGCCGATGAGTTCGTCAACGAGGTGTACATTCCCGACCTGCTGGCCGTGGCCTCGTTCTATAAGGACTGGGCCAAGTGGGGCGGCGGCCTGCACAACTATCTCTCCTACGGCGAGTTTCCCACCAAGGGCTACAACCACCCTGAGGCGTTCAAGTATGCGCGCGGCGCAGTGCTCAACCGCGACCTCTCCACCGTGCATCCGGTGAATCCGAAGGACCAGCAGGAGATCAAGGAGTACATCGCGCACTCCTGGTACAGCTACGGCGGCGGAGACAGCGTGGGTCTGCATCCCTGGGCGGGCGAGACCGAAATCAAGTACTCCGGCCCCAAGCCGCCCTTCGAGACCCTCGAAGGATTCGACAAATACTCGTTCCTCAAGACGCCGCGCTGGAAAGAAAACCCCATGGAAGTGGGACCGCTGGCGCGTCTGCTGGTTTCGTTTGCGGCCGGCCACCAAGACGTGAAGGAGACAGTGGGCGCGGTGCTCGGCAAGCTCAACGTGCCGGTCGACGCGTTGTTCTCGACGCTTGGACGCACTGCGGCCCGCGGCATCGATGCGGCGCTGGCCATGATCTGGCTCAAGGAGTTCTTCGGCCAGTTGATGGATCGCGTCAAGAGCAACGACGTGTCCACCTTTAACAGCGAGAAGTGGGAGCCGAAGTCCTGGCCTGCCGATGCGGAAGGCGTGGGCCTGGTGGAAGCTCCTCGCGGCGCGTTGGCGCACTGGATCAAGATCCACAACGGCGCCATCGAAAACTACCAGCTCGTCGTGCCGACTACGTGGAACGGCTCGCCCCGCGACGCCAAAAATCAGCGCTCCTCCTTCGAGGCATCGCTGATCGGTACACCCGTGGCGAATCTCGAGCAGCCCGTCGAGATCATCCGCACCATCCATTCCTTTGACCCGTGTCTGGCCTGCGCCGTGCATCTTTACGATCCGCAGGGACGGCACCTTCACCAGGTTTCCTTCGAGTAGACCTATGAGCACACAAAGCACTGGTGTAAGAGACGTCTTTCGGGCCAACGGCAGCGCGCCGGTGGAATACCGGCGCGTGTACGTGTGGGAAATGCCGGTTCGCGCCTATCACTGGATCAACGCCATCGCGCTCACCCTGCTCTGCATTACGGGTTACATGATCGGGCACCCGGTTCGCATCTCGTACGCGTCCGAAGCTTATCAGCAGTACTGGTTCGGTTGGACGCGCTTCATTCATTTCGCCGCCGCGTACGTTTACGTCTTCAATTTCGCTGCCCGCATCTACTGGGGATTTGTCGGCAACAAGTACGCCAAGTGGAACAATTTCTTCCCAATCACTCGCAAGCAGCAGGAGGAGATTGTCGACGTCATCAAGACCGACGTCCTGCAGGTGAAGATGCACGGCGAAATCTCCACCGGGCACAACTCGCTGGCGGCATTTATTTACTTTTTGACCTTCCTGGCTTTTTGCGTGCAGACCATCACCGGCTTCGCGCTCTACTCCAGCATGAGCAACGCCTGGCTGCCGCGAATGTTCAGGTGGATCGTGCCGCTCATGGGTGGCGAATTCGCCGTCCGCTTCTGGCATCACCTGTTCCTGTGGTTCTTTGTCACGTTCGTCATCGTCCACATTTATCTGTCCTTCTATCATGACTACATCGAAGGCCGCGGTACGGTATCCTCGATCATCGGTGGATGGAAGTTCGACCGTCAGAGCCCGGAGCAGATGGCCTCCGCATGCAAGTTGCTGGAGGCGGAAGACCCCGACGAACAGAAGTAAAAAAGCGCGATCCCAGATCCCGCCTTCGGAGCCTGGGATCATGTCGGGTTTATCGAAAAAGACTCGACTTCAGAGCTTGCTGAAAAATGTGTCGCGACGCACGAAGTGTCAAGGCACGACTTTAGTCGTGCCGCGAGCGTCGCAAAAAGAGCATGGGGCCTTAGCCCCTGAGGGATGCCTCTCCGACCTACGCGATCTCCTCGCACTATTTTCTAATTCGCTCCACCCCCCGCCGTATGCACTCCATGAATTAAACTCGGGAAATTGATGAATACAAAGACGACGCTAGTACTCGGCCTCGGGAACGTCATCATGGGCGATGAAGGCGTTGGCGTGCACGTGGTGCGAGCGCTCGAAAAACAGACCCTGCCCGTCGGTGTCGAGTGTCTTGACGGCGGCACGGGCGGTTTCATTCTCCTCGAGCCGCTCCAGAATGCCGGCCGCATCATTCTCATCGACGCCGCAGCCGACGGAAACCCTCCCGGCACCGTCACGCGCACCACGCCGCGTTTCTCGCGCGACTATCCTCCCACGCTCACGGCGCACGACATCGGTGTGAAAGATCTGCTCGACGCCTTCTACATGCAGGGCGGAAGCAGAGACGTCGTCCTCTACGCCATCGCCATCGACCCCAGGCAGCCTATCTCCCTGGGCCTTTCGCCCGAAATAGCCCAAGCCGCCCAGGAAGCCGAGCAGCGCATTCTCGCGGAGCTGCGGTCGCAGAACGAGGCGCAGAGCTAGCCCCGAAAGACTTGCCGCCACGCACATAACTCTCCAAGATCGCGGCCACCCTTTCCCATCCTTGCAAAACTCCTGCGGAGATTGGCATGAAGTGGAAGGCAGCCCTCTCGTGCGAATCGCCGTTACGCCGATAAACCACCTGAAGTCTGGCCTAGCTGAAGTGTGCGAACACGAGACTGGGAGCGCTGCAGACTTTGATGGGCAGGAGCCGGGCCAATGAGTCTGAAATCGAAGTTCAGGTTGTTGATCGCCGCAGCGGCGGGTGGAATGATCGTGCTTGCCGGTTACTGGCTCCTCGGCGAGCGCGCCCATTTGCTCGCACATAAGAAAGCGGAGGCCAAGTCTCTGGTCGAGCTGGTCTATTCGGTCGCAGCAGCCGAATACCAGCAGGAGCAGGCCGGCGCACTGAACGAGCAGCAGGCGTAGCGGAATGCCATCGCGGCTATTCAGGTCATGCGTTACGGAGGCAACAATTATCTGTGGATCAACGATATGCATCCGACGATGATCATGCATCCCTTCAAGCCGGTGTTGAATGGGCGCGATGTGAGCGGCCTGACGGATCCGAACGGGATGCACCTTTTCGTTGAGATGTCCAAGATCGCCCAAACCAGCGGGGCCGGATCGCTTTACTACATGTGGCCTCGTCCTGGGTCCGACAAACCAATCAAAAAGATCAGTTACGTTAAAGCATTCGCACCCTGGCGATGGGTCATTGGCACCGGCGCGTACATCGACGACGTGGACAAGGCGTGGCGTGCCACTGCGCTCAAGACAGGGGCAATCGCCCTGGTTTGCCTCCTACTGCTTCTTGGCATTTCCCTCAGTATCGCCCATTCCATTTTTTCCAGCATGCTGCTGCTCGGGAACGCATCAAGGACGTGGCGCACGGCGAAGGCGATTTGACCAAGCGGGTCGAGATCGATACCCACGATGAAGTGGGCGAGGTGACTCACTGGTTCAACCAATTCATGGATATGCTGCACGGCACCATGTCGCAGGTGAAGACCAATGCGTTGCAGGTGGCCTCTGCGGCTGAAGAGATCTCTTCGGCCGCGGGCCACACAGTGGAAGGCGCGCGGGAACAGAGCGGCCAGATTCACCAGGTGGCTGCAGCCATGCAGGAGATGGCGGCCACTGTGGGAGAAGTTTCGAACAACTCAAGTCAGGCTGCCGAAGATACGCGCCACGCCGCCGAAATTGCTCACCTGGGCGGCGAAACCGTCAATGGCGCACTGCGCAGGATGGATTCCATTGCTCATTCCTTTGGTACGGTTGCAAAACAGATCGGGGAACTGGGCAATCACTCCGGCCAGATCGGGAAGATCATCGCCGCCATCGAGGACATCGCCAGTCAGACCAACCTGCTGGCGCTGAACGCCGCGATTGAGGCGGCGCGTGCAGGCGAACACGGCCGCGGCTTTGCCGTTGTTGCCGTGGAGGTGCGGCGTCTCGCTGAGCGCACCACGCAGGCTACTAAGGAAATCAGCGAAACCATCGAGACTGTGCAGAAGAAAACCGGCGTTGTGGTTGCGGAGATGGAGGCTGGCACCCACGAAGTGGAGCTGGGTTTGAGCGAGACCTCAAAAGCCGGCGCGGCATTGAAAGAGATCATCACTGCGGCACAGCACGTGGGCGATGTGATTGCGCAGATCGCCACCGCCGCCAACCAACAGACCAGCGCAATGGGAGAAATCAATATCAACGTGGAGCACATCGCAGTCATTACCCAGCAGGCGGAGACCGCAGTGCAGAATTCGGCCGCGACCTCGGCAGAGCTTTCCAGATCGGCTCACAATCTGAAACAACTGATGAGCCGCTTCAAGCTGGCGAGTGGCCCGGAACCCGTTGCGATCGATCATCGCAAGGCTGCCTGAGGCCGTGCGGGCGTTTGCATGGCAACCTCCTACACGCCGGTATGCGCGCTTCTTAAGCTCCGGGCGCCGTACACTTCTTTGGGCCAGTCACTCAAATGATAAAAATCATGGAGCATCGGACCTTTAAATAAGTATTCACTTTAATTTCACGGACGGACTTGCAAATTCGGACCGTTTCAGCCTATATTCATGTCATGGACGTTAGGACCTGTTGTCACTGCTGTATTCAAGCCGCTCGCGCGGCATAGGCAGCCTCGGTCTAAGTCCAGAAATTTCTAACCACGGCTTCCCAATTGCCCGCGATACAGCAAAAGCTGACGCGGGCGCTTTGTTTTTACAATAGATTTTGAGTCCAGACAAAAAGCGAAGGGAAGAGATGAGCGAGATTCCGCAAAAAGAGACCAAGGCCCAGCGCATGGAGCGCCTGAAGCGCGAGAAGAATCCCTGGGAGACCTTTGACGAGGTTCGTACCTTTGCCCGCGAGGGACGCTCCAGCGTGGTGCCCGAGTGGGCTTCGGCGTACTTCAAATGGTGGGGCATTTACACCCAGGGCGATGGCGTGGGCGCTACCGGCGGCAAGGGGGGCGAAGGCCTGGCGACGGACTGGTTCATGATGCGCATTGGCATTCCCAATGGCATCGTTTCTTCGAGCCAGCTCCGCACCATTGGCGGAATCACGCGCAAATACGCGCGCAATCTGGCCGACATCACCGTCCGCCAAAATCTTCAGTTGCACTGGCTCTCCATTGAATCGTTGCCTGAGGTTGTGGACGCGCTCGACTCGATCGGGCTCTCGCCCAAGGGCGCTTGCGGCGACGTGGTGCGCAACGTCACCGGCTGCCCGCTGGCCGGTGTTGCCGCCGACGAGCTCATCGATGCCTCGCCCATCGCACGCGAAATCGCGCATCATCTCACGGCGAATCCCGAGTTCTACAATCTGCCGCGCAAGTTCAAGATCTCCGCCACGGGTTGCCCCTCGTGGTGCACCTATCCCGAGATCAACGACATTGGCCTCACGCCCGTCAAACGTGACAGCGAGGTGGGCTACTCGTTGCGCGTCGGCGGCGGCCTGTCGAACGAGCCGCATCTTGCGGTGCGCCTCGATGCCTTCGTCCGGCCCGATCAGGCGGTGCGCGTGGCCCAGGGTGTCGCGGAGATCTTCCGCGATCAGCAGGGACTGCGCGAGAGCCGCGAGCGCGCACGCCTCAAGTACCTCTTCATGCGTGAAGGCTGGACGGCCGAGAGTTTTCTCGACGAGCTCCATCGGCGCATCGGATTCAAGCTCGATCCGGCCGTTCCCGAAAACCTTCCCGACGAGAGCCTGCGCGACCACGTAGGTGTTCATCCGCAGCGTCAGCCGGGGCTCGCCTATGTCGGCGCTTCAGTGTTGCGCGGCCGCATGACCGGCGAACAGCTCGAGGCTGTGGCGGATCTTGCCGATCACTTTGGCAGCGGTTCGCTGCGCGCCACCGTCTCGCAGAATCTCGTTATCGTCGACGTCCCCAACGCCAAAACCGCAGAGCTGGCGCGCGAACTGGGCCAGATCGGCCTGCACGTCGAGGCCTCGCCTTTCTGGCGCGGAGCAATCGCCTGCACCGGCACGGAATTTTGCAAGCTGGCAATCACTGAGACCAAGGGCTTCACGCGCTGGCTAATCGATGAGCTCGAGGAGCGGCTGCCGCAATTCGATCAGCAGCTCAAGCTGCACGTCACCGGCTGCCCCAACAGCTGCGGCCAGCACTGGATCGCCGACATCGGTCTCGAGGGCAAGAAGATCAAGTATGAAGGCAAGCTGACCGATGCTTACTACTTCTGCCTGGGCGGAGCCGTGGGCGAGCACGCAGGCATTTCCCGGCCCGTGGGCTATCGCTGCCCCACGCCGCTTATTCCCGAAGCCATTGAACGCCTGCTACGTAAATATCTGGGTGGACGCGCTTCCGAGGAGAGTCTGCGCTCGTGGTTTGCGCGCCACTCCAACGACGAACTGCGCGCGCAATTAGCCGGCGAGACTATCGAGCCTGTAGAGCGCGACCTGCCCACAGGCCGCGTACCGCACGCCGTAGCAGAGTAAGAAAAACAGGGAATAGGGAGTAGCAAGACTCTTCAAGGGCAGCACGAAGTGTCAGGGCACGACTTTAGTCGTGCCACAAGAAGCGCCAAAAAAGTTCTTGGGGCTTTAGCCCCTGCGGAGATTTTGAACTGACCACGAACCACGAATCACGAACTGTGAAGTGCCTTATGAGCTTACTGCCCATCTTCCTCAAACTCAACGGCCGCCCAGCTCTCCTCGTCGGCGCAGGAACAGTTGCGCTTGAAAAGATCGGCAGCCTGCTCAAGACCGGCGTGAATCTCCGCGTCGTCGCGCCACACGCACGCGCGGAAATCCACCAACTCGCCGTCGAAGGCAAACTTGAGCTGATCGAGCGCGAGTTCCGCCCCTCCGATCTTGACGGCAGCTTCATCGTCATCGCCGCCACCGACGTGCCCGAAGTCAACGCCACCGTCTATCGCGAGGCCGTGGCGCGCGGCATCCCATGCAACAGCGTCGACGACATTCCCAACTGCGATTTCTTTTTCGGCTCGGTCGTGAGCCGCGGCGACCTGCAGATCGCCATCTCCACGGCCGGTGAAAGCCCGGCTGTTGCGCAAAGGCTGCGTCGCGAAATCGACGAGCAGCTTCCTGCCGATCTCGGCCTCTGGCTTGCGCAACTCGGCGAACTGCGCCGCGAAGTTCTCGTGACGCACCCGCGCGGCGAAGAGCGCCGCCTGCTCCTGCACGAGCTTGCGCACCGCGAAATCTGCGACTCGGCCCTTTGCTCCACGCGGCAATTGGCGCGGACCGGCAAGGAACCCGCGCGCGCAATCGCCGGCCATGTAGCTCTCGTCGGCGCCGGACCGGGCGATCCGGAGTTGCTGACCGTGAAGGCTGTCCGCTTCATCGAATCCGCCGATGTGCTGCTGCACGACGATCTTGTTTCTTCAGCAATACTCAACTTGGGTCCGCCCCACGCAGTGGTTGTCAACGTGGGCAAGCGCTGCGGCACGAAGACCATCACGCAGGAAGAGATCAACGCGCTCATGATCGAGCACGCGCAGGCTGGCCGCAGCGTAGTTCGCCTCAAGAGCGGCGATCCGCTGCTCTTTGGCCGCGCCGCAGAAGAGATGTCCGCGCTCGCCGAAGCCGGCATTCCCTATGAGATTGTCCCCGGCGTCTCGGCAGCGTTTGCAGCGGCGGCAGCGCTCGGCCGTTCGCTCAGCGATCGCGATTGGGCTTCGCACGTCGTCTTTTCCACTGGACATCACGCGCAGTCGCACAATCGCGAGGCGCTGCCCGCGCTTGAAGCGGGAACGCGCGTAGTCTACATGCCCGGCCGCGACCTTTCGTTGCTCGCCGCCGAGTGGCTCGCCGAAGGCCTTCCCGCCGATCTGCCTTGCGCCGTGGTTTCCCGCGCCGCGCAGCCCGATCAGCAGGTCGTGCACACGACGCTTGGCGAGCTTGGCTCTGCGGAACCTGCTGCACCCAGCCTGCTGATCGCTGGTTGGGCCGTGCGCGAGCTCGGTCAATCGCAGGAGATTGCCGAAGGCGTCATCTCCGTAAAGGCATAATTTGTGCGCGTTGGGGATGGTTTGAGAGTCGGTCTCTGACCGCTCGATCACCGTGCTCACAGTTTCACAGTTTCTGTGTGACTGAGCGGTTTTGTCTGTAGATTACTTATTTTTAAGTGGTTCCAGGCTTCACAGCTCATTTTTTCAAAAAGTAGTTTCTAGCTTCTAGCTTCTGACTTATACCAGGGGTAGTGGTGGTAGGGGGATGGGAGCAGAGGGAAGGGTCCGCCAGGGATCGGGGGCAGGGATCAGGGGCAGGGATCGGGGAGCAGGCGAACGGGGATCGACGGACCGAGTGTGCAGATGCTGCTCATAGAACCATTGTGCGCCGGGAGGGTTTAATTCTCTGCAATTCGGTGGGCGGATTCTTACGGATTGTTTTGAGTGGGTTGCGGAGAAGATGACGGTTGGTGGGCTTGCGGGGCGGCGGGGGTGTTTCTTCTGGATGGGGATTGGTCGTGAGCTTGGCGTCGGCTGCGGGGTTTTCGAGGACTAATCATGCAAATCATCTCTACGACGCGCTCAGCATGCACGCAGCCGCCTTCAACAGCGGCGTTGCTGCCACTCCTGCATTGATATGCTGATCGGTAGCCCAACATCAGAATGCCGGTGGTTATATAGCCGGACAGAATGGCCGGTTGAGCCAAACCAGCTCCCGCTTTGTTTGGCGGCCAGTTAGCTAGCGTCCGTCGCGAAGAACGACGATGGGCCTCGATCTTCTTGAGGCCCATCGGTCGGCGCAACTCAGTGAGAGAAGGTGGCTGGATCTCCGTAGATGATGCCGCGGCCGTTTGTGCCGAAATATACACGGCCGTAGATGCGGGGATCGCCTGTGATGGCGCTGTTGGTGAGTGCGTATTGGTGTCGATCGTCGTTGATGCGCAGCCAGGTGAATCCGGCATCGTCTGAGCGATAGATGCCCCACACACCAAACACCTCTGCGCTGCTGTAGAGCGACGGGTATTCGTGGAAAGGTGCAGGTTTGCCGAAGCCAATAGTGGTAGCTGCTGCGACCTCCCACAGCTTCAAGAATGAATGTCCGCCATCGCGCGAATGCCAGATGCCGTACACGGTGGTTGTGCTTCCGCCCGCGAGCCAGATGTCGCCCTCGTGGCCGGGCGTGGCCTTGAACTGCGCAGATGTGCCGGCCGGGGGAAGATTGCTCGCGGCAGTAGCGGTGAAGGTCTGCCCGCCATCGGTGCTGATGTAGAACGCACCATTCGTGAACGCGTAGAACTTCAACGGATTGACACGATCGGAACGGACGCTGGCGCCGGCCGGAGCTCCCGTGGATGCCGTCCAGGTCGTCCCGATGTCCGTAGAGAAGTAGACTCCTGGTCCGCAACTCCAAACCACTCGGCTGCCATCGGCGGCGGCAGCCACTGTCCCGCCGGATGCGTTGGCGGGCTGGTTGACGCCGGGAATCCATGTCTGCCCGCCGTCGGATGAGAATGCGATGTTCTCGCCGTTGCTGCTGCCAGTTCCCACGCGAACGATGAAGCTCGGGCTCAGTTCCGCATAGTCGAGGCTTGTGCCGGTGGTGAATACGGGGTTCGCGTCCATCACGCTCGGTACCGTAAGGTCGTTGTGTGTGTAACCGCCATTGTCGGCGACGGCGCTGATGAGATGAGCCGTGCCCCCTGGAGGACTTATGAGATCCTGCACTGCTATCTCTTCGATCCCTACTGCGGCCACGGATATGTTGGCCTGACCGCCTGTGTCCCAGGCCGTGAGGTTGTTCGTGCCGTACATGGTTGCGCCCGTGCCGTAGAGCAAATGGTTGGAATTGAAGGGATCGATCTCCAGCGACTCCACCATCCAACCCAGCTTCGGAGTTGGCTGCGGACACAGCGAGTTGGTCGACGCCGCCGAGGTGCAGGTGGCCGGAGTTGCTCCGAAGGTGAGCCACGGCGCGACGGATGCGTAGCTGAGTGTGTAGTTCGGCACCATGATATTGGGATAGACCTGGGGATAAAAGCTCGCGTTCCAGATCAGGCTCCAGTTACTTCCGCCGTCCAGGCTGCGGAAGAATTGCGTGTCGGGCCACCATTGGTTCAGCGCCGAAACGACAATCGTGTTGGGATTCTCGGCATCCACGCTCAAGCCGCCAAAGCCGTACCCCCCATTGAGGGGTGAGGAAGGCGGCGTGATCTTGGTCCAGTCCGCCGCGCCGGTGTCATACTTCCACACATCGCCGGAGGAACCGTCATAGGGACCGGCGTTGTTGTTGTAGCTCAGATAAAGAATGCCGGTGGACGCGAGTATGCCGTGGTGTGGCATCACTCCGGTTGGCTGCCCGGCAACTGCCGACCAAGTTTGCCCACCGTCGTTGCTTTGCCACAGGCTGCTCGCCGGGTCTGCCACACCTACATAGATATTCTTCGAAATCTTTCTGCCCCCGACGGTTACAGTCGTGCGGGGATCAAACGTCTCCCAAACGACGCCGATTGGGTCGTTGTCATAGGTGTCGGCCGGCCCGCTGGAGGGCTCGTGGTAAGGACCGGTGTCAGGGAAGTTGGTGACCTTGGACCACGTTTGGCCAGAATCGATGCTTCGCCAAAGCCCGTTTCCACTCCGCGTTCCCAGATAGAGAATGCTAGTGTCGTTGGGGTCAATGGCCAGCCGTTCACCCATTCCGCGGCCAGGCATGTTGCTGCCTACTTTGAATGACAGGTTAATCGTCTGAAACGTGCGGCCCTGGTCGAAAGAACGAAGAATCGCCCCGTTTTCGGTGGTGTAATCATTGGTGTAAGTTCCCACCGCGAGATAGACGCGATTTGGATCAACCGGATCGATTGCAATGCTCTCCACACCACTAAGGTTCCAGTTGGGATAGCCGATCCAGTCGAGCAACGGAATCCAGCGGCCAGAATTCGAATCGAACCGGTACGCACCGCCTATGTCTGTGCGGGCGTACACCAGGCCTGGCTGCTTGGTACTGAAGACGATCCCAGGGACGAAGCCCCCGCCGCCGCCAATAACTACATTGTTGAAGCTGTAGGGGGTAAAGCCGAACGGTGGCCCCTGAGCTGACGTGAATGACGGATTGACCAGACCACATAAGATTGCACCTACGCCAAGCACAAGGAGCCAATTGCTCCACTTGGCGCGCCGAGAAGTAAATAGGTTCATACTTACTCCTTCCTCTGGGAGCGCATTGTCCGACGCGCGTGCACGTTTGTCAAGGGAGAATATAGCGGCTTACGACTTACTAGTTATTTGTATGACTTACATCCATCGTATCTTCCTGCGCTCCGGCCAAGCTTGATTTATGTTGAGTCGAGATACGGCGCGGCGCGCTGAAGCTGTATCTGTGGGAATCCAGCAGGAAATACATCCAAAGGCACAACGACGCTCCTGAGTTTTGCGATTTCATTCTGTCGCGCAACGTGATGGATTCATATATGGCAATACGGAAAGGGTCTGTTAACGGAGAAGGGTGGTTCAGGGGACGGGGATTGCGGGTGCGTTTGCGATTCGGAGCGCGGCTTCGCCGCGTACTTGATTTCTTGAGAGGTGGGTGGGCGGTTTCCGCATGAGTGAACTCATGCCCCGATACAAGACTGAAAAGCAATTGCGGGTCCGTATTCGGCTTCGGGGTTGACCGAAAAACAATTGCAGGTTCTTCGACTTCGATTACGCGAAAGACAAAAGCAAATGCAACCGCAGGTCCTTCGACTCGTCCCGCCGGGACTCGCTCAGGATGACATCCAGTTTTCATTACTCAGGATGACAGAATCGGTCGGGGCGCGGGAGTGGAGCGGGAGCGAGCGCCGGGCTGATAACCTGAAAGCATGAAATTTGGAGTGCTGGTTTTTCCGGGATCGAACTGCGACCACGATGCGTACAACGTGATCGCCGAGATTGCGCGGCAGCCGGTCGAGTTCCTTTGGCATGACAGCGAGGATCTGAAAGGCGTGGATGCGGTGCTGGTGCCGGGCGGATTTGCTTACGGCGACTACCTGCGCACGGGCGCGATTGCGCATTTCTCGCCGGTGATGCAGTCGGTGAAGCGGTTTGCCGCGGGCGGCGGGCTGGTGCTGGGGATTTGCAACGGCTTCCAGATTCTTACCGAGTCGGGATTGCTGTCGGGCGCACTGATGCGCAACGCGGGCCTGAAGTACATCTGCAAACAAGTGCATCTACGCGTTGAAACTACGAACAGCCCGTTTACCAATCAACTGCAGAAGGGCCAGGTTCTGAAGATTCCCATCGGCCACATGGAAGGGAACTATTTCTGCGAGCCGGAGGAGTTGGCGCGGCTGGAGCGGGAGGATCGGATTGCGTTTCGCTATGCAACGCCCAAGGGCGAGATCACGGCGGAGGCGAATCCCAATGGATCGCTGAGCAACATTGCGGGGATTTTGAACGAGGGGCGCAATGTGCTGGGCATGATGCCGCATCCCGACCGGTCGAGCGAAGCGCTGCTGGGTTCGGCGGATGGTTGGGGGATTTTTGCGTCGATGCTGGGGCTGATGCAGCGGAGCTAGCGGGGCTGGCGGAGTTAGCGGCGTTAGATTTCAAACCGCGTGATTTCGTGCTCATTCATAGCCATGTGCGGGCGAGGACGCCCGCACTACAGCCGGCCAGGAGGCTGGCGCTACATCGGGAAGACGTTGCTTTTTTGTTGCGCCGATAGAGTCAGGTCGAAGGGCCATGATCGACATTCATCATCATCTGATTTATGGAGTGGACGACGGGTCGCCGGACCTGGAGAGCTCGCTGGAGATGGCGCGGCAGGCGGCGAGCGAGGGAGTGACGCGCATCGTTTGCACACCGCATGCGAGCGAAATGTTTCCCTACAATGCGCCGCTGATCGCGGAGCGTTTCGCGGAGTTGCGCGAACGGCTCGAGGGCGTGGTGGAGCTGAGCCTGGCATGCGACTTTCACCTGACGGCGGAGAACATTGTGGAAGCGAGCGGGCATCCGCTGCGCTACTCGATTGACGGCAAGGGATACCTGCTGATCGAGTTTCCGAGTTTCGTGATTCCGCCGAGCATGGCGGAGGCGCTGTTCCGGCTGCAGTCGGCTGGGTACACGCTCATCGTCACGCATCCGGAACGGTATCCGGCGGTGCTGCGCCAGCCGGAGCTGGTGAGCGAGTGGATGCGCGCCGATTGCCTGATCCAGGTGACCGCGGGATCGCTCTATGGGCGCTTTGGCAAAGTGGAAGAGATGTTCGCCAACGAGCTGCTGGAGCGGAACTGGATTCATTTTCTTGCGACCGATGCGCATCATCCACTGAAGCGTCCGCCGCATTTGCTACAGGCCTACAAGTACGTGGCGAAACGCGCCGGCGAAGAGACAGCGCGGCGATTGTGCGTAACCAATCCGCAGGCGGCGGTGGAAGGCACGGGGTTCCCCGAGCAACCGGAGCCCATAGGACTGTGGGAGAACGAACCGCTGCGGTTCTCGCGTGTGCCGGAGATGAAGGGTCCGTTTCGCGGGCGGGCGCCGAAGGAAGCTGCCGATAGTGCAGAGGCCCCTGCCCGGGGATTCTGGAGCCGGTTGCTGAGACGCAGGGACTAAGGGGCTAGCGACTCGGGACTCGAAAAGCGAGTCGGCAAATCGGCGGCGCGGCAGATTGCGGGGGATCAGGAAAGGCCGAGGCCGCCATCGACAGCGAGTGTCTGGCCAGTAATGAAGTGCGGGCCGCTGGCGAAGAAGAGCACGGCCTGGGCGACATCGGCAGCCGAGCCGTTGCGGCCCATGGGAGTTTTGGCAGCGAAACGGGTGGATTGCAATTCCATTCTTCGCTCCGCTTCGCTCTCGGAAGGATGGAGCAGCCGGGAGTCGTGTGCGTCATTCGCTTCGATCCCATTGGGGATTTCGATCGAGTTGGGAATTTCGGTCGAATTGGGGATTTCTATCCAGCCGGGAGCTACGCAATTCACGCTGACTTCGGACGCGAAGGCTTTGGCCATGGTCTCGGTGAGCATGTGCAGGGCGGCCTTGGAGGCGCAGTAGTGGGCGTGACCGGCCCAGGGGTGCAATCCCCCAAGAGAACCGATATTGACGATGCGGCCACGCGCGGCGCGTAGATGCGGCAGGGCCTCGCGGGCCACTAGAAAAGGGCCGCGGGCATTGGTCTCAAAGGCCGCGTCCCATTGCTCGAGGGTGAGGCTTTCGAGCGCCGCTGAGGCGAAGACGGCGGCGTTGTTTACGAGCAGGTCGAGACGGCCGAATTCGGCGAGGACGGCGGCTACCGTGGAGCGGACTGAAGGCTCGGAGCGGACGTCGCACTCGACCGCGACAGTGCGGCGGCCGAGAGCGGCAATCTCGGCGGAGGTTTGCGCGGCTTCGGCGCGTGAGGAGCGGTATGAGATGGCTACATCGGCTCCGGCTTCGGCGAGCGTGAGGGCAATGGCGCGGCCGATGCGCCGAGCGCCTCCGGTGACGAAGGCGGTCTTGCCGGCGAGAGGTTCGGCGTTTAGCACAAGACTAGTTTAGCGAGTCTGCGAGACAGCTGATGAGCAGGGTTTGTTGCTTTCCCGGGTCTCAGAAGCGAGACCCGGGGCACCCATTTTTGTGCTGAATTGAGAGAGTTGGATGGGGTTCGTGCTATCCCACCTTAGCGACAAAAACAAAACGTCGCGAAGGTGGGGCACCCGGATTCGTGCTGGGGTGAGAAAGACGGCGTTGAGAGTTATTTGGGCGAAGGCTGGGATTGGCTGTTCGGCTGGCTGGCGGAGCCGGAGGATTTGTCGCCGGAGGCAGGCGGAGCTGGATTCGGGGTGGAGTTCGAAGAACCGCCGTCCGGGTTCTTGTAAATGGAGTACTGGCCGCCGGGCCGCTTCATGCGGATTTCCATCGTTAACTCAGGCTTGTCGATCTTGTAGCTCTGTCCGTAGGTTTGATAGCCGTTCGCGATCACTTGCAACGTGACCGTATCGCCGACAGGAATGACGTCGATGGTGGCCTTACCATCTTCGTTGGTCTTTACTTCCAGCGCGCCCTTGTCCCGGTCGCCCTCGGTGGGATGGAAGATAACATGCGCATTCGTGATGGGCTTGCCGTTGAAATCCTTGAGAACCGTGACTTCAATGTGCGCCGAAGGCGGCGGGGCCTTGTATTTGCGTCCGTGATAGTTGTCGGTCTGGGCGTGGGTCACGAGTGGGCTGAGAGAAAGGCCAAGGCTGGCCACGAGAACACAGACGGGAAAATGCAGTCGGTCGAACATGCCGGTATTTTATCGCGTTCCAAGGTGCGGGGCGAATAGGGCACGCAGGGCAGGATACGATGGGGAAGGCAAACGAGGCCGCGAGATACACGGATGATTGCGCAACGACCCTTGGGATGCGCAGGGGTTTTGCAGACTACGGAAAAAGGCGAGGTTCTTTCTCCCACTCAAGCGGGCTGACGATCCGGATTCTGCTCCTTCCTCCAGGCTCGCGCCTGGGGCTACAGTCTTCCGCCCGCCACGCGGGCTCCTTTAAGGTGACGCATCTAGTGTGGAGAGTCTGAAGTTGGTGGAAGAACAAATGCAGATCCTTCGACTCTGTTTGCCGCGCAAAACGCGGCAAACATTGCTCAGGATGACCGATCATTGTGATGCAAGCTTCAGACTCGGGACACCAGCATAGGCAGTCCAAAGAGCTGGCAGAGGTAGTCCAAAAAAACCTTTTGAGAAGTTCTGAAAGCGTGGAAATACTTGGGACACAGGCACAGCCGATTTTGGCATATCAATAATGGGTAGTTATAGTTGCGAGAATAGATTAAATATGAGTTAAAGTCACTCATATTTACAAGAGAGCCCTTGACAAACTGCAGTGGCTTGCCTATCGTTAGCAATTGGAAGGTGGGAGTGCTAGCAGCCCACATGTGGAAGTGCCGAGCTATGCCGCTGGATCTCAAAGCGGTTTGCATTAGCAATCACGCCCAGTTTTGTTTTTAACACCATAAACCCGTGAGCCGGGCGGTGCCTGGTTGCGCGGGAAGGAGAAGCGAAGCAATGACAGCAACGTCTGTGAAGACCGCGTTCACCCCGCTCCATGATCGTATATTGGTGCGCCGGGTGGAAGAGACCGAAACCATTCGCGGGGGCATCATCATCCCCGATAGCGCCAAAGAAAAACCCCAGGAGGGCGAAGTGATCTCCGTGGGCAAAGGTAAGTCGAACGACGAAGGCAAGGTGTTTCCGCTGGATGTGAAGGCGGGGGACCGTGTGCTCTTCGGCAAGTACTCGGGCAATGAGATCAAGATTGATGGCGAAGAGTTCTTGATCATGCGCGAGGAAGAAGTTCTGGGCATTTTGAAGAAGTAGCTGAAAGACAGGTTTCAGGTTTCAGGGGTCAGGTTTCAGTGAATGGGGCCGCCTCGAAGACTTGGAGCCTAGGCCGAGCAGCCTTAAGCGAATTTGAAAGCTTTAATTCGGGTCGATGGACAGGCGGAACTGAACCCTGAACCCTGACCCCTGAAACCTATCAGGAGAGAGAAATGGCAAAGCAGATTTTGCACGGTGAGGAATCCCGGCAGGCGATTCTGCGCGGCGTGAACACGCTGGCGGACGCTGTGAAGGCGACGCTCGGGCCCAAGGGCCGGAACGTTGTGATTGAGAAAAAGTTTGGCTCGCCCACCATCACCAAGGACGGCGTGACGGTGGCCAAGGAAATCGACTTGAAGGACCCGCTTGAGAACGTGGGCGCACAGCTGGTGCGTGAGGTTGCTTCGAAGACCAGCGACGTGGCCGGCGACGGAACGACAACGGCGACAGTTCTCGCGCAGTCCATCTTCCGCGAAGGCGTGAAGACTGTGGCTGCGGGCGCGAACCCGACAGCGCTGAAGCGCGGCATTGAGAAGGCCGTTACTGTGATCAACGGCACGCGCGACAAGGATGGCAAGTGGAATCAGGATGGCGCGCTGAGCAAGCTGTCGAAGCCGGTGAACGAGGGATCGGTGGCCCAGGTGGGCACGATTTCCGCAAACGGAGACGAGGAGATTGGCGCCATCATCGCTGAGGCGGTGAAGGTTGTAGGCAAGGACGGCGTGATCACCATCGAAGAGTCGAAGACTATGCACACCGGTCTTGAGACCGTGGACGGTATGCAGTTCGACCGCGGCTACCTGAGCCCGTACTTCGTGACGGACGCGGAGCGCCTGGAAGTTATTCTCGAAGATCCGTATGTCCTGATCTACGAGAAGAAGATCAGCGCGATGAAGGATCTGCTTCCGCTGCTCGAACAGGTTGCGCGCGGCGGCAAGCCGCTCCTGATCATCGCCGAGGACGTTGAGGGCGAAGCACTGGCCACCCTGGTCGTGAACAAGCTGCGTGGCACATTGAATGTGGCGGCCGTGAAGGCTCCCGGATTCGGTGATCGCCGCAAGGCCATCCTGGGCGACATCGCCATCCTGACCGGCGGCAAGGCCATCACCGAGGACCTGGGCATCAAGCTTGAAGGCGTGAAGCTCGAGGACCTGGGCAAGGCCAAGCGCATCACCATCGACAAGGACAACACCACGATCGTCGACGGCGCGGGCAAGGCTTCGGACATCGAGGGCCGGGTGAAGGAGATCCGGACGCAGGTTGAGAAGACCACCAGCGACTACGACAAGGAAAAGCTGCAAGAGCGGCTGGCCAAGTTGGTAGGCGGCGTGGCCATCATCAAGGTGGGCGCGGCAACCGAGACCGAGCTGAAGGAGAAGAAGGCTCGCGTTGAGGATGCACTGCACGCGACGCGCGCGGCTGTGGAAGAAGGCATCGTTCCCGGCGGCGGCGTGGCGCTGGTGCGCTGCGTTCCCGCGGTGGAAAAGCTGATAACTACGCTCGAAGGCGACGAGAAGACCGGCGCCCAGATCGTGCTGCGCGCACTCGAAGAGCCGCTGCGCCAGATCGTCGCCAATGCCGGCGAAGAGGGCGCGGTGGTGGTGGCCAAGGTGCTGGAGTCGAAGGAAGCGCACTTCGGCTACAACGCGTTGACGAGCAAGTTCGAGGACCTGGTGAAGGCGGGTGTCATCGATCCCACCAAGGTGACGCGGACGGCGCTGCAGAACGCAGCTTCGATCGCGGCCCTGCTGCTGACCACCGAAGCTCTGGTGGTCGAGCTGCCCGAGCCTAAGGCTGCTCCGGCCGGTGGCGGCCACGGCGGCGGCATGGACGGCATGTACTAGGACTGGCCGTCCAGGCAATCGCGCCTTCGGCGCAAGAACAAAAGGCCCCCAGCCTCGGCTGGGGGCCTTTTTCATACCAATTGCTGTTACGTCTCGGCGTCGCATTCTTGCGCCGAACGCCCTGCCTCCAATAGGCGCGGGATTGGATTGTTGCCTCCCTACATGGCGATTGCGATGGGTACGATATGCGGTCCAACGCGGGTGCCGGTTCTCGCATCAGTTGTTGATTGTGGACGCTGCGAGCGTAACCAGCCCGCGGCCATCCAGGCGCGAGGAATGACGAACTCCGACCATCCGCAATCAAAACAAACGTGAATGTCGGGAGAAGGAGTCATGGGAGGGTGACTCAAGGTGCGAGGGCTGTTGCGAAATAAACGAACTTCTGCAGGCACGGTCGAAATAGCGACGGATTGGCATTTAGGACAGACCATGGAATAACCTCATGAGATCCGAACCACAGGCAACAGTTGAAGAATTACTCTAGTTAACGATTTCAATCTAACGAGATTAGGGTTGTGAATTCAATCCCAACCAGAGCATTTTCTAGCACATAAGTAATGTGCGTTCATGAGAGAGTAAAACATATTTATATTGTGAAAGTATGTTTGGGGTTTGCTTTGGGGGAGAAAAACAGGCGTTTTCGTCCAGGTGCGGGCAAAAAAGCGCGGCGGCCGAGGCCGCCGCGCTTGTACTAGTGGAAAGCGTTGGGTTAGAAGATGAGCTTGGCAGCGATCTCAATTTGACGTGGAGTGTAGAGGAAACCGCTGTTGTTGGAGCTAGTGGATAACTGGTAGGTGTTGTTTGACGGGTTGGCGGCTCCTTGTCCCTGGTAGGTGGCGGTTGTCCCCGACAGCTTGTATGCGGTGGTACCCAGGCCATCGACGTTTTGGTGGTTGGCAACGTTGAACATATTGGCCATGAGTTGGAGGCTACGTCCCTCCATGAAGGCGATCGACTTTTGAAGGCGAATGTCGTCGACCTCGTGGCGCGGATAGCGCATTGTGCTTGGTCCGATTCCGGGAATCAGAGTCGAACCGGAAGCACCGTTCCAGTCACTCAGAATGCCAGCGCTGAAGAAGCTGCTGACGCCGACGGTGTAGGGCAGACCGCTCTGCATCTGGAAGCTGTCGTCGACTGACCAGTCGTTGGCTACGTACTTGACGAGGCTGTTGGTGTGGAGGTTAGGCAGATTGTAGAGCGCGTAGGCGACGAAGCGGCCAGGAGTGTTCCAACTCGAGTCGCCGTAGTTGATGCGCGGGTTCTTGTAGGGATCGTACCAACTGTTGCCGGCGGTTGTGGTTGTATTGGAATTCTGGGCAAAATCGAGAGAGTGCGACCAAGTGTAGTTGACGTCGAACTGCACGCTCTTGAGGGAGCGGTTGAGCACCTCGGCAACCATCGCATTGTAGTTCGAGTTGACGTTGCTGATCATTTCCATGATGGCCTGGAAGTTCGTGGCCACCGAGCCGAACAGGGCGGTGTTGCCGTAGCCGGTGAATTCCCCAACACTCGGGATGATGGTTCCATTCGGACCCAAAGGCCCGCAGGTGGTGGTGCAAGCCGGGTTATCGGCAACCGTGACATTGATGAATGTCTGGGTCGGATTGAGGTTGACGTCGAGGAAGTTGGGCAGTTCGCGGCCTTGCGAGCCGAGATAGCTCATGGCGAAGAAGGTGCCCTTGCCGACGGCCTGCTGGATCTCCAGGTCGTATTCCTGAACTTCGGGATTGCGCAGATTGGCGGCCAGGAAGTTGGAGGTCGGCGTTGCGGCCGCTGTACCGGCGCCGCCTACGATATTGGGCAGAGTGGGATAGCCGGATTGGGTGACCTTCCACTGCGTGTTGTACTGGCCATTCGGGCTGCCGGTACTGAATCGGATGTTCAGCAACTCGCCGTTGTTGATGCGGCCATAGTAGACGCCGTATCCGCCGCGAAGAACGGTATCGCCTTTGCCGAACAGATCATACGAGAAACCGACGCGCGGTCCGAAGTTCATCTTGTCGCTCGGATTGTTGGTTAGACCGGGGTAAGGTACGAATGTCCCAGTGGCCGAGGTCAGATTGGGATTGGCAGGAGGTAGAGCCTCGTAATCCCAGCGAATGCCAAGCTCAAAGGTCAAGCGCGGGCTGAACTTCCAGTTGTCCTGGGCAAACACGCCGCTGTCCATGGTGCTGATGCCATAGGTATGCGGTCCGAATGTCTGTGTGAATGTTGCATAACAGGGGAAAGTGCCAACCCCGCTACTTGTGGAGGTTCCATTTCGAGAGACGCCGCTGTTACAGTTGCCCGGCTTTCCGGAAGCCTCGCTGATTTGATCGCTGATGTAGTTGCCGACATAGTTGTAGACGTAGTACCCGTTTCCGTCGGCACCGTAGGTATTGTTGAAGTCGTAGTTGTGGACCTCGTCGACGCCGAACTTGAAGCTGTGATTGCCCTTGTTCCAATAAAAGATGTCGCCGACCTGCCATTTCCACTCCGCGGGATTGGCGATGCGGTAGGAGTAGTACGGGGAGCCTAGATTGAAGCCCTCCGCAGTATCCATCGCAACCTCGGGGATGGAGTTGTTGACAGAAACGCCATTGCCGATCAGGTTGGCCTTGGTGTAGGCAGTCAGCGCCTGCTGGGTCTCCGGGAGCAACTCGCGGCCGTACTGGTAGAGAACTTCGTTGCTCATGTTATTGGTGATCAAACTGGTGAGCTTGGCGACACCATAGTCCAGCTTGACGAAATCATTGCCCCAGGTATCGCGCGCGTAGTCAGTGGCGGCCCCCGTCTGGACGTCGCCCGGGGCATCCCAGCGCAGGCGATGAGCCAGAACGCTCAAATGCTCCTTGGGGTTGATCTGCCAGTCGAGCTTGGGGGTGTTGATTTCCTGGTATCCGAAGCGCGGGACGTTGCCCAGGTCGGAGTTCAAGTTGGCGATCCAGGTGTCGTATGTTGTTGCGCCCTGGGCGTAGGAGGTATACCCCTGCCGCGCCGCCAGGGTGCAGGCGTCGGCATCGAGTGCGTTGCTATCTCCGCTCAAATAGCCGGTGCTCAGGTTGCATGTGCCCGTGGTCGTCGGATTGGGCAGGGTATAGAACGCGGTCGGGTTGCTGGGAATGCCAACGCCGGGGTTGACGTGGGTGTGCTGATCGTAGGTGTAGATCCAGAACAGCTTGTCTTTGATCAGCGGCCCGCCCGCGGTGAAGCCGTAGATCTTGCGCAGATCTTCAGGCTTGATGTGCTGAGGGGTATAAGTATTGGTGCTCGAATTCAGGACGGACTCGGTGGTGTAGTCGTTGAAGGCATTCCATTTGCTTTCGCGGTCCCAGAAGTAGGCTTGGCCGTGGATCTGGTTGGTTCCGCTCTTGGTGACGGAGGTGACGACGCCACCGGCGGCGCGGCCGTATTCAGCCGAGTAGACGCCGGTGTTGACGGCGAACTCGCGGACGGCGCTGCCGGAGGTGGAATAAGCCTCGCGTGTGCGGCCGCGCTCCTCGGCATAGAAGGCATTATTGTCGTCTGCGCCATCGATCTCGACATTGTTGAGAACGGGGCTGATGCCACGGATGCTGACCAGGCCGTAGCCGTTGGTATCGGAGACGACGCCGGGTGTGGTCATGGCCAGAGCCGACCAGCGGCGATTGTTGATGGGAATGTTCTGAATCGCCGTCTGGCTCAGGGTTTCGCTGAAGTCGGGCGATTCCAAGTTCATGACCGGGGTTTGCTCAGTGACCACGACTTGCGATTGCGAGGAACCGATCGTGAGTTTCGGCAAGAGGCTTGTGACCTGGCCGACGTTTACGATCACGTTGCTGGCGGTGTAGCCGGCAAAACCCTGAGCTGAGACCACAACCTTGTAGGTGCCGGGTTCGAGCAACGGGACGATGAAATAGCCGCTGCCGTCGCTGGTTGCCCTGAATTGCGCGTTGGTGCCCGTGTTGGTGATGACCACGGAAGCGCTTCCGACCACTGCTCCCGAAGGATCGGCGACCGTGCCGGCGATTGAGCCCTGGGTGCTGGACTGAGCGTTCAGGACGTCCGAGTTCACACAGAATGCGAGGATAAACAACGCCAGGGACAGAGTTCCCAGGCGAATTCGATGGAATGTCATAACTGCCCTCCAAAGTGGTTGTTTGCGTTCGACAGAAAACTAACGAGACAGATGGCTGCGCTGCGGGTGCGATACTGCTGCACTGTGGCTAGCGCGCCAAACTTGAAGAGACACTCGTAAAGCTCACACTTCCCCTGGCGCGACGAGCGCCTCGTGGAGCGAAAATGCTGCGACGATCCCAACTTCAAAAGTTACTAGCCGTCTATGAAGAGACGATGAATTGCGAGCGCAAGGAACGTAGACAGAGATCTGGCGATGCAGTTCGCGATCAGTCAATGATTCGGTCCGCAGTTTCGCCGGATGGTTCGATGGGGGATATCGATCGTCCGAGAGACGATATCGAAGCTCTGCTGTCATGCCCTCACGCAAATGCAAAAGTCTTTCAGCAATGCAAATAGCCGGACTGCAATCAAGCGCCTCAGCCGATCAAAGCCGATTTTCATCGCTCATCGCGGCAGACTGCGTCGTGTCCATTATGTTGTGCTTCAGCTGCGCAAAAGCGCAATTCTGAAGAACCCCTCAATGCCTAATCTGGGGGTACTGCTTACTTATGGAAGAGCCATTGTAGGACAGGGGAACCGGAGATTCCAAGGGGGAAAAGGCAAAATTGGCCTTTTTTCTTTAGAAAAAGAAACGTTAGAAATGCGGATGTGTGGAAAAGACGGCGCGAATAAGGAGCCGATTTCAGGTGCCAGGTTTCAGAGGTTCTACATGGCGCGAGAAACTCGCCGAGTCAAACGAACATGTTTTCTGAAACCTGGCATCTGAAGCCTTAACCGTGTCAGTGGCCGCTGCCTGGGCCCCAGCGCAGCCGAACGCCAGCGCGAACGGTGAAGGGAAGACTGGGATAGCCGATGGGTGCGATGTGCTGATTGTTCAGCACATTATCAAGTTGCTCGTAGATGTCCATCCAGTGAAAAATCTCAAAGCTCTCGCCCAGGTCGAGCTTTGCGTAGCCGTGATCGAGATTGCGATTGGGCAAGAGAAGACTGTTACCGCCGAATGCATCCTCGCCGGCAAGATAGGTTGAATCGTCGGAGCGGCTGGCGAAGGCGGAAGTGAAGACGCCGGTGAAGCGCTTTGCCGCGTACGTGGCGGTGAAGTAGCCTGTGTGCGGCGCACGGCGGAAGGGACGCGCGCCTTCGAGAGGCGAATAGGGGCCGACGAGGATGCCGTCGAAGGTGGGGATTGGACCGAGAAGCGCTTCATCGTCGTTAGTGAAGGAGCGCTGCACCACGGCATCAAGGTAGGTGTAGCCGCCGCGAAGGAAGAGGTTGGAGCCGATTCCGCTTTCCACCGAAGCCTCGATGCCTTGCGCGCGAAAGGCCTCGGAATTGATTGTCAGCTCGTAAGCGAAGTTGTTTTGCAGAATCTGTTCGAGATTCTGCTGCTCAGTGGGCGACAGATTGGGCAGAAGCTCGGGAATCAGGTCGAGGCCGACGTATTCAATCTCTTTGCCAAACTCATTATGAAAGTAGCTGGTCTTAAAGATGATGTGCTGGCTCAGGAAGGCCTGCTCAACGCCACCCTCATAGCTACGCATGACAGGCGCGGCGATAGGGCCGATGTGGAATTCCTGAATGGCGGCCTGGCCTCCCGTGACCATAGGATTGTTGAGGAAACTGTAAAGCGATCCGTCCTGATCGGCGAGTTTGGGTTCGCGGATCGCCTCGCCGTAGTTGAAAAGAATGCGTGTGCCGCTGAAAACGCCGCTGCGCGGCCGCAAAACGTAGTAGTTGAGGCCCGCGCGGGGCGAAGTCTGGAGCCCAAACAATGAGTAGTGCTCGATGCTGCCGCCCAATGCATAGAAGAAGCGTTGCTTGAAATCGCCGTGGACCGCGAGCGGAACGAAATAGTTGGTGCGTGCGACGGGCGCGTAAAGCGTGCTTCCCGGTTCCGCGCCGCGCTCGTTCTCATATTGGAGACCGATAAGGCCCGCGAGGTGCGGCGTGATGGTGATGTCGCCCTGGTAGCCGCCCTGATCGCGGTTGTTAACGAGTTGGCTCTTGTAGACATATCCTTGGTTGGTCGACGCGCAATCGAGCGCAGCCTGGCCCGTGGCGGAGTAACCGTTGGCGCCTGTGATACTGACTAAGTTTCCCAGCGTGCCTGCTCCGAAACAGTAGTCGACATAGTTCTGATAGTTGCCGGACAAGTTCCAAAGAGTGTCCTGCGCGCGCTTGCGGGTGAGGCCGTAACGCACGTCGTTATGAAAGCTGGATGTGGTTTGATTGTCGATGGAGCCTGCGAAGAAAATGTCCTGATCTTTTTGCGTGGCGTCATCGGCGACGTGGTAGAAGTCCCAAGCATTGGGAACGCCCGTGGCATCCACACCATAGTGAAGCGTGGCGCGGATCTGCGTGGTGCTGTTGAGCGCGTAGCCCAGGTTCACGGCCGATGTGGCCAGGTGATACTCGTCGCTGGGCAGATCGTTGGCGCTTTGGAGCCAGCTAAACGCGCCCAGGTAATCGAGCTTCTTGTGCGCGCCCGCGATTTCGAGCTCCTCGCGCGAAGTGGTGAGATTTCCGGCGCCGGCTACAAACAGTACGGAAGGGAAGCTGGTGGTGCCGTGCGGAGTTGTCGCACTCACCACGCCGGTCATGGCGCCGGCGCCGAATAATGTGGAGTCCGGTCCACGATAGACTTCGACGCTTTCGACAGCAGTGGTAGAAAACGGCCCGTAGCTGAATTGATTGCCCAAATCGCTCACGTCGATGCCGTCGAGAAGGATTTTGTTATCGTCGGAGTCACCGCCGCGGACAAAGAGCGAAGTTTGCGCGCCCATTTGCCCCGTCTGAACGACTTGCGCTCCCGGCATGAGCCGCAATGCGCTCACCAAATCCGTGCGCAATGCAAGATCCAGCGGGGAGAGTACTGTCGTCGCCGAGCTGGTTTGCGGTTGAGGCGTGGGTGTGCCGGTGGCCGTGACTACGATGGACTCGCGCACCCAGGCGGGCTCCAGAACTAGATTGCGCTCGATCGAGTCCAGCGCGCCGGCATAGAAATCTGGTGTTTGCAACTGGCGGAAGCTTTTGGCCGTGGCTACCAGGAAGAATCGGCCCGCGGTTCCGGTGGTGAGTTGGAAGCTGCCATCGGACGAGGAAACCGCAGTGGCGACGACGGTTCCGCTGTTGAGTAGAGAGACACTGGCGCCTGTGACCTTGGCGCCGGTGGCATCGGTGACGACGCCGCGGACGGAGGCAGCATGGCTGGCGGAGGCAATGAGAGCGAGGAAAATAACTGCAGTGGCCTGGCGGAGAATGCGCCAGGAAACTGCGGGCAAGAAATCGAGATTCGACATGGAGGCTCCTTCGTTCCCCTCGGAACGCGAAAGCTGTGGCTACGCCTAAGGACCGGTCTCCTGACTTGCGCGTCGAGTCACCTTCCCAAAGCCAGACCGATAAGATCCAGCTCCAGTGGCTCAAAGGGCGAATCCGCGATGAACGAAAAAGCCCTGGCTCAAAAGATCCTCCTTCGCTCCAATGATGCAAAACGAAGCAGGCGCGCTCACAGTTGCGGGGCAGTGGCGGAATTTCACCGCCTTCCCGAGCATCCTGGCGATTGCAGTGGTGAGTTGCGCAGCGTCGTCGAGCGGCTGCAACGATGTCATGGAAGCTGCTTCCATGACATCAACATTTATAGCTGGATCGGGGAGTCGTCGTCAAAAAGACGGAGCAGAGCTGTAGATGTTGTGGGGGCTGCCGCAGCGATCTCATGAAATCGAGCAAAGTGCACGGCGGCCACGGGAAGAGGCGGGAACCTGAGAAGTGTAGCGGCGCGAGGAGATGGTGACCCCGGGAAGACTCGAACTTCCGACACGCAGTTTAGGAAACTGCTGCTCTATCCACCTGAGCTACGGGGCCACTTTAGAATAAACAACTTACAACAACTGCAAATTCCATCAACTCACTATAACTCACCGAAGGTACAATAGTCGCAGGGCTGGACACCCGCGCCATTGCGCTGAAGGGAGTTGACGGAAGTGAGAACGAAACGAGCACGATACCAACAGGGTAGCATTCGTAAGGTTCCCAGAACCACGGGCTTTGTCTGGGAAGTCCGCTTTTCCGAGTGGAGTGGCGGCAAGCGTCATCAGCGAACTTTGATCTTTGATCCGGCCGAGTATCCCCATGAAAAAGACGTGCGCCGGGCGCTGGAACTGACCGTCTCCCAGGTCAACTCAGGCAACGGCGCGGAGAAGGCCGATGCCAAGTTCATGGCGATCTGCAATCTCTACCGGCAAGAGCACCTGCCCTCTCTGGAGCATTCCACCCGCTACACGAATGCCTATCTTCTGGACGACTACATCGAAGCGCACTTCGGACACGCGCCCATCCGCGATGTGAAGCCGCTGGAGATCGACCGTTGGCTCAAGAGCCTCAAGCTGGCGGCGACAACCAAGGCTTCGATCCGTTCGATCATGAGCGTCTGTTTCGACCTTGCAGCGCTTCACGAGTACATTCCTCCGATGCAGCGGAATCCCATGTCGTTGATCAAGCTGAAGGGCGTCAGCAAGCGCCAGAAGAAGGTTCCGGAAATCACCGTGGACAAGTTCAAGGCCATCTTTGCGCGATTGCCCGAGCCGCTCAACGTCATGGTTCTGTTGGCGGGCGCATACGGTCTGCGTATCTCGGAGCTATCGGCCTTGAAGTGGGAGGATATCGACGAAAAGCGGAAGACGCTCTCGATCGTGCGGAAGTACACCCGCGGCCAGCTCGGCAAAACGAAGACGGCGGCCTCCGAGGCGCCGCTCCCCATGTCCGATGCGGTTCTCAAAGTTCTTGAGGAGTGGAAGCCCAAAACCGACGGCAGCGAATGGCTCTTTCCATCCCCACGCACGGGCGGCCCTCGTAGTGCTTCCATGCTGCTTCAGAAGGGATTGAGGCCGGTTGCAGCAAAGTTTGGTCTGGCCGACGTGGGCTTTCATTCCCTTCGCCACGCTTGCCGCTCATGGCTCAGTTCAGGCGGCGCGGACTTGGGAACGCAAAAGGATCTTTTGCGCCACGCCGATATTTCTACCACCGCCAATATCTACGGCCACGCACTTTCGGATGACATGCGGAAGGCTCACGAGCAACTCGTACGCAAGTTGCTCTCCTGATCTTCTTCCTGCATCCACGCCTGGAGCCTCTGCCGGGAGAATCGCCAGAGGCTCCCGACCTTCTTGGCTGGGATCTCTCACCGGATCGCCATCTTTTGCAACGTGCGCGGGTGGCAGCGCAAGAAATCGGCAGCTTCTTTGATGTTCAAGACTGTTTCTTCAACCGATGCATCCCTTGAAGGCGCGTCTTCTGGAGCGAGTAGTGGGGCTCGCTCAATACGTTGAAGGTTGCCAGTTTTCTTTGCAGGACGGATTTGGAAAAGCGGAGATTTTTCCCGCTGCTCATGAGGGGAATGGCTCCTGGCGATAGCGATGGACATGGTTCACCTCGGGGGGAAATCGCACGAGTTTCACTCGTCCCGGTCACCCAAAGCGCGCGAGGTCGGCGCTGTCCGGCGGCCGGCGTTTTCCCCAGCCTGCGGCGAATCTGGCGTCCTGTCCAATACGTTCTATTGATCGGGTGATAGCTGGAAACTATCACCTATTTCCTCGAAAATGACGGTAAGTTACACAGGGCGGAAAGGTTCCGGCAAATAAATTGCATCCCTTTGTGGAAAACCGGGGTCTAACTCTCTACCAATAGAAGTTTCGGGCCCCCCAACGCAGTTGATGCTGAGTTTGCCGGTGGTTCTCTCTCACTCTATCCCCCGGAGTTGAGCGACATGAACGACTGGGTAGAATTTCGTCATTTCAAGTACCTGTTAGCGGTTGTAAAGCACCGGGGTTTCCGCGCCGCCGCTGAATCCCTGCACACCGCCCAGCCCAACCTCAGTGCGCAGGCCAAACAGTTCCAGGAAATCTCTGGAGTACAACTGTTCCAGCGTTCCAATGACGGCCGCATCCGGCTCACTGATACCGGCGTCGCTTTCGAAGCGATTGCGCGCGATGTGCTGGATGCGCGCGACGAAGCCCTCGCCGCGCTGGTCGCCATCGACCGCGGCGAGATTCAATCGCTGCGCCTCGGCAGTGACCCTTGCGTCGATCAAAAGCTCTTTCATCTGGCCTGCGCGGCGCACAAGGAACTGATCCCCAGTTGCCATATTTGGCCCGTACACAGCGACTCAATCCGGCTCGCGCGGGAGGTCATCTCCGGCGAGATCGACGCGGCAATCGTCACGTCGCCGATCCACGATCCCAGCCTCCACGTCGAGGAAATCTGGCGCGATCGGCTGATGGTTTGTCTCCGCGCCGACCATCCGCTCGCCGCACATCCGGCATTGAAAGCCGAAGACCTGCAAGAGAATCTTTCCATCCTGATCGACCCCCAGCGGCACCCCGCCGTCCATGCAATGTTGATGAAGTTTCTAGATGAGGCTGGCGTACGCCTGAGCAAGTATTCACGAGCTTCGCACCCGCTTGAACTCCAGCAACTGGTCAAGGAGGGCTACGGTTTCGCTCTCGTCTGCGACGGCACAGTCAAAGATGCGGAACTGGCAACACGGCCCGTCGCCGGAATGGACTGGGCACTCGGGACCGCGTTTGCCTACAACAAGCAACGCCATCCCAAAACGATTCCGTTGCTCCTCCGGCGCCTGAAAAAGCGGTTGGCAACCATGGCTGCCCGTGTTCATTTGCCCTCGACGACGAATGCTTTGTCCACGACGAGCACGCCTCCTAAACGACCGCCCCAAGCAGCAAAACAAGGACCGGAGCAACTGTCACTGCTTGGCTGATAGCCACTTCGCAGATTGCAACGCCGCTTACGAGGATCCATCGCGCTTTTGGAACCTGAGCCCACAACCATCAGGATTTTTCACTGCGATCTGCCCTCAATGGGCCGGCAGCGACAATGCATTCCATGCTGCATGGGAGTCCATGTAGTCTCTCCAATGCGAAATCTTGCGGCTCTCGATGTGAATGATTGAGCAAAATCGATTGTTGTATTTTCCTCCCGTCGCGACGACTGTCCCATGGACTTCATACTCGATGACAATGACCCGGCCTGTGTCCGTTGAGTGAATAATCAAATTGTCTGCGGATTCGAGGTGGATGATGCCGACGTAACCCTTGAACGCATTCATTAAATCGGATCGTCCCCGAATGATGCGCGGCCAGCCGAGATCATAGAGAACCTCGTAGATGGAGTCGTCGGTGACGATGTCAAAGAAGTGCTCGCCATCGACAAGGTCACCTAACGCCTGTCGAACTAAATTGAAGTAGGGTTCAGCGGTCTTAAGGGCAGCGTATTTTGAAGTTAGCACTCTGGACTCTCCACTCGCCTCACTATCTTCAACGCAGTGACCCTAGGACACAAAGTGCCGATTGAAAGGCGCGATGCGCGCAGAGACTTTCGAGGCACTGAGGGGCACCATTGTTCTGAACGCGGGAGTTGCACTTGTTGACTCATCACGCGTGCTGAAGGCCATGCCCAACTCACCAGTGAATAAGACGGATGAATAGAAGCCCGTTTGCGAGTACCCTTCCTCTGTGAGCGCTATGTAGACCGCATCTTGTGCGAAGCGCGGTGGTAGGTCAGTGTAGACAGATGAAACGTGCGGGAAAAGAAGAGTGGTCGAAGTGGCGGGGGCTGGTATCGGAACAGGCTGCAAGCGGTCAGAGCGTAGCGGTGTTTTGCCGGGAACGAGGTCTGCGGGACTGGCAGTTTTACGACTGGAAGAAGCGGGTTCGGAAAGCGGAAACAGCAAAGTTCGTTGCGGTGGAAGTGGCAGCCGTTAAGGAACAGGCAGCGACGGCGGCTGGCCGGGGTATTGAAGTGCTGGTGGGCCGAGGGCGGAGCATCGTAGTGGAGCCGGGGTTTGATGCCCGTCACCTTCGCGCTTTGCTGGCGGTGCTGGAAGCAGAGGCATGATCGGTCTGCCGAGTTTGCGCACTCTGGACCGCACAGAGGGGCCGCGCATCTGGCTGGCGGTGGAAGCGGCGGACATGCGTTGCGGGTTCGATCGGCTGTCCGAATCAAAGCATCATGGTCTGTAGCTGAAGACCGAATCGATGAGTGGTGGAGCGCTGAGCGCTTCCGCCGAGTGGTGATGCACAATGGATTGCCTTGGCCTCTGGTCCTCAACCGACAGGATCATTTTGTGCTTGACAACAGATTTGTCCTTATCGATTTCCGCCCTCATTCGCGCTCCCGCCGCAGCGGGAGGCCATTTTCCCCCGCCCGACGGGCCGGCGCGCCGCTCCGCAGCGCTCTTTGCCTACTGGCCGTTTACGGACGCCTATCTGCCTCTCATGGTGTAGCTCTCCCCAAAGAAAATGTTCATGCCCCTTGCGTTCACGGAAGTCAGATGGGAGGTGTGTCGAAGAACCACCTGCTCTGACGTCGTCGTGATCTGGCTCACGCTGAGGCGACCATTGCGACAACGCGTTCAGGACGCAAGCTACTCACTCTTCCTTTTCCCATGATCTTTGAAGTTGAGGGCGATGTAGGAATAGGGATAGACGTGGCCGGTTGTGAGTTGCGAGAGGAACGCTCCACCGTCAAAGCGGCCGTATCCTGCGCCGATATTGAAGTGGCTGTTCAGCTCGTACCATGAATAGAAGTCGAACTCCTGGCCGAGAAAGGTTCCGGTGCCCGGAGTGACTTTGCCATGAACGATCGCTCCGCCGGATGTGTTGTAAACCGCATCGGCCGTTGAATCTACCCAGGAGTCCAGATATTGCCCCGACACCGACAAACGGCGGTGGGGCATGAACGTTGCTCCCTCGCGCAGCGCACGAATGTTCTGCCATCCGAACAAATCCACAATGCCGAATCGATCATGCGCCGTGGGGTACATGGTGTCGAAGGTGCGATGCGTGCCGTCGCCGGGGGTGGGATTTCCGGAGGCGAAATCATATTGCGCAAAGATGCGCGGATCGGTACGCAGGGAGCTAAACTCGTAAGACGCTCCGCCGTTGAGGCTCCATGCGCGGAAGGTTTCCGCGCCGGCGCTTCCCAGCTGTCCTGCAGATTCAACAGAATAGTTCAGTCCATCGTGGACGCGGCCTTTGAAGCGCACTCCGTAGGTCTTCATATCCTCCTTGCCGGTGGTCTTGCTTGAGAGAGCCGGTTCCAGAATGAGGCTCGGCTGCACCCTCCACAGAACGAATGGCTCGAACGAGGAGTTGGGGATCAGGTTCTCAACGCGTCCGTACAGACCGTAGATGTTATTGCCTTCCTGGTGCGGGCTGACTCCGGAAGCTTGAGGCACAACAGCCGCAGCGGCAAAGACACCAAGATGGTAGCGGCCTTGTTGTAAGTTGACGACTGCCGCGTCGTAAGAACGGCCTTGATTGCGCCACTGCGAGTCGGCGATGAGCGTCTGGTTGTAATTGATTAACTGGCGCCCCACGCGCAGGCTGAACCAATGCTTGCTCGGATCGCCGATTTCGGCATAGGCGAGTTTTAGATCCCAGCGGACTTCATTCGGCGGCCCGTAGGGCGGATTCTCGAGAATCGGCCGCGCATCCTGAGCCTGCGAGACAAGCTTGAACCATGAATTAAAGCGAAGATCGGCCTGGAGGCGCAATCGGTTCAGCAGGTAGGAATCATCATTGTCCTGCTTGAAGCCTGAGTTGTCATAGGCTTCATAGCGGAATCGTTCTTCCAACTCGAAGTTGAGCCACTTGGGTAGGCGCGCGTCCAGGTACGACGCGGGACGGAAATCGGGAAAATCGTAGGGCAGTTTGGACCCGTACGTACGGTTCGCAGGACCGTTGAGAAAACTAAGCGGATTGGATGCGGGTCCTGTGATCCAGCCGCCATCGATCGCGCTCGATGCGTTTTGCGTGGTAACGTCGTCCTGTGCCTGCACTGCAGAGACAAGAATAGAGACATAGATCGAAAACGCCGCCAAACTCAAATTGCCTATGCGGCGCCAAGTGTTTTCAAGTTTCATTTTGACCTCCAAAACTCACTCCGTGGGGAATTGCCGTAGATCGTCTAGCAGCGTCAAATCTTTGAATGCCGCTTGAATGCAAGTGCGCGGGCCGCCGTCAAATCCCGGCGCCCTGGTCGAGGAGCTGTTCCGCAGCTGCGCGATCATTGAAGACCCGAATAGCCTGAAGGCTAATAAAGATCTCCCCACCCTCGTGCAACTCAAGATCGCGATACCGTGCCTTTGATACTTCCACCGCAACGAGGTTCTTGCCTCCGTTGACCTTCACATCAAGGCGCACCTGGGGTCCGGCGGCATGCACACGTTCAACGGTGGCCAGCACCGCATGACGGTCTTCCGGAAGCGAGCGGGAAAGTTCAAACTCATGCGGGCGTACAAAGCCGATGATCGAGGCTATATCGTGACCCGAGAAGGCGCTCTGCGTGGCCGGAGACAGATCAGCCAGCAGACGGCCGTGAAAAAGGTTTACGTTGCCCAGGAAGTTATAGACGAAGGGGCTGACGGGGTGGTCGTAAATCTGTTGCGGCGTGCCATATTGTTCGAGGGCGCCTCGGTTAAGAATGGCGACACGATCGGCGACTTCGAGAGCTTCCTCCTG
>JBEKPD010000005.1:0-101123 GCA_049521075.1 Occallatibacter sp.
AAACTCTTGCGGATGCCTGCGTCGATGTTAGTGGCGTACGGGTAGCGGATGTTGCCGAAGGTAGTCTTGTTATAGGTGTGCCAGGTCGCAAAGTCCTGATACACGCCGTTGGTCGTAGTTCCGCCTGCATAGTTCGCCCCCGGCAGGCTTTGAACGCCGGTCCATGTTGGGTAAGTCGCTATGCTTCCGGGGCCTGTGGTGGGTGTATTACTCTTCGGGAACATGGCAAACTTGCTGGTGTCGAACCACTGCGTACCGGACTTCGCTTTACCGAGCGAAGGATTGCCACCCTCGAAGAAGGCGGTATTCGTGGGAAGCACCAGGGGCGTTCCTGACAGAAAGTTGTATTGGCCGGTTACTTCGTAGCCGCCGATAAGCTCATTCAAGACTGTTCCCGAATTGCCCGCGAAGCGTTTGCCTTTTCCAAATGGCAATTCGTAGACGGGAGTAAGGGTGTAGTGGAACCTCTGATCACCGCCAGGTGAATTGGCGGAGTTGGGAGTCGCGGGCGCGAGGCGTTTTTCGATCTTGATCGCGAATGCCTGCGGTCCGATGTAGTTATTCTCAGAGATGGTCTTGGACCAGACGAAAGACTGGATTACGCTGAAACCGTTAACGAACCTGCGCTCGACCTTGGTACTCATGGCGTAATAGTAATACGCTCCATTACCGTGCCTGAGTCGGAGACTTGACACAAGCGGGTTGGGGTTGAGCAACTGGGTGGCTGAAATCGTCGTGGCAGTTTGCGTTCCGTTGGTGATGTAGGGGGCTCCCAAGAAGGGATTGGGCACCTTAACATTTCCGGGAAACGTGGCGACCGGCTGGCCGTTAGCGGCAAAGGTTGGCGTGTTGGCCGCCAACCAAGCATTACGGCTCGGTTCGTCGATTTGATCGCCGGTGAGGTTGCTATTCAGCGGATCGTATACGATGAGGCCGTGCGACGCGTTGAAGATGCCGCCCACTTCGAAGAGATAGCTCTTGACCTGTTGCTGGATCGTAAGGTTGGCCGTGTCGGTGTAGGGGCGGCCGATGTTTGGATCATAGTAGGAGGTTACGCTGCTTACGTCCGTGTTGATGCCTTTCGAGTTGCCCGAGATGGCGACAAGGCCGTTTGGAAGCGGATTTTCAAGAGTAGCGGCGACGGTGTGGTAGTTATCGTTGGCGGCGGTAATCGGAGTACTGGTGCTGTATCCGTCCTGGCTTGTAACTCCCGTCTGATAACTGCTTTGAACAAAGCGGCCGATGCCGCCGCGAATGACAGTGTTTGGCCTTAGCAGATAGGCAAAACCGATACGCGGCTGAAAGTACTTATAGCGCGGGTTCACCGCACTGCGGCTGGTTCCGTTCAAACCGGCATACAAGATTCCGCCGGTGGCGACAAACGAGCTCGCTGCCGGACCGTACTGCTGAACAAGAGCAATGCCGGGGGCTGCGGTGCCGGTGGTGCTGTTACCCCCCACGATATTCGCGGCGTAAAGAGACTGCGCGGAGGTCGTAATGGCGGTCTGAGGAGCGTTTGGATCGTAGCGGCTGTAGTAACGGTTGTAACGTTCGGTCACCGGCTGTTCAAGATCCCAGCGCAGACCAAAGTTCAGAGTCAGCTTGCTGCTTTGCTTCCAATCATCCTGGAAGTAGAAGGCGGTGTAATGCTGCGACCAGAATGCGGTGGCAGCGGTCGGAAAGCTGCTGCCATTGCTGGGAAGACCCAGAAGCATATCGGCCGTGTCACTGCCCACGCCTGTGCCGGCCGTCGCATCCGGGTTCAGTGTCGTCCATTGGTTGCCGAATGAGAAGGTGCCGCTGGAGGCGCCCAGCGCTCCGTCAGCCTGCTGCTGGATCATGTATTGCCAGCCGTAACGGAAAGAGTGGTTCTTCCACAGCTGGGTCACGCCCACGTTGAAATCCTGGATGGTGTCAAACGGACCGTAAGAATTGGCCTGGGTCGTTCCGAATCCGCCGTTATCATAGCCACTCCCAACGCCGGTGAATGCAGGAATGGAGGGATACTGCGCGAGCCCAGCGAAAGCCGACGAAAAACCCACAGTGGTTGGGCTTACGCCGGCCGCCGGGTCATAACTGGAACCTTGGTACCGGGTTACGTTGTAGCGCAGATCGGCCAGCAACCGCTGCGTCAGTGCGAGAGAGTGGTCGATGGTGACTCCCTTGTTGTAACGCGCCTGATATAGGCCCTGAAGCAGAAGACCCGGGGCAAAGTTAGGTCCGAAGTCATCGTAGCTGAGCTCGGTCCAGTCGTTCCTGCGCAGATCGACATAAGTGTGATTGTTCTCGTTCCAGGTCTGATCAATGCGTAGGGTACTGCCCGTGAACTTGTCGTCCTGTACAGCCCGCTTGGTGTAGTTGTTGCCGTCGGAGCTTGACCCGTCGCTCAGACCGTCGGGTGGCGGCATAAGCGCGAGGAGCGCCTTGGCAATAGGATCGACCGTTGAAATCTTTTCTCCGGCGAATGCCTGTCTGTCGCCCTTGCCGTCGTAATTCCATGTGGCAGGATTGTAGATTTGAGTTGGAAACACGACTTTGTTCGAGGTGGAGTAGGACGCACTGAAATCTCCGCCTCTCTCGGCCATGGTGGGAAGCGACATGGTGCCCTGGGTGCCGGGCTGGCGGTTCCTGATTCCGGCAAACGTGTAGTAGAAGAAGGTCTTTTTCTTCCGACCGTCGTAGAGCTTAGGAATCCAGATAGGACCACCAACACCGCCTCCATACTGGTTCAGGTGAACGGGAGGAATCGGCGTGGCGGGTTGGCTGTTATTGCTCAGGTAGGAGTGGGCGTTCAGAAAGTCGTTCTCATTGTCTTCGTAAACATCACCATGAAGTTTCTCCTCCCCGGCCTTCAGGGAGAGATTGATGGTCGCGGAAGATTGGCGGCCAATTGCGGCATCAAATGCGTTAGTTGCCAACTTGAACTCGTTCACTGCATCCATGGGCGGCTCAAAGGCCAAGCTGCCCCCGTTCTCAGCGACGCTGCCGCCATCGACCACGTAGTTGATGGCGCCAGAGCCGACACCAGCGTTATTGACCACCGTGCCGGAAAGACCGCCATTCGACCAAAGAAAAATCCCGGTTCCGCCCACGCCGCCGCTGATGGTCACGCCGGGGGTAAGGCTGACCATCATGGTGGGGGAGTCGGTCTGGGTTTGCAGCTCGCTCAGTTCCGCGTTTGTAACCACGGTACCCGAAACCGCGGAAGTGGTGTCGATCAACGGGGTTGTGGCTTCTACGGTGATCGATACGCTGGCTGAGCCGACTTGCATCTTGGTTTCGACATATTTCTGGTCGGACACCTGCAACTCTATCGAGGATCGCACCTCTTTCTTAAATCCAATCGCACTCACTTCGAAATGGTAGAAGCCCGGCGTTAAAAATTTCACGATCCAGTCGCCGGTTTGGGTGGTTTGCGCAGTTTCGGTCACTCCCGTTGCATCGGAAGTGACAACTACAGTTGCGTTCGGTATTACAGCACCCTTCGGGTCAGTTACCCTGCCGCCGAGGGAAGCTCTGGTTTCCAGCTGGCCAAATGCACACATTGCTCCTGCGAACAGCAGGAAACTCATCACCATCGTAATGGTTGATTTGCTCCGTATCATTATTCTTCTCCTAGAGAGCCTGTCGATTGATGGCCTCGCAATTTCTTTGGTAAGCGTATACAGGCTGATGAACACGTAATCATTTGGGGACGCGAGAACTTTATACCTGCCTAACGACCGGTGTCAAGTCTGTTTTTCTGGATTACGATGAGACTCCACAGCGAGATTCAATTCCACGCCCGGAACTGGCGTGCGCGGCATAACTCTTTGAGAACACTGAGTAACTGTGCACTGTCGCGCAAACCGCAAAATGGAATCTGAACCGAACAAAAAACACTGCTCAACGGGAGAAATAATTGAGGCTCCACTCTGTACGCCACGTAATGGTGAAACGATCGCCATCGACATCGATCGGCAGCCACACGTAGCGTCCATCAATCGCGTTTTTGGGACGCCAACGGTCAGCGATGAAAATAAATGCACCGGGTCTGCCCTCGACGGGCAACACGTACGTGCTCTGCGCGCCGAACGTCTGTTGCGCATTTTCTCCGCTGCATGGGTTACCGAGGTCGCGCCAGGGCCCCGACAGTCTGTCGGCGACAGCAGCAAAGGCCGGGTTCGGATCCCACCCGGTTGTATGCGACCCAATGTAAAAATAGTGGCCATTCACTTTGAATATGGCCTCGCCTTCGAGGGCTTTGTGCGCAAGGATTCGGGTATAGTGGCCGGTGGTGTCGAGGTAATCGTCCGTGAGCTGGGAAAGGTGCTGCGTCTGGTTGTTTTCCGACGTGGTGATCAGATAGGCCTTGCCGTCGTCGTCCCTGTAAAGGGTCATGTCGCGGGACATTTCACCGTCGGGGCGGAAATCGCGTACGAAAGTGTACGGACCTGTCGGCGACTTGCTGGTAGCAACACCCGCGCGCGCTGCGCTGTACCCTTTGTCCTTCAGCTCGAGATGAAACCACATCACATAGAGGCGGGTCTTTTCGTTAAAGAGAACCTTGGGCCGTTCCAGGATACAGCCTTTCACGATGTCGCTGTTCGGATCGTCACTCACTTTGAAGGCTATGCCGTCATTCTTCCAGTGATAAAGATCCTTCGACGAATAGACAGAGATACCGACGTTCGCGCGATTGCCTCCAGGGCCGGCCGTCTTGAATTCTCCGAACCAATAGTAGGTGCCGTGACGAAAGAGAAAGCCTCCTCCATGAGCATTGATCGGCACGCCTTCAGTGTCTGGCCAAAGCTCTCCAGGGTGGAATGGAGGCGGAGATTCCAAGCTGGCAGGTTCCTGAGCATGAAAGGCAACTCCGCCTGCGGAAACGAGCCAAACGAAGGCTGCCGCGTTCAGGAAAAGACAATGACGCATCTTGGCGAAACCTCGTCTCATTGGCGCTCGCGTGTATTGGTGGTAACGCCAAAAATTGGTTCAGTGGCCGTCGTCAGCCGCTCGGCGCCCGTGCTTTGCAAATCGAAGAAAGTGATATGTGTGGCACCTACCTGCATCCAGGGAGCGGGAACGTACAGCGTGTACTGTGGTCCGATCGACCAGAAGCGCCCAAGATTGCGGTTGCCAATCCACATCTGCCCTTTATGCAGACTTCGCGTGTCCAGGTAAGTGTCCGCCGGAGTCTTGACTGTCATGTTCGTCCGAAAGAAGCATGGTCCGCTGCACGGCTCCGGCAACATGCGCAGTTGCGAGAGATCGTCCATGGGCAGTGAATAATTCTCCCAGTTCCTCGGAGCTTTGTCGCCGATCGTCACTTGGTCTGTAAGTCCGGCGCGTTCCGTTTGGATCACCCTAGAGTAGTTAACCCGGCCCGTGTTCTCAACAAGGATGTCCAGGGTTGACGCATGTGTCTGCCGTGGAATCTCGAGCGTGTCTGTACCCAGTCTGCGATCGAGCACGCCAACGAAATTCTGATCCACGTACACCTGTGCATAGTCATGCAATCCTTTTAGGACAAGAGAGCCGCCATCGCCTTCGTCTAGCCCTGTGCGATACAACACATACCCGTAGCTCTGATCCAAGTCCTCAAATGTAAGCGGCGTTTTGGAGTTTACCGGCGTGGGTAGATTGCGCCAGAGTGACGCGCTCAACATTCTGGAGGAGATTGGAAACTTAGCTGGGGGTATCTTCTTCGGCAATGAAGGCAACTTAGCATGCGTAACCTCCTCAATCACGTCGCGGAATAGATAGAACTTGTCCCGTGGTTGCCCACGTTCGTCAAGGGGAGCGTCGTAATCGTAGCTTGTAGTATCTGGATGGTAGTCGGAACCGTTGTGGGTGTCCGCACCGTTCATCCAGCCAAAAGTAGTGCCGCCCTCAAACATGTAAAGCGAAACCGAATATCCACGTTCCAGCATCCAGTGGAGCTCGTCTGCTTCCTTCTTTGCATCCGTCTCGTGGTGAGTCTCGCCCCATTTGTCAAACCAACCTGCCCAATATTCACCCGCCATTCTGGGTCCGCCGACCCTCAGCTGATCAAGTTGCGTAAAGCTCTTCTCTGCATCACCCGAACCGAAATTGATGACAGTGGGCAGGTCCGGCAAAGAGCCCCGCGCGATATCACTTGGCTGATTGGATGTGAACAACATGCTGTCACCGAGCCCGACATCGATCAAACCCTTCTTGAGGCCTTCCAGGTACATAGGATCGTCGCCGAAAGCACCATATTCGTTTTCCACTTGAATTGCGATGATCGGCCCGCCGTTCTTTAACAGTAACGGCCTCACCTCTTGCGCCAACCTACCCAACCATTCGTGCACAGCTGCCGAATACTTCGGCTCCGAAGAACGCAGGATAATGCCGCGATCCTTGAGAAGCCAGGATGGATACCCACCGAGTTCCCATTCAGCGCAAACATAGGGGCCGGGCCGAAGGACGACATTCAGGCCTTCGTCTTGTGCCTCCCGGATGAACTCGGCAATATCGTTTTGACCTGAAAAATCGTAATCACCAGGACGCGGCTCATGGATGTTCCAGAATGCATAAGTTGTGATCGTATTCAACCCCATCGCGCGAGCTTTGCGAAGGCGGTCGCGCCAGTACTGACGCGGAATCCGCGGGTAATGCATCTCACCGGAGATGATCTGATAAGGCTTCCCATCCAAAACGAACTGCTGACCGCTTATAACGAAAGTGCGAGCCGTTGTTGCAAGCGAAACGGTTGACGAACTGGCGCTCGCTCCGCTTCCCACGCTTCCCTTGGCTGAGTTGGTCGGAACAAGCAAGAACAGGCAAAGCACAGCGGAAGCAAACACATTTGACATTCGAGTCCCTTGGAACATCCCTGCGATCGGATTTTCAGATGTGGCTAATTGTACACGTAATCACATATTCCGAGCGAACGCCGTGATGACTACGTCCCACCTCAGTTCAGCTGCTGCAACGTTGGGCTGTCGAGATTTTCTGAATGCGTAAACGAGGTCAGCTATAATTTTCGCAGCATAGTCTATTGCTTAATCGATTTTCCAGCGAACACGGAAAGAGGCGCAGAGTTATGAAATCGAACGGCCGCATTGCAATGAACATGCGAACCGTTGCTGAACGCGCAGGTGTATCAACCGCCACTGTGTCTCGTGTCTTGAACGGATCGCCCGCTGTTAAGGAAGAAACAGCGCAACACGTGCGGCGGGTCCTTCAGGATCTCAATTTTTTTCCCAACCCCATCGCCACGACGCTAAGACACGGCCGCAGTAATACTTACGGAGTCATCGTTCCGGATCTGACAAACCCGTTCTATCCGGAGTTTCTCCTCGGTTTTGAAGAGGCATTGCTAGAAAACGACCAGGAGTTGCTCCTCGCTACAACACAATCGACGGATCACAAGCTGATCAGTTCCGTTCGGCGAATGCTGATGCGCCGGGTTGACGGCGTCGTGCTAATGGCGTCCGAATATGACACGCGCCTTATCGAACCGCTCTTTGAGCACAATATTCCCATCGTGACGGTGGACCGCGGTCTCACCCGCAAAGGCGAGGGTGACGTCGCCATTGATTTCGCAGACGGATACATGCAAGTGATGGTTCATCTCTACGAACTCGGACATCGGCAAATTGGCTTCATCGGCGGGATGATGGGAATTCGAACGTCTCAGACTCGATTAGAGGCATTTCAAGCGGCGTTGCGACACGTCGGATTATCTTACGATTCCGAATTCACACGATGTGGCGACTATCGAGTAGCAGGAGGCGATGCGGCAATGCGTTCTTTGCTCAAAGGCCGTAAACGACCGACGGCGGTCCTGACTGTCAACGACCTCACGGCATTCGGCGTTTTGCGCGCGCTGCACTCTTGTGGTATTTCTGTTCCCTCTGAAATGTCTGTGGCGGGGTTTGACGGCATCATGTTGAGCGATGCAGTGCACCCGCCTTTGACCACAGTTGAAATTTCACCTCGGAATATGGTCGGCGCATGCATGAAGGCCCTCGATTACACAAAGGCGAACGGGGTAAAGCGTGGCTTGCTATTGTCAGTGCGCGGGGCTTTGATTGTTCGTGAGTCAACCGGCCCTGTGCCGAGCCTTCAACGTCAAAGGTAGTTGAGTAAAGCGCAACAGCCGAGCAAAGTGCTGCTGACAGTCTTGAATCCTATCAAATTTGAATCCTATCAATCTGTAAGCGGCGGCGAATCAAAAGCTTTCTTCAAAACATTTGACAGCGGGACATTGGCAGCGTATGCTTGCCCAGTTTTCACTATGATTACGTGTACATGGTGAAGAGAATTCGCTGCGCTCAGCCGGAGGGATGTACTGCGACTGCTGGCGCCCGGCGAACTCGTGTCATTGAAGCAAACCAGTCGATCAATCTCAAATACCAAGCGAGGTATCCATATGAAAGCTGCTGGAGGACTGACAGAACTACGCCGTTCCCTGTTATCTCTCTCGTTTAAGAGAGATAACCCATTGAGCGTGAAGCATAACAATTCCGGACATTTGGTATGCTCACCGCTACGCCGGCAACTTGTCGGCACTGTCGTCCTCATCGGCTTGCTGGGATTTCTTGTGGCAAGAGCTCAAGGCCAGAGCGTCACGATCACGAACGTCTATCAGAACCACTACAATTACGGCTATCCGATTGGCGACCAGAACTGCCCGTCTGGCTACAACATTCCCGCAGGCCAGTACTCGAACACTTACCATTTGGAGCGCGGGCACGCGATTCATCACCAGGACCCTGCCAATCCTTCGGACGATTACTGGGTGTATTGGGCGCACTTCGATAACAGTAGCTATGGAACGGCCGAAGTCGCGATATTCAAGTCGACGACCGAGTGTGGACCGTATATTTTGCAGACCGGCCTTTATCCCGCCTACAACACAGACGGAGCGGGTTACGGCTTTCAGCCTGGCGGATGGCAGTCTCGCGACGAGATCATCTTCAGGGACACCGACCAGACCTACAATCCAGACGGAACGGTGAATACTTTCGCTTCGGCGTATCTCACTTCAGCCTCCGACAGCGAAAACACCGTCAAAAGCTCGAGCGGATCCACTTGTAGCTACGCGAACGATTCCATCGCGATCTTCAAAATGACGCCCGATTATCTCGGGATCGATTCGACTACCAATTCGCCAACCAACGGCGCGAACTGGGCCTTTGTGTGCGACCAGCGCGAGGCCCCCGTAATGTTCAGGCAGAATAATATGTACTTCCTGATTACGTCACAGGCTGCCGGCTGGTATCCAAGCCAGGGCGGCTACGGTGTCAGCAGCAACCCTCTCACGGGCTGGACTCCAGATCCCCTCAACTTGGGAAATACCTCCACTTTTGGCGGCCAAACTTCCGACGGATTCACGATTCAAGGCACGCAGGCCAATACCTATGTGCTTACCTTCGACCATCTGGGAGGCTCTGACAGCAAGAATCCTTCGACTAGCGAACTGTACGATACCGGCGAAATGTGGCTCCCTGTTCTGCTGGACAGTACGGCGGGAACTGCAACCTTGAACTGGTATCCATCGTGGACTGTGGATAACACAACCGGCGTGCTCACTTTGCCCACGCTCACAGATCTGGCGCAAGGGGCTGCGATCTCCTCTACGGTGAGCTCTGCAAGCTCGAATCCCCTCTCCTACGCGATCGACGGCAACTATACGACTCGATGGGCGAGTTCCTCGACTGGCAGCACTTCTTTTAACGCCGCCAAACCCGCGACCTCTACGCTGTGCCCTGTGACGGGAGCAACGACTTCCACCACTTGCAACCCGAGCCTCGTCGTAGACCTTGGCACAGTTCAGCCAGTACAGGAGATCGACTTATCTCAGTACATGGTGAAGGGGTCGGAGCCGTACTACACCTACAAAATTGCCTATAGCAGCGACGACGTCAATTGGACAATCCTCGACTATACTACGGTCGCTTCATTTCCGGACGCTGCGGCTAAAAACATCAGCGACGTTCCGTTTAGTAATAACATCACCTACGGCTTCAACTTTCTTCCGGTTGACTTCAGTGCACGTTTTGTCGCGCTAATTGAAACAGGAGCAATTACTCAGAATTCCACCTCCCCTCCCTATACCAGCTTCTACGGGCCTGGCCTATATGAGATGGGGATCATTGAATCGACTGCTCCTGCCTCGCCACAACCCGCGACGGTAACGGTGACGCCGTCTACGACAACCCCACAGACCGACAATCCGCTCACTGTCGCCGTCAATGTCAGGGGACCAAGTGGTCAGCCGACGCCGAGCGGTTATATTCAGCTCTCAGCCCCCGGTTACATCTCCGACACCTATGGGCTAGTAAGTGGCGCGAACTCTTTTACGGTTCCAGCCGGCGCCCTGACGGGTGGGCACGGCACTATCACAGTGAACTATCGTCCCGATCCAACCAGCATTCCGATCTACGGCATCGGAACAATCGCCGGGACGAGCTCAGTCTATGTGAGCGCTCCAGACGCGCCTACCAATGTGATCTTGGCTCAGAATTCGCCTGGCGCATTGCTGGTCTCCTGGACGGCTTCGGTTGGCGCCTCAAGCTATGTCGTCAATCGCTCGTCCGACGGTGGAATGACCTACTCGCAGATTGCCAGCGTCAGTTCGACATCGTATACCGACTCGGGCTTGAGCAACGGCAGCCCGACGTATTGTTACACGGTTGCCGCAGTGAATGGGGCTGGCCCCGGATCGACGTCAGCGCCCGTCTGCGATACGGCCACCGCCAACTTCCCAATCACCGGTTTACTGGTGTCGCAGAGTGGACCTGGCGCGCTAACCATTTCATTCAACGCCATTGCGCACGCGACTGGTTATTCGATTAGTCGGTCGGCTGCAGGCGGCGCTTTCGCACCGCTCGCCACTGTGTCTACAAATTCTTATGTCGATTCGGGTCTCGCCGTCAACGGCACGGCCTATTGCTACACCGTTGCTGCAGTATTCAGTACCGGTACCGCAACGGCCAGCTCTCCTGCCTGCAATACGGCGTCGACATCATTCGCACCGACGAATCTACAGGTGACGCCTTGGGCGGCTGGCGAGCTCTATCTTTCGTGGCTCGCGGACGACAGTGCAACAAGTTACATCGTCAAGCGATCCGTCAACGGTAACGCATATGCTGCGGTGGGATCGGCACAGGCTGCTCTCACATATATCGATACGGGTCTGACAAACTATTCCACCGTTTATTGCTACGTCGTCGACGAGGTCTTGAACGGCGTCACGAGCGCCGACAGCGTTTCCGTCTGCAATACAGCCACCAACGACTTCGTTCCGGTTGTTGACTATAGCTTCGAGCAGCCCATCGTAAGCCTATGGTCGACGCAAACTTCATTCCTTAACGGAAGCGGTGGTTACGGTTGGACGTTTGCCGGAAATACGAGTAACAGCGGCAACAACTCCGGTATTTCCGCGCTCTCCGGCACATTTACCAATGCAAATGTGCCGCCAATTCCATTGGGCAATCAAGTCGGCGTGCTGGAGGGTACGGGAATCGTCACTCAAACGCAGCCTATCACGCTCACGCCTGCGCAGACCTATACCTTCCTTGTCACAGCGTCACAGCGGCAAACATCGCTCCAATCCGGGGGTGCCGAGCCGTTCAAAATTATGCTGAATGGGACTAACCTCGGAACATTTACTCCGCCGCAGTCTATTCCTTACTACAGGGATTACGAGCTCGGCTTCACTGCCGCGCAGGCCAGCAATACGCTCGCGCTCGCAGGGACCTCTTTGTCGACAACGAGCGCTGTTCTACTCGACAATGTGCGCATTGTAACTTCTGGCGCCGGTGGCTTTACTGTCGCAGCCCAGCCTCTCACTGTCAGTTACGGTACGTCTTCCGCCACCTTGACCGCGACCGCCACGTTCACTGGATCGGCCTCCCCGGCCAGTTCTCTCATCTTCCAGGTCGGAGGCGGAAATCAGATTCCGGGCGCTTGTTCGGTTGCCGGCGCTACGCTGACTTGCAGCGTCAGTTACTCAACTGCAGGTTTAGCTGTGGGAGCATATCCTATCAATGTCGTTTTCGAAGGTGATCTGAATTACCCACAGTCCTCCGCGACGGCGACGTTGACGGTTGCACCTGCGTCGCAGACCATCACCTTCGGCGCCATTCCCACACAGGCCCCCGGCATGCAGCTTACCCTGACGGCCGCTGCCAGCTCGGGCTTGCCAGTCAGCTACACATCCACCACGGCCTCCGTCTGCACCGTCAGTGGCAGCACCGCCACGCTCCTCCAGGCGGGCATCTGCTCCATCACAGCTTCGCAGGCGGGCAACACGAATTACAGTGCCGCCACGCCGGTGACACAGAGCTTCGCGGTGGTTCTGGCTCCGACTGTAACTATGACGACCACTGCGATGTTATCTAAGATATCGGGCAGTTACCAAGCTACGGTCACCATTACCAACACCGGCAGCGCCACCGCGGCTAATGTGCAGATCGTCTCCGCGACATTGGGTTCGGCAACAGCAACAACATTACCGGTAAGCTTGGGCAGCATCGCTGGGAATGGCGGATCGGCCATGATGGTGCTGACGTTCCCGTCAAGCGCTGGGGCCGATGGGACCGGGGTGATCGAGAGGTACTCCGGTACGTATACCGGCGGCACGTTCTCGGCCGGTATTCGTGCTGCATTGCCATAGGCGGTTCGAAGCCTTTCAATCTGCTGGCGGAGCCAACTAAGCAGGCGGCTCCGCGCACATAACAATCACGATGGCCCAGTGGGTCCATCCCGCGATCCGGCGGATGGACCGATTGGTATAAGGAGGGTACGCAGACGATCTTCAATCGCATAAAGTTGACTGTATCGCGATCGGCTTGCAACGGGCTACCAAAACTGAGACGCCACAACAGTTGCGGCGCCCGTATTTCCCCCAATTACTTCCACCTTTAATACGGCCTCGAAGTTTTGATCCAACGAGCCACGAGGTGCAGTACGGATAAGCGCTTCCAAACCGTCGGGTGACACGATGAACTCGCCTGCGGCCTGCGAACCGTTTGATCCTATGCCTGCAATAATGACGACTGGCCCATCGGTCGTAGGGTCGTAGAAGCGGCCGATAATCGCGTAGTCGGTCGTCTGTTGAAGATAGGGTATATCGAAGTCGACGCCCCAATCCTGACGCTCCGGGTGCTCCCCATCAACGATGTAGTGCAAGCTACCCGTCTGCCCAAGATGGAAGCGAAGGGGTTTCAATAAGCGCATGGTCCACAGATTGTTATATCCAGATACCAGCACTACTGGACGCCGGTGAAAATCCTGAAGCGTGTCTGTATATGCTTCATGAACCCTGAACTGCTTGCGCTGAGTTTGCAGATAACCGGCCACTTCAGAAACAGCTTGGACCGCGGCCAAAGAGATGCGAGCTTCCGGCCGCAAAATATGCTGCTCGATGGTCGCATTGGGTGGTTCTGGGCGATCTGTAACGTCTACATGCGTTCGACCCACGCTGATAATCGCCGCATCGGGATTGGTCAAAAGTGGGCCCCAAAGCTCATTCACGGCGGTTCTTGATTGATGCCGAGGGAGAGCTGGAAGAAAGAAATACCCAGACAAGGCTACAGCTGCCACTATAAGAAAACCAATAAATAGACCAGATAGAAAACTGGCTCGCGAGAACGGCCGGCTCGATAGTGAGTCGTCTTTTAGAACTTCAAGGGCGGGAGCAGGAGGAAGTTGCTCGTGCGTGTTGCCCTCATTCTCGGCGGAGGGGGGCACTACCATGTCACGGTACGCGGGCTTCTCTTCTTCTGGAGATTGAGCGCGTGAGAACTGTGGCACATAGGCCCCAAGCGGCAAGCCAATCTCGATACGACCGTGACGATCATTCTCCTGATAGAACTGCGCGATTCGCCGACGAACCTCTCCGGCGCTGAACCGCACCACTGGATCTGCGTTCGTGTCGTAATCAGCTGGCCGGTGAAAGACTTCGACTCCAAGGGTTCGCTCTTTGAGGTCCTCACTCTTTCCTGAAAGCGCTTTCTCAACCACGTAGCGCAGGAAGGTGGGATACCGCCGGCTGTTCTGAAAAGGAGAGCTCGCGAGAATCCGTTCGAGTTCCTCCTTAATCTCCAAACGGTCATGTTCAGAGACTGGATCCCAAGGCTTACGAGTTGCGGTAGGAGTTTTTATTGGCATACCGAGAACCCTGCGCGTCTTGCTCGTACAGATGTTACAACTCACAATCCTCTTATTACAAGTTCGCAATCATATTGTCGAATCAACGATTTAGATTAATTCGAGAATTGCTACCGTATGTCACTTGCCAGTGGCGCGATCAGGGGCTCAGAGTTGCGGACGCTGGTTTCACCTTTTGTTTTGCGTGAGCTAAGCGCGACAGCACAAATTCGCACGGAATGCACTCGAGGCCGTACTGCCCAGCACCGAGACGGGCATCGCAGTGAACAGGGATGCGGGAATCTCAGATGCGGAGGTTTTGACGGTAAATGCGACTCGACGATCAGACCGAAACGCTTGTAATCGAGAAGCACCGCTCGACGATCTGTAAACGTTTTCGATTCATTCCCATGGACCGCAAGTCTCGGAAGACGGTTCTAAGCAAATGGCGAAGCGGCGATGCGAATGAGCAGATCGACTGCTCGGAACATACAAACCATCCCCAAGTGAAGAACACCGCTAACGATAAACCACGGAGAAGGAGAAAGATTTGGCCATGACACAACAAAATCGTCACGAAATACCGTCGTTGCCTGCGCCTGACAAGAAGCGCATAACGACAGCCAACGGGAGCAAATCGTCTGTTTTGCAGTTTGGCGCAAGGATTCTGGGCGTGCTCTCAATCTTTGCACTGCTTGCGCTACTACCCGTCTGCATGCAAGCGCAAGTGCTCTATGGAACGCTCGTGGGCAACGTGACCGACCCAAGCGGAGCCGCGGTCGCGGGCGCGACCATCATCGCGACAAACACCGGCACAGGGATCTCGAAGACTGTGTCGACCGACAGCAGCGGGATCTATCGCATCATCGACCTTGATACAGGAACCTACAAGGTTTCCATCTCGGCTAACACATTTGCTACGACCAACGGGGAGGGAGTCATCATTGAAGCCAATACGGAGCGGCGCTTCGATGCTCAGCTTCGCCCTCAATCTGTGGGGCTAACGGTCACGGTCACCTCTGCGCCTCCTGAACTCCAAACGGATAACGCGACCGTAGCCAACGAACTGGAATCCGCGGAAGTGCAGACGCTCGTGACGACCGCTGGATTCAACATGCGCAACTTCCAAAGCCTGTTTCTCGTCCTTCCGGGTTTTTCACCGCCGACCGAACAACACTCTGAATCGGGCAATCCCGCCGATACCATGATGTTCAACACAAATGGCATGTCGGGCAGCAATAACAGCACCCGCATTGACGGCGTCAGCGATATCTATCCTTGGCTGCCTGAGATCACCGCATATACACCTTCGACCGAGGCCATCTCCACCGTCAATGTTGTGACCAACAGTATGAACGCTGAGCAGGGATTTGCTTCCGGCGCGGCGGTCAGCGTAACAACCAAGTCCGGAACCAACAAATTCCGCGGCTCCGCCTGGGAATACAACATGATCAGTGCGCTGATGGCGAAGAGCACCTTCTTTACCACGACGGCGACTAACCGTGGCCTGATTCCCAAGTATGTCCTGAATCAGTTTGGAGCCAATTACGGCGGCCCGATCCTGAAAGATAAGGCCTTCTTCTTCGGGAACTGGGAACGCACCCGGCGCTCGCAAGCGCTGAGCGGCTTCCAGACGGTTCCATCCACAGCCATGCTTGGTGGCAACTTTCAGGGCGTGACCACCAACGGCACCACTCCCGTTGTCATCTACGATCCCACTACGGGCAATCCCGATGGTACCGGACGCACGCCATTCCTAAACAACATAATTCCCCCAGGCCGCATTTCCTACGCCGCCACCCAGATGATCAAGTTGATGACTTCCGATGCGCCGAACGTTGCCGGCGCGAACTTGCTTTCCGCCAACGGGGTTAACAATGACTTTTTTGGCGTCGCCGACGGCGAGTATACCCGTGACAACATCGATAGTCGCGTCGATTTCAACCTGACCAGCAAGACCACGCTATTCGGACGCTATGGCGTTCAGAAGACAAGCCTCTTCGATCCCCAGACGCTGGGTGCGGCAGGCGGCACCACCTTTGACGGCGGCCAGCCGGGCAATGCTCCCAGCATTATTCAATCCATCGGAGTCGGCGGCACGCATACCTTCAAGTCCAACCTGCTCCTGGATGCCAACTTTGGCTTTCTTCGCCAGGGCATGGCCGCCAAAAACACCGACATCGGGACAAATTGGGGAACGTCTTACTTCAACATTCCCGGAACCAACGGTACCTGCAGCCTCTGCGGAGGAATGCCCGGCTTCTTTTTCAGCGGCCTTTCGAATCTGGGCAATCAAAACCGATCCAATCCCTTCCAGTTCCGGGATAACACATACGTCTCCGCTGCCAACCTCAGTTGGATAAAGGGAAAGCACTCGACTCGCTACGGCATGGAGTACGACCGCTTTGACATCAACCACTTTCAGCCGCAGAACACCTACGGCCCCCGCGGCGGACTCGACTTCACAGGCGGCTTGACCTCGCTCACCGGTGGAGCGGCTGCGGATCTCTTCAACTCCTGGGCGGACTTTCTGCTCGGTCTCCCGCAGTTGGTGCAAAAAGATACTCAATATCTGAATCCCGCCACCTCTCGCGAGAGCGTGTGGGCCTTCTATGGTGAGGACCAGTGGCAGGCAACGCAGAAACTCACGATCAACTACGGCGTCCGGTATGAATACTATCCACTCGCTACCCGGGACCACTCCGGCCTTGACATCTTCAACCCGGCCGACGGAAAGCTTTATGTGGAGGGCTCCTCTGGCGTTCCCTCGAGCGCCCAAGTCCAAGTCGGAAAGGGCATGATTGGACCGCGCCTTGGCTTGGCCTACCGCCTCGACCCCAAGACCGTAGCCCGCGCCGGCTTCGGACTGTCCACCAACCCTGATAGCTTTCGCAATGTACTGACCACTTATCCCTCGGTGGTTTCGCAGACTATTCAAGGGAACACCGGGACCGTATCGCCAATCGTCAACGGAGCGCCCGTCACCACTGTGACCGGAATTCCGACCTTGACGCCCCCGACACTGAGCCCAAGCTCGCCTTCGGTCGCTCTTGGCACTCTCGGCACACCCGCGGGCTCCCTGGGAGCAACCACGCTGCCGCTGAACTACCGGCGCGGATACTACGAGAGCTACAACGCGGCGTTGGAGCGCGAGCTCCCCGGCGCAATCACCTTGAATGCTACCTACGTCGGCGAACTCATCATCCGCGAGGTCCCCGGCATCAACCTCAATGCTAACCAGGCGCCGGGCCAAACTCAGGCTCAAGAGCCCATGAAAGCGCTCTATGGCATCACGGCCGGAATCACTTCCGAGATACCGGATGGAACCGGACACTACAACGCCGTGCAAGTCCAGGCAAAACATAGATTCGCGGGCGCGAGCAGCGTGGGTGGCAACTATACATACTCCCGGTCGATCAACGATTACGGCGATCAGTCCGACGGCGAGACGTCGATATTTACTTCGATGGCGCTGCCTTACTGGCGTCTCAACCGGAGTGTGGCTGGGTTTGACCGGACGCATAACGTTCAGATCTTCGGGAACTATATGCTTCCCTTCGGAAAAGGTCAGGCCTTTCTGCAGAACGGCCCCGCGGGATACATCCTGGGAGGCTGGTCTATGAGCGGCGCGTTGAGCCTCGAGAGCGGCACACCCTTTACGGTTACAGGCAGCGGAGGCTCTCTTGGTCCCAGCACTCAGGGCACGAGCTCGAATTTTGCCGACGTGCTCTCCAAGTCGAACATGATTCTTGGCGGCCACGACGCCAACCATCCATACTTCAATCCCAGCAATTTCCAAGACCCGTCAGTGACAGAAAAGGCTTTGTCGGGGTCGAGTTGCTCTTCCACGAATACCGCAGTTTGCCGCTTTGGAACGGCAGGGCTGCATTCGCTTCGCGGGCCGGGACTCATCAACCCAAGCATCAGTGTGGCTCGGACCTTCGCGATCACGGAACGGTTCGGTATGGAATTCCGCGGCGACGCATTCAACGTCACCAATACACCTCAATTCAGCAATCCCAACGCGAGCGCGACTGGGGGCGGATTCGGAACCATCTCCGGCGTGACAGGCAACTCCAACCGCGAACTGCGCTTCTCGGGTCGGATCAATTTTTGATGGACCTACGGCATTCACCATACCTTCGGGGCCGGTCTCAGTTAACGGGGCCGGCCCGAACTTATAAACTGGAATCCGAATTTATGTGCGTCATGCTGCTTTCCATCTAGCCCGCGGCTCTTTTTGGCGGCTCAAGCAAGGTTTGGCTGCAGTTCGGCCACGAGAACAATTTTTGAAATGGACAGAAGAAGATTTTTGCAAGCCGGTGCAACGGTGGGAGCGTTGTCAGTGATTGACTCACCTTCTCGCGCGCTCCCTACAGCCTCGGGAACAGACGATCGTAAGTACTGGGTTCAGTTATTGACAAGAGTCGCCAATCCAGTTCTGGAAGCCTTGAGCAAACGGAAGCTGAAAGAAGTAATGCCCGTGGAGGCTCCACGGGGGAATGTCGAAGAGAGGCGCCAATTTACCTATCTTGAGGCTTTTGGGCGCCTTCTCACCGGAATCGCTCCTTGGCTTGAATCGGGGCCGTCCGGCGGCGAGGAAGGTACACTCAGAATTCAATTCTCCGAGCTCGCGCGCGAAGCCATCGATGCGGCTACTGATCCGGCATCGCCGGATTTCATGAACTTCTGCCAAGGCCGGCAGCCCGTCGTCGATACGGCATTCTTTGCCCTGGCAATATCTCGCGCGCGGACTGAGCTGTGGAAGAAACTGGACCCACGCATTCAGAAGAACACTATCGCCGCGCTTGAATCGTCGCGGAAGATTCTCCCGCCCTACAACAATTGGTTGCTATTTTCCGCGATGGTTGAAGCCGCGCTGTCCTTTATGGGTGCATGGTGGGATCCGATGCGTGTCGACTATGCGCTTCGCACCGTCAATACCTGGTATAAAGGCGACGGTTTGTACGGTGATGGTCCGGAGTTGCATTCCGACTACTACAACAGTTTCGTCATTCAGCCAATGCTGCTGAATATCTTCGACGCGGTCTCCGATGCTTCACCCGGATGGCGTGGCCTAAAGCCGGAAACGATGCGGAGGGCCCAGCGCTATGCAGCCATTCAAGAAAGGGTCATAGGTCCCGACGGATCGTTTCCTCCAGTCGGACGCTCTCTCTGCTATCGCTTCGGCGCATTTCATCTTCTTGCGGAAATCGCCCTGAGGAAACAATTACCCGAAGCCATTGCACCTGCGCAGGTACGCAGCGGGCTAACTGCCGTGATGCGCCGGATGATCGACGCCCCAGGAACCTTCGATGAAAACGGTTGGCTTCACGTCGGATTTTGCGGCCATCAACCGGAGATGGCAGAAGCGTACATCTCAACTGGGAGTTGCTATCTTTGCTCCGCGGCGTGGCTACCACTCGGACTACCCGGAGCCGACCCATTTTGGGCCGAGCCACCACAACCGTGGACATCGAAGAAGGCGTGGGCTGGCAATCCAGTTGCGCCGGATCAGGCCATTTTTGATGGTTCGCGTCCGGGCGAACAAGTCTAAGCACCGGCGCCATAGAAGCGCACAAGCTCTTGAGCTTGCACATGCATAGCAGGAAGTCGAGAAAAGGTGCCTCAGATCAGCCGTGTTCCTTGTCACCGCATTGAATTTGGACCTGCGGCATCATCCACACACTTCACCAAGACGACTCCTATTACGGATAAGTCTTGGTTGCTCCCTCCCTTTCTGCGCGACTTTCCGCTTCATTCAAAGAAGTCCCTGAATACGACAGTTGGAAAGATCAACATGTCACGAATCGGTACAAATACGTTGGCCCGATGTGTCCGCGATGGTTTTCGCCCGCGAAGGATCGCAATGGGCCATCTTAACCCGTAGCACCTTGAAAGGGAGAAGTTATGCAAAATTGCAATACGGTTGCTCACCGGATATTCCGGCTTCACATCGGGATCAGCGTCCTCTCGTTGGCGCTGCTTACCCTCGCGTTTTGTTCCTTCACCGTCCAGGCACAGATCGTTCCAGGAGCGCCCTGGAACGACACCTCTGGAAATCTAATCAAGGCTCACGGCGCCGGAATGATCAAGGTCGGCAGCACCTACTACATGATTGGCGAAGTCGATAGCAGCGGTGGCGGATTTCAGGGTATCAACTGTTACTCGTCAACCGATCTGACCGCCTGGACCTTTGTCGCCGATGTTTTGCCTCCGCAATCCTCAGGCGATTTGGTAACTAGCGACTTGGTAGAGCGGCCAAAGCTCTTGTACAACTCCGCAACCGGCAAATATGTCATGTGGATGCACATCTGGAATGGCGACGCAGTTGGCTACGCCACAAGCTCCAGTGTTTGCGGAACCTACACTTATCAGGGTTCCTCGCAGCCACTGGGCAACGAAAGCTTCGATATCGGGAGCTTCCAGGATTCGGATGGAACCGCGTACCTGCTTAGCGCGAACTACGACAACGGGATCATCGTCTATAAGATGGCCTCCGACTATTTATCTCCAGTCAGCATCGTTGACGGCGTGTCGACATGGGGCGACAGAGAGGCTCCCGCAATGTTCAAGGTCAACGGAACCTACTTTCTCATATGCTCCCATGAAACCGGTTGGAGTTCGAATGACGATCAGTATTCCTATGCGACGTCCATAAGCGGACCCTGGTCTGCACTGGCGGATATCGCCACCGCGGGTACAAACACATGGGACTCGCAATCGACTTATGTCCTGCCGGTGACCGGCTCCAGCGGCACTACCTATATCTATATGGGGGATCGCTGGATCTCAGGCCAGATCGACCAATCACCCTACATCTGGCTGCCGCTGAGCATCTCCGGCAACACGCTCTCCCTTCCCTGGGTCAACAAGTGGACGCTGAATGTTTCCGCCGGCACATGGACGAACTCCTCCTATAACTCACTTCAAACCGGTTCTAACCATGAACTTGTGAACCTGAACTCGGGATTGTGCCTGAGCGCAGTGAGCGCAACCGAGGGAACAGTCGCACAGGGGGTTACCTGCAATGCCAGCACGCTTCAGGAGTGGGATATCACGACCCAAGGCAGCGGCTATTATGTAACCAACCAAGACAGCGGCTACGTTGCGGAAGATGAAGGCAACTCAAAGTCCGCCGGCAGCCCGATCGATACCTGGCCTAAGAATGGCGGCACCAACCAGGAATGGACCTTCACAAGCGCTGGATCGGGAAATTACACCGTCAAGAACGTGTATAGCGGTTTGTGTCTCGGAGTCAAAAGCGCCGCAATCACTTCCGGTTCACCGATCGATGAAGGCACCTGCGATGGCGACATCAATCAACAATGGTATCAACGATAGGCGGAGCCGCTGATCCTTAACGTGGTGAGCGGTCAGCCCAGATTTCAGAGCCTTCGTTCATCCCAATAACGGCTGCCCAGATCCGGACTATCCGGCCTGGGCAGCCCATGAAACTCAATCCTTGAAATGCGTTATCTACTTATCGTAAGTTCATACCACGTGGTAATCGACCCTCCGAGCGGGATCTGCCAGGCGTTGCCCATCCGCGTAGCCGCAACCGGCGTGCCTAACGGCTGGCCTACGCCATCGATCGCCTGCAGTTGAACTGCGCGCGCGGCTTCGAGATGCTTCAACACCAGCATGCCCCGCACCGGGTCAATCAACGTTGGCGATTCGCCCCAGTTGGTCACATCGGTGCCTGCGGAGTTCCAGCGCTGCCCGGTATTTTCGACTCGCCCGCCAGCGACCAGTAGCAGTTTCGCGGAGCGAGAAATTGGCTGCCCGTCGAGCGAGCTGAGTTGAATCGCGCAAAATGTGTTCTCGATTTGGGCCCCGAGATTGCTGTCGGCATTGCTGTCCGCCGCCGCCCGTACAAAACCAATCAGTGCCTGCGTGCGCGGTGAATCCACGGTTACCAGCCCGGTGTCGGGTCCGGAGTGGCGCCACGTTAATTGTCCGGTATCGGAGCGAATTGGATTCGGCGCCACGCCCTGCGCGAAAGTCTTGGTCGCCGGTCCGTCGAATGACAAAATACGCATTTCATCTTCGAGCGCAAGCTCTAAAGGAAATCTGGGCGTGAAGTATGGCCGCTCCGTGCCCGGCAGCAGCATACTGTCGTAAACCTGCTGCGCCGTATAGGCGCGATCCACTGTCTGCTTTGCCTGCCCTACGTCCCCGCGCAGAAATAGCAATGCGCCTGCGGCAAGCTCGGGCATTTTTACCGGATCCAGCGAAATGTCGAAGGGATCTCCGATATACGGCTTCCACGCCGGATCCTCTTTGGGCTCGAAGGTATACCACAAGATTGCGTCCCAATCCTGCATGGCTCCTTACGCCGCCAGGATGGGGATGCCCTCAGCTGCGTAGTCATTGGGAAACGGCTCGTTTACCTCGCTCACCGTGTAAGGCTTGCCGGCAATCGCTGAGCGGGAAAGCTCTACCACCGTGGAATTGAGCGGATCGTCGACCATCGGTGATTTGCGCACGTACATCTCGGGGTGCTCCCAGTACGTGTGTCCATCGATCGCATCCATACCGCTTGCTGCCATCAGAATCGGGTAGCCGCTGCCGGAGTGGCTGTGATCGGCAGTCGCAATCACCAGCGACTTCGATCCCAGCGTGTGCTGCAAGTAATCTTTCATGCCGGCAAAATAATCCCGCTGCGTGTCGTTATAAAACTCGGCCTCCGAGTAGAAGCGCTCCGGCGGCGCGCTGGCGGCCTGTCCTCGCCAGAACATCAGCGGCACGTCGGTCTGCTCTCCAGTCACCCCGGCCATTTGGCGCAGCGCGGCAATCTGCTGCGGTGTGCGGTGCGCGGCCAGCCACTGGTTGTACATGGCGGTTAATTCCTTCCCGTAAAACGGCGAAGGCGGCCGGTATCCGATATTCAGCGCATTCTCATTGTTAATTTCCACCAGCGCCACGGCGGGGTCATGCGTGTACGCGAGCCCAGTGTAGGGGTTGCGATGTTCGAGCAACTGCCGCGCGTATTCCTTCTCGAGCTCGATCATGCGCCGGTCGAAGATAGACGTTCCTTTCGCGCCTTCGCGGAGCAGAGTAGCATCCTCAACGCCGTCACCGGCTTTGAACGGACGTCCCACCAGAAGGTTGAAGTCGATATAGATCCCGCGCTTTTCTAGTTGCGCAATAAAAAAATCTTCGCGGTCGAGCTGATCCGCATCCAGGCTGCGCGTATCGAGCCGGCCAGCCGCGATCAGTCCGCGCGGCGCTTCGAGATCGAGAAACTGGAAGCGCACACAGTTCACGCCAAAGCGCGCCAGCGTAGCCGCCCACAACAGCGCATCGGCTTTCGAAGGAATCTGCCGCGATCCCTTGCTCCAGTCGGTAATATTGACGCCCCACAGGCGGATGCGCCCGCCGTCGCCCGTGGCCAGGTGGCCGTTCAACACTTGAATAAAGCCGTGCTTGCCCGCCGGCGCATCGAGAAGAAACGAGACGTCCACCGGCGAATGCGATTCCATCGCCCGCCGGTGATCGAGCGTGAAAGGAGCCATTCTGGCCGCGGTTTGCGCATAAGCGGAACTGGATAGAAAAACCAGAGCGGAGGCAATCGTTTGAACCAGACAGAGGCGCACAAAAATCCTTTCGGAGAGACGAACGGGATCGCTCCCGCTCTTCCAACTGCAAGCCGTTGCCACTATATGCCATCGGAGCTGGCCGAGAATCCGACGAAAGTCGGATTTCAGGCCCGGTCGACCATGTTCGAATGCAAGGCAAAGCGATGCCCGGCGCCGCGCGCTGTCTAAGAACCAAAGCTGCGTTCATAGCTGGGTGCATCACGTCATGGGAGACCTCTAAATGGCAGACAAAATCGATTGGGCAATGCCGCATCTTACCCGCCGCGAATTGTTGGCGCAGGCTGCCTGCGGCGCCGCGGCCCTCTCCGCAGCTCCATATCTGAGAGCCCTTGAGGTTCCGCAGACTGTGGCTGCTCCTTCGCCGCGCATCACGGAGAGCTTCGACTTCGGCTGGAAATTCGCGAAAGGCGATGTACCGGGCGCGGAGCAAACCGGCTTCGGCGACTCCGGCTGGCGCGCGCTCGATCTCCCGCACGACTGGAGCATCGAAGGTCCTGTCGATGAGCACGCGCCCTCCGGCGGACCTGGCGGCTATATGCCCACCGGCGTCGGGTGGTACAGAAAAACATTCTCTGTTCCGGAATCGTATCGCGGCAAAGTCGTCACGCTCGAGTTCGACGGCGTTTACCAGAACAGCGATGTCTGGATCAACGGCCATCACCTTGGCCGTCGCCCCTACGGATATGTTCCTTTCGTCTACGAACTGACGGAGCACCTGGAATTCGGCGCGCCCAATGTTGTGGCCGTGCGCGTCGACAACTCCAACCAGACCAACTGCCGTTGGTATTCCGGCTCCGGCATCTACCGGCACACCTGGCTGCACGTCCTCGATTCCATTCACGTGGCGCAGTGGGGAACCTTTGTCACCTGCCCGCGTATTCAGGCCAACTCCGCCACCGTTGAGATCAGAACCACCACAGCCAACTCCTCCCGAGCGCTGGCGCAATGCAGGCTTTCGACTTCCATCCTCGATGCCAGCGGCGTCACGGTTGCAACTCTGGAGACGCCGCAAACCATCGCCGCCGCTGACAGCACTGAGTTCATCCAGCAGCTTACCGTTCCTGCTCCCAAGCTGTGGTCGCCCGACCAACCGTATCTATATATGGTGCGCAGCACGCTGCGCAATGCAAAAGACGTAGTGGATGTCTATGACACACCCTTCGGCGTACGCGAGGCAGTCTTCGACGCGCAGCGCGGCTTCCTGCTCAACGGCGAGCACATCAAACTCAACGGCGTGTGTATTCACCATGAGGCCGGCAGCGTGGGCGCCGCAGTTCCGCCGCGCGTTTGGGAGCGACGCTTGCAAATTCTCAAAGAGATGGGGTGCAATGCTATCCGCACCAGCCACAATCCAGTGGCATCGGAGTTTCTCGACCTCTGCGACCGCATGGGATTGCTGGTGATGGCTGAAGCATTCGACGAGTGGAAGGTTCCCAAGGGGCAGATTCGCAACGGCTACAGTATTTACTTCGACGAATGGCACGAGCGCGATCTTATCAATTTCCTCCATCGCGATCGCAATCGTCCTTCGATCGTTTTGTGGAGCGCAGGCAACGAGATCGGCGACCAGTCTACTCCCGAGGGCGCAGAGACCCTGCGCGAGTTGCTCGGCATCTTTCATCGCGAAGATCCCACGCGTCCCGTCACGGCCGCCTGCGACCGAATTGCCTCCGAGCCACCCTCCAACACCGTGAGACCCGAATTTCTCGCCGAACTCGATATCATCGGCTATAACTACGCGGATCGCTGGCGCGACCGCGCCGAAAAATATTACAGCATCGATCATGCGGCCTTTCCCGACAGGCGCGTCATCGGCACAGAGAGCGGCGCAATAAGCAGCATTCGTGGCGATTATCGCAGACTGTTTCCCGTCAATCGCGACCCCGGAGCATCCAGATTCCTGTATGAGCAGAACCGCGACATCGACGTCGAGCAGCTTTGGCAGTTCGTCCGTACCTACGATTACGTGATCGGCGATTTCATGTGGACAGGCATCGATTACCTCGGCGAGTCCTTCTGGCCGATGAGAATCTCGCCGGCTGGCGTGCTCGACACCTGCGGCTTCAGGAAAGACGGCTTCTATTTTTACCAGAGCCAGTGGACGCGCGAGCCCATGCTTCATCTCTTTCCGCATTGGAACTGGCAAGATAGGGAGGGCGAGATCGTTCCTGTTACCTGCTACACCAACTGCGACACAGTGGAGCTGTTTCTAAATGGAAAATCCTTCGGCGTAAAGGGCTATGAATTTCCCCGCCAAGGGATGGAAGGCACTTACGGTAACTATCCGCCGCGCGCGCGGGCGCTGCGGACCACAGCGGACCTGCACTTGTCGTGGGACGTGCCCTACGCGCCGGGCGTCCTCAAAGCTGTGGGGGCAAAAGATGGGCAGGTCGTTTCCACAGTTGAATTGGCCACTGCCGGCACTCCCGCAGCCATCGCGCTTTCCGCCGATCGGCTCAGCATCGCGGCCGATCGCCGCGACGTGGCGCACATTGCCGTTGAGATTCACGATGCCAAGGGACAACTCGTGCCCATCGCCATGAACGAGATTGCATTTACCGTGGAAGGCAATGGAAAACTCATCGGCGTGGATAGCGGCGACCCGTTCAGCCAGGAAGACTACAAAGCTAATCGCCGCCGCGCATTCAACGGACTGTGCCTGGCCATCGTGCAATCCACGGCCACTGCCGGACAGGTAAGAATCACGGCGGCTTCGCCCGGCCTGACCCCAGCAACCGTCGCCATCGAAACAACAGCCTGACGCGCATCGCACTCACTGCTGTGCTTCGGCGGGTACATCGTCGTCCGGCTCAGGTTTGCGATTCATCTCCCGGTACAACTGCGCCACTCGATCCTTGGCCGCGCGAATCTCCTGAAATAGCTTCATCTGCTTCTTTGCTTCGTCGCTTAAATGAAGCGCCTCGCAAACTCGCGCCAGCCGGTAATGCGCCGAGGCATTCATGGGATCCGCAGCGACGGCCATGCGCAGGTATCTGAGCGCCTCATCGGGTTTGTCCCGTTCGGCGAGAGCTTTGCCCAGGCCCAGTTGCGCTTCGCCATTGCCGGGATCCATCTCATACGCGCGCCGGTAGTGCGCCAGCGCTTCATCGAACTTTCCCTGGAGCGCGGCGATGCGGCCATAGGTACATTCAATCTGCGGGGTATCGCCCTCGCTTTTCACCGCGGCATCGAGCTCGGCAATGGCCTGGGCTTGCCCAGCAGCTTCGTTCGAACCCTCCAGGATCGCTTCCGCCAGCTCGAAATGCATTCCCGGCAGCCGCGGATCTGCAGCCAGCGCCTTGCGGTAGTGCTCGATGGCGCCATTCAAATCGCCGCCATTGATCAGGCGCTCGGCAATCAACTGCTGCATCCGCGCCGAATCCGGGGCCAGCAGCGCCAGTTTGTTCATGGTGTCGTCGGCCATCTCGGAGTAGATCCGCTGCGCAAAAAACAGCAGGTCGGCATTATCCGGCTGCAGCTCCACAAGCTCGTGCACCACCGGCAGCGTATGGTCCAGGTCGCCATTCTGGTAGTAAAGATCGGCTAGCTCCACGCCCACCTGCACCCGCATTTTGGGATCTTTGAGCTTGGCGAATGCGCTTTCGAGATCGGCTCGTGCGTGCGGCTCGCCCATGCGTTTCTCGCAGATGGCGATCAATCCCTGCGCATTCACCAGTGTGGGCGAGGCAGCCAGCGCGCTGTGTAAATCGCGCATCGCGGCGGGACAGTCGCCATGCAAAAACGCAATCGCCCCCAGGTTGGCGTGCGCCTCGACATTCGCGGGATCGATCTTTAACGCGGCGCGGAACTGCTCAGCCGCGGCCGCCTGGTCGTTGGCCTTCAGCGCCGCTTGGCCTCGCTCCAAATCCCCTGCCAGCTCGCTCCGCGCTGACCGTGTCTGCGCAACCGCAAAAGGCGGAATTGCGAACGTAAGGAAGAGCGGAAGTGACACGAGCATCGGAGACACGGTCCCTGATTCGCGGCGACTGCGCATAAGGTAGGCCTTCTGGACAAATTGTAAAGCGCATTTCGAAACCCTGCCCGCATGCACAACAAACCGGGATTCCGGCCTGCCGGAATCCCGGTCCGTGTGTCGGACAGCTTTTTTGCCAGCGCTAGAAAGTAAGTCGCCCTCCTAATTGGATGTCCCGGTTGCCGTTGGTGGCGGTGATTACTCCTCCCCCGACAACACCCGTTCCGGTGGCGGCGCTCGGGTTTTGGAAGTTGGGGTGGTTAAAGAAGTTGAACGAATCAGCCCTGATCTCGAATTTCATCCCCTCCATCAATAAGAACGTCTTGCCCATGCTGAGATCGAGATCGCGCCAGTTGGGGCCGGTCAGGGTGTTTCGCCGAATGTTGCCGAAGGTTCCGGGGGTTGGCGTGGCAAATGCGGCGGGATTGAACCATTCATTGACGGATGGATGGGGAACCGACGCGCTCGCCACCTGGTTTGGCAACCACTCGAATCCGCAATAGCATTGAAGCGCTTCCGATTGGCTCAAATCCGAGCCATTGCTCGATGTCGTGGGGGTGAATGGAATGCCGCCATGGATCTGGTAGACGCCCGTTGCGCGCCAGCCGCCCAGAACTTCATCCATGACCCCGTGCAAGGCGAACTGTTTCCCGATCCCAAACGGAAGCTCGTAGCTTGCGGACCCGTTGATTGTGTTTCTCACATCGAGTTGAGACAAGCCGTAGTTCGCCCTGATGTCATAGGCGTTCTGCCATAGATCGATGCCTTGTGCGTGGCCTGAGCTTGTGCCCGTATCCATAGTCTTGGACCAAGCATAGTTGAAGACGATGTACAGGCCATGCGACGCGCGCTTTTCAGCCCGCAGTTGCAGCGCGTTGTAGTTTGAGTAGCCATCCCACAGATGACTCTCAAGCGTGCAGAACAGCGGGTTCGGTTGCGCTGAAGTGGCGCAATAGCTGTTTGGGTTTTTAGACAGATTACCCTCCATGACCTGGTCGGTGTCCCGCTCAAAGTTCAGATGCGTACCCTTGGTATAGACGTAGCTGGCATCCACAAGCATTTGGAACGGCAGCTCATGCTGCACCGACAAGAGAGATTCCTGGTAATAAGTGGCCGGCCTGTGTGCCGGATAATACGCCACCTGGTCGTAGTTATACTGTGAGTCGGTCAGGGTGGCGAGCGTCGGAGTTACAACAGTGCCAGCGGGCGGGCCTGTCTGCAGCTGAAATGCATCCTTGTGGTACCCGTAATATCCTGACGGGTTAAACCCAAATCCCATGCCGCCTTCAAAGTCGCTCAATTCGCCCGACCAGGGAACGTCCGTGATGCCATAGCTGGCGCGAAACGCCCATTTTTCAATCGGCGACCAGGAGAAGCCAACTCGCGGAGCCCACTCGTTCGTGCCGTCGTAAAGGTCGTTCCTTCCGTGTTGGCCTCCATAGGTGATGGCGCCCAGTGCGCCGTTTGCGTACTGGCCGGTGTTGACCAACGTTGGGTCGTAGCTGCCCCAACGGTTGTGGACCTCGCTCCATCCTCCTTGATACTGATAGCGCAAGCCGATGTTTACGGTCAGGTGGGGCAACACTTTGTAGTCATCCTGAGCGAAAGTTCCTAGCATCCAACTCCGCGCCCCTGTCTCCGCGTAGTCGGTCACGCCAAAGCTGTAGGTATCGCCCAGCAGGAAGTCGGCATAAGGCACATTGGTTGACGATCCATCGAATACAAAGCTGCCGGAGGTCACATCTCCCCAGTTGGTATAGTTCTGGTAGCTCTTGTCGAACTCGCCGCCCATCTTTATCGTGTGCTTGCCCTTGATCAAGGTAAAGATATCCGATTCGACAAGCGAACCGTCGGCCAAATCCGCGTGGACGCCGCCATTAATTCCAATTCCGCCAATACCTCCTCCACTATTGACCGTGATCGTAGGAAAGATATTTCCCGGAGAATTCGTCCCGTACGTGGGTTCAAGGCCGATCGTGGTTGGATACCCCTTGCCATAAGTTCCGGGAATGTACTTATCAACTTCGCGAACATTGCCTATGCGGGCCTCGTTAATTTTCGTCGGGCTGATGGTCCACACGTCCGTTATTTGTGCATCTTGGTTGTAGTTGTTCCCCACCGTGCAATCGAAGCCCAACGAGCAGAACGCATCCACGTTGTAGGTCAGCGGGCTGATGGGGAAGTACATGTAGTAGCCGGATATGCGATGGCTCTGGTTGGGGGTATAGTCCACCTTGCCGACGTACCAGGTGGAGGTGGTCGGAGTGCTTTGAACAGCGCGATAGTTGTTCAGATACCCGGGCAGGTTAGGCGCCGGGAAATACTTCTGAATACTTGCCGCGACTTTGTCGAACGTCGACGTAATGCAATTGCCCGCAAATGGATTTCCGGTGTTGGGATTGGTCACAGGCCCTGGGAAGCAGCCGGCTTCCATGTTGGTCGTCCCAAACTGCGTGCTGCTGGCGGCGGTGGTTGGCACAGTCGTGGTGTAGACGCCCGAGGAAGTGTTAGGGTTCCTCTGATAGGTAAAAAAGAAAAACAACTTGTTCTTGATGATCGGCCCGCCGATGCTGCCGCCGAACTCGTTCCAGTGCAGGGGCGCGACCGAAGCGTTTGCGCCGGAGTCGAAATAGGGCAGGGCGTTGTAGTCGTTATTCTGGTTGAATTCAAATAGCGAACCATGAAACCTGTTGGTGCCGCTCTTAAGGAGTACATTGAACGTTGCCACGCCGTTGCCGTACTGCGCGCCAAAATTGCTGGTCTGAACGTTCACCTCACCGATAGCATCGGTTGGAGGATAGTTGTCGCTGGCATTTACGTCTCTGGGCTGCTGGGCAGTGGATCCTTCGATAAGAAAGCTACCCGAGTAAGCCTGGGTACCATTCACTCCAATTCCCTGGCCCGATGCATCCTGACCGCCGCCGCCGTTGACTCCGGGTAGTTCGTTGGTCAGTTCGTTGTACCAGACGCCGCCTACGATTGGTGCGTTCACAACCGCCTGTGTATTGAAATCCTCGTGCTGCGAGGAGTCCTCCGTCTGGAGTTGCGGAGCATCGGCGGTGACCACTACCTGCAGCGAAGTTTGGCCCACCTGCAGCGACGCGTCGATGGCGATGGTGCCGATCTGCAGCACGACGCCATTGCGAACTTCATTGCGGAAACCGGTCTTGCTGAAAGTGATGGAATAGGGTCCGGTGGGCAGTGAAGGCACATCGTAAATGCCCACATCGTTGGTTTGGGTTTTGGTTGAGACTCCGGTCGCGGTATCCAGCAGGGTCACGCTGGCCCCGGGAACCACTGCTCCCGAAGCGTCGGTAACCTGCCCTTTGATCTCTCCTGAATTCGAGTTCTGTCCGAAAGCGCTTAGCGCTCCAGACACTACTACGATCGACGCCAGTGCGGCGATCCTTGTGATTTTATTGGTTTTCACTTACACGTCACCTCCAAAGGAAGATTGAAAAGGGGAAGATCGAACTCGCCGAAAAGCCTATGCTTTGGAATAATGCCCACGCATCCGACGAAAGTCGGATCGTCCTCAAGATTTAGCCGATTTCACCTAAACCTCTTTGTCTCAATAACTATCCGCTCTGTCGGACATACGCCCAGCCGCTCACGTACTTTGAGCCGCATCCGGCCGGCTTCGCTCAAGTCACTCGCATGCGGCGAGACAGCAATGCCGTTGCAAGGCCGCTCAATCCGCCTTTCGTCGGATGCGGTTGCTGCTGCTTTGCAGGTATCCTCACAGGCGCAGAGAAGTGCGGCTTTTTTTGATCCCCAGTGAGCTAACTATGATTTTTTCGAACACTTCCCCGAAGAATGCGAGGCGGACGTCGCGCCGTTTCAATCAGGCGCCGATACTACTCCTCCTCATGTGTGCAGGCGCGTTCGTCCCAGCGGTCAATGCCCAACAGCCTGCCGAGCCGGTCGACATCAGCCCCATCAATGGCGAAACCTATTACCTCATCAACCAGCTCTCGGGCCTCCAGGTCGACCTGGACGGCGGTTCCACCGCGGCGGGCCAGCCGCTAGTCCTCGCAAACCGCAGCTTCACCAGCATCACCCAGCGCTGGGCCTTCACTCATCTACCCGGTGGCAATTGGGCGATCAGCAATATCTCGGACGGGCTTTGCCTCGACAGCACAACCAGTGGCGGCTCAACAGCCACAGTCCAGAACACCTGTTCGCTTTCGTCCGCCACGCAGCAATGGATTCTGACCGCGACCAGCAATGGCTACTGCACGCTCTCGAACCATGGCACCGGTCTGGTGCTCGATGTTGCCGGCGGCGGCTCGACTGCCGGCTCGCAACTGAACCAGACTGCTCTGGGCACGGCCACGCAAAGCCAGCAGTGGCTTCTGCGGCCGGCATTCTTTCGCGGCGTCGACAACGCTCTGCTCGAAAAGCAGGAGGCCGACCGGCTTACAGAGAATCTTCCCTGGTGGCAGGATGCAGGCCATACCGCGGACGTACTCGCTATGCTCAAGAATCACGGCGTAAACATGGTGCGCGTCCGTCCAACCTCCGCGCCGCCGTATCAGACCCTCACCGTCAACGGAAGCAGCGCACTCCCCGCGACCTGCACGGCGAACGGCTGTTATGCCGAAACCGAAGCGGCCGACCTGAACCTGGCCAAGCGCGCCAAGCAACTCGGCCTGTCTGTCGAACTCAGTTTGTTCTTTGACGGCGGTTCCTCGCAGGCTGTTCCCGGAGCATGGTCGGCGTATAACCTCACTCAGCTTGAGCCTGCGGTCTACAGCTACGTCAAATCCGAAATCGAGTCCTATCGCGCCGCCGGTGTGATGCCTGACATGGTGACGATTGGCAATGAAGTTGACACCGGCTTATTCGGCTCGTTGGCCTCGCCCGGCACCAGCTTCAGCAACTTCGCCGCCGTCGAGCAGCAGGCCATGCAGGCCGTCCTCGACGCCTCCTCTGATACCTCGCTCGGAGCTGCAATCCCGCCCCCGCTACGCTGCATCCACATCACCCCGGCGTGGGACCTGACCAGCTTCTTCACAGAAGCGCAGAGCAATTCCATCCCCTTCGATGCCATCTGCCAAAGCTACTATCCCATCTATCACGGTCCGCTCACCGCGACGCAGGCCGCTGCCTCGAATCCTAATAACAAGCCCGTCGAGCAAACTGTGCTCACCAATGCGGCAAACTCCATCGGCGTGCCCATCTTTCTCATCGAGGTGGGTGAACACTACGAAAACGGCTTCGATGCGAATGATCCCTGGTATCCGGCAACGGTCGCGGGTCAGCGTCAGTTTCTTATTGACGTAGATAGCGTTCTGAAAGGCCTGCCCAAAAATCTCGGCATGGGCATGGAATACTGGGACCCTGAAGGCGCGAACACGGCCAGCGCCGGAGGTGGATTCACCAGCGCCGATGGCCGCCCCGATGCCACCTATACCTGGAACGGTCTCACCCTCTTCGATAACGCCGACACTTCCGGCACTTCGCTCTCGACCGCCGCAAATTACTCCGCCATCCTGAGTGGCGCCGACGCTCTCGGCGGCAAAATCGATCCGGCTCTGGCTTACATGCTGGTGAATGCCTCCAGCGGGCAGATTCTGGGAACGGCCGGCTCTGCCGGTTCCTCCGGTACGCCGCTCGGCACCACGTCCAGCGACGGCGGCGCCAGCTTAAGCCAGCAATGGTCCATCACCAGCAATGGCGACGGCTATCTGCAGATTGCCAGCCTGAATGTGAGCACGGGCGCCACTGCGCAGGTCCTCGACAACTCCGGTTCCAGCACCGCCGGCAGCACCGTTGTGCTTAACGCCGCAACCTCCGGCGACGCTTCTCAGGAATGGAATCTCGTCACCGCCGGCAGCGGCAATTACACCATCGTCAACAAAGCCAGCGGATTGGTTCTCGCCGCTACAGCCTCCGGCGCTATCCAGCAGCAATCTCCCTCCAGCACCGCCGCAGACTGGATCGTGCCCGTAAATACCACCCAGTTGTGGCAGATCGTTCCCGTCCACATTACGGAGGGCAGCTCGACGCCGCCACCGCCGCCAGCGACCTACTCGTTTTCAGCAAGCCAGAGCAGCCTCACGCTCGCAACCAGCGCAAGCTCCCCTCTGTCGCTCACCGTCACGCCCAGCGGCGGCTACCAGGGAACGGTATCGCTCAGCTGCAGCTCGACTCTCTCCGGCGTCACTTGCAGTTTCAATCCAACCAGCTTCACGCTCGATGGCACCAACACCGCGGTCACCGGAAGAGTCACCATCACCGCGCCTTCGACCATCGCCGCGCTACGCCCGCTCCAGCGGCCCCATCGCCACGCCTCTGCAATCGCCACCCTCTGCTGGCTGCCGGCTGGAGTTCTTTTAATGATTTCCGCCGGAAAGCGCAAAAAGCTCTTTCATCGTTACCACCTCTCGGGGCTTTTCATTTTGCTGGCGTTGCTTGCCGCGACGGCAGGTGTCGCCGCTTGTGGAGGAGGCAGCGGCGGCGGGGGAGGCACCACAACCGGTCCTCAGTCAGCCACCGGCACGCTGACCATTACCGCAGCCGGATCGACGGGCGGCGTCTCGCAAACCGCCCAAGTGGCAATTACCGTCGATTGATGGCACGCAGCGAAAGCGGCAATCTCTCACCTTCAGAAGGCGTCGGCACAACCCGATCAGGCTGTACCTGAACCGGCCGAGTTCTTCTTTGTCGTGTTGGTGGTCTTGCTTGTGATGGGCGGCATGGCAACGGCGCGAATCTCGGCTGGCGGATCACCAAGCGTCTGCCCGGAGGCCGACAGAGTGAGGACCTGGTAGGTTGCTTGCCCCGTGACCGGCGTGAACGGCGTGCTGCTCGAAAGCACCGGATTGGCGTTGGCGTCGCAGACCTGGACGAAGGCCTGAGGCGCAGTGGACGCAGCAGCGGCTTTTGAGGAAGCGCCGGAGGATTCAGAATCCGCAGGCACCAATATGGCGCTAAGGTCGACAAGCTCGTCGGGGCCTTTAGCAGGAGCGGAAGTGTCCGAGGATTCGGCGCAGGGCTCACTTGTCGCCGAAGAACTGGAAGCAGGAGCGGCCTTGGACTGCAGAAGGAAGTAGCCCGTCGAGTCAGTGTAGGAGAAGCCGTAGTCGCTGATGTAGTTGTTCTGCGCATCGACCATGAAGACGGTGTAGCGCTCCTGCGGATTCAGATTCGCATCGTACACGCGGCCGTGCAGCGCCCAGCCGGTGGAGGCGACGGTTGGCGGCGTGGTGGCGGCTTTCTGGCTGACGATCTGAAGCTGGCCGGTCTTTGCCTGCGCGGTGGTCACGGCCTGGTTCGCTGCAGTGGCCTCCGTGGAGTCCGCGCCGTATGTGGCAACAGCGGCAGCTGCGGCACGCTTCAAAACGGAGACGCGGGCCGTCTGCACCTGCGCAGTCATCGAAGTTCCGGCCATGGAAAGCTGATTAGCGCTGGTGGCGAGAGTGCTGCCGAAGGACTGAAGATCGGTGGGCACGGTCGGAATCGTGGAATTCTGTTGTTCGGTCATCTCGGTCATCTTCTATTCTCCTGTCTCTGACGTTCTTTGCAAGCATGCTCTCTAGTCCCGGGCGGAGCTTAGCCGGCTTTTTTCGGCGTGCAAAGCTTTGGGTTCAGGATGGTGTTGCCGAGGTACTTCCACCAAAGTGGAACCAAGGAAATCGGGAAGAGGCAGTAAGTGGCGATGTTATTGGCAGTGGTGTTGGCCACGCCGAAGGTGAGGCCGGAGTACTTGACTGAGTTGATGGCCTCCTGAAAACGGTTGGAGGTGGTCTGCAGAGTGATGGCCGCCATGGCGACGTCGAGGAGCGCGGTTCTGCGGCCGCCATTGATCCAAAGTTCGTTGCCGTTGAAGTTGATGTGATCCAACGAGAGAACCACAACAGACACGCCCCCCTGAACGCGGTTAACATCGGCGGAGAGCTGACAGATGTTGTTCTCGAACAGGACCGTGCCGTTGGAGTTGGTCAAGACCTCCTCCAAGCCCGTAAGGATGGAAGCGGCGGATGGATACTCGTTTTCAATTGCACTGCCATATTGCTGAATCAAATCGCTCAGCACATCGCCCAGCTCGATGGCGCATCCGCGGTCGAAGATCATGACCGTGAGCGGCGTAAAGGAGAGGGACTCGTTGAACGCGCTGCTGGTGAGGAATTCCTCGCGGTCGATATCGCCGCTGTATGTAACAGCTCCGCCGGTGGCGAAGTGGTTGCCCAAAATGCTGAACGGGCCCACGCCGCTGACATAAAGCGCGAGGCCGAAGGCTACACGCACGGTGTTGTCCACGATGCGGAGTGCGGGAATGCCGGAGATGTAAAGCGGATAGTCGCTGCTCGAGGAATCGCTGCCGCTTTCGTCGATGTTCAGCTTAAAAGCTTTGAGCCATCCGGAGTCGGACGATGTGTCAAGCTGCGGCGGCGTCACGTTCTCAATGTAGATGCCGGCGCGGCGGCCGCCGTAGCTGCTCCACTCCACACCGCGCGTCGAGTTAAGGTCGCGGCTCTCGCGGATCTGGTTGCGGCTGATCTCGACAACCTGGCCGTGATACACGTAGATGCCGCAGACCTCGGCGCCAGGCCGCACACCGTAGTTGTTGACGATGTTGTCGCGCACGATGAGATTAACGACATCGGGCAGGCTGATGGCCCCGTATCCGTAGGGCGAGTATGCGGTATCGGCCGCCAGCACGCTACGCGTAAGAGTGTTCAGGATCAGGTTCTCGGCGATGAGGACATTATCCAGCGAAACCACCTCAGAGATTGCGTTGAGATTGAAGAAGCCGACCGGCCCAATTCCGCACATGCCGGTATCCGCGATGCGATTCCGCAGGATGTGCAGGTTATGAATCATGCCGCCGGCGGCGAGGGTGTAGTTGCCTGTGCCGCCGGGAGGGGGAGGAGGAGCGGGAGGGATACTGTTCGAGCCGCCTCCGGCACACGCCTCATCCTTGGTCACGATCATGGCGAGATACTCGCCGGTGTCATCGCCGTTCGCGTCGAGCGCAATGAGATTGCCGAGGGTGATGCCGTTGCGGTTGCCGCCGGTAATCTGATTCTCTGCGATCCAGACATCGCGGGACGGGCCTCCAACCTGCACTCCGCCGCTGCCCGAGGTTGCTGCCGCGGCGTTCTTGGCGGTACCGGAGCTTCCGGCCTTGTTGATATCCAATTCTTCCGCCACGCGAAGCAGCCGACCGGATGTGATCTCGACTATGTTTCGCTCAAACCACAGATGCTTGCCGGACAGGTAGACGGCCGGATACAGATTGCCGGAATCGGCCATCTTGATGGTGTTCTCGCGGATGAAGAGCGAGTCCGCAGCGAGAGCGGTAATAGCCGGCATTCCCTGCGATTTGAATTTGAGATCTGAGAGCGTCACCTGCTTATCGCTGATGCCGTAAATGTTTTGTTTTCCCGTGCCGGTGCTCGCAGGACGGTCAAGCAAAACGCCGATGCTTTCATCGTCCGCATCAATCGTAAGCGAACTGATGGAGATGTTGGCGCTGCGCGTGATGGAAAAGACAGCGGGAACGTCAATCGCAGTAGAACCGCTTTCCGAGGTTGTGCCGCCGCCCTTCTGGAGCGACGGCGAAAGAACCCGCGTCTTTTCGCCGCAACCGTGAATGGTGATGTTGGCTTTGTCCTTGATCAGGATGTCTTCGTAAAAGTCTCCGCAGAGGATGGAGACATCTCCGCCGTGGGCGAGCGAATCGATGGCTTTCTGGATGGAGGTGAACTTGCCAAAGCTCGTTTTGTTGTCGCCCACAGTGACCGTGCAGCAGCACCCACATTCACCGCTGCCGGATGTCGGCGGCCACGGTTGACGGCAGTCGCTGGCGCTGCCGCTCGTACTTGTGAAGGTGACGGTGCCCAAGTTGGTGAAGTGATGCGCGATGCCCTGCGGCGCGGGAGAGATGGGCTGGCCGATGGTGCCGTCCGAGGCGCGCGCGGTAAAGGTCCAGAAATCCATTGGCAGGAAGTTGCCATTGCTCAAGGAGAGATTGAACGTAACGGCAACGCCGTTCTCAAGCACCACAGGTGTGTTAGCGGATGCACCGGATGGGATGGGAATGCCGAACGTGCCATTCAGCGCTCCCGCGGAATCCGTGCCGTCAAGATCGACTAATTGCACCTGGCCGCTCGATCCCACCTGGTCCACCACGCCGGCCTGATCCCAGCGGATGATGCGTGTGTACGGGTTGTTCGCGTTCGCGAGCGTGGTGGAAGAGAAATTGACCGAGAGCAGCGAGGTGAGGATGACCGATGAGGTGGGAATGTCTACGTGGTCGATCTTGTAAAGCTCGCCGGGCAGACCCGCGTTGTCGTGCCACGCGTCGGTGATCTCGATCCAGTTGCCGTTCTGGAAGCCGAGCACCTGATCTTTCCCCAGGCTCTGAACGGTGAGTGAGGCCCCGTTCGGGCCGGCATTGGTGGCTGCCATACCGATGGCGGTGACCGCGGTCTGGACCGACGCATTCTCTCGCGACCACTTGAAGGTTGCGCCTGTTCCGCCCGGGCCGCCAGGGGTATGGATCTCCACGCGATAGAGCTGATTCTCAGCGCCGGTGTAGCCGACGCCGGCGGTCATGCAGCAGGGACCGGTCTTGGGCGTTGAGACCGGCTGCGTGGCAAGCTGACCAGAGCTGACCGGCCAGGGAATGGAGTAGTCCGCTACGCAGCCACTCCACGCAAAGGGTGAGGGCACCGCGGTGGGCGTGAAAGCTACGCTGCTGCTTTGGCCAACCCAATTGTAATTATTGTTGCTAGTGTCCGGCGTACCGGTGATCAGGCCAACGATCATGGGACCGGTTTGCGGCACCGGGCCAATAACGATTGCCGACGCATGCGAGTGATCCTGAATGACCTCTTCGCCGGGAATCAGGGTTCCGGTTGTCGAGCCTGGAATGCTGTTCGAAAGCGCGGAAGGAAGACTTGCCGGCTGGAAGACGCCGCCGCTCGTTTGACCCACCCAATAGGCGAGCGGCGACGGAGTGCCGCTGATGGTGCTGACGATCATGGGTCCGCCGGCAGCAACCGAAACAAGCACTGCCGTTGCGCCCGTGCCGTTCTGCAGAAGCGGTTCGGTGTCGGAGAATGTTTTCGAACCGGATTGGACCGCTCCCGCGATGAAGGAGTACTCGATGACCGGCGGCCCGCTGGGAGTGAAACTCCCGTCGCCGCCGACGCTGGTGTTGGTCCAGGCATCCGTCCCGTTCGGGGTGCCTGTCAATTGGCTCAGCAGGAGCGGTCCCGAACCGGAAAGGCCGCCGATAACAATGCCCGTAGCGCCGGAGTCTTGCGTGACGAGGTCGCCATCGTTGAAAGTGCCGGTCAGCGCGCTCTGGGGAATAGTGACCACCGGGAGAGGCATCAGATTGACGCGCCACGCGGTCTGCATGCGGCCGGTGGTGTCGACACCGATGGCCGTGTCGATCAGATTGGAGTCTTCGATGTAAGTAATGGGGCGGCGCCACACGTCGAGATACGCCATATACGCACCAGCGGTCGTGGGAACACTTTGCGCGTTGTTGAGAGGCTGGCCGGTGTAATCGATCGAGTTCCCGTCGAGGATGAGTGGCTGGGGCGTGGAAGGTTGCGGCTGGGGCGTGTTCGACGCCTCCGCCAACGCTGAGTCCCACCCCGCGCCCTTCTCGATGCCGAGATTTTCCACCAGGATTCCGTCTACATACATCCGGCCCAGCCCGATCAGAATGTCGTTGCCGGAACTCGACGACGCATTGATCTCGAATGCATTGGGAGTGGTCTGCGGATAGACGGCATGGCCGAAGGTGTCGAACGAGCCGGCGTCGATGCGCCGCGTGAGCCCGGCCAGCCACTCGTTCCAGTCCGAGTCGGTCTGCACGCGGCCCTGCTCACTTACCACGCCTGCGTATAACTTCCAATGGTCGTAGTTGTATCGGCTATTGTCGAAGCTCATAGCTCGCTCCTCTTCCCTTCTTCTTCTGCGCTGCGCTGGTTGCCGGCGTGGATTCCGTCAAGGGTCTGTTCGAAACTCATGTTTGATAAATCAATCCTGTGTTGAGTCCGACCGGTGTGAACTCCTCCAGGCGAATCTCGAGATCCGCCTCGCGCAGAGGCGCCAGCAGCCAGTGGAATGCGCCCATCTCGCCCTCGTCGTCCGCGCCTTCGCGGATGGAGGAAGGAGTGGACGCGGCAAGTTTCAGATAGCCCGGCTGGGTATATCTGTACGAGAGAAATAGCGGCGTGGGCCCGGCCGCCACCTGCTCCACACATTCAAAACGCCGCGGCGTGACAGCCTGATAAGGCAAATAACTGAAGCGCACGCAGCCGGCCTGCGTGCGATCGGCGAATAGACCGGGAGCAATGGCGGGAGGAGTGCCGGGAATGATCTCCGACCAGAAGATGCTATCGGAGACCAGCACCAGTTCCTGCGCGTGCACGCGCCCCACCACGGTGCAGCCGGTCAAGGTGAGCGGCCCGCCGCCGATCACCTGCCCATCGAGATTGTCGTACGCGATGCGCCTTCTTCCGGTGGCATCGAGGATGCTGTCGGACATGCTGACCGGAACCGTCTCCGGCGCGCGAATGGGACCGGTGATGGAAAGCTCGACGGAGATTTCAGCGCCGATAGCGTGAGAAAGAATAGCCGGCGCGTCGGCGTGCTGCGGCTCGCCGGCACTCGAAAGGCGCCAGCCGGGCACCAGCGTGCAGTGCTCCACCTGAAGCGATACAACATTGTCCGCGCCGGAGGGGCGTGACGTGGGCAACAATACGAGCGCCTCACTGCCGCCCGCCCCCCAGTTCATCTTCGATGAGGCGGTGAGAAGCAGACCGTTGAGAATCACCGTGGAGAGTTTATCGCCGGTGATCTCGAATGCGCCGTCGAGCACCAAATATGGAGATGCCCCATCCTGAGCGCGAATCTCGATAGTTACGCCTTGAGGCGCATCGATGGTGAGCGGCGACGTGATGGTTGCGGCGGGACCGCTGCCCTGAATCTCCAGAGCGACTGAGCCGAGCGTGGCGGCTTGGCCGGCAACAAAGGTCAGCGCACTTTGGAGATCGTTGTTGTAGCTTTGCGTGGGGTCAGGAAATGCGAAGACGTTTGCCGGATTGGTAACGATGAAAGTGGCTTCGCGCTCATATTCCCCACCACCCATGGCCGCGTTGAAGCCGTAGTAGAAATCAACCACCAGCGCGCCGGCCGGCACGGACACATCGGGCGAGACGGCAATGCGGCCCTTCTCGGGATCGATGGCGACGGTGTACTGGCTGCCGGATTGAAGCAGATTGTTCCAGGAGCCGTCGTCGCCGTCGAGATCCGCAACCTGGATCTGGTAAGGATTGAGCAGCTGCCCGTTGAGCGTAACGGAAAGGCTCTTGCCCACGCCGTAATAGCTGGACTGCGCGCCTTTGCGCAGATCGGCGCAGAGCAGATTTCGCGTCAGGTAGTCGGGAACGTTGGCCTCCGTGGCCAGAGTCATGATCTGCTCGCCCTGATAGACGGCAGCGTGGAAGAGCGGAATGTCGCAGCCCAGCTGGCTGAAGCGATAGCAGCCCGTCACGGGGCCGGACGTATCGGACGCCTGGACCGCGCTGACTCCGGTGAGCGAATAGGCGCCGAGCGACCAGAGATAGACGCCGATATTGGGAATATTCCAACGCGGCAAACCGGGCGAAGCGGGCAGATGGACATCCACTTTGCGCGTCATCGTTGTGAATCCACTCGACGCATAGGCGCGCGGCTTCCATCCACGCACGTTGGGTGCGTAGTAACTGTTGAGCCGCACGCATTTCACGTACTGGGTTTCGGCCAGCGTCTGAAAGAACTCCACAGCGTGCGCACCCCAGCCGGTAACGTCGCGAGAGAGCTGCTCGATGGCACCGATAGTGCCTTTGCGGCGGCGCAGGGCGATGGTATTCGCCACTTCGGAGCGGGGATTGTCGACTGCGGGTGCAATACCGCGAATGGGCTCAAAGCCGATCAGCTCGCCAATGTAAGGAATGACCCATGGCGCGCAGGTTTCAATGAACTGATCGTCGTAAAGCTGGTCGAGATCGGCGGCAAAGTAGCCCAACTGCTCGTCGATAACCATCAGCAGCGACTCGAGCGGTCCACGCGTCGCCTTGGCAGCGAGTTCGTTCATCAGCGCCGTCTGCTCGGCGTCGAGCGGGCTGGCAGGATTCTGCAGCGCATAGAGCTGGCTCTGCTCGTCCGGCGTGAGCAGCTGCATCGTGGCAGCGATCTGTCCGTCGCGGAGACGATAAACGGCCGGCACCAGATTGAAGAGCGAGAAGCTCATTGCATCACCCCCAGCACGATGTCGTTCGGGTTCGGACTGATCACCAGAATCTCGGCCGCCTCAGGCAATTTGTTCTTATGCGGCACGGGAATGTACGGGCAAATGGAGTTGTGCGCGCCGGAGCGCGGCCGTTTCACGTGCACATATTGCTGGATCCAGCTTTGGTAAGCGGCCACCGAAAAGCCCGCGCTGCCCAGATCGCCGGCTTGGCTGGTTGCGATCGTTTTCAAATGCTTAATATTGACAGCGACCACTCCGGGGACCGACTGAATCACCGCATCGAGTTCGTCAGCCGAAACCCCTTGGCCAAAGGTGCGGTTGGCAAAGCTGTAGGTGGAATTGAGCAGCGCCATCGCGGCTGCCTGCACCGCATCCGTACTGTAAGCCGGATTGATAGCGAGATCGGCCTCGAAACCAAAGATGGTTTCGAGGAAGGTGCCCACCTTAAACGGAACTGCCGGGTTTCCATAAGCCTTCAGCGACGCGACAAGGTTGGCAAGCGTCAGATTGCCGGGCGGCAACTCCGCTCCGCCGGCTGCAGCGACGGTGAGGAACACACCGCGGTAGAAGCCGCTCGGGAGCCAGACCGCGCTGGCCTTGGCGATGCCGGCAAAAGTGGCGGCGAAATTTTGATAGTCGGTGACGGAGACGGCGCGGCCGAGGGTCTGCACCGACATGGGAGCGGCGGACTGAATGTCGGCGACGGTGGCCGGATCCTGGCCTCCGGTGGCGGGCATGGGATTGACAACGCCGCTGACGCCGACCGGCCGGTCGACGAGAGTAGAGATCGCGCCTGTGGCGACGTTGCCCGCAACGCCCAGTCCCGTGCGGTAGGTGGCCACAATGTTGTTCTGCCCGGTGGGAACGGTCGAGCCCTCGACGTTATCGCCAAAGATGACCTGCGTGCTGCCATTGGACTGCGTGACGGAGGTAAAGACCTGGGCCTGCGGCGGCTGCTGGTAGAGGGTCGGCACCAGTTGCCAGGCCGCGCCGTTGACGGAGACCGATAGCGAGCTTGCCGCGCCTGTCGGCGTAACCGCCTGCGTGTAAGTGAGCGGGGTTTGCTTGAGCGTGAAGGCCTGGTTGTCTGTAGCGGCCGCGCCGCTGCCCAGCAGCTCCGTCACCGGACCGCCGCCGGTGGCCGTTCCCACATTGGCGTTGATAGTCGTAGTCGTGCGGTCGTAGCAGTTGAGCAGTGGGCTCATGACCACAATGCGCGTGCGCGCGGGAGTAATATTCGTGCCGCTCTGCGAGGCAGGCAGCAGCGCCACCGAGGCCACCTGCGCCACCTCCTGCACCACGGGCGACTTGGGCGGCGCGGGCGTGAGCGTGAAGTGGTGCAGTTTGGCCTTCACAGTTCCCAGCCTTCCAGTGGGATCCATCACCACCATTTCGACAGCATCGGCGATCGTCCGCCAGTCGGGAATGCTGCCGTCTGTATTGAATGTCGTCGTCGGCGGCTGCATCAGTGTGAATACGGAGCCGGCTTGGTAGGTCACGGTATCGGGACCGTCGTAGGGAGTGAAGTCGACAGTCCGCTTGTTTTTGACGACCAGCAGCGGATTGCTCCCGGTGACGGCGACGGCAGTGATGGCGGACAAATCGTCGCGCTCATTTTCGAGATCGATGACCGTGCCGTAAAGAGGATAGTCGAGCGGCTGTTCGGCGACCGGCAGCAGCTCGCTCTGCGTCAGGGCCGAGGTGACGCGCAACATATCGTAATAGGCGCCGAGATATGTATTCTCGTCGACCGAGAGGCGCGTGACCTTGCCGCTCATGCCGAAGTCGGAGCGCGTGATCGAGGTGACTCCGTTGACAAGGTAGAGGGTGATGTAACCGGCCGGAGTCCGATTGGTGTACTGGTCGGGATTGATGAGGACCAGCCATCCATCGGGAACGATCTTGCTGTACACCTGGTCGAGATCGACCAGACTCTCTTTCCAGAACTCCGCATCGTTGACCGAGTCATAGCCAAAGATCCAGTCGGCGTGGCCGAAGAAGCCATCCGCGATCAGGCCCTCGCTCTTGAGATGCGCGCGCACCTTGCTGTCGAGCATGGAGGGGTTGATGGCGTTGTAGCCATAGAGCGAAGCCTTCTGGCGTAGCGCGTAGACTTGAGGATTTTCCTGCGCGGGCGAGACACCCTCGCCGCCGAGCCCTTCCTTCCATTGCACGAGCGTGCGGCCATTGACGGTGTCGGGCGTGACAGTGGTCACGATGCGAATGTCCCACCGCGAGCTGGTGTTGTCGTTGAGCCGCTCGTCGCCCACGATCAGGATCGCGTCCCCGGGATTGAGCGAAGTAGACATGCCGGCAAGAAAGACACTCTTGTCGCCGGGCTGCGGAACCCATGGAATGCCTGTCTGCACATCGAGAGCATTCCAGTCGGGCTTGGCGAGAATGGGCGCGGAGGTTTGGAAGAGCTGCGCCGTCTGGCCCTGCGTGGGAACGCTCTGCACGGTGGTGCCCGTGGGAATAGTGATTGCCGTAGTGCCGGGATTGGGCGGCAGGCCCGGCGCGGAAGCAAGACTGAAGGCGAGATAGACGGAGGCCGAGACTCCCGGCCAGGGCTGGTAGCCGATCAGCCGGCTGAGCTGCGTGAGCGAGTAAAGCTGCGTGGCAGTGCCGAGGTAGCTCTCGTTGGCCAGCCGCTCCTGATAGAAGGTGAGGATATCGAGCACGACGGCGCTCGCGTCGAGCAGCGCAATGCTGAAGTCATCACTCGAACGGGTCTTGAGGCCGGTGAGCGCGGGATAGTCGGAGCTCGAGAGCCGCGCCTTCATCGACTCCAAAAACGTGGCCCACACGCCTGTTCGGTAGGCAATGGCAGGCAGGCCGGGGGCGTTCAACTCCGCCACCGGAGTCACAACGCTGATTCCCACGCAGCAGCCGCACGTGCAGTCAGCTCCGCTTCCTCCGCATCCGCAGCCCATGGCGTCACCTCCCTCCCTGCATCTTCAAAGTCAGCCGGCCGTTGGCGGGCAAACTCGGATCGTTGGCCAGCATGGCCACCTGGAATGCGCCCATGGGGATGTACCCCTGGCGCAGATAAATATTGGTGTTCTGTCCCTGCGGCTCGAAAACGGTGGCCGTAACGCGCGTGACCCCCTGCACCGTGCGCGCGGCCGCGTAGATAGGGCTCAGGTAAACCGGCTGGCCGAGCTCGAAGTTCTTCGGGTTGAAATATGCGGGCTGGCCGTTGGGCTGCATGCAGCTGCCGAGAACCACGAGAAGCGCCTGTTCTACGTCGAGCGCGAAAGTCTCTGGATCGACGCAGACGGTGAGCGCGATCTGGAGCGGAATGTACTGCGGCGGTTCGACGTGCACGGCCTCGCCCGCCAGCCGGTACTCGTTCACGGTGCGAGTGACGCTCTTGAGCAGCGACTTGCTCATCGCCGCGTTTCCCTGCGGCTCAGCTGCAACAAAGACGGTGTACCAACTGCCCGTCCAGCGCGTCTGTGCCGCGGCGTCCTCGATCTGCGAGTTGCTCTCCGCCACATTTGCGTAGTCCTGCATCGTGATAGCGCGCTCCTGTGTGAGAAAGGCCACTGGAGCGCGGCGGCAGATCTGCGCGTTGGTTTCCGGATCGGTGCCGCCGGAAGCCGGCAGCGGATTGGTGCAGCCGAGGATGTTCGGCGTCGCGGCGACGCCGGCGTAAACATTCACCAGGCAATTCGCGCCCACGTTGCCGGCCGATCCGTTGCCCACCCGATAGATAGCGGTATACTGGTCGCCTGCGACAGGCTCCTTGCCATTTGTTCCATCGCCAAAGCGCAGCCATGCGATGCCGTTCGAATCAATCTCGACGACGAACTGCGTGTCCTCCGGCCCTGAACCGAGCAGATCGGGCTCAGGCGTCCACGAAACAGATTTCGAGCCAGGCGTAGGCGACAGGCTCGTCACCTGGATGGCAGGAATCGCGTCATTGGCGTTGGTCTGCATCAATTCTGTTGCCGCGAGGCTCAAGTTCGGCTCGCCCTCGTAGCTCGTAACAGAGATCAGGTCCGCGGCCGTGTTCACCGCAGCTTCAATCGTCGAGAGGGCAACATTGTTGAACTGCTCGACGGTCACGGGCGCAAGTACTCCGGCTGCTCCACCGGGCGGAGCGTACTCGACGAGCAGATTGAATTGCCAGGGCTTGAGAATCTGCTGCTGCGAGACGACGGCGAACAGCGGCGGCCAGTTCGCGGCAGCTGTGGGCTCGAGAGTAAGAAATGGATTGTTGTTGCCGTCGGGCACATTCACGGTTCCGCTGTTCGCGAGCTGCGTAACGGCCGTGGAATAGTTAGTGGGAACGGCCTCGAAGGGCGTCCATCCGGAAGGTACCTGAACGAACTCAGAGTTCGCGAGCACCGTTGGAGCGTAATTCGCGGAGCCGCTGGTGAGATTCATACCGGAAAATTTCTCGAGCACCACTGGCCCGGCCACGCCACTGGGCCCGCCGGGCGGATTGAAGACGACTTCGAGATTAAAAGTTCCTGCCGACGATCCGGCGCTTGCAATAACACCAAACAACGCAGGCCAGGTCGAGGGAGAGTTGGCGGAGACTGCAAGCGTGACGAGGCCATCGCCGTCCTTGAGATTGACGGGCGCAGTAGCCGAGAGCGGCACTAAATCCGGCGTAGACGGGCTGCCGGAGATAGGAAGCTGCACGGATTGCGTGAGTGGACTGTCGGCAAGGCTGGGATTGAAGCGGACGGGCAAGTAATTTGGCGGCTGTTGGGTGCAGCGATCCGCGGCCGGGTTGGGTGCGTACACCAACGACGGCGTGGGCACTGTGCCGAGCGCGGTCGATGGCATAGTGAGCCCGTGATCGGCGAGCACTATATTTCCGAGAACGACGCTCACGTTGGTGACGGATTGCACCACCTGGTTCGAATCCGTGTATTGCGCGGAGATGCTGACCGGGAACGGCAGCGCGTCTTCCGTTCCCCACTGAATCTCCGTGACCTTCTGCGGGGTTTGGCCGTGGGACTTAATGATGGCGCCGTTGACGTCAAAGAGGGGATCGACAAGCGGCTTCCCATAGGCATCGGTGGTTGTAACGGCGGTGAGCCGGACGGCGCAGCGATGCCTGAGATCGGCGTCGGCGGCATTGCCCGTCCCTGGACCTGTCACTTCCTGAAAGACCAACACGTCGCCCACTTGAAGATTGGGAAACGGTCCCATCAGCGTGGCCTCGGTAGCGCCCGTGGGCAGGCAGCAATTGGCGTCGCCCCAGGTGTAGAAGTTGATCTGGTTGAGTTCGGGGAAAAGCATAGCCTGCTGCATGGGCTCGAAGACAATCACGCCCGCGTCGAGCGCGGTCTGCTCGTTTCCCGCTCCCGGAGCAAGGCTGTTAGGCATGCTCGGCGCGGTGGTGTAAAACCGCGTGCCGTGGCGCGGCAGAAACGTCTGCGCGGAGACGGCTACCTGAACGAAGGCGCGTGCGTTGCATCCTTCGCCGATGAAGTAATCCACCAGGCGCGCGTGACGCCGCAGAGAGATGCGGCTGCGCGCGGTGTTGAGATATGCCTCGGTGGTCACTGCATCCTGCCGGTAGCTGAGCTGGTCGGCAGCGTAGGCCACCACCTCGGCCAGCATGATCCCGATGTCGGCCTCGCTGGTCGCGCCCCAGTCGAGCAACTGGTTCATGCGATCCAGCATGGTTTGCTTGAAAGTCGTATAGTCTTTGGCCAGGTAGTTGATGGGCGGCGGCGTCACCGGCGGCAAAACGCAGTTGTCCGCGGGCGGCGCGCAGTCAAACTCCGGACCGCAATCGACCTTGAAAGAAAACGTGACCGACGAGAGCTGGGGATCGAAGTGCTTGAGCGTTTCGGCCACGGCAAAAGGCGCAAGCGATGCCGCCGAAGCATCCTCGACCAGCGCGAGCGTGTACGGCGAAAAGTCGCCGTAGTTCTTCAGCCGGATGACAAGAATGTTGTCCGCATCGGAAAGATTGGGAAAGTAAGAAGTGTCCGCGGAGCTCGCTTGCGAAGGAAGATGTTTCGCGGGGGCCACCCACTCGATGCCAATCTCGGTGATCGATTGCCCGCCAGTAATCAGAATGTTGCCGACCGTGACGGCCGTCGTGGGCAAGCCGTTGATCAGCGTCAGCAGCAGTGTGCGCTGGCGATGGATGCCGTGCGGCAGACTGCCTTCCGGCGGATGTTTGCCGTCGACCACTTCAAGAAAATCGATGGCGTGGATCTTGCCATTCTCGACCAAAGCGGTACGGCGATTGTCCGTGCAGCAGGAGAAGATCATTGCTGGCCTCCGTAGACAAAGGTCTGCACCTGGGAGACACCGGTGTTGAGCGGCGTATAGCTCACTGTAACGGTGAGCGTCGAATCAACCGAGGTGGCAACAACGGACTGCACTTTGATAAGGCCGCTCATCCATTTCTGCAGCGCGCCCTGTACGGCAAACTGCGTGGCCGCGGCAATCTCTGGACTGGTGGGGGCGAAGACCATCTGCAAAAGACCGCTGCCGAAGTCAGGCATATTCACGCGTTCGCCGGGCGAAGTGAACAGCACCTGCTCCACCAGCTGACGCAGGTAGTCGGTGAGCGGGTCCGCCGTGCCTCCGCTGCCATCGAACTGGAATGGAAAATTGACGTTCACTGCAAACCATCCAAACATCTCTGTCGTTCCGCTAAAACTTCCCTGTCATCCTGAGCGAGTTTTGGTGCGTTTTTTGCACCGAAACGAGTCGAAGGACCCGCATTTGTTTTTCAACGTACCTTTGTCTCACCACCCTAAGTTGCGATCACGAATGTCTGCGCCCACACCGGCAGCATCGGTGTGCCAGTAGGTATACAGGTGGAGACGCCGCTCAAAATGGCCACGGGGGCTCCGTTGGAAGTGACAAAGACCGATCCCATCACCCACATGCCGGTTACGCAGGGCCCGTTGCCGATCGGAGGCACAAAGGCGCAGCCGGCGATCTGATATGGCGCGGCGATGGTAGCGATGGGCATTCCCGAAACCAGCACCGTGGGGCTGGGCACGGTCGGAACCGCCATGCCACCATGCGCGCACAGCACAACAGCTCCCATGTGAAGAATCGGTCCTGGCATTGGTGCCCCTTTCCCTGCCTTTCGTTGCAACTTTGTAAGCGTGAACTCTCCGCTGCGGTTATGGCCCAGTAATAACCAGTGCCGGTGGATTGATCATCACCGCCGGGCCGATCAGCATGATGGTGGCCAAGCCCGGTCCGGCGGTCATATAGATTCCCGTGTCGTTGACGACCAGCATCGCGCCCGCCGTACTCTTGAGCATGATGCCGCCAAGGAATGGAGCCGGAACTCCGTCGCTGATAACCACGGAGTTTTGCAAGGTGGTCTGCAGCACGATGTTCCCGCCCGGAGGAATCGGCGGCGGCACCGTGGCCAGCACCGGTATGGTCCCAACCGTACCCCAGAACCCGCCTGTCCAGATCGGGTAGTCAGGATTTCCCTGCTCGAACTCGATCCATACCTGGCCGCCGATCGGTGGCACAGCAAAGATGCCGGCCTGAATTCCGGCGACGGGCACGCAAGGCATGCACCAGCTCGACGGAATCTCTCCCAATACGTCTGGTACCTGTGCCAGTATCCGGCCTTGCATCATGGGATCGAGGTTCTCGATGACGAGGCCTCGATACTTGCCGTAGTAACGCTTGGGCGTGGGTGCGCTGGCTGGAGAAGTTGCAATCATGGGCTCACCGTTTGGACCGTGGAGACCAGTCCATTCCTGGTTAATGTGAAACTTTGTTTGTATTCGCCGCGCTTGATGCGGTGCGTGACGTTCTTGACATAGTAGAGACCGTCGAAGCAGTAACCTGCGCCGCGTACGCCCACCAGCTGACGCGCATTCAGGATGTTGCCGTAGCGAACGACATCGAGCGTCCCTTCGCAGCTCACGCACTCCGAGCTCTCTGCGCCGGCGTTGAATGCCATCATGATCGCCTGGGGAATGGTGAGCTTCGAGGCATCGTCGCGGTACGTGGCGATGTCGGGCGGAAGCAGATTGGTGGGAATCGGCGGAATGGCGCCGAGCGGAGGCATGAGGGGATTGATCGGCGGAAGCGGAATGGGAATGCTGATGCCGATCTGCTCGATGTAGGTGTAGATGAGGGGAATCTTGCTCTTCTCGTTGTCGAGCTTGAAGTGCATGCTCTCGACATTGGTGTAAGCGTCCATGTCGATATTGAGCGCGCTCTGCACCGGGCCAAACTTCACCTGCGGCCCCCAATACGCGGTGTTCAGGCCCGGCTTGGGACCGGCGGAGATGTAAAAGACATAGCCGGCCTCGGCGGCAAGCTGCTTGATGTAATCCAGATCGCTGCCCTGCTGCGCGGGGATGGACATGATGGGCAGTGAGATATCGAACAGGATGCTGGGAATGATGAGCGGTATCATGCCGAACATGGCGTACTTAAGCAGCAGCAGCGCAACGCGCGCCTCCCTGGGGCAAGCCGGAAAGGGGAAGCCGCTCCAGTTCACCTGATTCATCAGCGCCGTCAGATCCTTGCCGTAGAGCGTAAGCGTGGAGTTCGATCCCTTGTCGCCGGGAGTGATCTCGTTCTGCGTGATCACTCCGTCGATCAGTACATTCGCGCTGCCGTTAACAGTGGCGACAAGGATGCAGCGCAGAAACAGCAGCGGCAGGCCGCCCGCGAGCAGGAAAGTGAGCTGCAATGGCGATTGCTTGTCGAGGCTGAACGTGAGCTTGAAGCCACTCTGCTCGAGGTCGTGGATATTCACCTCGACATCGACAAGGGCTTCGAGCACAGACGATGGGACGGGCGCGGCCTCGATTGGCCCCATCATCAACGTGAATTGCACGCTACCGAGCAATCGTTCCTCCCGGCACGCCCTGCGGCGTGGTGATCGAGATAACTGTCCCCGGCATCTTCACCAGGTCCCAGGAATCCATGGCGCCGTTGGCGTCGCAGATGAGCCACGCCATCAGCGGATCGCCAAGATATTTAGCGGCGATGCGGTCCAGCCGGTCGTTTTGCTGCGTGGTGTACTGGTTGATGGTGGCGTAGTTCGGCGCGCCCGGCTGCGGCACAATGCGCCGTTGCAGATAGGGATAGCTCTGCCCGTTGGGCGCGACATACTGCTGCACGCCGAATGCGTAATAGCGGCTGTCCGGCGGAAAAGTCACCGGTGGGATGACGCCGAGTTGCACCATTGCCTGCAATGGATATTGCATTCGAATCAGCTCCCGAGGCCAAGGCTGGTGAGCGCGGCATTCGCCACCTGCCCGGCCATGGTTTCCTTGTTAGTGAGATAGGTCAGGAACATGCGCCCGCCTGGATGGTCGAATCCAAGATCGTCGACGGTCAGCACGCGCATGCCCAGCGAAACTTTGGCACGAATGGGATTGAGGTTGGGGTCGAAGGCCTCTTCGGTAATGCTGAACTCGGTAAGCCGCACCGGCATCACGCGCTGCGTACTCCACACGAACAGAGTGAGCGGCTGCTCCAGAGGAATGATCTCGAGCGTTCCGGCGCTGGCCATCTGGTCGTCGGCCAGAAGCGTCTCCACCGTGGGATTGATCAGCATCTCGAGCCGAGCCAGTTGGGGCTGCAGGCCAAGTTGCACGGCCAGTGGATACTTGGTGGGAAATTCGAGGTAGTCGGCCGCGTCGAGCTCCACATCCACCTTCACCGTTTCAATCGCCGGCCCGCGTAGGCGCAGCACGTCCACCTGGTTGCCATCCTGCGAACCGGGTACCGCCTGGATCTGCATCGTGCGCGTGACCGTCTCCGGATTGTATTGAAACGAGATCACGCCCTCGAGCACAGACGTGTCCGGGTCCATGGTCACGATGCCGCCTTTCAGCAGCCGTGGTGCGAGCGGATTGCCTGTCGTTGCCATTGCGACTATTTCCTCTGCGTAAAGGCCTGCCTGTTAAAGGTTGTTGTCCACGTGGCCCTTCTTGATCTCTTTGTCGTCGATCCACTCTCCGGTGTCCGGATTCTGCTTGAGTTCATAGGCCTCATATTCGAACCGGTGGCAGAGCCGCTGTTCGGCGTCGTACATCGCCTTTTCCCCTTCCTGCCTGTCGGTGAGCTTTGGAGTATCAAGCAGCGTCTGGTAGCGCTTCGAGATCGGGTGTTTGGAGGCGCTGATGCTTCTGGGGTAAATCGCTTCGACCATATAACGGACGACCTTGGAGCCTCTGGGCTTATCGACCATCTTCTTGATGTCGGCCTCAATAGCTCTGAGATGGTTCCCGTTAGCCGTATTGGTGATGGGGCTGAGGTTATAGCGCATGCCATCGCCACCCAGGTTGTTGTTGAGCAGATGGCCTTGAACGTAGGGTCCTTTGGGGTGGTACATCTTGGGAGTGAGATCGGCCCAGATGGGCGTGTCTTTGTCGGCGACGTCTTTGCCTATGGGGTGCTTCTTGCTTAGAACCGACGCTGTCATCTTTGTCGCGCCGCCATCGCTGCGCGGTGGTTCGTACTTGATCACTGAAGCGGGCAGGGTATCGTCCTCTGAGAAGCCGAGCGCCACGATCTTGTCGGCAAATAACTCGAAGTTCTTGCGCTTGTCTTCGACGTTCCTTGCCTTTTCCTTTTTCTTGGCGTCATCGTCCGTTTCGGTCGTTCTCGGGAGACGGCCCTCGAGCTTCTCGGCAAGTTCTTTGGCTTCCTTAAGCAGCTTCAAGTTTTTCTTGCTCTTGTCCCCCTTGGTCATCGATTTCTCGCGCTTCTCCAGGTAGACGGACCACTTGATGCCGGGACTGTTGGCGATCATCAGACTGGGCGCGTCCTCGCTTCCCTCCATATAGATGGAGCGCTCCCTGTCCTCCACGATGAGATCGCGGCGCTGCTGCCACCATGCCATTACTTTGCCGGCAGCAGCCTTGGCGCGGCCCAACAAATTCTTGGCCTTGCCGACCACGTATTCGATGACCTTGTCAATGACGCCCCAGATCTTGTCCTTGATCGCCTTGATGATGCCTTGGATAGTCTTGCTGATGTCGCCCAGGCCTGCCTGTTCGGCAAAGAACGCCACAAGAAAGGTGAGGGCTTTGGCCAGAGCGGTTTCGACCTTTTCCGCGGCACCGACTATGTCTCCGCCGGCGATGCGGGCGATGGAGTCCACCGTGGCATTGAGCACGTCTAAAAGGTCCTTGCCTTTTTGAATGAGCGTGACGATGGTGTGATAGATGGCCTGGATGGCTCCGACCAGCGCGGTTGCCGGATTAAACAGCTTCACCACAAATGAGATCCCCGCCTGAATCACGTTGGTGGACACCCAGCTCTTGATCTTTTCGATGGCGATGCCGACCAGTTCGCCAATCAGGCTGCCGGCCTGCGTTTTGAAGACCTCCCAGGCCGCGCTCAGGCTCTTGGCGTGAGCCATCTTACTGATGGTGTCAACCGCGCCTTCGAGGACGGTGACGGCCGTCTCGGACCCAGTTTTCTCCACAAGGCGCTTACGGAAGGCGGCGTAATTCAGTTCGACAACGTCGAGTATGAGCGAAAAGATTGCGGGAAGACTGAATTCCTTGGGCGGATGGATGTTCGAACCTACAGCGCCGAACAGGAAAGTCATCAGCGAATCTTTGACATGCGTGAGGAATTTTCCGGCGAAGTTGGTGAAGCCGAGCCTAACTGCACTGGCGAGATAGCCGACGAACTTGATGGGATCGCGGGCGATGGTCATGAAGGTGTCGCTGACCTTTTTGATGAAGCCCATGACTTGTTTGCCGGTGTCGCCGAAGGTGTCCATGACGAGTTCGACAACCAACTCGAAAAACTTGCGGAACGCGATATGGGCTAGTTCGAGCGCGCTGTCGAACGAGGGCCGGAACATGTCTGTGATGCGCACCACGGCCGCGTTAAAGTTGCTGAAATCGCTCCAAGTCACCGAATCCTTAGCCTTATCAACCAAAGCCTTGAAGTCGGTGAGCGTGAGATGGCGCGTGGTCAGCTCGCCCTGCAACCACACCCACGCCTTTTCAATGGCGCCCTCCGCTTCAGTAAGCCGCTTGTAAGCCTCCTCACCGTTGATCAGTTTAAGAAACTCGTGCATGATATCGTCTCTGGTGCTGGGCTTGGTCTGCCAGGTGGTAAGATCTCTGCCGATGATGGTGCAGAACAGGTCATAACCGGGGAGGGTACGCACCTTGGCAAGCAGCTGGTCAGTCCAGCCCTCGCTGCGCTGCACACGGCGGGGTGAGGCGGATACGCCGGCAGCTTTGCGCGCCGCGCCGGGGCTCTGCTGCACGACGTGGGTAAGCTCGTGCGCCAGCAGCTTGCGTCCCGACGAAGTCTCCGGCGCGTACTTGCCCGAGGAGAACACGATGTCGGAGCCCACCGTGTAGGCGCGCGCGTTGATCTGGCGAGCCGATTGCGCAGCGCGGTCATCGGTGTGAACGCGCACGTTGCCAAAGTCGACGCCGAAGCGCGACTCCATGTATCCGCGCGTGCGCGGATCGAGAGGCCGGCCGGAGTCGTGCACCGCCTCTCGAACGCCGCTGGCCGAAGCCGGCTGGGTCTCAGTCAAGGGCTCGGCCTTGCGTTGCACCACCGTGTCTTCGTGCTTTTCCTTCTTTGGCTCGGCAGCTTTGGGAGCGCTCTGGTGGGCATCGGCGGCCGCATCCTTCTTGGCCGGCTGGGCCTTGGCGGCTGCCGGATCGGCGCCCTTCTCCGCGGGGTGAGCAAGCGGCCCCGGCCGCGAGGCGCCGCCGCTCGCACCGCCGAACATCTCCTGCTGCGCCCTCAGCTGGTTGATCTCATCGCGAATGGATGCACTTTGATTTGCCTTCTTCTCTTGGGCGGCCTTGGGCGTAAAACTCAGCGTGATGGATGCAGCCGAAGGCCGATTGACCGGTCCCTGATAGCTCAGCTTCATGCTGAGCCCGGGGTGCACAATGTCGAGCGGAATTTTGGGAAGCTGCAGCGGCAGCGGCTTGTGCTCAACCGCAAGCACCGTCACCACCGACGTAGCGGCAGTTCCGGCAATCACGATCCCGGCAGGAGTCGCGAAAAAGTCCGAGGTGCTTTTGACCACCGGATCTTTCTTGATAGCGGCAACCGCGGCCTGGCCCTCCTTGGTGGCCAGCAGTGCCTCGGCGGCTTTGCCGGCAATGTCCCCGGAAGACGGCTGTTTGCCAGGCGCGGGGGCGGGCCCGCCCGCCGTTGCATCGTGGTCGCGCTGCACTGCGCCCGTACTCACGGTCTTCAGGCTCCAGGAGGCGATGCGGTCGCCACTCGCCACGCGCTCGGCCACATGATCGGCCTCCACCTCATGCGCGTCTCCGGGGCGATTGACGCGCAGCGTGGACTCGCCCGATTTAAGCGAGAGCGATTCCTGGGCGGCGAAGGCTGTACTGCTCACGCTTGCATCCCCTTTCCCGCGGCGCGCGCCACCGCAGCGCCGAATCGTTGCGCTCCGACGCGGCCAGCGCCAAACGGTACGCTGCCCAGGCGGATCGTTCCAATGCTCCGGCCGTTCCGCAGTTTGCCTCGGAACGCTGCATTCGAGAACACAGTCGCCAGCTCGGCCTGCAGGCCCGCGACAATCGCCTTTGCCTGCTGCGGGTCCACGCCGCGCAGCACCACGCGGTCGATATGGATGGTGGTGCGCGGGCGGCTCATACCCACCCCCGCGTCTCGGCCTGAGCGATGGGCCGCTCTTGTTTCGAGGCTTCGAGCTCGGACGCGCGCAGCACGTCCTCCATGGTCACCGGGCGTCCCGCGGCCGCCGCCAGAAATGCGGCATTCAGCGCAATGTTGCGGATGCTTCCGCCCGTGACATTGAGCTGCGCCAGACGTGCTTCCACGATCTCCTGCCGTGGCGTCTCGGGCGGAAGTGCGCCCTTCCAGATGGCTTCGCGCTCGGGCTTGCCGGGAAAGGGGAAATCGACGATGAAGCGCAAGCGGCGCTGAAAGGCCTGATCGAGGGAGGACTTCAGGTTCGTGGTCAGGATCGCCACGCCCTGATAACTCTCCATGCGTTGCAGCAGGTAGCCGATCTCGATGTTGGCATAACGGTCGTGACTATCTTTGACCTCAGAGCGCTTGCCGAAGAGCGCCTCGGCCTCGTCGAAGAGCAACACCACGCCGCCCTCTTCCGCTGCGTCAAACACACGCTTGAGATTTTTCTCCGTCTCACCGATATATTTGCTCACCACCGCCGAAAGGTCGATGCGATAGAGATCGAGGCCGAGTTCGGTGGCAACCACCTCGGCGGCAAGCGTCTTGCCCGTGCCGCTCGGCCCGCTGAAGAGCGCGCTCAAACCCAGGCCCCTGCGGTTGCGCCGTGCAAAGCCCCATCGTTCGTACACTGTCATGCGATGCCGGGCCTCGGCGGCCAGCAGCGCCAACACCTCGAGCTGCGGCGCGGGCAGCACCAGATCGCTCCACTGCGCCTGGGGGTCGATGCGCTCCGCCATCAGGTCGAGCTGCGGCCGCGCCACCACACGGCAGCTTTGCCAGAGATGCCGCGCAAAATCGCGCCCCGATTTTTCGCCAGGTTGCGTCACTTGAGCCGCGCATGCCGCGTCGGCAATCGCGACTATGGTCTCTGCGCTCAGGCGAAAGTGGCCGGCCAGTCGGTCGAGACTGCGAGCAGTCTCCACCGACTCACGACACTCGTTCTCGCTCCCCTCGTTCTCCTTCGCCGCGTCCGAGTTGCTCCGGGCTCGGTCCATGCGTCCGTTCTCGGGGAGATCCGCGTCGAGTCCAGCATCAAGTCCGGCGTCGCGCAGTGCCTGCGCCCACAGTTTGCGCTGCTCTTGAGGTGCGGGTTTGTTCACTTCCATACGCCAGGCCGTCCGGCGCAGTTTGAGAGGATCGCGGCTGGCCACCAGCAGCGGCCCCGGTAGCCGGTCGGCGAGCGCCTTGGCAGCGGAAGTAGGTATCTCCGCGGACCATTGCAACAGCAGAAAGGCCGGCAGCAGTTCCGCCTCGCGTGACCAGGCGCCAAGGAACTCTTCGAGTTCCGCGCCGCCGGGTGCGCCGTCTTCCATGCGCATCACGAACAACTGCCGCCCGTAATGGTGCGCAAAGAGCGCAGCGATATTCTCCTGGGCCGCAGGATCGTCGCCGTGCAATTGCACCGCCATCTCGCGCAGATCCTCGGTCTCCACCTGCGCCAGCTGAGCCACCAGTATCTGGTGCTCCTCGGCGAGCACTGCGGCAGGCTGCTTCGGCCGCAATTGAGCTTCCAGGCGCTGATCCAGCCGGTTCACGCCGGCTAGATAATGCAGCGTGCGCTCGTTGATGCGCATGGGCGCGGTCACCAATCCCTGGCGCGAGTCCATCTCGAGAAGCCTGTAGTGGCGCAGCGGCCCCCATGGTGACACAGCACTCCACTGCGGATTAGGCAGCGTGCTTATGGCCAGCGCGAACGTGGGGCAGCCACGCTGTGAATTGCCGGTGAGCCGCCCGCACAGCTCGTTCAACTTGCCATCCATCTCCGCGCCGGCGCACAAGAGCAGCAGATCGCGCTCAAAGGTGGAAAGCCCAAAGATCGCCGAGAGCTGGTCGATGGCCGGTGCGTCCTCGCACTCCCAGGCCAATCCATTCAGAGCGGCCTGGGCCCGAGCTGAATCCGCCGCGGGCGCGCCTTCAAGCTGCGCCCGCAGCCGCGCGAACTCGCTCTCGAGCAGCGCGCGATTGCTTTCCGCCCACACCGGAATGGCGACTGAATTCATACACTCACATTCGGCCCGGTAAACGACGGCGGGCCGACGGCCGGGATGTTGAACTGCACCTGACTGCTGATTCCATCTACCACCATCCGCGCCAGGTAGGTCTGGCCCGTCGGGAGCGACGATGGAAAGAGAAATTTGACGGAGGCTTGCGGTGTCTGGCTGAGCACCGGCTGCGCTTCACCGGTGAAAGAGACAACATTACCGCTCACGGTGCCGCTTAGCACCAGCTGCACGCGCTGGCCTGCCCATACCGGCGGCGCGAAGTCCGTAAGGTTAACGCCGAGATCGCTGCCGATGGGCGTGGTACCCGGCGACTGCGCGGCCGGCAGCCAATACGTGATCGCCATGGGAAATGTGCTGGTGGCCTGCACAACGATTTGCTGCCCCACATCCCACCACTGGACCGCTACCAGATACGCTCCTGCCGGATACGGCGGCGGGGGTGGTGGAGGTGGCGTAGGCGCGGACGGCATGGGCGCGAGAGGCGGCAGAGTGAATTGCACCTGTCCCGCAGTAACCGTGTCCGGTAAAACGTGGAACGAGACGCCGAGCTGCGCGTGCGTGAGCGTCACGCGATTTGCGCTGGCAAGAAACTCTCCGCTGAGCGTGACCTGGTCACCGGGCTGCGCACCGCCCTGGCCGGATGGGTAGCTGATGGAAAGCAGGAATGGAGGCGCGTTCGGTAACACCACCTGCGGCGCCGGCGGAGGAATGGCAGGCGGCGGTGGTGGAGGCGGTGGCGAGAACGAGGTTCGCAGAACCGGAAAGGCCAGCGAAGGCGAAAGATCCGGCAGCATGAGCGCCACGGAAACCTTAAAGGGAAAGGTGAGACGGTAGTCGGCCTTGAGCGCGGTCCAGAGCCAGGCCATCTCTTCGCGGCTCATGCTCTCCGGCGTAATCTTCAACAGCTCGGATTGATCGTTGAGGCCGCAAAGTCCGAGCGAATTGTTGAGCGGATAGCCGGAGTAGGGATAGGTCGATCCAGAGCGCGCAGCAAGCGCCGTCTCCACATCGTTGCGGGTAAGCACGGGAGACTGGTGAAACATCATCAGCGCATAACCGAGCAGCGCCTCGGATTGCCACGGTTCCGATCCATACACCGTCAACAGATAGTGCAGATCGAGCGCCAGCGGAGGGTTGCCGGTCTGCGTCTGTCCGTTGCTCGATAGCGATGGAAGGTCCACATTACGCCACGCCGCGTTGTGCGTCACCAGATGCAGAAAGAGATTCACCCGGTTCTCGGCGTTGTTGCTGCCAATCTGCAACTGCTGCTGCACGAGATCGGGTGCCACACACGAGACATGCACCGGCGACGGAATCTCACCCGCAACTGCCCCGTAGAGGTTGTACAGGTAGTGCTGCAGAACCGCTGAGACACCCGCGAGCGCAAGCGCGTTGCTCATCAGGACCGTCCGTTCCGTCCGGCCAGATAGTCGGCCAGGCTGGTTGCACGGTTCGGCCGTGGCGATGGCACTCTGGGCGGTTGCGGAGCGGCAGCGATCACCTCGATACGGCCGATGTGAACCTGAATTTCCGGCTCTTGCGGTGGACGATTTTTCGGGAGGGACAACTGCGGCCCGGCATTGGGCGCCCTAGCTGCCAGGGCGGGACGCAGCAACGGCTCGACCTTCTGCTGCTCAGCCCGCTGCGGCGACGCAGAGGCAGCGCGCGGCTCTTCCGGCATCTGATTTTTCTCTGCGCGGGAGAGCCCCTGCGGCACTTGCGGAACGTTTGTCTCCGCGCCGGAGCCTTTATTCCGCTGCGAGTTCGAGGGCTGCGAACTTGAGTTTCCGGGGTTCAGCGGCGGGAGCAATGGGACAGGCGGCTCGAAAACACCACTGTGCGAAGCAGTGCGCATCCCGCTCTCCCCATCCGGGAACGCGGCAGATGAGGCAACGGAAGAATCGAACACCGATGAGGGCCGCTGTCTCTCGCGGTTGTACTCGTGGCCGCCGGCTGCGGCTTCACGCGCATCGGGTCTCGCTGGCAGCAGAGTCTCCGGCATGGAACTCCACGCGGCTTGGGAAACTCCGGGCTGAGGAAACTGGCGGGAGGTCGGCACTGCGCCCGACGCAGACGGAATGTTGATTGTCTCTTCTCCCCAGGCTCCCGGCTGCGGATCCTGCCTGCGATAATTGCCGGCGTAGACCGATCCCGTGAGGGGCTTGAGTCTCTGCTCTCGGCCCCGCGCGTTCTCCAACGTTCTGCGCAGAAAGCCCTTCATCCCAGAACTCTCCGTACGTAGGCATCGCGGCGCATCGCGCTCAATTGCAGCACCTCATCCTCGGTCCAACCGTAAGCCGAAGCCAGCAAATGGATGTCATCGAACAACTGTCGGGCAGCATCCTCAACCTCGGACCACAGAAAGCTACCCAGATCGAGAACTTCCTCGAAGGCTGCGCCGCATTCTGGGCACTTGAAGCCGATCAGAATCTCCGCCAGCGCATCGGCCTCAGCAAGTTTCTCCTCGATGGCCGCCATCTCTTCTTCGCTCCAGCCCGGAACGGCTTCGCTCCAACTTGGATCGGTTCCGGCGGGTTCTGCAAGGCACTGCGCCAACAGGCGATCTCCCGCCGCAGTCTCCTCGCCGCCATTCAACGCCATCGCCAGAGCGCGGCTTGTGGGCAAGCGAAACTTCCACCGGCCCACCACCACCGCCTCGCTCGCTTTGAGCGGAGGCGCATCCACCACCTGCTGCAGGTCAAAATCGAATTCCAGCTTCTCCCCGCATTCCGTACATTGCGTAAAACCCTTGAGCGCGCCGCCAAAGTGTTCGCGATAGAGCCGCGCCAAAGCGCGATTGCGCTCCCCCAGCGGCAGATCTGCTGCCTGCGACGCCGGCACGCCCACCATCTGCGCGGCCAGCACGCCGCGATCGAGCGGGCTCAACCTGCTGCCTGTCTCCCAAAAAGACAGCATCTCCGCCGACGTCATCACGCGCTCCTTATACCGCTATCGTGCTGAGCGTGGGCTCGGCGAGCTCGGTAGCGCCGGTGTCGCGCTCCCAGCCTTCGTTTTCGATCTTGATGTGCTCGATGGCAATAGCATTGCCATTGGCGTCTAGATCGGGCAGCGCCTGATACTCCGACACCCAGCAGCGATAGACCTTAAAAGCCATCGCAAGCTGACCGGCTTCGTTGTAGAACTCGATATATAGACTCTTGCGGAAGTTCGCCAGAGAAACCTCGGTGCCAAGAGCGGAGCCGTAATTCCACACCAGGCCCGCCCATTCATGAAAGGCCATGTCCTGCGTCAGGCCACGCTCGCAGGTGATGCCCTCAAACTTGGTCTTGCCCGGTGTAAGCATGGGCGTCGAGGGGTCGCCGCCGCTGCGATGTGTGATCACTTCCGTAGTGCGCTTCAGCGTGCTGATCTTGCTTACAGCCGCCACGTATTTGCCGTCCCACTTGATACGGAATTTGAAGTTCTTGTAGGGATCCAACCGCGTCGGATTTCCTGGAAACATTGTCGGCATGGGGTTTCTCCTTGCTGCTCACCCTGATCGTGTTGACGAACCCTAGCTTTGGCTCATGATCTGCTGGATTTGAATGACAACAAACTCCGCTGGATACAACGGGGCAAAACCGACGGAGATGTTGAGAATGCCCAGCGCCTGCGAGGTAGTGGGGTTGTTGTCACCATCGCACTTCACAAAGTAAGCCTGTTGCGGCGTGGTGCCGGCGAAGGCGCCTTGGAGAAACAGTCCCTGCATAAAGGCGCCGATGGACAGGCGCACCTGACCCCAGAGCGGCTCGGCATTGGGCTCAAATACCGCCCACTGCGTGCCCTGGTAGAGGCTCGACTCAAGGAACAGCGCGAGCCTGCGGATGGGCACGTACTTCCACTGCGAACCGATCGCATCGCTGCCCGCAATAGTGCGCGCGCCCCAGACCACGTTGCCGAAGTTGGGGAACTGGCGCAGGCAGTTGACGCCCAGCACATTCAGGCTGCCGTTCTGCAGATCGTTGAGGTTGTACTGCAGTCCCAGCGCGCCCGTGAGGCTAGCATCAATGCCTGCCGGCGCCTTCCACACGCCGCGCGTCGCGTCGGTGGAGGCGTAGATCCCGGCTACGAATCCACACGGCGGAAAATACGCGGGACGGAATCCGGCCATGGGGTCGGGCGCCTGCACCCACGGGAAATAAAACGCGGAGTTCGAAGCCGACGGATTGATCAGCGAAGCCCCGGTGCTGTCGGCCGGTCCGGTGGCGCTCAGGCCGTTGGTTCCCGTTCCAAGAATCGCGCTCTGCGCCGCATCGACAATATAAAACGCGCGATTGGCGGCGCAGAAAGCCTGCAGCACGCTCACGGCTGCCAGGCTGCACTCGCCGGGAACGCACAGCAGGTTGAAGATGGGAACATTCGCCAGCAGGCTGATGCCCGTCACCAGCGGGGTTGCTCCCGACTGCGTATTTAAGAGCTGCTCCATGAACGCCGCGCTATTCGTACTGTCCGGCGTCAGTGCGATTCCATCCACACCCGGCGTGGCTCCGGGCTCCAGAATCAGCGGTACTGCCGCAGTGGGCGTCGGGGATCCAATCGGTGCAAATAACGCGTTGCTTGTATTCCCCTTCCACTGCGAAAACGAATTGGCAGGCGAGCCGCCAAGCGATGAAACCAGCAGTAGTCCCGGCGTAGCGAGTCCCGCCACTCCAGCCGGCGCGGCCGCAACAAACGTCGCGGTCGCAGTTGTACTTCCGGGCTGCGTTTGCGTCACTGTCTCGCCCGCCTGAAACGTTCCACTCGTTACAGAACCCGCAATCAGCGCCATCGAGGTTGGCACCGCTGCGGGCTTTCCGGACGCTGTAAACACGCCCGTGCCAATTGTGTCGTCCCACGGCCCGCCGTCTGGAGTGCCCGAAACTCCTGTAATCACCAACGGGCCCGAAGCTCCAGGCGCGCTGAACGCCGTTGCAGTGGCTGAACTCGAGGGCTGTTTGAGCGCGTCTCCTGCACTAATTGCGCTCGTAGTCAATGTTCCCGGAACGGTCCACAGCGCAAGGCTCGTGGATGTTAATGTCGGCGCAGGCAAAGGCAACGTCGCTGGCGGGTTACTGGCCGTCAGGGCGATATAGTTCGAGTCATTATTGACAATCGTGACTGCGTACGAGGCATTGGCTGGGTTGGTGGATAAGTTGCTATAACTCTCCACCATGCTCAGTGTGCCCGTGCCCGTGAGCTCGAACACCTGCAGGTTGAACGTTCCGTTCACCGAACTAACCCCGGTGATCGACACTGCAATGTTGTTGCCCCACGCGCCGGGGTTACTGGCAGAAATCGCCAATCCGCCGATCGACGCGCTCGCCGATGCCGCCACCGCGCCTTGGCCCGAGTCCGTGTTACGCAGCCGCACAATGTACGCTTGCGAGCCGCCGTTCAAAAAGAATTGATAGACCGCATAACCCAGGTAGACGCCCGGCATCATGCCGCCGAACAGCGCTTCGTACTCCGACCAGCTCTCCACCATCACAGCTTCGTCCACCGGCCCCACATTGGTGTAACCAATGAACGCTGCAATGGAGGTGGCGACGCCGGTAATGGAGTGCTGACCGCTCGAAATCTCCTCGATGTATACGCCTGGATAGGTAAATGCCGCCATGGTTTCGCTCCTGACTCGGGCCGCGGTTCCGCGCCGAGTTATCGGGCGGTCCATGTGTGCGCGCACACTTCACCGCGCGCGGTATTTCGGTGCGGAGCCTTCCTCGAATGCTGGACAGCGGGGGAACACCTGCACCCATGGGAGGTTCAGAGAAAGCGGGGAATTCATGTTCTGGGTAAGCGGGGGGATGCGGTTTCATCGTCCCGCTGGGTTCTTTCGTTCAGAACGTTACACAGTACCTAGTGTCCCGAGTCACTAATTCGTTTCAAAAATAAACCGTCACCTTGAGCAGCGTTCGGCGGCTTTTGGGCCAAACAAACCTAAGGACCCGCGGTTACTCTTCAACGAATTTCCAACCCGTCACACCAGTAACGTCCCGAGATACGGTTCCACTCGTGAGGAATCAGTATGCCAGCGGCCTATTTGTCTGTCAACAGGAAATTTTGTGCAACTTAAATGCTCTGGGGGGTTATTAAATTCGCCCCTCGCGCAACGCCTTTGCGCCGCCTCGCATTTCCCGATCTCGAAACCTTCGGCTCATCGCATCGAATGTCACAATCACGACCATCTGCTATTGTTCTAACACCACCTAAAACTCCTGCAGAACGGATGGAAACGCGGCCGTGCGGTTATGGTTCTCTCCGGCAAGTGAAGTCCCGATCTACCGTCAGTTAGCGACACAGGTGGTGCTGGCTATTCTCAGTGGAGACCTGAAGCCGGGCGACCGGCTGCCCAGCACGCGCGAGTTAGCGCGGCGCTTTAGCATCCATCCCAATACAGTGAGCGCCGGTTACCGCGAGCTGGCCGAACAGGGCTGGGTTGATTTTCGTCACGGCAGCGGCGTGTACGTAAAGAACAATGCTGAGCTGGCAACCACGCCGGAGCAGATCCTGGACCAGCACATTGTGGCGTTCTTCCGCGCCGTCCGCGAGCTGCGCCTGCCCGCGGCGACCATCCGCAAGCGTGTCGCTGAGTGGACTGCCTCGCCGCCCCCCAGCCGGTTTGTGCTGATAGACCCCGACGTCGATGCCCGCGAGTTGCTCTTGGAGGAACTGCTGCAGCTATCGCAGTGGCCAGTGACAGCGATCTCATTCGACCAGGCGGTGCGGCCAGAGGCGCTGCACGCAGCCATTCCTCTCTGCCGGCCGAGCAAGACCGAGACGGTGCGCGCACTCTTGCCCGCGGGGCTTGAGTTGGTCACGCTGCAAATTCGATCCGCCACAAAATGGCTAGGACCGGAGCTGCCTTCGCTCAAGGGAAAGCTGATTGCCGTGGTTTCGCACTGGGACGACTTTCGTGAGTTCGGGCGGACCATGCTGGAAGCGGCAGGCGTGGATGCGGAACTGCTCGTGGTGCGCAATCCACGCAGGCCGCGCTGGCTGCGCGGGCTGGAGCAGACCGGAGCCATAGTGTGCGATGCCAAGACAGCAGCCAACCGCGCTCTGCCCAAAGGCCCGCGCATCTTTGTGTTTCCCATTCTCTCCGATGCGGTGCGCGACGATCTCGCGCAATTCACCGATACCTCGCAATTTTTGTGACACTCGAGAAACTGTCTGCATAGGACTTTTCAGGGTGCGAATTGCGGCTACCCTCAGGATGTTCGTGCTGTTCCAGAGAGGTTCGAAATGCATCCTGCTGAAAACGACAAAACCGGAACAATGGTACCCAACGTCATGACCACGGCAAGCGAAACGCGCAGCGAACGCGGTTTCTGGACGCTAATCGCCACGCAGTTTCAGGGAGCATTCAGCGACAACATTCTGCGCAACCTGCTGCTGTCGATGATCGTCAGCATGCAGATGGCGAATACCGAACGCGACAAGCTCGTTCCGCTTGTGACCTTTCTGTTCTCGATTCCCTTCTTGTTTTTCAGCATGCCAGGAGGCTGGCTGGCCGATCGCTTCAGCAAGCGCCAGGTAACTCTCTGGACGAAAGTGATGGAGTTCGGATCGATGTTGCTGGCAACAGCGGGGCTGGCAACGAACACCCTGTGGCTGACGCTGGTCGCGCTCACGCTGGTGGCGAGCCAGGCCGCGCTCTTCGGGCCTTCGAAGTACGGCCTGCTGCCGGAACTTCTGCCCGAGAGGCGTCTCTCGTGGGGCAACGGCGTCATCGAACTTGGAACCTTTATCGCCATCATCCTGGGCACGATTGGTGGCGCCTGGATGGGCGAGCACTTCAGCGGCCACGAAGTCTATGCCGGCTATGTGCTGTTGGGCCTGGCCGCGGCAGGACTGGCGACGAGTCTCGGCATCGATCACGTGCCGGCCGCTGCGCCCGAGAAGCCGTTTCGCGCCAATGTACTGAGTGATCTGTGGACGCAGATCGGCATCATGCGCAAAGATCGCGCGCTCTTCCTCGCCGTGCTCGGTAACACGTATTTCTGGTTTCTCGGCTCCCTTTTATTTTCGACGATTGTGGTCTACGGACCCGACGTGCTGCATGTGGGGCAGGCCAAGACGGGCTATCTGAACGCAACGCTGGCGGTGGGCATCGGCCTGGGTAGCATGGCTGCCGGATGGATCAGCGACAACAAGATCGAATACGGCTTGATCCCGCTCGGCTCGATCGGCATGACGGTGACGGGCCTGGCACTCGGCATCTGGCCGCACGGCCTGATCGGTTCGGCTGTGCTGCTCGGGCTCCTCGGCTTCTGGGCAGGTTTTTACGCTGTGCCGGTGAACGCACTGATTCAGCACAAGCCTGCGCCGGACGAGAAGGGCGGAATTATCGCGGCGGCGAATCTACTTTCCTTCGCCGGCATCGCCCTTTCTTCGGGCGTCTATTTCTTCTTCACCACCTTCGTTCAACTTAATCCACGCGAAGTAATCGTCGCCGCATCGCTGATTACCGCCGCGAGCACCGTGTATGTGCTTTACCTGCTCCCCGAGTGGTTCGGACGCCTCATTTTGTTCTTTGCCACTCAGACGATCTATCGCGTGCGCGTGCTAGGCCGCGAGAATTTTCCGGAGCGCACAGGTGCACTTCTGGTCTGCAATCACATGTCGTTTGTCGATGTGGCATTGCTGGTGGCCGCCACCGATCGACCGATCCGCTTCGTCATGTACAAGGGCATCTACGACCACTGGTTGGTCCGTCCCTTCGCCCGCATGGTCAAGGCCATTCCCATCTCGAGCGAGTTGCATCCCCGCGACATGCTGTACTCGCTCAAGGTCGCCAGCGAGGCGCTCGGCAACGACGAGATCGTCTGCATCTTCGCCGAGGGCCAGATCACGCGCACCGGCCAGATGCTGCCCTTCCGCCGCGGCCTGGAACGCATCATGAAGGATGTTCACGTGCCCATCGTCCCCGTCAATCTGGATGGCGTGTGGGGCAGCATTTTCAGCTTCGACCGCGGACGCTTCCTGTGGAAGATGCCGCGCCAGATTCCCTACAGAGTCACCGTGAGCTTCGGCAAGCCCATGCCTGCGCAGTCGACGGCAGTCGCTGTACGCACGGCGGTGCAGGAACTTCAAGCCGACGCTTTCGACCAGCGCAAACCCCGCATGAAGACGCTCGACCGCGCATTCGTGCAGACAGCGCGGCGGCATCCGCTGCAGTTCTTCGCCGCCGACGCCAAAACGGCAAAAGTGAGCTTTGGCTCGGCCTTGAACAAAACCATGTTTATCGCGCGGCGGCTCCAGAGACAAGTCGGCGAGCAAACCATGGTGGGCCTGCTGTTACCTCCCTCGGTCGGCGGAGCGCTGACCAATTACGCACTGATGCTGATGGGCCGCGTGCCGGTCAACCTGAATTACACATCGTCGAACGCCACGATCGCCGGATGCGCGGAGCAATGTGGCATTGAAGTGGTGATTACCTCAAAGGCATTTCTCGAGCGCTTTCCCGGCATGCAGATTCCCGGCCGGACCTTACTCCTAGAAGACGCGCTTGGTAAACCGCAACTCGGTGAAAAGCTCATGGCGCTGTCGATGGCGTGGATGATGCCGGTCGGTATCGTAAAGCGCATGCTGGGCGCTCATCTTATCAGGCCGGTGATCGAACCTGCTGTTCCTGCCGAACAAGGGCCCGCGGCGCGCATGGATCAACTCGCGACCGTGATCTTTTCGAGCGGCAGCACCGGCGATCCGAAGGGCGTGATGCTGACGCACTTCAACATCATGGCTAACATCCGTCAGGTAAGTCAGATCTTCATGCTCGACGGCCGCGACAAGATTCTCGGAATTCTCCCCTTCTTTCACTCCTTCGGATTCACCGCCGGACTGTGGCTGCCTGCCGTGCAGGGCGTGGGCGTAGTCTTCCATCCCAATCCGCTCGATGCGCAGGTGATCGGCGTGCTGGTCGAGAAATACAAAATAACCTTCATGGTCGCCACACCCACTTTTCTCCAGAGTTATATGCGGCGCTGCACGCCAGAGAGTTTTGGCTCGCTCGAGTATGTTCTGGTGGGCGCCGAGAAGCTGCCGGAGCGCGTGGCGCTGGCATTCGAAGATCAGTTCGGCATTCGTCCGCTCGAAGGCTACGGCTGTACGGAGTGCTCGCCCATCGTGACCGTAAACGGCAGAGACTTCCGCGCCCCAGGCTTCCGGCAGGTCGCGGCCAGGCGCGGCAGGATCGGCCATCCGCTGCCGGGCGTCTCGGTCAGGGTCGTCGATATCGACACCGGCCAGCCGGTACAGCCGGGAACGGCGGGCATGTTATTGGTGAAGGGGCCAAATGTTATGCACGGCTATCTCGGCAAGCCGGCAAAGACGGCCGACGTTCTGCACGATGGCTGGTATACGACTGGAGATATCGCCACCATGGAAGAGGACGGATTTCTCACTATCACCGACAGGCTCTCGCGCTTCAGCAAGATCGGCGGCGAGATGGTGCCGCACATCCGCATCGAAGAAAAGCTGAATGAGCTGGCCGAGACAACCGAGCAAGTCTTCGCCGTGACCGCCGTGCCCGATGACAAGAAAGGCGAGCGCATCATGGTGATTCATACACTGCCCGAAGCAAAGCTCGCGCCCGTGCTGGAGCGTTTTGCGCAATGCGATCTTCCCGCGCTATGGAAGCCCAAACCCAATCAATTTATTCACGCCGATGCCATTCCGCTGCTCGGCACGGGCAAAACGGATCTGCGGACGGTTAAGACGCTCGCAGAGGAAGCATCGAAAGCCCGCAGTTTTTCCACTGAATAGCTCAGGATCGATAGTCAACCCGGATATCAAACTCGCGCACCAGGAGATGGATGAAATGATTTCTCGAAAAGCAAGCCTGGGAATGCTGATTCTTCTCACCGTGATCGTTGTCTTAGTCTGCTGCATAATGCCGCGGATTCCGCAGCCCGTATCCTATCATCTGTTCGCGGACCAGCGAAGTTTTCTCGGAATTCCTAATTTCGGCGATGTGGTGTCGAATCTACCCTTCGCCGTGGTCGGAATATGGGGTCTCGTGTTCTTGCTGCGATCTCGTTCCCGCAAAAATGCCAGGCTCTTTCTCGATGAGCGGGAATTGTGGCCATACTTATTTGCCTTTGCCGGATTGCTGTTGACCGCCTTCGGCTCTTCTTACTATCACCTCGCTCCAGACAATGCGCGACTCCTCTGGGACCGTCTGCCAATGACGATCACTTTTATGTCGATGGTGTCGGCGGTAATCGCGGAGCGCATCAATATACGGCTCGGTATTTGGCTGCTGCCAATCTTTCTACTTGTTGGTCTGGCGAGCGTGCTGCAGTGGGAATGGAGTGAAACGAGAGGCGCGGGAGATTTACGTTTCTACGCAGCCGTGCAAGCCTATGCGGCGCTGGTGATTCTGCTGGCGTTTTCCTTTCCGCGGCGTTACACACGGACCTCGGATTTTGGACTCGTTATCGGCTTTTACGCTCTGGCAAAGATCCTGGAGCTTTTCGACAAGCCGGTTTTTGCCGCGCTCCATATCGTAAGCGGCCACACTCTCAAACATCTTGCCGCGGCCGCAGCCGGCTACTGCATCTTACGAATGCTCAAGAAGCGGAAGCCTATCTTGGACCTATCTTCAATTACCCACTCGCACTCTGAATACGTCGCGAGCTGATAAAGTACTTCTTGGATTCGGCGCGCTTTGGTGTCCCATTCTTCTGCAGTCTGCTAGGCAACTTTTTTAGCACCGCGGGTACGCGCTGCTTTTCTGGCAGCGCTCGCTCGGCCCCTGGCGCCCTTCGTCTCCACAGCCTTTTGCGCCGCTTCGTGCCGACTTTCACGGCCTCGCTTTTGTGCCGCTCGGCGGGTTTGCGCAGACAAGGCGCGCGGCGAAGCCGAATCATGCGGCTCCTGCTCGAGAACTCTCTCTCGTGCGCGCGAGACACGGCTCGATCGTGATCCTCCCGCAGCAGATTGGCCTCTTTCATAGTCGCGGCTCGCCTTTTTTCTCGCCTCTGTGCTGGTCTTGCCTGCGCGAGGCGGTGGCAGCGGGACTCCCGCGCGGCGTGCCTTGCTCAGACCGATGGCAATCGCCTGCCGCGGCGACCGCGCGCCATGCTTTCCTTTGCGGACGTGCTCGATCTCTTCGTGCACAAACTCTCCAGCAGCCGTGGATGGAGATTTGCCCTCGCGAAGATCTTTTTTTGCCCGTTGTGTTGTGGATCGGTTCGGCATCCGTGTTATCTCCTAGCTGGTTGAGATGTGCAGGAAGATGTTCGGGTTTTCAGCTGAGGGTCGTAATTTCCTTTGCCTCTTATCATGAGTCATGAGCAAGTTGTTTGGCGGACTTTGGTCAAACCATCTCCACTGCTATGCATCCAACCTTCGAAAGGAGTTGGGATCTCGAAGCGAGTTTGGCGACAGGAGAATATTTATTTATGGCACTGGGGGATTTATTGGTAAACTGTCCCGAAGAAAAAGTTCGATATGCAATTGTTGGTTTGGGCGATATCGCGCAGGAAAATATGATGCCCGGCGTTCATCATACCGGCAATTCCGAAATCACAGCCTTTATCACATCCGATCCGATCAAAGCTGCGAGACTCGGCAAAGAATACGGCGTAGAAGCCGCATTTGGCTATGACGATTTCGCCGAGGCGCTTGCTTCCGGAACGTTTGACGCCATCTACCTGGCAACTCCAAACTGGCGTCACGCCGAGTTTATTGTGCCGGCCCTGCAGGCGGGAATTCACGTTTTGACAGAGAAGCCTCTCGAGGTCTCAACCGAGAAGTGCAGAACAATTCTGCAGGCTGCGAGTGACTCCGCGGCCAAGTTGATGGTTGCTTATCGCCTGCACTTCGAGCCAGGAACTCTCGATACCATCAACAAGATCCGCTCCGGAGCGCTTGGGGAAGTGCATCTGTTTGCATCGACGTTCACGCAGCTCCTGGACCCAGAGAACCACCGCGCTCACAACGGCGAACTGGCTGGACCTGTGATGGACATGGGGCCGTATCCGGTCAATGCAGCGCGCTACGTCTTTGAAGATGAGCCGGTGGAAGTGGTATCTGCCGTGGGTTCAAAACACCCGCAATCCGGTTTCGATCAAGACTTCTACGACACAGTTGCTGTCACGCTGCGATTCCCGGGCTACCGCCTCGCGCAATTTAACCTCTCGTATTTTGGAAATCCAACAAACTCCTTCATCGCCGTAGGAACCAAAGGTTCAATCCAGCTCGACCCTGCATACGTTTTTGGTCAACCCTTCCGTCAAATCGTTGTCATCGGCGAAGAGAAGAAGGAAGAGGAGTTCAAAAACACTGATCACTTCGGCGGCGAGATGAAGTATTTCTCGCGGTGCATTTTGAACAACGAAGATCCCGAACCGGATGCAGAAGAGGGACTGGCGGATGTGCGCGTTCTGGAAGCCATCGAGCAAGCGCTCGAATCTGGCCGGTCAGTCGATCTGCGGCCCGCATTGATAACGCGGTTCGAGCGCTCACGGCGCATCGATACGCAAGATCAGCGCATGACGCTGGGTGCTGTGTCGACTCCGGAATTGGTTCATGCAAGTAATCCGGGAAGAGATGTTACGAATAAGCCGAAGAATTGAGACCTGTTGCGAAGTCTCTGGCCAATTGACCTTGTACCATTTCCGTCCCCATCCTTTGGTCTTTTTTCTAGCGAAAGGATGGGGATCTGCGGCCTCGGAATGAGCGAATTGTTCTTGCCCGGCGCGCTACGCTAGAGCCGAGCGCCTTTCTTTGCTCGATTACGCTCTTTCAACTTCCGTCTTCCGCGTGCGGTCTACGAGCATTTCCTTGGCTCGCTCAAGACTGTGTTTCTGTGCGACACTAAGTCGTCTGCTGGCATAGGCCATGTAAACCGTCAGTACGCGCAGTCCTGCTGCCGGACCACCCGAAAAGAATTCTCGGGATGAGAGGATGTCGGCCATGATTTCGGGAGGTTTGGTGAAGATGCCCGTAAGTGGGCCAGTGGAGCGTCTGGTCATTAAAAACACCCCTTTCGAGGGATTGGAAGATTTGTGCGGCCTTGTTCGCACGCATATGGACTTGACGCGAGTAAATCCGCCGTCGCATTCGATGCCGTCATTTTGTTTTGTTGAGTCTTGCTATCGGTCGCTGCTGGCAAGCCATCTCGTGTTGAAAGATGCCGCTCGAAACCCTTAAGCGTTGGGATGCGGTGACTTTTGGCTTCGTTGCTCCCATCTTTATGATGCATATTCCAAGCAAGAGAGTGCTTGAACGCAGCTGCCCTGCCGCAAGCAACCTTCGGCGACTTTCCTGTTTCTCACAAAAAAGATGGCGGAGAGACACAATGTCGTCCGTAAAGTGGGTCGCCGCAGCGCAGAACAGGGGGTCTCGAATCCCAGACTAGCAATCCGCCTGACGCCGGGTATTTTGCGGTTGCTTAAGTTTTTGGTCTGTCTCTGTCAATTTGCGCCAAGGATCGCTGCCTAGCCAGGTCTTCCATTTTCCGAAATCGGACACGTGAAAAGTCGGCGCTTTTGCGGCATGTAGCTCCGCCCATTCGAGCGGCATTGCCACGGGAACACCCTGCCGCGCGCGCGGAGAAAACGGCGCCACCGATGTTGCTCCGCGATCGTTCCGAAGATAGTCGAGATAGATGCGGTTCTTTCTCGTGGCCTTCGTCATTTTGGTAACATACAGTTCCGGCTGCGCCCGCTCCATTTCCATCACAAGATGGTGTGCGAACTCCTTGACGTCGGACCACTCACGATCCGAACGAATAGGGACGACGACATGAAGCCCCTTGCCGCCCGTGGTCTTCACAAAACTCTTCAATGCAACTTTGTCGAGTCTCTTTCTAAGTTCCTGCGCGGTGTCGGCCAGCGTTTTCCATCCGATAGTCGCATCGGGATCGAGATCGAAGACTATGCGATCCGGCTTATCCAGCGATTTGTTGCGCGCGCCCCAGGGGTGAATCTCAAGCACACCCATCTGCGCAAGGCCAATCAGTCCTTGGCTCGAATCCACCGTGATGAAATCTTCCTTCTCGCCGGACTTGGAACTCTTGATGGTCACTGTCTTGACCCCCTCCGGCAGCCCGAGCCCCACATGCTTCTGAAAAAAGCACGGCTTGCTGTTGCCGCCAGGGCAGCGCACCACGCTGAGCGGCCGATCAGCAATGTGCGGCAGCAAATGTTCGGCCACGGCAACGTAATAGTCCGCCAGTTCTTGCTTGGTCAGGCCGCTCTCTCGGTCCAGCACCTTGTCGGGATGTGTGATCGCCAATTCGGTCATGCCCATCGAGTCCCTTTTCATCGACTTCCTTTTTGGGGAGCGCCGAGATGGTTTCGCACAATGTTGCCCTTCCGACTGACCAGACGCAGTTCCACTCGGCAATCGCGCCGCTTCGCTCGCGACGCCGCGCGCTGGCTTATCTTCGCGCAGCCCTTTGCACGCGGATTCCGGAGCCTTCCCTCGAATCGCCGAGTACGATGAGAGTTAACGCTCAATGTTTCTTGAAGTATTGCACTTCGCGCTCATGCTGCTTTGCCTGCTCGAGCGTGGCGAATGTGCCCAGATTGCGCCGCTTGCGGGTTGCGGGATTCTTCTTGCGCGAATAGAGACGGAATTGCCCGGATTTGAGCTTGCGAATCATGTTCACCAAGGATGCGGGCCCCGATCTGCGCGTTGCCTCCATCCAAGAGCTTTGGTCATGACTCAATCGGACTTCGCTAAGCAGCCTTCTTCCGCTTTCGTGCCGCTTGTACCTTCTCCGATAGCAATTCCTTGGCCTGTTCCAGTTCTGCCTTTCGCTCGGCGCTCAGGCCCTTTCCTGCGCGATTGATGTAGAACGCAAGCATTCTCATTCCTGAGCCGGGCCCTTTCGGAGAGACTTTCTTCGACGCCAGCGAGCGGGCAATCGTCTTGGCGTCTTTGGTGAACAGACCTTCCGGCGGATATGTAGAAACGGTCTTTACATTCGCTGACCATCGATTGTTTTTCGCGCGTGCCATCCAAGCTCCTTTCTAAGGCATCTCGCCTTCAGATGTAGCCATCGCAATACGCTACCGACAGGCAAAGGCCACAGCGCGAATGGTGGATCGCGCTGTGGCCCCGGGGATTCATGCCGCATTCATGCCGCATGGAGCGCATGCTGATGAACCTTCTGTGAGATTTCCGTGAGTTTTTTGTCGGCAGCCTTCTCTTCCTCGAGAGTTTCCTCGAGGACCCCGACAATCTGCTTCTTGCCGAGCCTTTCCGCATAGGTTCTTACCGTTCCATACGCGGCCATTTCGTAGTGTTCGACCCGCTGAGCTGCTGAAATCAAAGCCGCATCGCGAACGTCGCCCTTTTCGGTCTCCTTCAGCACCTCCTCGCCCTCGGCCAGAACACCTTTCATGCCGTCGCAAGTCTTGCCTTTCGGACTAACACCGAGCGTTTCAAATACCTGATCGAGTCTCTGGATCTGTCCTTCCGTCTCTCGTAGATGATGTTCAAAGGCGGCTTTCAGATCGTCCGACGTCGCGGCTTTCACCATCTTCGGGAGAGCTTTTGTGATTTGGTTTTCAGCAGAATAAATATCCTTTAGTTCCTCTACAAACAATTTCTCGATCGTATTTACACTACTCATAGTTCCTCCTTGGGGCGTGCCTCTTGCTGTGATGCCGGAGTCAAGAGTCTCGTTGCTCTTTACGCCAGGCCCCGCACAGCTGCCGTCACTTCATCGATAATTTAAATGCATCTCGCAAACGAATCTCGGGGACAAAGTCTAACCTGACAAATCGAGGACGCTCTATGGTTGAAATCGCCGATAAGGATTTGCTGCAGCAGTTTGCCAGTGACAACTACGCGGGAATCTGTCCCGAAGCATGGCAGGCAATGGAAGCCGCCAACCGCGGGCACGCAACGTCGTACGGCGACGACCCGTGGACGGCGCGGGCGGCCGATGCCTTCCGCAATCTGTTTGAGACGGACTGCGAGGTATACTTCGTCTTCAACGGCACTGCGGCCAACTCGCTGGCGTTGGCCTCGCTTTGCCAGTCCTACCACAGCGTCATTTGCTCCGACCAGTCGCACGTCGAGACGGACGAGTGCGGCGCGCCCGAATTCTTTTCGAATGGCTCGAAACTGCTCGCGGCCGCGAGCGCCGACGGCAAGCTTACCCCGGCGTCGATTCGCGAGCTCGCCACCAAGCGCCACGACATTCACTATCCCAAGCCGCGCGCGGTCACCATCACGCAATCCACCGAGACGGGGTGCGTGTACAAGCTCCAAGAGCTGGGCGCGATTGCTGAAGAATGCCAGGCGCTCGGGCTCTCGCTGCACATGGACGGTGCACGTTTTTCGAACGCCTGCGCCAGCCTGGGCTGCTCGCCGGCGGAGATGACGTGGAAGAGCGGCGTCGACGTGCTTTGCTTCGGCGGCGCCAAAAACGGCATGGCGCTGGGAGAAGCAGTGCTGTTTTTCGATCGTGCGCTGGCCACTGATTTCGACTATCGCTGCAAGCAGGCGGGGCAACTAGCGTCGAAGATGCGCTTCCTGTCGGCGCCGTGGGTGGGAATGCTGGAGAGCGGCGCGTGGCTGCGCAATGCCGAGTATGCCAACCGCTGCGCGCAGCAGTTTGCGTTGCTCATCGACGCCATCCCCGGCATCAAGGTGGCGCAGCCCGTGGAGGCCAACGCGGTTTTTCTCCTGGCTTCGGACGAGATTTTCAATTCGTTGAGGAGTCGAGGCTGGAATTTCTACACTTTTATCGGCGGCGCGGCGCGTTTCATGTTCGCGTGGGACAGCGATCCCCATCGCATGGAGGCGCTGAGCCGCGATTTATTCGAGTGCGCAACGGCAGCAAATCCCGTTTGACCTGTCTCTGGTTGCCCATCCTAAACGCGTTCATCGCGTTTGGGATGGCTGATTGTTCTTACTGCTCCACCGCTTCCCACTGTCCCGAATTTCCCGAGCGGAAGATGGCTTCAATCACAGCCATATTCGAGATCGAATCTTCAAGCGGAACGGGAACTTCAGTATCTTCGAAGACCGCGCGCGCAAATGCGTCGCCCTGGAGCGTGTACTGATCGGCAGTTGGGAATTTCTCGGTCGCGATCCCGTTGAAACTCAGGTCGCCCGTCGCGTCGACGAAGAGCCGCGAGGGCCGGTCGTTGGGCGCGTTGAAGGGAATCTCAAGCTCAATTCGCCCGCGCGTACCCAGAAGCTGCACGCGCTGGAAAGGAATAAGCTGCGTGCTGCAGGTGAAGATGGCCTGGCCGGCGGGAAAGTCGAGGATGGCTGAAGCCAGGCGGTCTGTGCCCATCTCGGGATCGCGCTCGACGAGCGCGACCACGCGCCGCGGTTCTTGTTTGAAGGCCAAGCGCGACGCATGAATGCAATAGCAGCCGATGTCGTACACGCCGCCGCCGCCCGTCTCCACGCGGTTGCGAATGTTGTCGGGATTCACGTTGAAATAGCTGAAGTGTGCGTTCACGGCGCGCAGTTCGCCGATGCGGCCTTCATCGAGAAGTTCGCGCACGCGCAGCCACTGCGGAGCACTGCGAATCATGAAGGCCTCGCAGATCTTGACGCCGGTGCGGACGCGCACATCGAGCAGAGTTTTGGCCTCGGCCACGGTCATGCTGAGCGGTTTCTCGCACAACACATGTTTGCCGGCCTCGGCAGCCTTCACCGTCAGCGGTACGTGCAACTGGTTAGGCAGCGGATTGTAGATAGCGTCGATATTGGGATCGGCGAGCAGTTCCTCATAAGAACCGTACGCCGTGCGAATGCCGAGTTTGTCGGCCGCCTCGCGCGCCTTCGCAAGATCGCGAGAGGCAATGGCGGAAACGCAAGTGAGCTCACCCAGCTGCATAGCAGGGATGACTTTTCTTACGCAGATGTTAGCGGTGCTGAGCACGCCGAAGCGAAGCTTTTTTGACATAGCTGCATGATACAACCGCGCGCGATGGCTTCGCGGATCAGGCGCGAGCCGCCATCGCCAGCGCCTCAGCCGCATTCGGCGCCACGCGCATCAGACCGCGATTGCGCGCTTCAATAAATCCATTCGCCACGGCAGTATCGAGAAACGCCATCAGCCCGTCCCAATAACCGGCCGTATTAATAAGGATGCAAGGCTTCGCGTGCAGTCCGATCTGCGCCCAGGTCACGGCTTCGAGCAACTCGTCGAGCGTGCCGTAACCGCCAGGAAGCACCAGAATCGCATCGGAGAGTTCGTGAATCCGCGCCTTGCGCTCGTGCATGGTCAGCACCAATTCGAGCGAAGTCAGGCGCGTATGCGCGATCTCGCGGCCGCTGAGCACCTCAGGCAATACGCCGATCACTTCAGCGCCCTCGGCAAGAGCCGCGTCGGCAAGCGCGCCCATCAATCCGCGGCTGGCTCCGCCATACACCAAGCCAAGACCGGCTTTGCCAATAGCAGCGCCGAGCGCCGAGGCTTCCGCGCGGAAGGCAGGATTGGTTCCGAAGGCCGATCCGCAGAAAACGGCCACGCGACGCAGAGAGTTTGCTGATTGAGTCATGGTACTTCCAGAATAACGGCGCGCCGCGGTCGGCAACACAGTGGGAAACTGGGCGAGTTTTGGCGCGTGTCTCCGTACAGAAGCTCGGCATTACAGGGAAATTACGGCGGTTTGCCGATCCGATCACAGGTCTTTATTTATGTTGGTTAGCTGCGGCTGCACAGTTGCACAGTTTCACAGTTTCTGTGTTGATGTTCGGTTCTGCGTGTAAATTGCTGATTTCGAATCGTTTCCAAGGCTCACAGTTTCACAGTTCGCTTTTTGCGGTTTTTATAGGGGGTGGAGACGTCAGGTTTCAGGTGTGAGAACTCCGGGGTATGGGGGGTGGGTATGGAGGTAGGAGGGGGGAGGGGGGGAGGGGGTGGGGTAACCAGAACGTTAACAGCCGGGCCAGTCTCCGCCGGAACGCAGACGGTGATGCTTTTGACCTTGCGCATGGCGTGATCTCCCCAACGCGTTTTCTTGCCCTATTGATAGCTTGCGCCGAAGGCGCATAATTATCGGCAAAAAGCAGGGAACAAGAGAGCGAGGGAACAAGGGAACAAGAAATCAGGGGTTTAGCAGGCGCGGACGAGGTTTTTCGGGGACGGCGGACTTGACGCGAAAACAGGGACTAAGGGAATCGGGACTGAGGGGCTAGAAAACCGTGGACCGTGGGCGGCTCGTAGCTTGTAGCCGGTGGATGTCGGCATTCGTGGTTCCCGGGTCTCAGAAGCGAGACCCGGAGCACCCGCGGTCGTGGTGGGTTTGCTGCCTGAAAAACGTTATCAACCGTTAGTCGGTTTGATGAGCGAGAGCGGTGGAACCGGTTCGCCGCACGTCGGCATCGTGCTTTCCCGGGTCTCGAAATCGAGACCCGGGGCACCCCATTTCGTGGTGGGTTTGCATTCTGAAGAACCGGGCACCCGTCGGAACCGTTTTCGTTGTCCCCAGTCTTGCGACTGGAGCTAGCGTATATCGCCCACTTTGCGGGCTGGCGGCGGCGTGAGGGTTGTGCTTTCCCGGGTCTCAAAATCGAGACCCGGGGCACCCCATTTTGTGGTGAGTTTGCTTCCTTGGGACCAGGGGCATCCGACATTCTTGCTGAGTTGAAATTGGTGTGTTGGGGTTCGTGCTTTCCCGCCCTTCCGGCAGAGCGCGCCGGAAGGATGGGCACGGGGCATCGTATACGAGGAATCGCCTGCGGTACTTTTCAGCGGCGGGCAACTGTGTCATGCTTGCGGCATGGGAAGCAAAGATAAAGGCAGAAAAGAAGCCAAGAAAGCACCGAAGCCAAAGCCGAAACCGGAACCCACGAAGCGCGAGATCTTCACGCCTCCGCCGCCGAAGTAGGCGGCGGTTCGAACGGCCGATCAATTGTGCGCGGCTCGGGTGCACGCGGTGTAGCGGCCTGCTAAGGGACGGACGCCCACGGGAGACGTGTCGGCGCGCGCCAGGAATCTACCCCAAACACGAACAACGCGCCATGTTGCGCGAGCATCCCACCAAGGGAGGTGTTCCGCAATGAAAAAGCTTCATAGTCTTTTAGCGCTCACAATCCTTTCCACCAGCCTCCTGGGCGGCACCGCACTGGCCCAGGACCATCACGACAACCACGCTTATGTCGAACACAAAGAATGGAAGAAGGGCGCGCCCATCAGGCACGAGGATTGGGATCGCGGCGATCGAGTCGACTACCACCAAAGCCATCTGAGCGCGCCGCCGCGCGGTTACGAGTGGCGTATGGTGGATGGGAATTACATTCTCGTCAACACCTCGTCGTTCCAGATCCGCACCGTCGTCCGCGTACCGTAACGCACGGACTCGCATTCATAAGGGCCTCCGGGCAAACAAGACCGCCGGACAAATCTGAACCGGCGGTTCTGCTGTTTTTCACGGCCGGCAGGCGCAAAACGATTGTGGACCTCTAGTGTGGTGTCCCCGAAGTTCGTAACATAAGGCGAAGCCCCAAAATGCAGGTCCTTCGACTCCACTTGGCCCGGATTCGGGCCAAGCGTTGCTCAGGATGACAGCTCTATTTTGTTGCGAACTTTAGAGACGGGACACTAGAAACTGTTTCATAACCACCTCGGACTTTTTAAAAACCGTCTCTCACTGGCTAAAGCCCGCGATTTTCCTGGGTGCTTTGCGGTACGGCTAAAGCCGTGCAATTTCAAAAACGGAGTTATGAAAGAGCTTCTATGCTGATTCGGCTTGCGTACGACATTCAATTCGATATTCCGGCAGCGGTTGCGATGGTGGCGCTGCTGAATGTGCATCCTTCGCGCGCCCAGGATCTGGAGGGGCCGGACGAGTTGCAAACTGAACCGAGTCTCGAAATCGCCCATTACCTGGACGGTTTCGGGAATCGTTGTGCGCGATTTGTCGCTCCTGCTGGGCAACTGAAGCTATTCAATTCCACGTTGATTCGCGACTCCGGATTGCCGGACGAGGTGAATTGGTCAGCGGGCGAGGCGGCGGTGGGCAATTTGCCGCACGAGGTGCTGAGCTTCCTGCTCAACAGCCGCTACTGCGAGGTGGATCGTTTCTCGACCATTGCGCTGGAACTTTTTGGACACGTCGCGCCAGGCTGGGGCCGCGTGCAGGCCATTTGCAACTGGGTGAACAACAAGGTGGCGTTCAACTATCAGCAGGCACGGCCCACAAAGACGGCTCTGGATGTGTTCACGGAGCGCGTGGGCGTGTGCCGCGACTTTCAACACCTGGCGATCACCTTCTGCCGCGCACTGAATATTCCGGCGCGTTATGCGACAGGGTATCTGGGCGACATCGGCGTGCCGGTGAGGCTACCGATGGACTTCAGCGCATGGTTCGAGGCTTATCTGGGTGGGCGCTGGTGGACCTTCGATGCGCGTAACAATGAACCGCGCATCGGGCGTGTCCTGATGGCGACGGGGCGGGATGCCGCCGACGTGGCGATGACGACTTCGTTTGGACAGGCGAACCTGCGCGGTTTCTTTGTCGTAACCGAAGAAGAGACCGCGCCGCATCGCGTGGAATATGCGCGGCAATAACGAGATTCGTTTGAGCGATGAATGCAGCAAAAAGGCCATCCCACACGGGATGGCCTTTTTGCGTTGATGGCGGTGGTTGCGCGTTAGGGCTGCGTGGGGACGCTCTCGGGTGCTGCGTTGCGCGCCTGGGCTTTTTCCGCGAGCACCTTGTGGGCAGTGTCTTCGAGGGCCTGCGCTTCGGGCATGTAGGTAAGCGCCTTCTGGACCTCCGGATCCCAGTCGGCAATGACGCGTAGTCCGGACAGTTGGCCGAACTGAATGGTATCGACGTCCTTCTTGATGCGCGCCTTGATCCAGTCGGAGGAGCCGTTGATGTCGGCGTCGGTCCAATCGACACTCTGCGTGGTGAGGAACTTCTTAAAGTCGGCCATCGCCGCGTCGTCGACCTGGAAGTTCTTGTCGACGGTGTGCGTAGCTACGTAAACCGGTGCGAAGTGGAAGAAGACGTCCTTGTAGCTCAGCTCGTCCTGGAAGCGGTTGGTCTTAGGCGTTTCGATCTTCTCATCGGGCGTGATGCCGCCGCCGCCGTAGACGGTGCGGCCGGAATCGGTGAGCTTGACCTCGCGATTGGAGGAGTTGGCAGCCAGCGCGCCAGCGTGGTTGTAGTAATCGTAGAGCGAAACGCCCTCGTAGTTGCGCTGAATGAGGCGGCCGGAGGGCGTGTAGTAGTGATAGGTGGTAAGCGCCAGGCCGGAGTTTTCGCTGAGATTGTAGACGGTCTGCACCAGGCCCTTGCCGAAGGTGGTTTCGCCGACGATAAGAGCGCGGTCGTGATCCTGCAGGGCGCCGGAGACGATTTCGGCAGCCGAAGCGGTGTCGCGATTGACGAGCACGACGATGGGGAAGGTCTTGCCGCCGTTGCCGTGCGTCGCAGTGTAGTTCACGTCGGGGTAGGCGCGACCGCGCTGCGAGACGATGGTCTGGCCCTTGGTGAGCAGGTGGTCGCAGACATCGACGGCCTGGTTCAGCAGTCCGCCGGGATTCTCGCGCAGATCGAGCACCAGGCCCTTGAGGTTGGCGAAGCCGTTGATGGCGTCTTCCATCTCGTCGCCGGTGGTTTCCTGGAACTGCGTGAGATGGATGTAGCCGATGCCTGGACGAATCTCATACTTGAGATCGATGGAGGGATGCGGAATCTCGTCGCGAATCAGATTGAAGACCAGCGCCTTGGGCTGGCCGTAGCGTACGGTAGTGACTTCGACCTGGGTTCCCTTGGGGCCTTTGAGCGCCTTTGCCACCTGGTCGGAGGTCCAGCCATCTGTGGATTTGCCGTCGACGGCGACGATCTGGTCGCCAGGATGAATGCCGGCGCGGAAGGAGGGCGTGTCCTCATAGGGCGTGACCACGAAGACCTTGGCCTTGCCGTCGTCGTTCTGCTGCTGGATGACCATGCCCACGCCGTAGTAGTGGCCGCGCTGGTCTTCGCGAAGGCGGGCGTAGGACTTGGGATCGTAGAAGTGCGAGTGCGGGTCGAGCACCTGCAACATGCCGGGGATGGCGCCGTCGTAGATGGCGTTGTCGGCCTTGTCGCCGGTGATGGGCTCGGCGTAGTTCTGCTCCACCAGCGCGTAAACGTCGGTAAAGGTCTTCAGGCTGTCACGGAGCTGGCTCTCGTCCTGCGAGGACTGCGCACCCACGCGGCGTTCCAGAACCGTGCCGGCAACGGCACAGACGGCGAAGAAAACTGCGAGAGCGAAGAGCGCGCGGCGAGCGCGGGGGGTCATGGACAATGCGATCCTCCGGACGGCGGATGCGAAAGGGGCACGAGGCGGAGATCGCGTCAATCTGCGATCGCATCTACCGGCGAGAGCGGGTCCACAACTTTAGAGGAGAGGCGCTCGATACAAATTGACCTTGCCCGGAACCGGCAAGGCCTGGGAGATGCATGAACCGCTCGCGGAACGCCCGCAGAGCCATCCTGGGCTAAAGTATAGCACCGCAGTATTTGACGCGCCGGGAGGGAGTCGGGTAGCGGTGACGGCGAAGTTGGCGGGTTAACGGAGTTGGTCTCCCACCTGCCGGCAATAAGCGCTAGAAGGATGGGGCACTGCAGGGCGCATCGCGTATTTGCGGTCCGCGGTATCCCGGGTCTCAAAATCGAGACCCGGGGCACCCCTGTTCGTGTTAGGGCCTGGGTTGAGCCGCGAAGAATCGCATGCCTGCTGCCTTGGCATTTACAATGGCGTCTATGCATCAGGTGGCAGAAAACTGTAAGTCAGCCGCCCAGCAGGTTGCCGACATTATGACTTCAAGACTTCTTCGCAGATACTCGGTTTTCGTGCTCGGCACGATACTGCTCGCGGGTAACACCCTGGCGCGCGCCCAGGCCAATGCGCCGGCGAGCCCCTACGGCGGCACCGTTGCCGAGGACATCATTGCCCGCGTGAACGATCAGATCATCACCCAGTCGGATTACAACCGCGCCCAGGCGGATCTGGACCAGGAGGGGCGGCAGCACGGCGAGTCGATGCAGGCAATTTCGGCGGCGCACAAAGATCTGCTGCGCAACCTGATCGACCAGCAACTGTGGCTCTCCAAGGGCAAAGAGCTGAACATCACCGGCGAGACGGAGTTGGTGAAGCGCCTGGACGAGATCCGCAAGCAATATAACCTGGAGACGATCGAGGACCTGGAGAAGGCCGCGCGTGAACAGGGCGTGTCGTTCGAGGACTTCAAGGCCAACATCCGCAACCAGATTATTACGCAGGAAGTGATGCGGAATGAGGTTGGCGAACACATCCAGATGACGCCGGGCGAGGTGGAGCGCTACTACCAAGCGCACCAGCAGGATTACACGCATCCGGAGAGCGAACGGCTGGCCGAAATTCTGATCTCCACCGGCGGCGGCGACGATCCCGCGAAAGTGGCTGCGGCCAAGGCGAAGGCTGACGACGTCGAAGCGCGGCTGCATGCGGGCGGCGATTTTGCGCAACTGGCGCGCAGCTTCAGCGACGGTTCGACCGCCGCGCAGGGCGGCGACCTGGGCCAGTATAAGAAAGACTCGGGCCAGCTGGGAAAGTTGCTCGAAGACAAGACCTTCGTCCTGCAGTCCGGGCAATACACCGATCCCATCCTGACGCGGCAGGGCTACATCATCCTGAAGGTAGTGCAGCATACTCCGGGCGGAGCGCGGCCGTACAAAGATGTGACGCAGGACGTTGAAGAGGCCTACTACATGAGCCGCATGGAGCCAGCGATTCGCGATTATCTGAGCAGGATGCGCGACGAGGCCTTCATTCAGATCAAGCAGGGCTATACGGATTCCGGCGCCACCTACGCCGAGCTGCATTCGAGCATTGCCTTCAGCGCCTACGTGCCGCCCGCGCCAAAGAAAAAGGCCAAGGTAGAGAGGACGCGGTTCCGCGAGAGCACGCACGCCTTCCGGCAGAAATCGGGAGCGGAGCCCGTACCGGCGGCGGAGGAAAATGCGGCGCCGGCGACCACGCCGTCAGCGACACCAGCGTCGACCAAGAAGGGCAAGGCTGGACAACAAGGCACGGAAAAGCCTGGCAAGAAGGAAAAGATTCGTTACGGACAAGCGCCGCGCGAGACGCTGCCTACAGCAGCGACAAATTCATCGACAGAAAACGCGGGTGCGCTGCCGGAGACGGCTTCGAATGCGGAGCCGCAGCCGGTGAATCCGCTGGAGCCTACTGCGCCAACCCAGAAGACGCGGTTCGGCGATCGCGCGCGGGAGAAGAAACCCAAGACGAACGGAGTCCGGAGCAACGCAAATGGACCAGCGCCGCCCGATGCGGCCGAAGTGGCCGATCAGCAAACGCAATCGGCTCCTTTGGGCCTGAACGGAACGACCACCGAGACCAAGAAGAAGAAAAAAGCGTCGGAGACGGCGGCCGAGAAGACGCGCATGCAGCAGAAGAAGAAGAATGAGGGCGACACTGGGCCGAAGCCGGTGCAGCAGCCGACGCCGATTCCGCCAGTGCCGGGAGCTCCCGCGCCCGCGCAAGATGCGCAGCCGCCAGCACCACAGCCGCAGCAGTAGATCGGCGAAACGAAAATAACGAACAGAATCGCGGGCTTGGGATGACGATCCCAGGCCCGTTGCTTTTCATCCTCACCCTACAGAGATTGCAGGGTGTATTACTCCGGACGGTCCTTCTCAAAAACCAGCGAGGTCTTCACAACCTGATAGCCGTCGCGCGTGTAAAAGCGATGCGCATCAAGGCGGCTATTGCGCGAAGTGACCCGCATCCTTGCGACGCCATGCTGCCAGCTCCACTGTTCGGCGTAGCGGCAGAGCTCGCGGCCAATTCCCCGCCCCCGCACATGCTCAGCCACTACAAGACCGCCGATGAGGGCAAACGGCGTTGACTGTAGACGGCGTTCGATCGCAACCTCGATCCAGCCGACGATTTTGCCGTCCAGACAAGCTACGAAAGCAGTCTGCTGCTGAGGGTTGGCGGATGCGATCCAATCGAGGATCTGTTGCGCGGTGCGCGTGTAGCCTAGCTGTCCGACGAGTGAACTGACTGCGAGCGCGTCACCTGCTTCGATGGAGCGCACAACGAGTTTGCATTCGGCGTTTGTGGAATTCATTTTGCGCTCGCTCTCAATATTTTGGCATAGCCGTGCGGCCGGTTTTTGGAGACGTGCGCTGCATGCTGTATAGTTTCGGGCAGAATGAAAGACATCTACATTTCCGATCTTATGGGCTTTGAAGAGGGAAAACTCTTCGACGGCTTTTTTCTGGTTCTGAGCAAGCAGCAGCGGACCACCAAGCAAAATAAGGCGTATCTGAACCTGATGCTCGGCGATAAAACGGGGCAAATTGAGGCACGCGTCTGGGAGCTGAACGATCCGCGCATCGCCAAGGACTTTGACCGCGGCGATATGGTTAAGGTGCGCGGCGGCGTCTCGCGCTACGACGATCGCACGCAACTGAAGGTCGATCAGCTGCGCAAGACGCTGGCGGGCGAGGCCGACAAACTCGACATGCTGCCGGCGACGACGCGCGATGTGGGCGAGTTATGGGCGCAGATGGATGCCACGGTCGCGAGCCTGACAAATCCGGATTTAGAGCGGCTGCTGAAGACGCTGCTCGGCGACGCGGAGCTTGCGCAGGCGTATCGCGAGGCGCCGGCGGCGCGGCAACTGCACCATGCGTGGCTGGGCGGCCTGCTGGAGCACGTCGTAAGCCTGCTCGGATTGGCCGAGCGTGTGGCGGCGCACTATCCGCTGCTCGACCGCGACCTGCTGGTGACAGGCGTGATTCTCCACGACATCGGAAAAATTCGCGAGCTCGAGTGGGAAACGGGCTTCGACTATACGATCGAGGGCGTGCTGCTGGGGCACATCCAGATGGGTGTGGGCCTAGTGGAGAAGACGATTGCCGGGCTGCCCGATTTTCCCGATCGGCTGCGCACCCTGGTGCTGCATATGGTCCTGTCGCATCACGGCAAGCTCGAATTCGGGTCGCCCAAGCTGCCCATGATTCCCGAGGCGCTGGCGCTGAACTTTATCGATGACTTCGATGCGAAGATGCAGGCCGTTGCAAGCGAATTCGAGAAGTCCGCACGCGAGGGCAAAGCGGCGGACGAGTTGACGGGCAAGGTGTGGTCGCTCGATCAGCGGCAGTTGCTGAATACGAAGCCGTGGCTGAATTCCGGTGCACCGGAAAAGTGACTTGCGGTAGAATTGCGGCAACCTTATGTTGCCCCGATATTTTTGCTTTGGAATTATCGCCATCCTTCTGTGCCGTGCTGCTTATGCCGGCCCCGATCAATGGATCGAAGTGCGCAGCGCGCACTTTACCGTGGTCACTGACGCGAATGAAAAGCAGGGTCGTCATATCGCGGACCAGTTCGAGCGCATGCGCTGGGTCTTTCAGACGCTTTATCCCAAAGCGAACGTCGACCCGGCCGAACCCATCGTGGTAATCGCCGCAAAAAATCAGAAGGTCTTTCAATCGATGGAGCCCGCGGCCTACCTGGCAAAGGGCCAACTGAAGTTAGGCGGGTATTACTCGCATACCCAGGATAAAAACTATATTCTGCTTCAACTCGATGCGGAGTACGAGCATCCGTTTGCGACTGTCTATCACGAGTACACGCATTTACAGTTTATGGGCGCCGCAGTCTGGATGCCGCTGTGGCTCAACGAAGGCCTGGCGGAGTTCATGCAGAACACCGAGATTCGCGACAAAGACGTTTTGCTGGGCGAACCGAGCATAGACGACATTCTCTACCTGCGGCAGAACAAGCTGATTCCGCTGAGTGTGTTGTTCAAAGTCGATGCCACGTCACCCTATTACCACGAGGAGCAGAAGGGATCGGTCTTTTATGCGGAATCCTGGGCACTGACGCATTTCCTTATGATGACCGACCATGAAAAACACACCAACCGAATCGGCGACTACATGAATCTGGTGAGTCATAACGTAGATCAGCTGGCCGCCGCGGAGAAGGCATTCGGTGATTTGCAGCAACTCCAGAAAGCGCTGGAAGGATACATCCAGCAGGCCAATTACAAGGAATTTTTATTGTCGAGCGCAGCCGCGCCGATTGACGAGTCGACTAACAAGGTCAGGCCGTTAGCGCAAGCGGAAATCGACGCCCGGCGCGCGGACGTGCTCTCCTATGTAGATCGCGAAACCGAGGCGCGCGCATTGCTGGACACGATACTGAAGGGAGATCCGAACAATGTGCAGGCGCACGAAACCATGGGATCGCTCGAACTTCGCGCGGGACATCTTGATGAGGCGCGGAAATGGTATGGGAGGGCGGTCAAACTCGACTCCAGGGACTATCTCGCCTACTATCATTTCGCGTCGCTCGGCCTGGACGAGCCGCCTGGGCCGGATGACAAAGCGATTGAGGATGGCCTGCACATGGCGATCCAGCTGAATCCGCGATTTGCGCCTTCGTACGACAGACTGGCGGTCTTTTACACCATGCGGAACGAGAACCTTGACGATGCGCACGCGCTGAGTCTGCGGGCAATCGAATTGGATCCAGGCGAGGTTGCCTTTCGCGGAAACTGCGCAAATGTGCTGATGGCGATGCACCGGTACGACGATGCGGTCGCGGTGCTGCGCACTGCGGAGAAGGTCGCCAAAGATCCCGGCCAGGTGGCCATGGTGCAGAGCCGGATTGACCAGATTCAGAGATACCAAAGGGAACGCGCAGAGGCCGAATCTTCCATGAACGCGCGCAACAGCGATTCGGTGGCAAGTGTCAACGGGGCGTCTGAGGTTATGACCGTGGTTAAGGAACCGCCGAAGCATCCGGTTGCGGCAAAGAACGCGCCAAAACATTTTGCTGTGGGCGTCATTCACGATGTGGTCTGCAGCTATCCGTCAGTGCTCGAGTTCAAGCTGGATGCAGCTGCAGGAAAGAAGCTATCGCTCTACAACAACGTGATGCAGAGCATTGACCTGTCTGCACTGGGATTCACACCAAGCGGATCGATGAATCCGTGCAGCGACTTTGACGGCAAAAAGGCAAAAGTCGAGTTTGCGGAGAGCCCCGACAAGTCGGTGGATGGACAAGTAATCGCTATCGAATTGAGGAAGTAAATTCTCCGGCGAGTTGGTGCTCAGGCTACGAACCACTCCCACTGCTCCGGGGTGAGCGGGACTACGGAGAGGCGGCCGATGGTAACGAGTGGAGAGTCTTTGAAGAGCTTTTCGGTCTTGATCTGGACGAGGGTCCTCGGCTGCTTCAGGCGCTTGCCGGCTTTTACGCGGACGATGGGGATTTTGGGATCGGTCGCGTCGACACTGACCACGGTTCCTGTGCCGACGGCGGTGCGCTCGTCGCCGGTGTGATAGAAGATCCACTTTGTTCCCGGCTTCATCTCGCGCAGATTTTTGACTGCGGTGGGATTCGTAACGCCGTCCCACACGGTTTCGCCGTCGCGTAGGAGATCGTCGAAGGAATAGACATCGGGTTCGGATTTGAAGAGGAAGTAGCTCATGACAGTTCACAGTTCGTAGTTCACAGTTGTCAGCGGTCCGTACGATTAGACGATCAAGGCGGATTGTCCGTTGAATCTCCCGCTTTTTATTATTCCCTATCGGGGTGTCTCAGAGGGTCGTTGCGCAAAGGCGGAGAAAAACAACCGCAGATCCTTCGACTCGTTCGCTTGCGGCGAACTCGCTCAGGATGACAAATCATTTATTGCTGCGAACCTCAGAGTTGGGCCCTTGTTCCCTACTGGCTACTCCCTACTCCCTGTTCTCTACTCCCTGCCCTTTTTGCGGATCTCGATGTTCAACCGCTTGATCTTCTGGTTCAGCGTAGAGAGCGGGATGCGGAATTGCTCGGCGGCTTCGGTCTGGTTCCAGTTGCAGCGCTCGAGCTTCTCGATGATGATGCGGCGCTCGATGACTTCGAGGATGTCGAAGAGCGAGGAGTTGGGATTGTGCTCGAGGAGCGCATCCTGGAAACTGCGGCCGGTGATGTGCCCGGGGAGCAGATCGGCGCCGATGAGCGGGCCGGAGGAAAGCACGACGCCGCGCTCGATGGCGTTTTCAAGCTCGCGGACGTTGCCCGGCCAGTCGTAATCGATGAGCGCGCGCATGGCGTCGGTGGAGAGCTTGCGCGGCGCGAAGTTGTTTTCGTCGGCGTAGAAGTCGAGGAAGTGCTGGGCGAGCAGCGGAATGTCTTCGCGGCGGGCACGCAGCGGCGGCAGGTCGACGGTGATGACGTTGAGGCGATAGAAGAGATCCTCGCGAAACTTGCCGTCGCGCACGGCCGTGCGCAGATCGATGTTGGTGGCGGCGAGGATGCGCACGTCCACCTGGATTTCCTGAATGCCGCCGAGGTGCATGAAGCGCTTGTCCTGCAAGACGCGCAGGATCTTGGCCTGCGTATCGATGCCCATGGTGGCGATCTCATCGAGGAAGAGCGTGCCGCCGTTGGCGACTTCGAAGAGGCCCTTCTTGGAGGCGACAGCAGAGGTGAACGCGCCTTTCACATGGCCGAAGAGCGTGGACTCAAGCAGCTCCGACGGCATGGCGCCGGTGTTGATGGGGACGAATGGCTTGTCTTTACGCGGCGAGTTGGCGTGAATGGCCTTGGCGATGACCTCTTTGCCGGTGCCGCTTTCGCCCTGAATCAAGACGGTGGAGCGGCTAGGCGCGACCTGGGCGACCAGGTCGAAGACCTTCAGCATGGACTCGCTTTTGCCCACGATGTTCGAGAAACTATAGCGCTGCCTGAGGGTGCGCTTGAGCTGAATGTTCTCTTCTTCGGCGCGGTGACGGGCAATGGCCGAGCGGATATCAGCGAGTAGTTTCTCGTTGTCCCAGGGCTTCTGGACGAAGTTTTCCGCGCCGGCGCGAATGGCTTCTACGACGTTGTCCACGGTGCCGTAGGCCGTGAGCATGATGATGGGCAGGTCGGGCTGGCGCTCCTTGAATTGCGGCAGAAGTTCAATGCCGCTCTGGCCGGGCAGGGCGAGATCGAGCAGGATGAGATCGAAAGTGTCGCGGTCGACAAGATCGAGTCCCTCCTCGCCATTGACGGCGGTTTTGACAACGTAGTTTTCGAACCCGAGAAGAATCTCAAGCGATTCACGGATGCCCGCCTCGTCGTCGACGACCAGGATGGAAGCCGCGGGAGTATTGCCAGTGTTGGCCGCTGCGGAATCGGATGCGCTCAAGGTCAGGTCTTCCTCGGTACTCGGCTTAGGCATGAACAGAATTCCTCAACAGGGGAAACTCAAGATGAAATGTAGTGCCGGCGCCGACTGCGCTTTCCACATGAATCTTTCCAGCATGTTCCTGAATGATTCCGTAGCTGACCGCGAGGCCCAGACCGGTGCCGCGCTTCGGGCCGGGCAAGTTCTTGGTGGTGAAGAAGGGATCGTAAATGCGCTTGAGATGCTCCGGCGCAATGCCGGAGCCGGAGTCGCCAATGATGGCCTCCACGTGGCCGTTGACCAGCGTGGCCACACGCAGGCGCCCGCCTCCGGGCATGGCCTCCTTGGCGTTCAAAAGCAGGTTTAGGAAGACTTGCTGCAGTTTGCCGGGGTTGCCGTTGATGGGCGGAAGCTCACCGGCAAGTTCCAGATCGACGAGAATCTGCGCCGTCTTGAATTGATGTTCGAGCAGCGAGAGCGTGTCGCGAATGACCTGGTTCAAGTCGGTCGATCGAAATTCCGTGGTCGAGGTGCGCGAGAAGTTCAGCAACCCGTTGGCGATCTCGGCGGCGCGGAAGCTCTGCTGCGTAATCTTGTCGAGCACGGGCCCCAGGCGCGCATCGGCGCGTAACTGCTTGGAAAGCATCTGCGCATAGGATGAGATAACTGCGAGCGGGGTGTTGATCTCGTGGGCAACGCCTGCAGCCAAGAGGCCGATGGAGGTGAGCTTGTCAGCCTGCGCCAGCTGGTTTTCAAGCGCGACGCGCTCGGTGATGTCGTCGACGAGCACGATGCGGCCCACAGGGACAAAGTCGCGCGAGAGCAGCGGTGCGACGGCGATGTTGGCCTGGCGCAGCTCGCCGGCGCGGGTGGTAAGGCGGAATTTGTAAAGGTGATGCACGCCGGGATCGCCGCGGAAACCCTCGAGCGCCTCAATGAACTCCGCAGGAAATACGGCAGGAAGCGCTTGGCCGATGGCTTCGGCGCGGCTGAGCGCAAACATGGCCTCCATCTGCGCGTTCCAGCTCTCAATGCGGTCCTCGAGATCGAGGGCGAAGATGCCCACGTTGATGGACTCGACGATATTCTCGTTGAACTCCTTAAGGCGCTCGAACTCGGCGATTTTTTCTTCGAGGCGCGCGTAGAGGGTGGTGTTCTGCAGGGCGATGCCGATGTAGCTGGCGAGGGACTCAAGCAGCTCGACGTCTTCGCTCGAAAGGAAGTCGCCACCCAGGGTGCGGCCGAGGCCGACGACGGCGATGGTGCGGCCAGCGCCGTTCTGCGGCTGCGCAAGCATTCGGGAGCTGGAAGCGCGGAGCGCCTTGCCTTCGCCGGATGGCGACTCGGCCACGCGGCAGGGGAGAAAGTAGTTCAGGTCTAGGAGGGCCGCGGTGCGCTGCTGGTCCGGTGGCAGATGCAAAATCTGCTGGGCGTTTTCGAAGAAAATGTGCGAGTGATCGGTGGCGCCGTCGAAGTGGAGGAATCCCAGATCGAGGCGTTCCTCGCCTTTAAGATTTTGCACGAGATACTCAGTCAACCCGTGCGCAGCGGCGAGGCGCAGTTCGCCCGATTCACCGGCGAGGAAGATGGCCACGCGGGCCACGAGAAGCGTGCGCGGCAATTGCTCGACGATGGCACCAAGCAGCGCCTGGAGGTCGGTCTCAGAGCTGAGGCCGCGGCCAAACTCGACCAGGGCTTTGCGATAGTCGTAGCGATGGCGGTCAAAAGCGCGATCGACCCAGCCCTGAATGCGGCGCTTGAGGGGATCGAAGACCGCGGCCGTGGTGAGAATAGCGAGCACCAGGCCCCACTCGCGCACCTGCTCTGGCATGGCATTGTGCACTTGAACGGAGATGAGGGCGATGATGCCGAAGTAGCAGCCGAGAAGCAGTCCCGTAGCCAGCGTGTAGGCCACGCCGCGCTTGAAGATCAGGTCAGTGTCCATCAGCCGGTAACGCACGATGGCCCATGCGAACGTGAGCGGCAAAAACACCAGCGAGAGACCGGCGAGATTGGTGAGCAGGTGTGGCGGGTTGAGCTGCAACAGGTACGGAATGGCGTAAAAGAATGTGAAGGGCAACACCGCGAGCAGAGTTCCGCGTGTGACCCATTTCAACTGCTGGCGCAGAAGCGGCGTGGTGGCGCGCCGGTAGCTGAGCAGGAAGAGCAGAGCGGCCAGGATGTAGTACAGGGCGTCGTAGCCAGTGGCGATCTGGTCCAGGCGGTCGAGGAGAACCTTGGTGGCCTCGCGCGTAGTGATCGACCAAATCCACAACCCCAGCAGCCCGGCGCCGGGCGCGTAGACCACGGGCAATAGCCAACGACGGCGAAGGCTCTTGAAGCGCTCCTCAGGGAAGCTGAGCGCGAAGTGAAGAAAAAGCGCGGGCTGCAGAGCTTCGGCGACGACGTTGGTCCAGAAAACGCTCCAGTCGAGCAGATCGAGCTCTGAGGTGTATTTGAGGGCGTAAAGTGCGAACGAAACCAGACAGAAGAGATAAAAATGCATCGCGCGGGGTGCGCCCCAGCGCCGGAAGAGAACGTAGAAACCGATGAGGAGATAGATAAGCCCGATGATGCGCAAGCCATATTGCAGGCTATGATCGGCGGGCACGGGAATCACCTGCACCGGCGTGTCGATGGGAATGCCATCGCGAGTGATGCTGTAGTGAACCGTGACGTAGCTGCCGGCGCGATAAAGAGCACGCTCGAGATCTGCGTCCGTGGTAACGGGAACGTCGTCGACCGCGGTCAGGAGGTCATGAGCCCGGATGTAGGCTTGCTGGCCGGGCGACTCGGGTAAAACACGGTCGGCGACCAACCCTCCGTGCGCCTCGTGCCACCACACGCCGTCCGTGGGCTGCTGAAACGCGCGGTCCTGAAGCAGATTGAAGACAGCAAGTACGAACAAAGCCGCCGTCGCCAACGCCATCAGCGTAACTTGCACGCGGTTCAGGAGGCTCTTGTCCATATCAGGGGGTCCTACACCTTGAGTAGTTGCACGTGAGTTGCCACCGGAGAGCAAAGCGCAGCCGGCCCGGTTACCAGCGGCCAATTGCTTGAAATTACGCACGATATGGACTGGAAGTTCCGGGAAAAGTCACCAAAATGTGCGCCGAATCACTCCAAGATGTTGAGAAATCGGGAAGTTGCCTCCCAAGAAAGAGATAGACCTATGATAAATGGTATATCGCTTATTTGCAGCGGTTTGCAGCGCCGAATTTTGGCGTTCAAGCTGAGTGCAATGCCGAGTTAGCGCTGGCCGTAGGTTGCCTTCGGACCGTGCTTGCGCAGGTAGTGGTGTTCTTTCACGTAAGGCGGAATGCCGGCCTCAGGAGCTCCGAGCAGCACACTGCGGAAGGCTAGCCGGGCGATGTACTCGAGGACGTCGGCGTGCTCGACGGCTTCGGCTGGAGTTTTGCCCCAGGTAAAAGGAGCGTGGCCGGCCACCAGCACGCCGGGAACGGCGACGGGATCGAGATTTTGCGAGCGAAAGAGTCGAGCAATGACGGCGCCGGTGTTGCGTACGTAGGCCTCGTCCACTTCTTCGGCCGTGAGGGGGGCGGTGACGGGAACGGAGCCGTAGAAGTAGTCGGCGTGGGTGGTGCCGAGGCAGGGGATGGCACGGCCGGCCTGCGCCCAGGACGTGGCGAACTCGGAGTGCGTGTGGACGACGCCGCCGATCTGAGGGAACTCGCGATAAAGGAGGGTGTGCGTATCGAGATCGCTCGAGGGACGCAGCGAGCCTTCGACGATGTTGCCGTCGAGATCGGTGACGACAAGGTCGGCGGGGGTCATGGTGGCGTAGTCGACGCCGCTCGGCTTGATAACGACGAGGGGCTTCGCACCATTGCGGTCGACACCGCTGGCGTTGCCGAAGGTGTGGGGTGCAAGACCGCGGCGCGCGATCTCCTGGTTGGCGTGGAGGACTTGTTCGCGAAGGGCTTCTAGCAGCATGGCGTACCTGGGAATAGAGTAAATCGTTGCGCCGGGGACAGCGATGAACAGCATCATCCGCGTCGAAGGGGTGCGGGAGTGTTGACGAAAAGATAACTGGCGGGTTGGCGGTGACGCACCCGGAACTCCGAACTTGCAAACGCTAGGAGTCTTGTTCACAAGGCTATCCGTCTTTGCGAAATCACGCGTAACCTTGCCAAACCTCATCCGTCAAAACGATTATCATGCCCCTGATACGTGTTGTAAGAGTGGCCTATCTGGCGATCGCGGCTGCTGCGATTACACCAATTGCCGCAAAAGCTGCCTCGAATCCTGATACATTCCATGTGAAGGTCAGCGTCATCGCCGAACATCTGACTCATTTCGCCACCCACGCCATTATCGTTAATCGCCCGTTGATGGAAACGGAGATTCCTCCAAAGGTGTTTGCGGAACAGGCTCAGCTCCTTGAGGATCTCAAGAGTCTGAGTCACGCGCCCGACGAGCTTCACCACCTGCTCAGCAATCCCGATCCAAGGGTCCGTACCATTGCACTGGGAGCCTTGTTCGTCCGAGAGGATCCGCACGATCTGCCCTACATCGCCAAGCTGATTCCCGATCACGCTGCCGCCATACCGGATTTGCACAACTCTATGAGAGCAAACTTCCCCATCGTTCCCAGATTAGACAGCGAGATGGAAAATCCCCAAACCGTGGGCCAAGTGGCCAGCGCGATGATTCAGTTCTATCTTGAGGCGGCATACGTGCAGTTAGCTTCTCGCGCGAACGGGAATCCGATACCAGAGGCCGATCTGTCGCCGGCGTTTGACCGTTATTGGGCCGAGCGCAAAGACCGCGCCCAGTGTGCAAGCTGGTTTCTTGTAAAGCTCGAGCGGGCAACGCGTCAAACCAGCCCAATCCCGGCGCAATATCAGGAAGAGGTGGACGCTGTTCTCGCGCAGATCGCTGCCCTTCCGTCACCCGACCGCGAGTGGACATTTCTGTATGGGCTATTCGGTGCGCCCGAGCCACCTTCGAAGGACGTCGTACCTGACGCCGCGCTGGCATACGTCGCCCAGGCAATCGGTCCTGAGGATCTGATGAAATTCCTACTGTTCAAACCTTTCTCTACCGACCCCGACTTGAATTTCACCCCGTCTGACCCTCGACTCTTTCTTCCTATATCTTTGTTCATCCTCGATCACGCACCGCAACTTCTGCGACCAAGCGACAGCACAGTGCTTCGCGCCAATGCTTCCAAGTATCCTCAATGGTACCAAGGCTCCACGTCGCATTGGATTGCGGCCGCTGACCGGCTGTTGGGAATCGAGAGCCCCGCTAAAGGAGCGGCGCAGTTGAAGGCAGATTTTGCGCTCTTCCCGCCGTCGTCAATCCCATGGAGTCAGGGAGAGCAAATGCCCCTGGCATTAGATCTTTGGAAGTTGAGCGGCGCAGGCGAGAAGAAATTCCTGGTTGATTGGTTCTACGGGTTGTCGCCCAAACAAAACCCGAGCCTCGGGCAGGATTTCTTGCGATTCGTCGATGCCGCTGCCCGGCCCGACACTCCAGAGCTGCTTGCTGCCATTGTGGCTGATCCTCGGTTCGACAGCACAAACTGGTCTGTCCTCGCGCAACTGCTGGAGTCTGCTGGAGGTGGCGCATCCACGCCGCTGGTCCCCACAACCGAGATCTATTCATACATGCCGAACCGACTCCGCTCGGAGGAGGCTGTGGTCTTCGCTTCATGGCGCAACGTGCTGCGCTTTCACTATGGTTTACCAGAACGCCCACTTCCGAGCGTCAAGTAAATTTACAGATGCATTCGGCGATGCGGGTAGGCCTGGAATAGATGAAAGACCCCGCACCAAAGGTGCCGTATATCGAGACGGCTCCTGGAGAGAAACCTGTTATCCCAAAATTGCCTTCTATTTTAGAAATCTTGCATGGTAATTTTCACCTTCACTCAACAGGTCCCACAGTTCCGGGAATGTGGTCGCCCACCCGGAAGTTACCCTTCAGCCAGCCCACCCACTACCCGCGCAGCCAGTACGGCTTGGGCACGACTGCCGCGAGCTCGGCGAATTCTTCGCCACTGAGCTGGAAGGCCGCGGCGCTTACGTTTTCTTCGAGGTGTTTGACGTTGCTGGTGCCGGGGATGGGTAGAATCGCTGGCGAGCGGTGCAGCAGCCAGGCCAGAGAGACGACGGCTGTCGAAACTTGGTGCGCGGCGGCGATTTTTTCCACGGCTTCATTCGCTTTGCGGCCCTGCGCCATCGGTCCCCAGGGCAGGAAGGCGATACCGTTGGCTGCGCAATAGTCGACGACGAAGTCCCACTCGCGATCGGAGAAGCTGTAGCGGTTCTGCACGCTCACGATGGGAACGATTTTTTCGGCGCGCTGGATGTGTTCGAGAGTGACGTTGGAGAGCGCCACGTGGCGGATTTTTCCTTGGTCTTGGAGATGCGCTATGGTCTCCATTGAAGCCTCGAAGGAGACGGCAGGGTCGGGAACGTGTAGCTGGTAGACGTCGATGCGTTCCAGGCGCAGGCGCTTGAGGCTGCCTTCAATGGCCTCCTGAATATGCGCGGGCGAAGCGTTGTGCTGCCAGACGCCCGGGCCGTGCCGCACCCAGCCAGCCTTGGTGGTGATGACAAGGCCTGCGGGATAGGGCCAAAGCGCCTCGGCAATCAATTCTTCCGAGACATCGGGGCCGTAGGAGTCGGCGGTATCGATGAAGTTGACGCCCAGCTCCACGGCGCGGCGCAGCGTGGCGAGGGCGCCGGGGACGTCCTCGGGAGTGCCCCAGATGCCCTTGCCTGTGATGCGCATGGCGCCGAAGCCCATACGATTCACGGTCAGATCGCCGCCCAGGGTAATAGCGCCGGCTGCGGCGGCGGGGAGTTGGTGGGTTGTGGCTTGCATGGTTTACCTCCTGAGCTATTGGCTTTCGTCTCTCAGCTCTTGCCTGGCCGGTGCAGACTGCTCGCTAAGTGGGCCTATTGCTCCGGCCCTCAAACAGTGACATATTTTCCCACCCATTTCCGCCCAACCACCCCACGAACGAAGACCTGTTCGTGGGGGCCCCGGTGACGCGGAAATGGATGGGGCACGGCGACAGTATTTAAGGGCCGGATCAAATAGTTGACGCCCAGATTATAGCGTTCGAATCCCTGACCGCGCCTTGAGCAGGCGTGGCGGCGACCGAACTGTAGCGATTCGGGACAGAACAGCTCGGGAATCGCTATAGTCACAGAAACGGCGCGAAAATGAATGGTGGAGGACTGTAAACTTGCGCAGCAGGGAGGCGTCTACCAAGGTGATGGCAGCCGGCACAGCAGTGAAGCCGATGACCGTAGGGGCGGCAGAGGAAATTGCTGCGCAGGAGTTTGCCCGGATTGTCGAGAGTCACCGGCCGCAGATCTTCCGGTTTCTGCTTTCGTCGTTGCGCGACATAGACCTGGCAGAGACGCTGACTCAGGAGTGCTTCCTGAAAGCGCACCGGAACTGGAGTCATTTCCGCGGCGAGTCGAGCGCGATGACCTGGCTGATGCGGATTGCCATCAACCTGCAGAAGGACTATTGGCGGAACCGCCGGCTGCAATTCTGGCGGCAAACGCGGACGAATGCTGTAGATCTGGACGAGGCCAGCGAATGGCTGCCCAATGGAGAACGCAATGCGGAGCAGCAGATGCTGGCGCGTGAACAGGTGGCGCAGGTTTGGCAGGCGGTAAAAGGCCTGAGCGAGCGGCAGCGGACGGTGTTTCTGCTGCGCTACGTGGAAGAGCGGGAGTTGAGCGAAATAGCCGAGGCGACCGGACTCAGCGAGGGCACAGTGAAAGCGCACCTTTCACGCGCGCTGGGACGAGTACGCACAGAGTTGAGAGGAACACGATGAACTGGCAACAGGATTTGGCGGGAGAAAACCCAGAGCTGGAGTTGGAAGTGGAGCAGGCGCTGAAGCACTTCAAGGCAAGCATGGATGCCTGGAGTGACGCAGCGCTGAGCCGGCCCCGGACGGTAGCGAAGACGGCAGTGCGACATGGTTGGCGTCCGGCGGCAAGCTGGGCGCTGGGCTGCCTGCTGGCCGCGGGCACCTTGGCCGGCGCAGTGCATCAGATCGTTCAGCGGCAGGAGATCGCCAGGCAGGCCGCGCAAAAGGCCGCGCAGAAAGCGGCCGAAGAGCGGGCAGCCGCCGCACAGGCAACCGCGCAGCCAGACAAAAAGGCACCGGCGGCCACAACTCAAAAAGTGAGCGCCGCCCAGGATAGCGCCAGCGGCGAGGATGAGGCTCTGCTGGCATCCGTGGACAGCGATGTTTCACGCGAAGTTCCGGCGGCGATGGAGCCGCTGGCGCAGTTGATGGACGATAACGGAACACAGTAAAAAGAACGGCACGTGAAGATGAAGGCGAGAAAAAAGAGATCCTTGCAATGCAAGGTGAGGAGAGAAAAATGAACGGGATGAAAACTGTACGACTGGTTTTGGCGGTAGCGGGAGTTCTAATGGCGGGAGGTCTGGCAAGCGCGCAAGGGCCAGGCGGGCAAGGGATGGGACCCGGGCCCGCGCAGCATAAGCCTCCCATGGAACAGGCGTTCGGGTTCGCGAACGGGCAGTTCTGGAACAATCCGAACTTGGTTCAACAGCTCACTCTGACTGACGATCAGCGCAAGGCGATGGATGGAATTTTGCAGGACCACAAGATGAAGCTGATCGATCTGCGAGCCAATCTTGAGAGAGCTGAGGTCACGCTCGGTCCGTTGATAAAGGCCGATACGCCCGACCAGAAGGCGATCGAGGCGCAGATCGACAAGGTCGTGATGGCGCGTGCGGAACTGGAAAAGGCGAATGCGCGTTTTTTGCTGGACATCCGGATGCAGTTGAAGCCGGAACAGTGGACGAAACTGCAGTTGCTGCGCATCGTACGCGAGGAGAGGCAGCGGATGCAGCACGAGCGCATGGGCGGCGACGGTCGTGACGGCCACGATGGCTGGGGACATGACGGCCAGGGTCATGATGGCCAGCGGCCGGGCATGGGCGGCCCACATCCGGGCATGGACAATCAGTTCCGTGGTCCGGGTGGACAGTTCCACAGGCCGATGCCGGGTGCTCAGCCACCGGCCGATGCACCCCAATCGGCGCCTGCACCTCCGGCGCCGGGTTCGGGAGATACGCAGTAACTGCGGCGCACATTCGCAGCGCGGCATCGTTGAATAGATGAACGGCGGCAGGGATTCTTCCTGCCGCCGTTTCTTTTTTGGGGATGCATCGCGCGGCCTGATTCGCTGCGGCGTTGCGCCGATCCGGTTCTGTAACATCAGAAAGGAAGGAGCAATGCGTGCCCGTTCTCGCCTCGGCTGACTGGCTGATCTTATTGATTTACAGCTTCTTTGCGCTGTCGGCGGGGTTGTCGCTTGCGCCTACTATCGACGGCAGCCGTGATTACCTCGAGGCCGGGCGCAAGCTGCCGGGATGGTTGTGCGGGCTGGCGCTCACGGGTGCAAGCATGGGCTCTCTGGAAGTGCTCGGCATGGGCGCCGCGGGAGCCAAGTACGGCCTGGCGAGCATGAGCTTGTTCGCGCTGGGCTCGATTCCGGCCATGCTCTTTGCGGCACTGGTCCTTGTACCTGTCTTTTATGGAGCGGCATCGGCGGCGGGCGCTCAGGTGCGATCGATTCCCGAATACCTGGGGCTGCGCTTCGACCAAAAAACGCGCGCGCTGACTGCCGGTTTGTTCACGGCGATGGCGCTATTCACGGCGGGGATTTCACTTTACGCCATGGCGCGCGTCGTTGTGGCGCTGCATGTCTTCGACAGTGTCGCCAATGGATTGAATTTGCCGCCCACGGTAACTCTGCTGCTGGCGATGGCGTTGCCTCTCTTACTGGTGCTTGCGTATGTACTGCTGGGCGGGCTTGCCGCGGCCATGTACAACCAGCTGCTGCAATTTTGCGCGCTCGTGGCCGGGCTGCTGCCCGTGGTGCTGCTGGGATTGAAGCGTACCGGCGGATGGAGCGGGCTAAAAGCCTCGCTGCCTGCAGGTTTTTTGCATTCCTGGAGCCGCGTCTCGACAGGCGCGGCGGGCGGGCACCCGATGAGCATTGGCGCGGTCTGGATGGTGCTCGGCATCGGGATTGTGATGGGCGGCGGCTTGTGGTGCACGGACTTTCGGCTGTTGCAAATGGTCATGGCGGCAAAAAATGCATCGGCGGCGCGCCGCGCGCCGCTGCTTGCCGCGGCCCTGCGTGTTTTCGTGCCGCTGCTTCTCATTCTCCCGGGACTATTCGCCCTGAGCCTGCCCACGCCGCGGACGACCATCGTCATCCACAACGAAAACGGCGCCATCTATCACGAGATCACCGTGGTTCCTGCGGCGGTGGAAGCGGGCCAGGGACTGGTTCCAGCTAAAACCGATGCGGCCGGTAACCCGGTGAAGGGCGCGGACGGCCAGGTGGTGCTGGACTACGCGATGGCCATGCCCAATGTGCTGCTGGCGTTTCTGCCTTCAGGTCTGCTGGGACTGGGTCTGGCCGCGCTTCTGGCTTGCCTGATGAGCGGCGTTGCTGCCAGTCTCACTGCGTCGAACACGGTCTTTGCCTGCGATATTTACCAGGCGTTTCTGAAAAAAGATGCGAGCGACAAACAAATTCTAAAAGCCGCCCGGTGGGCCGCGGTGGGCGGCACGGTCTTGGCCTTCGCGGCCGGATGCGCGGCCCTGCGGGTGAGCGACTTATTTGAAACGGTGGTGCTGGTCTTCGCGCTTGTTAATGCGCCGCTGTTTGCGACGCTGCTGCTCGGCGTGTTTTCGAAGCGCATTACCGGACACGGCGCGTTTGCGGGATTGCTGGCGGGGGCGGCAGCGGCGCTCGTGCACCACGGAACCGCTTTGCCTTTAGGCGAGCAGCGAGGGATTCATGGCGGATGGATTGCGGTGCTGCATCATCCCGCGAGCGACATGGCGCTTGGAGTGGGAACGGCGGCTTTCGCGTTCGTGGTGAGCCTTGTGGTGACCGCCGGGGTGAGCGTTTGCACCAAGGCGCGGCCAGAGTCCGAACTGGCCGGGCTAGTGCAGTCGCCTGATCCGGCAAAGGCCGCGTGGTGGAAACAGCCTGAGGCACTCGCTGGCGCGATCATTTTTCTGGCAGCGATTGCGGTGAATCTGATCGTTCGATGAGAGGTGCGAACCATGGCAAAAAAAACGAAGACGGAACTTGCGACCAAATCGACGGCCACCCCGGCGAGCAACCGCACAATCTATGTTGATCCGCGCATTGCTGTCGGCATGTTCTTCACGCTCACGGGAACCATCCTCTCCGCGTTCGGGCTCTCCACCCGCGCCCGCACCGATGTGTATGTAAAAAGTTTGGGACTCGATGCGAATCTTTGGTGGGGATTAGCGCTGCTCGTCTTCGGAATCGTGATGCTGGCCTTCGGCCGCCGCGGGCAGGCTCGGATGGAGAAAGGCTAAATCGCCGGGCGAATGCGGAACTGCGGCGCAGGCGTTAACTATTCACGAGCAGAA
>JBEKPD010000006.1:0-117933 GCA_049521075.1 Occallatibacter sp.
CGCGCCACTTGGTTGATGACGCGCTGGATGATGACGATCTGAACGTGGATGTGGCGGGCCACGTCTGGCAGGAACTCGCTGACAAAATTATCAATAGGCGCGGTGGCGAGGCCGATAGCGTAGCGCTCGGTGCTGGCGCTGAGACGCGTCTGTTGGCCGGGTACGTAGAGGTTGCCGATGGCGTCGTCGATGGCGAAGCCGGCGAGGTCTGAGTAGTTCAACATGCCGCGGCCGTTGTCGCCCTGCGTCCAGGCAATTTGCGAGACGCAATGGAAGATGCGCCGCGGAATGCGCGAATTGGGCATGCGGTGATAGTGCGGGTCCTGGTGGACGAGCGAGGGAATGAGAAAGGTACCGAAGAACTCGCCGGTCAGGTCCTGCGTAAAGCTGACCCCCATGTAGCGGCCCCAGCCGGGAATACCCGGTCCATAGGCTGAGTGCGAATTGGCAGCAACGGAGATTGCAGCTTCACCGGCGATGGTGATCAGGTTGAAGGGATCGAGAAGGTTGTTCGCGGCGAGGCGGGCTTTTTCTTCGGGGGAGAGCGGCTTAACATCGGGGCCGTTGAGGAAGCGGGCGTACCAGTTGATGATGGGCAAGTGGGGAACGCAAACTTTGGTCTCGACGGCGGTCGCACCCGCTGCGGGATCGATACCGGCGATTCCGGAGACCGCCAATGCGCGCATGACGCCGGTGGCGATCATGGTTGCGCCGGTGTTTTTGATTATGCAGGGCTCGACAATTTGATGAAGCTCGGTACCGGGACTCTGCGGGGCTGGAGTCTGCGGCGTGGATTGCGCAGGAGCTGTGGGCGAGGCGGGGGAATATTCCGTCTGCGCAACGGCCGAGCGGCTCCCGCCCATGGCGAGCGCCAGACTGAGCAGCAGGAAAAAGAAGCGCGAGGCAAAGCTGCGCGAAAACCGGCCGCGGTTGCCGATTCCGAATTGAAGCGAATCTTTGTTTGCCCAAAATTCGACCATTTCCCTGGATTTTACAAGTCAATCCGGCCCGATGGCGGAATAATTGTTCGGCAGTCATTAGCGGCTGAGAGCAGGAACACGGCCAGCCCTGACTTTTGGGACGCTGAACGGGGGCAAAGGTTGCTCTGGGCAATGATGCGGAATGAATCGGGTCGCGTCAATAGTAATCTTTGCGGTCCTCCATCAGCGCCGGGGCATTGACTCGGCGTGCAGGATTGAGAGACTTATAAAGAGGTTGCGGGTTTCAAGCTGAAAGCGAAGGGTGGATGCAATGAGCACAAACGATAATCCCAGCCAAGGCGGGGCCACTATTGGCCAGCGCATCGATGAGGCGATTGAATTGATCCAGATGGAACTGCGCCATGCCATCGGGTACGTCAATGACGCGGTGATCCCGCAGGTGCGGCGCGAGTCGATCCAGGGCTTACGCACGGCCGCCGATACTCTGCGCAACTTGGCCGACCGGTTCGAGCAGCAAGGCAATGCAGCTGCCGGCACGCACGCGAATCAGACGGAAGCTTCATCCTCAAATGCTCCCGGAGAGCCGCGCAGTTGATGAAGCGCGTATGGACGCGACTCCGCGGCGCGGTGCGTTGGACCGCGCTGGCGATTGTGCTGGTCGTCATGACCGGCTGCCACCATCGGGAGAAGACCACGCAGATTCCGCCTCAGCAATTGCCGCCGGCTCCGGTGAGGCAACCGCCCGCCGCCAGCCAGCCAGGCGCCAAGATTCCTGTCACGCCCGTGCCGCCCGGCGGAGTAAGTGAAGAGGATTTCGCATTTGTAGCCTCGCACCAGCCCATTCTGAGCGAGATCGGCTACGCCACGTGGTATACCGCTCCGTATAAGGGGCGCCATGCGGCCAATGGCGAGGTCTTTGACGGCAATGCGTTGACGGCGGCGCATCGCACCCTGCCCATGGGCTCGCTGATCGTAGTGACCAATTTGAAGACCGGCCAGTCGAGCGCCATGCGCATCAGCGACCGCGGACCGTTCGTAGGCGATCGCATGATCGACCTGACGATTGCCTCGGCCAAAGCCATCGGCGTCTACCAGGCCGGCCTTGCGCAGGTGCGCATGGACGTGTACCAGACACCCAAGCCCATCAACACCGGCGGGCGCTGGTGCGTGCAAATCGGCGCATTCCACAAGGAGCGCGACGCGCTGCGGCTGAAAGAGCAACTGCTCAAGCTTTATCCAAGCTCAAACGTGATGGAGTTTCCCGGCGAGAACAGCTTCTGGGTACGCATCCGTCCCCAGGGCGACGACCGCGCCATGGCCGCGTACATCGCGCAGCACACGCAGCCGGTGGAAGGTAACGCGTATTTGACGAGGTTGGATTGAGGCAGCGGAGTTAGATGAAGCTGCGGAATGGAATCTAGCTCCGTTAACTCCGCCAGCACGGCTAATTCGCTACCGCAGTAGTTCTGATGCCGCCCACAGAATTGGTTCCTGTCCGTGGAAATCGCCGGTTCTGCGCTTGCGTTCGAGGTAATACTCGAGATCGTTCTTTTTATTTGTGCCCTCACAGATGTTGGTCACGTCGTTGTTCTGGTCGATGAAACCGGTGACGGCGATCCAGGCCTTGCGCGCAGCGGGGCCGTAGGTAGCCGCGTCGAGCCAGCCGTTCTTGACGCCGGTAATGAGCGCGAAGGTAAACATGCCGGAGCTCGACGACTCTTCCCATGCCTCGTCGTGGTCGATCAACTGGCGCCACATGCCGTCCAAGCTCTGATACTTCAGCAAGGCAGCCATCATCAACTTGTAGCCGGCCATGATGCGCGCGCGTTGCGGATGGTCGGCGGGCAGCGTGCGTAGCATCTCCGTCATGCCGGCGGCCACCCATCCGTCGCCGCGGCCCCAGAAGAAGGGCACGTCGGGCGCATGGTAAAAGAGGCCGTTGGGCTGTTGCAGTTTGTCGAGGTAAGCCACCATCTCCTTGGCGTCGCGGTCGAGATATTTCTTGTCGCCCGTGGCGCGGTACGCCTGCAACTGCAGAATCGTGAGCATGTACATGTCGTCGATCCAGTAGCGCGTCTCATGCGAGAGGCCGTCCGGCTGGGGATTCTCCCATTGCCGATCGGCGAACGATAGCCCGTAGTCGAGATACTTCTTGTCCTTGGTCTGAATGGCGATTTCGAGGGGTACGCTGCCGAAGATGGAGTCGTCGACGTGATCGCGCATGGGAACCAGCGCTGCTTCGGCCCCGCCCGGCATTAGCGGCTGGAATTTCGCGATGAGCTTGTCACGCAGTTCAGTGTCGTGCGTGAGATCGGCGAAGGTGAGTGCACCGTACCAGGTTCCGACTTCGCCGTAAAAGATGGTGCCTGGACTGTGCTGGTGCGGGCTGGTGACGAAGTGCTCGGCCAGCGCCTTGCCCACCTCTTGCGGAGAACGTCCCGCGGGCCAGTTGCTGAAGTAATCCTGTTGCGCGGCAAGCTGGACGGCCACGGCCGGCAAAAGCATCCCCAAGACTGCAAGTTTCAAAACGGCTTTCATGCGCATTCCTCTAATAGATGGTTGATTAGAGCTCAAAAATCGTGCATCCAGATGATAGCGCCCAAGGCTGCGCATCTGCTGAAGCCGCGACGCGGGACATGCGTCGGGCGCGCATGTGGCGCTCGGAAAACATATCGTGATACGATATATCTATGAAGAACCCTCTCCCACTGCAGCGCGGCAAGCGTCCGCTCCACACACACGTCGACCCCGATAGCCGCGCCTCTCGGCTCGACGTGGCGCACCTGCGGCGCCTGGCTGAATTCCGCTTCCGTTTGCGTTGCTTTCTCCATGTGAGCCAGACAGCCGCCGAAGAGATGGGCCTGCACCACCAGCAATATCAACTGCTGCAATGCGTGGGCGGCATGCCGGAAGAGATGGCGCCGACCATTGTCAACGTGGCCGCACGCATGTTGCTCAAGCACAACAGCGCCGTTGAGCTGGTGAACCGCAGCGTCGAACAGGGACTGCTATGCCGCTCGGGCGACGAGGCTGACCACCGCCGCATTCTGCTGCGCATTTCGGCGCGGGGCGAGCGCATCCTGGCTTCGCTGTCAGAGTTTCATACCCGCGAGCTGGAGCAATCGGGACCGGATCTGGTGCGCGCGCTCAACGGGATTTTGCGCGCCAGCGGTCGCGTGGCAATCGCAAGCCGTCGCGCAGCCGGGGAAATGGCGGAAGCGCGATGAGAGCAGCCGATCCCCTGGCAAAAAAGGAACTCGGAGATTTCAACGCGGGCCCGCGCATGATCATGCTCAGCGGCCTGGGCCTGATCCTGGGCGGAGCCGGTGCGGCGCTGGCTTGGATTCTGCTGCGTCTAATCTACGCCTGCACCAATCTCTTCTATTACCAGCGCCTGAGCTGGACCTTCGTTTCGCCGGCCGAGAATCAGCTACACTGGCTGGCTATCTTTGTGCCGGTGGTGGGCGGTATCATCGTGGGCCTCATGGCGCGGTATGGCTCCGACAAGATTCGCGGCCACGGCATTCCCGAAGCGCTCGAGTCCATACTGATTCACGGCGCGCGCATCAGCCCGCGCGTCGCGCTCTTCAAGCCGCTCAGGTCGGCGGTGGCTATCGGTACCGGCGGGCCGTTCGGCGCGGAAGGCCCCCTTATCATGACTGCGGGATCGGTGGGCTCGCTGCTGGGGCAGTACTTCCATCTCACCGATGCGGAGCGTTCCACGCTGCTGGTGGCCGGAGCCGCAGCGGGAATGGCGGGTGTGTTTTCCACGCCGCTGGCCGCCACTTTGCTGGCTGTCGAATTGCTGCTCTTCGAATGGCGACCGAGCTCGTTTGTGCCGGTTGCCGTGGCGGCAGTAACGGCCGGCGTGTTGCGGCGATTTTTTCTGAGCGCCGGTCCATTGTTTCCCATGCCCGGGATGACCGGCGAAATGCAGCCCGCGGCTCTAGCGGGCGCGCTGCTGCTGGGACTGGCGGGCGGAGCGCTGGCCATCGCGCTCAGCCGCGCGGTTTACGCCAGCGAGGATTTTTTCGAAAATCATCTGCCCATCCATTGGATGTGGTGGCCGGCCATCGGCGGCGTGGTGGTGGGCGTGGGCGGACTCATCTTTCCGCGTGCGCTCGGCACTGGCTACGACGTGATCGATTCACTGCTCACGGGCGATCGCACCTGGCAACTGATCGCGGGCATTCTCATCGTCAAAAGCATCATCTGGTCGTTTTCGCTAGGATCGGGAACCTCGGGCGGTATCATGGCGCCGCTGCTCATGATTGGCGGCGCACTGGGCGCGCTCTTCACTCCCATCTTGCCCTCCATGTCGACGGGAGCGTGGGCGCTGGTGGGTATGACCGCAGTATTTTCCGGCGCCATCGGCTGCCCGCTGACGGCGGCGGTTCTCAGTCTTGAGCTTACGCATAATTACGGGCTGCTGCTGCCGGTGCTGACCGGTTCCGTGGCCGCGCATGCATTCACCGTGCTTTTGCAAAAGCGCTCCATCCTTACGGAGCGCATCAGCCGACGCGGGCATCATCTAAGCCGCGAGTACAGTGTGGATCCACTGGAGACGGTGCGGGTTGCCGAGATGATGCGCACACACACCGTGGCTCTTCCGTCCGGGTTGAGCCCGGAAGACGCGCGGCGTTGGCTGGAACACGGGCGCAGTAAAAACGGATGGCGCGGGCAGCGGCTTTATCCGGTAGTGGATTCGGAGGGGCGGCTGACCGGCGTGATGACGCGCCGCGACCTGGCTGCGCTGGCCAGCGCCCACCTGCCCACGCAGGCCGCGCCGCCCGTCGTGGCGCATCCTGACGAAACATTGCGCACGGTGGCCGAGCGCATGGCGACGCAACGGATTTTTGTGCTGCCGGTAGTAGAGCGCAAAACCGGCAAGGTCGTGGGGATGCTCAGTGCCGAGGATGTGCTAAAAGGCCGCGCACGAACGCACGAGCGCGAGAACAAACAGGTGCGCGTTCGGCAGCCGTTTCGCCGGCAGTCCGCCGAAAAGTTTGTCCGCGAGACAGCGTAGCGCTGCACGGCGTTTAGAGGGAAGAACTGGGTGGGCCGGCGTCTTCAGCGGGTTGCGCCCATGCAGCAAAGGCTGCGCGCCTGCATCGAAGATATGCGGCGCATTTTTTGCTGCGGGGAGGGATTGCCATGATCCAGCTGAAGCGCGCTTACGACAAACCGAGCCGTACGGATGGAACGCGATTTCTGATTGAGCGGCTTTGGCCGAGGGGTGTGAAGAAATCTTCGTTGCCGATTGCGGGGTGGCTGAAGGATGCGGCGCCGAGTACAGAGCTGCGAAAGTGGTTCAGTCACGATCCGGAGCGATGGCCGGAGTTTCGCGGGCGGTATTTTGCTGAGCTGAAGTCGCGGCCGGAGGCGGTGATGCCGCTGGTGGAAGCTGCGCGCAAGGGCGGTGAAAGCCCGCACCACCGCGCAAAAGAAGTGACCTTTTTGGCATGCGAACTTGCGCGAGCACTGCTAAGGCTGGGTGGCGATGTAGTTGGGATCAATCGACCCATGCACCGCTGAGGAGAAGCCTTCCCAACTGCAGGAAAGATCCGCGCGGCCGCAGTCCGGAAGAAAGATCGGCGCGACGGCGGGCGGGTTTGCGGGGGTCAGAGGCTCCGCATTGCGCATCTGTTCAAGGCTTTGCGCAATGTATTCCAGACGCACGAACGGTTTGCCGCCATCGCGCGGACGCCAGAGCTCGAAGAGCAATGCGCCGCCCGGAGGCGTGTCGTCCACGCGTCCGTCAAAGATCCAGTCGATGTGGAGAGCGCCGGCTACGGTGGCAATGTTGGTATCGTGTCCAACGAGAATCACCAGGCGATCGCCAGGCTTGCCGAGCGCGCCGGGAATGGCTGCGCTGGTGGCGTCTCCGCCATTCACACTTTGCTCCATCGTCTTCAGGATGCGATCGAGGAGAGGAGAGGCATAGGGGCGCGCGACGGCCGGCGTGCGGGTGTCATAGTCCCATGACGCATTGTTGACCTGCATGATGGTGCGCAGGGTTGCGCCGTCGAGGCATCCCCAGCCGGTGTCAGCCTGGCTCATGCCTTGCGTATATTCGAGGAGAAGATTTTCAGAGATCGTCGCGGCGGTCGCAATGAGGGTGTGCGCGTTGGGGATATCGAAGATCGAGGTGCGCTTTGCGTCCGCGGGCGCGTGACCGCAACCCGCAAGCACGTGGTCGAGCACCGTCAACTGAGACCGGTACGCATCGGTGAGGTTGTTGGCATTGCCGCCGATGCGGCCGAGGACTGCCGCGGAGGCCAGAGCCGCGTCGCGATGAACGGCGCCCGACTCGATAGGGCGGAACAGGGGATCGTTCGTGCCCTCTGGCCGCGCGTGCACCGCAATCTCGCATCTGGGAAACATGCCTTCTGCGAGGGCTTTGCCGGTTTCCCGCGTGCGCTGATCGCTGTCCGCAATGATGGAAATGTGGGCGGCATCGGCGCAGCCTGTGGGAGCGAAGAGGTTCTCGCTTGAGAAATGAGTGCGATCCCATACGCCGAAGAGCTTCATCAACTGATAGCCGTGCGCAGTCAGATAACTCGGGGGCACATCCCAGGCGGGCCAGGGCGCGGCGGCATATTTGCCGTACAAATCACGCGCGCCAATCGGCGATCGGACGCCGTGACGACTAAGCATGACCACAAGTTGCAGATCGGCGTCGTGGCTTGCCGTGGGGGTCGCAGGAGACTGAGTGGCTGTGAGCGGGGTCAGCGAGAATGAGCCCAGGGCGAAGAGAAATCCTGAAACGAGGGCACGCATAGAATGCCAATGAACCTCCAGAGAAGAGTGTAGCGGGCGCGGATTATGCGATCAAAAATATCAAGTCACTGCGTCGCGCTCGTCAGCGTTTTGAGCGGCGTCGATTCCTGGCTCAGGTCGTCGGTGCCGTTCAGCGGATCGCTCTCCGTGAGGCGCGGCTTGAGCGCTTGCTCGAGGTCGGGAATGTCGTAGTGCAGCAGCACGCCGGGAATCACATCCTCGGGCGCGCCCGTCGGCAGCGGCGCATCGAGAAGACTGCGATAGCTTGAGAGCACGTGATCGACTTCAATGTGCCGTATCCTGCGATCGAGCACGCCCGCATGCAGCAGCACCAATCCCATGTGCCCGCTCGCTGAGGCCGAAATGCGCGCAAGATCGACGTCTCCGCGGCGCGAAAGATAATCGATGGCGCGGATCACGTCGTCCACGCGCAGGCCAACGAGGGTGCGGCCCACCATGTCAGCGCGAAGACTGAGCAGATAAAACGGCCCGAGCACGGGCGCCTTCATGTCGTCGGTGCCCGGCGGCGAAGGACGGGGCGTGATGGCTAGAACCAGGTTGCCCTGGGCGACGAGCGCATCGAATTTGGAGCGATTGGCGCGCGCGATCGGGTCAGAGCCATGTATCGAGCCGGGAACCAGGAGCAGAACCGCCGGATGCCGGCCTGCGCCAGTGGGAACAGCGAGGTCGCCCTGGAGACGGAGGCCGCCTTCCGATGGAAAGGCAATCGGTCCGCTTTTCGCGATCAGCAAATCCGGCTCGAACTTTGTTGCGCCGGGTTGGGCTGTTGCGCCGGTGGATTCGCGAATAAAATTCCCAAGGGCTACAAATCCGATGAGGGGCCCGTGCGCGGGAACGACGTGTGCCGCGCGCTTTTTATTCAGACTAAACACAGTGGCGCAACCGGAAAAGCTTGTCGCGACCTGGCCCGTGCGCGTCACCTGGTATGCATCCTTGGGAATGCCCGCAATCGCAGTCATGGCCGCGCGCGGATCGTTGCCCGTGGGAAGAAAAGGATGGTCCGCATCGACGCCGGGCTGCAAGTTGCGCAGGAAGAAGCTGACGATATTCCCCATGATGGGCTGGAGCGCGCCGTGGCCACCGGGGCCGGTGATCCACTGCAGCTTCGCGTATGGAGAAATTCGATTCGTGGTGTCGGCATTGAGCGCCGGAGCGGTGGGCGTGGGCGGAACAGAGGGCGGAGCACTGCTCGCGGGCGCACCAGCGCTTGCCGGATCGAAGAGCGAGTAAAAGCGGCGAGCCTCGATCACTGATTCACGCGCACCCGCGAAGGGGAACATGTCGGAGTAAGTGGAGATCACGGCGTATGCGCGGGGCGTGGCCAACTCGATCCAATCAGGAAATCCCAGGCCCGAAGAGATGAAGCGCGGCGTCGATTGTTCTGCGTCCTGCGGGCCGAGCGCGGGAAGCAGCGCGTCGAACGAGGTGATGTAGCAGGCCGTTCCGGTGGCCGCGATGCGCGTGTCGAGAGCGCTGGTGAGCGCGGTGACGGTTCCTCCGCCGGAGCAGCCCACAGCACCGATGCGATGCGGATCAACTTCGGGAAGCGATTCCAGATAATCCACGCCGCGCATGGCGTCCCAGATCTCGTATTTGGCAAAGGTCTCGCCGATGAGCATGGGCTGCAGGCTGGCTTCGCCGTGTTCGCCGGTGGGGTGTGCGGCCAGCGACGTGCCGGGTTTGTTGGGATCGGGGTACTGCAGCCGCTCGCCTTGCCCGATGGGGTCGTAAGAAAGCACGATGAATCCATTGCGCGCATAAATTGCGGCAATGGGCGCATCGCCGGCTTTGCCATTCGGGCCGTGCCCGGGCGTCATCAGAATCGCGGCGCGCTTCGACCCCGTCGACAAAAATCCGTCGCTGGGGGCCCCGCGCTTGCCGCCGGGCGCAGAGCCATCGGGAATATAGAGCAATGCAGTGACAAAGAAATTCGGCTGGCTTTCAAACAGCACTTTGCGAATGCGAAAGCCCTCGGCCCGCGTTTCGCCCACTACTTTCGCGTTGAGCGGCGTGCGCTCCGGCAGGCGGCCGATGAGCGCAAGAATCTGGCCGCGCACCTTCGCCTGCCTCGCCTCGGCTTGTTCCCGCGTGTGGATAGCGGCCACGGCGGATGCGCGGCCTGCCTCAAATTGCGCCGCCATGCCGTCGAGGTACTGGTCGAGTTGCAAGCGGCCCTGGTTCTCTGGGTTGGTCGCACTGTTGTGCGGCGCGGGTGCAGTCGCTTGGGTTGGAGCGGCTGACGGTGCCACTTGCGCCACGGCCAGTGCGGTTGTTGCAATCGCAGTCAGGGTAAAAAATGCAGCAAAAGGGCTTCGAATCATGACTCTGCCTTGATACTCCTTTAGCGCATGCGGGTCAACAGATTTCCGATCGACGTAGTGAGTCAGTGTGAAACCGTCGTAACGTGAAAGGGCACGACCGGGGAACCGACATAGTGTGTGGTCGCGCGCCGCAGAGGGTGAATCATATCGCGTCGGTTTTCGCCCCTGTACGACGATTCCTCCGAACGGACCCACGCCTCGCTCACGACAGACTTCCGCTCAGCCGGTATTCTGATCCAGTGATGGGTTGGCGCCAACTGACCGACATCGTACGAGGGATCTTCCGATGGCTGTTCGACGCGCGCCGCGGCCCGCGTGGCCGGATGGTTCCGCGCTGGATCTTTCTGCGCGCGCTTGCCCTCATTTATTTCTCCGCATTTTTTTCGCTGCTGTTTCAGATCAAAGGCCTCATCGGTCCTGAGGGGATTCTTCCTGCGGGGCAATATCTCGCTGCGGTCGCGCAGCAACTTGGCGCAGTGCGCTTCTGGTATGCGCCCTCGCTCTACTGGATCTCGGCAAGCTCGCCGATGCTGATGGTGGTCACATGGATCGGATTGCTGGCAGCGATCGCCGCCTTCTGCAATCTATGGCCGCGCCTCAGCCTCTTCGTGTGCTTCGTCTGTTTCCTCTCGTTTGTCGGCGCATCCCAGGTGTTTTCCGGCTATCAATCGGACGGCATGCTGCTCGAGGCCGGTTTTCTTGCGCTGTTCTTCGCGCCGCCAGGGCTCAGGCCGGGATGGGCTGAGAACCATCCGCCCTCGCGCACGAGTTGGTTCCTTCTGCAATGGGAGTGGTTCCGCATCTACTTCGAATCGGGCATGGTAAAGCTCGCGAGCGGCGACCCGCAGTGGCGCAACTTCACCGCCATGGACGAGTACTACCAGAACGGCCCGTTGCCCACGTGGATCGGTTGGTACGCCGAGCATCTGCCGCACTGGTTTCATGCGGCCAGTGTGGCCGGAACGCTGGCCCTCGAACTGGGACTTGTCTTCATGATGTTTTTCCCACGCCGCGTGCGCTTGATCTGCTTCTTCATCGTCACGCCGTGGGAGATCGGCGTGATTCTCAGCGCCAATTACACGTTTTTGAATTACCTTGTGCTTTCGCTCGGCTTTCTCTTGCTCGATGACAAATTCTTGCTGCGCTTCGTGCCCGCGCGCTTCCGCCCGAGCGAGCCGCAACCGCAGCCGGAATTGCGCTTGCAGTCGGCGGACGATGGGCCCATCTCGCTTTTTGCCTTGAGCAATGCGGATACTGCTGCGGACACTGTTACGGAGGAAACTGCAGTGCCCGAGAACAAACGTTTAGGGCATAAAACACAAAGCCGCCTCAGTTTTTACTGGCGGGTGACGCGTGTCTCCGTAACAGCGTTCCTGCTCGCATGGATCGCCTACGCCACCACCGCGGAGATGATCGCTATTCCGTTCCGCCGCGTGCATCTGCCTGCGCAGCCCATTGTGGCGCTCGAGCCATTTCGCATCGCTAACCAGTACGGCCTCTTCGCCGTGATGACGCGCGGCCGCTACGATATTGAATTCCAGGGCTCGAACGACGGCGTGAATTGGATTGCCTACGAATTTCGCAACAAGCCGCAGGCGTTGAACGAAGCGCCGCGTATCTACGCGCCCTATCAGCCGCGCTTCGACTGGAACCTGTGGTTTGCCTCGCTCGGCGATTGGCGCGAGAACGAGATCGTTCCCATCACCGAGGAACGGCTGTTGCTGGGCGACCGCGATGTGCTGGCGCTGTTCCGCGGCAATCCGTTTCCGCAGTTACCTCCGCGCTATATGCGTGCGGTGCTGTGGCAGTATTGGTTTACGTCGATGGACGAAAAGCGCAGGACCGGCGATTGGTGGCGGCGCGAATTGCTCGGCCTTTACGCGCCGGAGCTGACTATAACCGCCGACGGCCGCGTTGCCGCTGTTCAGTGGCCTGAAGAGTTGCCGCCGCACGATTGATTCTAGATTGATCGGAGACAATGAAAGAATGAGCCGCGCCTGCGTCATCGGATCGGGCCCGAACGGGCTCGCCGCCGCGATTGTACTCGCGCGGGCGGGATTGCGTGTCGACGTTTACGAGGCGGAAGCCGAGCCGGGCGGCGCAACACGTACCTTGCCGCTCACGTTGCCCGGATTCCTGCACGATTTCGGCTCGGCCGTGCACCCTTTCGCGGCAGGCTCGCCGTTTTTTTCCACGCTTCCGCTCGCAGACTTCGGGTTGGAGTGGGTCCACGGCGATGCGCCGCTCGCGCATCCGCTCGACGACGGCACCGCCGTGGTCCTGGAGCGCGACCTCGCCGAAACCGAACGCGTGCTCGGCGAAGACGGCAAGGCCTGGCGACAATTAATCGAGCCCGCGGCCGATGATTGGCAGGAATTCGCTCGCGACGCATTAGGACCGCTCATGCGCATTCCCCGTCATCCATCGCGCATGGCGCGATTCGGTTTAAGCGCAGTTCAATCCGCGCAAAGCTTCGCGAACAGTCGCTTTTCGAGCGAGCGCGCGCGCGCCGTCTTTGCGGGCTTGGCGGGCCACTCCATGATGAGCCTCGACCAGCCGTTGAGCGCGACCATCGGGTGGATGTTTGGCATCAGCGTCCATGCCGTGGGCTGGCCGATACCGCGCGGAGGCGCGCGTGCAATTTCAGACGCGTTGATCGGCCATCTCAAATCGTTGGGAGGCACAGTGCATACCTCGCACCGCATCGACGCGGCGGCATTCAAAGAACTCGAAGCAGGCAGTAAATTCGTATTTTTCGACACCGCGCCGCGGCAGCTCGTGGCGATTGCCGGCGACCGGGTTACTCCACGCTACCGGCGCGCCTTCGAACGATTCCAGTACGGGCCCGGCGCATTCAAGATCGACTACGCACTTTCCCAACTGGTCCCATGGCGCGCACAGGAGTGCCGGCGGGCCATCACCGTGCACTTGGGCGGAACGCTCGAGCAGATTGCCGCCTCAGAGGAGGCTGTTGCGCATGGACTATGTCCGGAGCGGCCCTTCGTGCTCGCGGCGCAGCCCACGCTCTTCGATGCGACGCGCGCGCCAGAAGGCAAGCATGTACTGTGGACTTATTGTCACGTGCCGAACGGGTCTGCTTTTGATATGACCGAGCGCATCGAAGCGCAGATTGAGCGCTTCGCTCCCGGATTCCGCGATTGCATTCTGGCGCGTCATGTTTCCACGCCTGCAATCCTTGAGCGGATGGATGCAAATCTTCTTGGCGGAGAAATCGGCGGCGGCGCCATGTCGCTGGCCCAGATGATTCTGAGACCGACTCTGCCCGCTTACGCGACAGGCACACCGTATCTCTATTTGTGCTCTGCGTCAACGCCTCCCGGCGGCGGTGTGCACGGCATGTGCGGTTATTATGCGGCGCAACGCGCATTGCGAGCAACAAAGAGAAAGCAATGAGACCTCGAAAAAAGAGAGGCCGTTCACCAGAATTGCGCGACGCCTTCCACATCGCACAGCTCCAGTAAACGGCCAGCCCAGTTGTCTTTCAGGAGGATGAAGCGTTCAGTTCTACCCGCGCGTGTAGCTCTCAAGAGCCATACGATCCGGGATGGTCAACGTGCATCCGTGCTGCGCCACCAGGTGCTGATTCTTGAAAATGCTCAAGGTGCGGGTTACGGTTTCGCGCGATGCGCCGATGAACTCGCCGATCTGTTCGTGCGTAAGCGAGAGGCGGCAACTCGATGGGCGTTCAGGCTTCTGACCCGACTCGTCGCTCCATCCCAGCAGCAGGCGCGCCAGGCGCTCGGGCACCGAGGTTGACAGGCCCACCATGCGCAGTTGCTCGCAGGCGGTGTTGTAGGTGCGTACCATCTCGCGCGCCACGGTTTGGTAGACGGCGGGATAGCGGGTGAGAAATTGCAGGAAGACAGCGCGCGAGATGTGCGCAATCTTCGCCGGATAGAGTGCGTCGGCGGTCATTTCGTACTCACCGCCGGAGAGCGCGGAGGAGAGGCCCAGTACTTCGCCCGCCCTGGCGATGCGGAAGCTCAGGCGGCGGCCGTCTGCCGAGTTGATCGAGAGCTTCACTTCGCCTTCGAGAACCACGTAAATGCCGGAGCAAGGCTGCGTTTCAGAAAAGATCACCATGCCCGTGGGATAGGCAGATGGCGCAAGCAGGCGCTCGATGTCGGCAAGAGCCTCAGCCGGCAACGATTTGAAGAACTCTCCCTTCCGGTATGAAGGAAGATTCGCCTGGTTCGTGGTTTCGTATGCTGTGTACATTTCAGACCTCCGGGCCCGCTTGGTTAGAGTTGTTGCTTGCTACTTCTTCGGCAAGGTATTGCGTCCAGGGTGTGCCTGTGAGGAGTGCGGCTCCCGTTTGCGAGTAAATGGCTTTCAGGATCCGCATTCCGCTGGCATCGGCAAAGGTGGTTTCGCGCAAATCGACTGACAATTTCTTTTGCGCGATGTCCCGAGATTTCTCTTCCCACAGACGGCCAAGTTCGACCGCCCAGGGCCCGGCGAGGCGCCCTTCGAGCTTGAGAACAACTGCATCCGCTTTTTCTTCAAGAGTGATTCTCAGCACTTGCTGGCTCGTCCTGCGCCATGCCAGTGATCAAGCACGGCGGGTGCCAAACTGGCGTAGCGACGCGCGAAAGCTGCGGCGCACTGAAAACAAAGTGGTTAACTTTTTGGGAGGGCGCTGCAGCGCGTAATGATATGCAGCGCGCGACGAAGCGACTACGACGAAATTTCGTCACGGAGACGATGGAGAGTCGCGAACGCTTTCCGACTGAACCTGAAAGCCGGGGGCCTACATATAATCGCCGCGCTCGATGCCGAGTTTCTTCATTTTGGAGTTGAGCGTAGTGCGCTTGAGGGCCAGCCGTTCGGCTGCGCCGCCGGGTCCGCCGATGACACCCTTGGCTTCGCGCAATGCGCGCAGAATCGTTTCGCGCTCGGCGGCCTGCAACGTGGGATTGACGGGTGCCGATTCGTCGTCTTCCTCTTCCTCGCTGTCTTCGAGTTCGGACAGCGGTACGTACAGCACCGGCCCGCGCGAAAGAATCACTGCGCGCTCCAGAAAATTCTCCAGCTCACGAATGTTGCCCGGCCACTTCCAGCGAGTGAACGCTTCCATCGCTTCGGGTGGAATGGTTTCGATGGTTTTGCCCATGCGCCGGGCGTGGCGCGAGACAAAATGACGCACCAGGACGGGAATGTCGGCGGCACGGTCGCGCAGCGGCGGCGCAAAGACCGGGAACACCTTGAGACGGTAAAAAAGGTCGCTGCGAAATTGCTTCTCAGCGACCATCTTCGCCAGATCGCGATTGGTGGCCGCGATGAGCCGCACGTTGATGGGGATGGGCCGCGTGCCGCCCACGCGCTCGATCTCGCGCTCCTGCAAAGCGCGCAGCAATTTCGGCTGCAGTTCGAGCGGCATCTCGCCCACCTCGTCGAGAAAGAGCGTGCCTTCGTGCGCCAGCTCCAGGCGGCCGACTTTGCGTGCAATGGCGCCGGTAAACGCACCCTTCTCATGGCCGAAGAGTTCGCTTTCAAGCAAGCCGGCGGGAATGGCGGCGCAGTTCAATTTGATAAAAGTGCGTTCGCTGCGCGGGCTTAGGCGGTGGACGGCGCGCGCCAGCAATTCTTTGCCGGTTCCTGTCTCGCCCTCGATGAGCACCGTGGCATCGGTGGGCGCGACGGTCTCGATCTGGCGCAACACGTTGCGCAACCCCGTGCTTTCGCCCACGATGTCGTCGAAGCGGTGCTCGATATTGATCTCCTCTTCGAGGTAATGCTTTTCCTGAGCGAGCCGGTCGCGCAACTCCGCAATCTGCTTGTAGGCAATGGCGTTGTTCACCGCCATCGCCACTTGTTCTGCGACCTGGCCCAGCACTTCGGCGTCGTGTTGCGAGAAGGCATCTTCCATGCGGCTGGCCACCATCAGGGCGCCGAGAGTTCTTTCGCGATGCACCAGCGGAACCCAGACTCCCGACTGCATGCCCATCACGGCGAGGTGTTTCAGGGATTCGGGCGCGAAAGGCCAGCGACCCATCCTGTTCAGGATCACGGGACGCCGCGTGCGAAAGGCCTGGCCAGAGGGAGAGGCGTCGGCATCGAGCAGCAGTTCGTTCGGGTTGGCCTCGGCGGTATCGGCGGCGAGGAATTGCACGCGCAGCTTACCGGTGGCTTCCTCATAGAGCGCCATCGTGGCTACGTCGTGCGGCACCATCTGGCGAATGCTTGCGGAAAACGCTCCGAGCAGCTTGCGAATGTCGACATTGACCAACAATAATCTGCTCAGCTCGGCGATCACTGACTCCTGCGCCTGTTTGCGCTCGGTCACGTCGCGCGTGATCTTGGAGAATCCCGTCACCGCGCCGGAACTGTCGTGGATGGCGGTGAGCACCACGTTGGCCCAGAAGCGCGAGCCGTCTTTGCGCACGCGCCAGCCCTCTTCTTCCACGCGATTTTTGGTGATCGCCTGGCGCAGCAACTCGCCCGGACGGCCCTGCTCGATATCCTTCTGCGTAAAGAAGCGCGAAAAGTGCAGGCCGAGCACTTCCTCCGCCTTGTATCCCTTGATACGCTCGGAGCCGGGATTCCAGGTAAGAATGTGGCCTTCGCGGTCGAGCAGATAAATCGCGTACTCGGCGATGCTCTCGACGATGGAACGCAGCCGCGCATCGTTCAGCCGCAACGCTTCCTGCGCCGCGCGTTGCTCCGTGGCGTCGCGGATGAAGGTCATTACTGCCGGACCATCCGCGGTCTCGATCGGCTTGAGCATGATGTCAACGGGGAATTCGGTGCCGTCGCTGCGCAAGCCGTAGAGGTTGAGCGCCGCGCCCATCTGCCGCGGACGGGGATGCGCGCCGTAATTCTCGCGGTGACCGGGATGGACGCCGCGGAAGCGAGCCGGCACCAGCATTTCCACGGGCTGGCCGATCAGCTCTTCGCTCGCGTAACCGAACAGCTCCTCGGCGCGCGGGTTGGCCGCACGCATCACACCCTTGCCGTCCGAGACGAGAATTGCGTCCGGCGAGAACTCAAAGAGGTGCTCAATGGTGTTCCGGGCAAAGTCCGTATGCAGATTTTCCTGCTCACTCACGTGTTGCTCTGGGGAATCCAAAGGGCCCATATTATGTTACCGACCTTAGCAGAACCGTACGCCCAACGCCCATGCATTTGCAATGGCTCACGACGGAAAATTTTCGCGAAATGAGAAAGAGAGGGAGAGAAACACCAATCTGGCACTTATCCGTGAATTAGCTCCTGAATTAGCACCAGTCTCCCACCCTAGCTGGTCAAAATCGCTCACTGGGGCTCCGGCATTGAGGCTAGCAGTACTTATCGGCCGATAAGCTCTCAGGCCGGTCTCGCCTCCGCAAGATAGCCCAGCCACTCCTCCATGCCCGCGCCGGTTTTAGCGGAGGTCTCAAAGATCCGTATCTCCGGCCGGATTTCATTGATGTTACGCAGAGCCAGATCGCGGTTGAAGCCGCAAGGCTCGGCTAAATCGATTTTGGTAATCACCGCCGCGTCGGAGGAGTTGAACAGCCCCGGATACTTGAGCGGCTTATCTTCGCCCTCGGTCACGCTGAGCATAGCCACGCGAATGCGCTCGCCCAGGTCGTAGCTCGACGGGCACACGAGGTTGCCTACGTTTTCGATGAACAGATAATTAAGCCCATCGAGCGAAACGCCCTCCCAGGCTTCGAGGTGTCTTCCGATCATCTCGGCATCGAGGTGACAGATGCCGTGCGTATTGATCTGACGCACGGGTGCGCCGCTCGCCGCCAACCGCCGCGCGTCGTTGTCGGTTTCAAGATCGCCCACCAGCGCCGCCGCCTTTGCGCCACGCGCGCGGAGTTCGCGCAGGGTGCGCTCAAGAAACGCAGTCTTGCCCGTGCCCGGGCTCGAAACCAGGTTCAGTACCAGTACGCCGGCCGAGGTGAAGCGCGTGCGCAGCTCCGCCGCCAGCTCGTCGTTCTTCTTCAGGATTCCCCGTCGCAACTCGACAATCCGCGTCGTCATACCCGCTCCTCAACTGGGACCGGCGTGGGCGTGTCCGGTTCCTCCAGTTCAATCGATTCGATTTCCATCTCGCGTCCCTGGCGCAGATCGGCGGCCAGCTCGCCGCACTTGGGACAGCGAAAACTCTGCACGCCCGCAATCTCGGAGTCCGTGCCGCATGCATCGCAATGCACAATCACGGGCAGCTTGTTGATGGCGAGCGTTGCGCCCGCGAGCGGCGAGCCTTCCGTGGCCAATCCCCAACAGAATTGCAGCGAGTCCTCGACCACTGAAGCCAATGAGCCCACGCGCAGCCGCACCTCTTTCACGCGCGCGCCGGGATACTTGCAGGCCGCTTCGGTCACCGACTCCACAATGCTGGTCGCGATGGAAAGCTCGTGCATAAAGCTCGTTTATCGCCTCTTTCTGCAAGATACTACTCTGGCGGCCCGTTTGGCTGTAGACAGTTGCACAGCTGCCCGCACGTCCATGGCCGGCTCAAAATGTAAATCCAAATTGTAAAATGGAAACAAAGGATCTTCCTCGTGCCCGGAACAATCATTCACGCAACACGCCTTGGCCTCAGCCAGCTAGCGCCCGAGACGTTTCAGTCGGAAATCCGCGCCATGACCAGCGAATGCGATCGCATGGGCGGTATCAACCTTGCGCAGGGTGTTTGCGATACGCCGGTGCCTGCGGTCGTCGAGGCCACGGCCGCCCAGGCTATGCGCGACGGACAAAACATCTACACGCGTTGCGACGGCATTGCGCGGTTGCGCGAGGCCATCGCAGCCAAACAGCAGCGCGACTATGGCCTTGGCTACGATTTCGATCGTGAGGTGCTGGTGGCATCCGGAGCCACGGCTGGGTTGCATGCTGCGGCCATGGCACTGCTCAATCCCGGCGACGAGGTGCTGGTGTTCGAGCCGTTCTACGGCTATCACGTGAACACGCTCAAGTCGCTGCGTGTGAAACCTGTCCTGGTAGCGCTCGCCGAACCCGACTTCACGCTTGACGCGGACGCCATGCGCGCCGTCGTTACACCGCAGACGCGCGCGGTCCTTCTAAATACGCCGGCCAACCCCAGCGGCAAAATCTTTTCGCAATCCGAGCTTGAAGAGGTTGCGGAGCTCTGCCGCCGGCACGATCTTTTCCTGATCACCGACGAAATCTACGAGTACTTCGTCTACGACGGCGCACGGCACATCTGCCCGGCCACGCTGCCCGGCATGCGCGAGCGAACCATCGTGATCTCAGGCTTCAGCAAAACCTATTCCATCACAGGCTGGCGTATCGGCTACGCCACGGCTGACGCGCGATGGATGCCGGCGATGGCCCACTTTCACGATCTCACCTACGTTTGCGCGCCGGCGCCTCTGCAGGTGGGCGTGGCCGCAGGGCTCGAGCAGTTGCCGCCCAGCTTCTACACGCAACTGGCGACCGATTACCAGGCCAAGCGGGGCCAGATGGCGGCAGCGCTCCGAGACGCTGGTATGGAGCCGACGGTGCCTGCGGGCGCCTACTACATCATGGCGAGGGTCGACCACCTGCCCGGCGCGACGGCGGCCGAGAAGGCCCGCCACCTGCTCAAAACCACCGGCGTGGCCGCCGTTGCCGGATCGGCCTTCTTCCGTTCGGGCCGCGGCGAGAACCTGCTGCGCTTCTGCTTCGCCAAGCAGGACGCGGAGCTCGACGAAGCCTGCGCACGCCTGCGCAAACTGTAACCGCATTCACAAATTTGTGGAGTGCCCCAGGCCCCGATTTTGGGACTGAGATAGCACGATACTCAACGCGGCAAATTCCGGGTGGCAGCGAACTGCCTACTGCGCCTGCTCGGCCAGCCACTTCTTCAAGTTGGGCTCCTGCAGGCGCCGCAGCTCGATGCAGCCGTCGATGTGTTCGATGGCGTGCCTGATCGCCGAGTCGGCCGCCGGTACCGGATGACTTGCAAAGAAACTTTTCACATCGTCGCGCGACTCGGCGGAGCAGAAGTTGCCCGTGCCGTCCACAAAATACGAACCCAATTCGGTGGTGAACTCCGCCTGCACCTGATCCCAATGTGCCTTGACGAATTTCCAGGCTTGGTCACGGTTTTCAGGAATCTCCATGGCGATGGCAAATTGAATGGCCGAGTCCTGGTTGCGAACCTTCGGGGAGACGGAGTATTCGAGAGCGCGCTCCAGCAGACCGGGATTCGTGAAGATGACCAGCTCGCGCAACGCGAGTACCTGCAATTCCGGATCGCTCGATGTCTCGTAGATCTTTTGGAGCCTGTCGAAGAGCGCTGCGTCGCCATTCTGTGCAGCGACATTGAGGGCAGTCTGACCGAGAGTGGGATCGACATACGCCGGATTTGACAGGTATTGCTCCGCGATCTGGCGCGCCTGCGCCTTCAAATCGGCATCCTTCCCGTGGAAGGCGAGAATTGAGAGGAGGTGCGCGCGCAGCTCACGCGTATTGGCAGAGTCGCCTGCCGCCGGAGGTCCGAGCTTTGCGTACTGAGGCCCATAGGTGCGGCGAATCCAGGCCGCCAACGCATCCCGTTCTTCCTTCGTCGCAGCAATACTGTCCACTATGCTGCCTACATTTCCGGTGGAGTTCGAGAGCACGTAGGCATTGGGATCGCCGCTGAGTTCGGCCGCCAGGCGAAGGTAATCGCCCGCGGTAGCCTTGCCCGCGCGCACCTGCGCCCACTCGTCGCCGGTCAAGCTGATGCGCTCTTCGGGAGTGAGTCCGGTTTCCGCCGATGCAACGAGCGCCGCGTACTGGGCAGGCGCGTAGGCGCTGCGGTAGTAGCCCTTTCCGCCCGCGTTGGCAAAGAAAAGCCCGCCTGCGGGAACCGGCAGCGATGGCGATGAAGGAGTGAGGATCGGGCAGTCCTTGCCGTCCGCGCCCGTTTTAAAGCAGACCGGCAAGGTCCATTTTTGCGCGGGATCGTATTTGATGCTAGGACTGAGGAAGAAGCGCTGCTGCGCTACCGCAACCTTGCCGGCCTCGGGAGCGCCAAACTCCAGCAAGGGCTCGCCCGTTTGCGCCACCATCGACTCCATGATCTTGTCGACCGGTTTGCCGCTAACTGCTGTTTGCGCGTTCCAAAAATCCTCTGCGGTAGCGTTGCCGTACTCATGCGCAGCCAGATATGCGTGCACGCCCTGGCGGAAGGTCTCCTCGCCGAGGTAGTTTTCGACCATCAGCAGCACATCGCCGGCCTTGTCATAGGCGATGCGGTCGAACATCTGATCGATCTCCTCCGGAGTATCGGCGCGGGCGCGGATGGCGCGCGTGGTGGGTTGCGCATCGATGTCGAGCACGTCCTGCTCGTCCGCAGCCACGTGTTGCGGAATGTTCCACTCAGGATGCATCGCGGCCACGCACTTGTTCTCCATCCAAGTGGCAAAGCCCTCGTTGAGCCAGATGTTATCCCACCACTGCATGGTCACCAGGTCGCCGAACCACTGGTGCGCGATCTCATGCACGATGTCAATGGCCGCATTTCTCTTGCCGCGCAGCGATGCGGTTTTGGGATCGAGCAGCAGGTCGGTCTCGCGGAAGGTGATGGCGCCGAAGTTTTCCATGGCGCCGGCTTCGAAGTCGGGAATGCCGATGAGATCTAGCTTTTTGAGCGGATAGTGAATACCGAAATAGTTGTCGTAGTAGTGCAGTGCAAACTTCGCCACATCAAGCGCGAAGGGTGTGAGCGCCAGCTTATCGGGCGTCGTGCAAACGCGCAGTGCAACGCCATCCTCATCGCCGCTCGTGCACTGGAAGTCGCCCACCACAAAGACGACCAGATACGTGGACATTTTGGGCGTGGTTCTGAAGACCACCGTGTGCTTGCCCGCGCCGGGCCCCGGCGTTTCCGAGGTAATGGCGCTGTTGGAGATGGCTGTGTCGCCTGCGTCGATCGTCAGCGAAATATCGAATGTGGCCTTGAAGGCCGGCTCGTCGAAGCAGGGAAATGCGCGGCGTGCGTCGGTCGACTCAAACTGCGTGACGGCGTAATTGCGCTTCGCGGTTTTCGAAAGGTAGAAACCGCGCAACTCGTTGTTCAGGATTCCCGTGAAGCGAATATGCAGTTCGAGTTTCCCGGGGAAGATCTCCTGTGGAAATGTGAAGGCGGCTTGCTGTTTCTCCTTGTCGAGCGAGATCTCCGGAGCCCCCAGTGGAATCCTAGTGGAGCAAGCTATGTTGGAAAAGCAGCCCATGTACGCCGTCACCGACTGGAACTCGATCTCGATAGCATTGAGTGTGATGGTGCGTGTGGTTTCCTGAACCATCACGTCGATGGTCTCTTCGCCGGAGAACGTAGCTGTTTTGAGGTCGGGTGTGAACTGAAGCAAATAATGCACTGGCACAACATTCGCGGAAAGGCGCTGCGCCCGCGCGGCGTGGGAAAAGCTGAGAAGAAGACAGAAAATTGCGGCCAAAGCGCAACAATGAGCGCCAACTGAGAATGAATTCCAGTGAGTTTTCATCAGGTTCCTCATTTAAATAATTAAATAAATGGAGCGGCAGCGCAACCGCCCCCACCAGCAGGTCAGCCGCGGCATGCAGCCTCCCCGTTTCGCCACTGAGACTGCTCTAGCTTCGCTAACCCCACCAGCTCCGCTTGTTTTTATTCAATCTGCGCCGGCGCCAGCTTGGGCGAAATGCCGTGAATGATGAGGAACGCCGCTGGGTAGGCGAGGCACGCGATGATGAACAACGTGACATAGCTGTGAGTGAAATAGACAATGAAACCTGTTCCCAACTGGAACAGGACTCCGCCTACCGCGCCCGCCATGCCGCCGATTCCGATGACGCTGGCTACCGCGGACTTGGGAAACATATCCGAGGGCAGCGTGAAGAGGTTTGCCGACCATCCCTGGTGTCCTGCCGTAGCCATTCCAAGCAACGCCACCACGAGCCACAGATGATAAACGAACGGCGTGAGAAAGATCGGCGCGATCAACAGCACGCAGATCAGCAGCGTCGTCTTGCGGGCCACATTGGCGCTGATGCCGCGCTTGATCATTACCGAGGAAAGATACCCGCCGCCAATACTGCCAATGATGGAAATGCTGTAAGCCATCACGACCGGCACGCGACTTTGCGAAAGGCTGAGATGGAAAGTGGTTTGCAGGTAGCCGGGAATCCAGAATAAATAGAACCACCAGATGGGGTCGGTGAGGAACTTGGCGATCGCGAAGGCCCAGGTCTCTTTGCGCGGAAACACGCGGCTCCAGGGAACGCGCTCCATCTTTTCCGGAGGGTCGCTCAGGATCAAGTCCAGTTCAGCTTTTGAAACGCTGCTGTGTTGCTCGGGCCGTCGATAGTAGATGAGCCAAAAAGCCAACCAAACGATGCCCAGAGCTCCCGTCACCACGAAAGCGCCGCGCCAACTCACCAGGATCACCAACGTGGGCACCGCAACCGGCACCACGATGTTGCCGATATTGGCGCCGGAGTTGAAGATTCCCGTAGCCAGTGCGCGCTCGCGCCGGGGAAACCACTCCGCGACTGTTTTGATGCACGCGGGAAAGTTGGCGGCTTCTCCCAGGCCGAGCAGAAACATGGCGATCCCGAAAGTGACGACGGAAAACGCCGCGCCCGGCAGCATGGCCGCCACACTCCAGATGGCGATGGCGATGGCGAATGCCTTGCGCGTTCCCAGCTTGTCGGTGAATCCGCCCGCGACCACCATGCCGATGGCATAGGCCGCCGTAAATGCAGCGGTCACGTAACCATAGGTTCGGTCATTCAGGCCGGGGATCACGCTTTCCAGGGTGTTTTTCAGATAAGCAATCACGCCCCGGTCGACATACGCGATAACTGTCGCCAGAAACAGGAGAAAGCAGATCACCCACCGTTGGTGCGAAACGCGATTCGGGGATCGAAAAGTTTCAAAAAAACTGCGGGATTGGGTGCCTACCTGAGGCATTTCGTTCGTCTCCTGTGAGGCGCAAACTGGTCCGACCAATTATACCGGGCAGCTACGTGCGCGCGCCGCGAACGTGATCACGTGGGCAGAGCTCGCGCGGCCGGCTAGCCTTCTTGTTTCCTTGTTCCCTTGTTCTCTTGCTCCCTGTTTCTCGGCCGCAGTGAGTCGAGAAACAGCAGGCACGCGCCGGTGACGATCGAAGAGTCGGCCAGATTGAAGTCGGGCCAGTGATAGGCCCAATGATAGAGATGGATGTGTACCTCGATAAAGTCCACCACCGACCCGTAGACAATGCGGTCGTGTAAATTGCCGAGGGCGCCGCCCAAGATGAGCGCGAGCGCGACTGTAACGAGCGTAATGCGGCCGCCCATTCGCAGCAAGGCAACGAAGACGCAAAGCGCGGCAAGAAGCGTGAATCCGACAAGGCTCCAGCGCACCGCATTGGGCGAGGCCGAGTCGGCGAACATCGAAAACGCCGCGCCCTCGTTGGTCCAGTGCGAGATGCGGAGAATGTGATCGATGACGGGAATCGCGCCACCGAGCCGGACGTGCCGCGTGACCCACGTCTTCGACAGCCGGTCGGCGAGAACGACAATAGCCGAGATGAGCAATAGCCAGTGCAGCCGTCGCGGCCGGGGCCAATTTGCAAACCAATTCATGCACCAGCCTCCGGTTGCGGTGGCGCAATGCCCATCTCCTTGAGCGCCGACTGGCACCGCGTGCACACGTTCTTCCAGATGCCGTAGTCGGAGACTTCGGGCATGAAGTTCCAACAACGGGCGCATTTGTGACCCGATGCGGGCTTAGCGGTGATCACGAATTCTGGTCCTTCGACAACTGTTGCACTTGCCCCGGCGGGGAGGTTCTCAATGCTCCGCGTGACATTGGCCCGAGCGTCTTCTATAACCGTTACGCTGGAAACGTTGACAATCTCTTTCAGGCCTGCGGCATGGCGTTCAAGGAGGTCAAGCCACTCCCCGGATGCAACGATTTCCAGTTCGGCCTCGAGGCCCTTGCCAATATGCTTCCCTTGTCGAGCCTGCTCTAGTATCCAAAGGGACTGATCGCGAATTTGGAAGATATGCTTCCATTCTTCGAGCAGCCCCGCTGGGTTCTCGGAAAAGATGTCTTCCGGCTTAGGGAAGAGCGCCAGATGCACCGATACCGGTCGCCCTTCGACCGTTGGCAGGTGCTCCCAAACTTCGTCCGCGGTAAACGTGAGAATCGGCGCCACCAGCCGCACCAGCGCCTCGGTGATCTGCCACAGCACGGTCTGCGCCGAGCGCCGTGCCTTGCTCGTCGGCGCGAAGGTGTACATGCGGTCCTTCAGCACGTCGAGATAAAACGAGCTCAGGTCCACGATGGCAAACTCGTTCACCGCCTGGTAGACGCGATGAAACTCGAATGCCTCGTACCAGCCAAGAATCTTCTCGGTGAGTTCGCGCGTGCGGGCTAGCATGTAACGGTCGAGCGGCAGCAATTCGCTCTCCGCCACGCGATCGCGCGCCGGATCGAAGCCATGCAAATTCCCAAGCAAGAACCGAAACGTATTGCGCAGCTTTTTGTAGAGCTCGGCGCAGCGCTGCATCAGGTTTTCGCTGGCCGCCATGTCTTCGCGGAAGTCGACCGATGCAACCCACAACCGCACGATCTCGCCGCCCATGCGGTTAGCAATATCGACAGGATCGACGCCGTTGCCGAGCGACTTCGACATGGCGCGGCCCTGCTCGTCGAGCGTCCAACCGGCCGTGGCCACGTGCGAGTACGGCGCACGCCCGCGCAGCGCCACCGAAGTCAGCAGCGACGAGTGGAACCAGCCGCGGTGCTGGTCGCCGCCCTCGAGGTACAGCACTTCGTGGCACTTCGTGCTGTCTTGGTTTTGGAAGGCCGTATAGGCAGTACGAAGCTCTGGGTCCGATTCGCAAACCGCGAACCAACTCACGCCGGAGTCGAACCAGACGTCGAGAATATCGGTTTCTTTGCGAAACTTTGCCCCGCCGCAGTGGCTGCAATTCGCGCCAGCGGGCAACAGCTTCGCGACGTCGGTGGTGTGCCATGCCTCGGCGCCTTCGCATTCGAAGAGGGCAACAATTTTGCGATTGAGCTCCGCATCGACGATCGGCTGGTTGCAGCCCTCGCATAGGAACACCGCGATAGGCACGCCCCAGATGCGCTGGCGGCTGATGCACCAGTCAGGGCGCGTCGCAATCATGTTGGTGATGCGCTCCTTGCCCCACGCCGGATCCCACACCACCTTGTCGATCTCCTCGATCGCCAACTGCCGAAAACTTACCTCAGAATCATCGGCGCGCTTTATCGGAGTTTCAAGCGAGATAAACCACTGCTCCGTGGCGCGAAAGATCACCGGATGGTGGCAGCGCCAGCAATGCGGATAGGAGTGTTCGAGGTCCGAGGCCCCCATCAGCGCGGCGCGCTCTTCGAGCAGTGCGACGATCACAGGATTAGCGGCCCACACCTTGAGCCCGTCGAAGGCCGGCGGCTTCGAGAATGGCCACGCGTCGGGATCGGCGTGAATGTGTCCCGCGGCATCCACGCGGCTTGTCGGATCGATGCCATACTTCTGGCCGGTGTAGAAGTCGTCCATGCCGTGCGCTGGTGCGGTGTGCACAGCGCCGGTACCGGTGTCGGCAGTGACGTAGGTAGCCAGCACGCCCAGAATCGACCGCTCCAGAAATGGATGCTGGAACGTGACGCGGTCAAGCGCGGCGCCCTTAAAGCGGGCGAGTTCTTTGGTCGGCCCGAGCTTGCACGCCTCGGTCACCTGCCCGGCCAGCTCGGCGGCAACAATATAAACCACCGGCTCGGCTGCGGTCGTGGTGTCAGCGCTGGGCTCCGACGGCGCACACGGCGCGGGCCTGGCCTCAAGCGCCACGTACTCAAAATCGGGATGGAAGGCCACAGCCATCGACGCAGGAATCGTCCAGGGCGTGGTCGTCCAGATGATCGTGTAAACCTCGCGGCCAGCAAGCGCGGGCGCAATCGCCGCCGCATCGGAGGTGAGCCGGTAGCGCACGTAGATCGACGGGCTGGTATGGTTGGCGTACTCCACCTCGGCCTCGGCCAGCGCCGTGCGGTCGTGGATGCACCAATACACCGGTTTCAAGCCCCGGTAGACGAAGCCCTTTTCCAGGAAGCCGTAAAATGCCTCCAGCGTCTTGGCCTCGTAAGATCGCGCCATGGTCTTGTATGGCGTTTGCCAGCGCCCAAAGCAGCCGATGCGCTCGAACTGTTCCGTCTGCAGGTCCACGTACTTCTGCGCGTAGGCCCGGCATGCCTCCAGCACCTCTGGCACGGGCATCGTGAGCTTCTTGTGGCCCAGCTTCTCGTCCACCTTGATCTCGATGGGCAGTCCATGGCAGTCGTAGCCCGGCACGTAGGGGGCATCGTAGCCCGCCATGGTCTTCGACTTGACCACAAAGTCCTTCAAGCCCTTGTTCAGGGCGTGGCCCAGGTGAATGGGCCCATTGGCGTAGGGAGGGCCGTCGTGCAGCAGGTAAACAGGCCGGCCCTGGCCAGCCTTGCGCAGCTCCTCATAGAGCCCGAGCGAGGCCCAGTGAGCCAGCCGAAGCGGCTCATTCTGGGGCAGATTGGCTTTCATGGGGAAGGCGGTTTGGGGCAGGGTGAGCGTCGCCTTCAACTCCGGCGCAGAAGACATCGGGACTCCGTTCCAGGATGCGAACTTGTTCAATCTCCAGTGTAAACGGCGTGGAGAAGATTTTCCCGGGTAACAAATTAGGCGTCCCAAGCGTCTATTGTTTATGAGAGCATCTAAGCACGCGGATACGGGATTATTGTTGAGGCCGCAACCTGTCGAATCGTTGCTTACCCGCCGAGACAAGCAGGGGTGTGGTAAAGCATAATCAATAGATGCCCTGTCAAGGGGGTGTTCGCTCCCGGGCAGGTAACGGCAGCCCCCACTGCGGCAGTAAGGGCGCACACCAACGCAAATGACAGAGGAAGAGAAAAACAATCAAGGAAGCTTAGGGCCAACCTCAGGTCATGAGCTGGATGCCTTGCTAGGCAAAGCTTTCGACGAGAGGTCCGTCTGGGCGGGTCTCTGGGAGAGCATTCATGACTTGTTTTTCCCCGTCAAGCTGCCCCCCCTCGAATTGACCTCGCAGCCTATTCCGGTTCCCGACCGGATGGCGGTCAAGGCGAATCCCTGGGCCATCGGCATCTCCACCACCATCAACGGGCTCATTCTCATCATCATCCTGTTTTTCGTAGGCAGGAAAGTCATCGAGGCGGTGAAGCCTTCGTTCCTGGCCACCAACATCGACGTGGGCGTTTACGACGCGCCCAAGTCCGACACCAAGGCCGGCGGCGGTGGTGGTGGAGGCGACCGTAGCATCGTCGAAGCCAACAAGGGCAGGTTGCCCGAGAAGTCGCCTGACCCCCTTATGCCTGTGCAGCCGCAGACCATCGAGCATCCCAAGCTACCCGAGCCCCCGACCATTAATGTGCAAAAGGACATCCAACTGCCCAACAACAACATGCCCATGATTGGCATGCATAGCTCGTCCAACGTGCAGCTGGCCTCGGCAGGAGGCGGCAACGGCGCGGGCATGGGTTCGGGTTCGGGTGGCGGCCTCGGCTCCGGCTTCGGCAATGGATACGGGCCCGGAAACGGCGGCAATACGGGTGGCGGGTTGTATCAAATTGGCGGCAGAGTTGCCGCGCCCGTTGCCATTTTCGATCCCGACCCTGAATTCTCCGACGAAGCGCGGCGTGCCAAGTACCAGGGCGTTTGCGTGGTTGCGCTGATTGTGGATGCGCAGGGCAACCCGCAGAATGTGCATGTGGTGCGCACCCTGGGCATGGGTCTCGACGAGAAGGCTATAGAAACCGTGCGCAAGTGGAAGTTCAAGCCTGCCATGAAGGACGGCAAGACGCCGGTTCCAGTGATGATCACCGTCGAGGTCGATTTCCACCTGTATTGAGAGAAACAACGGTGCTAGAGACCCGTTTCTAAGGTTCGCGATAAAAACAACTCTGTCATCCTGAGCGACGCTTGGCCCGAATCTGGGCCAAGTGGAGTCGAAGGACCTGTATTTTGCTGCTTCGGCTTATGCTACGAACTTCAGAGATACCACAGTGGCGGGGTTAGGGGAGCTAGATCGGCTCCGCGGCACGAATCTCAACCGTGAACCGTGATCGCCGTTCGCCGTCCATTACCCACCGCAGCCTAAAACGCAGCTAGCCCCGCTAACTCCGCCAGCCCCGCTCGTCCTTACAGCATCAACCAGTCACCGTCGTCTTCGAGCAGCTCCTTTATGGCGGCGCAATCGCCCGGAGCCTTGGAGCAGGGAGCTACATCGGGCCCGTCGACCGCGCGCATCACCGTGACGATTCTCTGGTTCGATTTCAGCACCGCGTCGTGGCACTTCTTGGCCACGGCCATCAGCTGGTCCCAGCTGCCCTCAAGTACCGTACCCTTGTTCTTCGCCTGATGATAGAGGCCGCTGGCGTCAATGATCCTGGCCAGATCGGCGGCCGTATCGCCTGTGTGCCGCCCCTTGCCTTTTGTCTGCACAGTCAACTCGAGAAGCATGGACCGCAGTTCCTTCCTGGTCGTCCTCTCTAGCTGATACACCGAGCGCGTGCCAAAAGCCGTGATTGAGGTCACCGCTGCAAGGCGACGCTTCAGCCTTTAAGAACTGTCCTGGAGCAGGCTTTAATCAAGCCAGCGCACGCTCGATGCAGTGCGCGGTGGCAAGGGCAGGACAATGAAGCCTTCGCGCCAATGCCCCTGCTCGCGCCGCGGCGGGTTGCCGACGATGCGCATGGCAGACGGATTGTGCTCTTCGAGCGCCAGGCCCGGCAGCCCGGCCACAATGGCCTGCAGCTGGTCGTGATTCGGCGGACGGTTGGTGGTGAAGGGAATTACCGCGCGCAGCGCACCGTACGCCTCGGCCAGGTCGCTGACCCGGGCGCGGCGCTTGGCTGCGAGCGGCTTCAGGCCCAGGGACTTCCAGGCCGCGTGCGGATAGCTCTCGACGAGTACGCGTTCAACTGGCGCGACTGCCAAATCGGACGTGACCGGTTGCGGCCGGGTTTCAAGCCGCCTCCAGCCGCGCCGGCTCAGCGCATCGTACACATCCATGCAGAATTCGGCGAACAACCTGTAAGTGGACGGCTTTACCATGCCGGGCAGGCCGGTTTTAGCGGCGGTGTTCAGTTGCCGCTCGCTGACCCGCGCGTGCAAAAGGCCATTGGCGCTGGACTTCCATGCCTGGGGACCGTCGAGCATGAGAATGCGAATGTCGCGCACCGCGCAAAGGTGATTGAGACGCCCCGCCAGAACCTCAGGATCGATGAAACCCGGATCGTGAGCTGCGTCGAAGTCAGCGGGATCGAAAGGAAGGATCTCGCAGGTGATGGGAGGGGCGGCAAGGAGCGACGGCGCGCGGCTGAGAACCACCACGCCCAGATCGGACCAACGCCGGCAGGCGAGATCGACTGAGAGCACGGCCATATTTATGAGGGTACGTCCGGAACGGCCGCCGATATATGGAGAATCTAAGTCAGACAGTCGGTAATGCGCTGTTTTGAAACCCCAGACCGGAATGGAACACAAAAAAAGAACGGGGGATGCATTGCGCATCCCCCGTTCCGGTTTGGCTCGCGTTTGGTTAGAAGATGATGTGGATGCCACCATCCAGGTTGCGGGCGCTATTCAACTGTGCGTTGACCAAGCCAAAGCTCGTTGCCGTTGGGTTGGTGTTCCCCGATTGTGTAAATTGAGGGTGATTCAGCGCGTTAAACGCATCGACGCGCGGCTGCACGACCACCCGCTCCCAGACCGTAAAGTCCTTCAAGATCGAAAAATCGAAGTTGTTGTTGGGGTCGCCGCGCAGTGCATACTCCGGGAAGATCTCGGGGTTCCACGATCCGGGCTGATTGGTGCCTTTAGGATCGTTGGAATAATTGTCGAAGTTGGTGATGTTGAAGGACGGTCCTGCCGCCTCCGGTCTGTGAGGGCTATTGTTAAAGTCGTGATAGTTTCCGCTGTAGTTCACCTTGGTGCTCCATGTAAGCGGCGTTCCCGACAGGTACTGGTAGATGCCTGTAACTTCCCATCCGCCAATGCCTTCGTCAATCCAGCGATTGTCATTGCTGAACAGCATGCGGCCGCGGCCGAACGGCAGTTGATACTGGGCGGTGACGGACATGTGCTGCGGGAAGTCAGAGGTGGTTTCGCCATGCCAGAGCGGGCCGCCGCTGTTGAGCTGTATGCCCGCTGCGGTTCCGGTCTGACGCGACCATTGGTAATTGAATACGAACTCGAGCCCATTCGACATGCGCTTGTTGACCTGGAAGAGCAGAGCGTTGAAATACATCTTCTCGCTCGGAACCAACGCCTCGCCCACGCTTGAGTACTCGGGATACGACTGGAGCAACTGGCTCTGTGTCACCGTCTTGCCCGTGTTCAGTCCGGTTGTATTGGCAAACGGGGTACCTGTCGCCGGGTTGGTGTAGCCCGGCATGGTGCCAAGGAACGGGTTAGTGACCGGAACGGCCATGGCATCCGACACGTTCAGTGCGTTCGTGGTGCTCTTATTCTGAGTGGAATCGTAATACTGCAGGAGCGGGGCCGAGCTCAAGCCGGAGTCCGTATAAGAGCTGTGAATGCCGAGAACATGGAAGCCGCCGATCTCGACCATCCAGTTTTTGGCAAACTGCTTTTGCACGTCGAGGGTGAACTTCTCGTTGTAGGGAACCTTCACCGGCGCGTACCAGCTCATGCCTTGGCCCAAATTAACGTTGATTCCCTGGAGCGCACCCACCGGCGGCTGAATGGGATTGACGCTCTGGGGGCAGTTGTCCGCAGTGACCGGAAGCGTTGCTTCGGTGGTCGGGAACGGATTGTCGAAGGTCTGAATCGGTGTATATCCGGTGTTGCAGGAAGTGTTGCTCGCGCTGTAGGTGGTGGTCTGGGTGAATCCGTAGTTCTGGCCGGCGTTGACGTCGGAGAATGGATTCACGTAGAGTGCGACGCCGCCACGGATTGCGAGCGTCCCGTGGAAGAAGTCCGGAGCATACGAGAAACCGAGACGCGGGCTCAGGTATACATTGGCCGGATAGTACGGGCTGCGGTTGCCGTCCGTTGCGTAGACAAAGCCGCCGCTGGTGTTGATACCGCTGGGCAGGTAGTTGGTGCAAGGCGCACCGTTGCATGTTGTACCGACGACCGTTTTACTGTCGGCCGCGAGCTGGCTGGAATAGGTCGACTCGGAACCACTGGTGACGGCGTTGGTGAGCAACGGATTCCAGTTCTGCCCCATTTTGTTGTTGCTCTCGACCAGCGGCGTCTCGTGCTCGATGCGTACTCCCATGCTCACCGTCAGGTTGTGCATCGCCTTCCAATCGTCTTGCGCAAAGAACCCGGAGTACCAGTTGTCGAATTGATACCGCGGATTGATGGCATAGGAACCGCTGCTGGGCAGGCCCAAAGCGAACAACGCCAGGGCACCGCCGAAGGCCTGATTGGTGTTTTTGGCCGCATCGTTCGGCGATTGGGTGATGAAGTCGCCGTTCGAAGCTTTGAAGGTGAAGTCTCCGTTCGCCCCTTTCGCGGAGAGCGCCGATTTCTTATTGGAGCGGATATCGGCGCCAATTTTGAAGGAGTGAGCGCCCCAGGTCTTGTTGAAGCTGGTAAAGAACTGGATGTCGTCGAAATACTCCGGGCTGCCGGGGTCGGCGCTCAGGTTGGCAACTCCAACCGAGTCGGTGAACGACAGAGCAGGCAGAGCCACCGCTGTGGAGTTCTGCGCCAACGCGCCGTTAAAGCCATAGTTCGTTGGGCTAAGGCCCAGGCTGGCAGGCTCGCTGTTGGTTTCATAGCGGCTGAAGCCCAGACGGGTTTCCAAGCTGGTAGATGGGGTGAAGGCTTTCACGTTGTCCACCTGACCGCCCCAGAGAACCGTCAAGGTGTTGGTCCCGGTGAGTGCCGTGTGGAAGTAGTCGTTGGCCGTGCTGTTGTACTGGCTGCGATGTCCTTCAACGTAGAGCTTGTCGGAGTCGCTGATGTTGTAGTCGAAGCGGCCCTGATGCGACTTGTAGTTGTTGGTGGTCGGGTCGTACGCGTAATAGTTATCCTCGCCGTCCGCCGGAGCATTGCTCACGTTCGGAAGCGGGATCTTATTCAGATACGCAACATACACGGGGTTGAGGGTAAGGCCGGCGTTTGCCACGCCCGCGCAGTAGGTGGATTGATTGGTGAGGCAGTTGTTTGGAATCGCCGGACGGATCCAGTAGTTTCCCTTATCGATCGCCTGGTTTCCGCCCTGGTAGGGGTTGTAGAGCTGATCGGCAGCGTTATAAGCCAGCAGCGCCGAAAAATCGCCCTGGCGCTCGGCCGCCGTGGGCACGCTGGTGGGGACCGTGCTCGGCGAGTTTCCGATGTAGCCCTCGAAGGCGTAGAAGAAGAAGAGCTTGTTGTGTCCGTTGATCACATGGGGAATGACGATCGGTCCGCCGATGGTGCCGCCGAACTGGTTGTAGTGAGTCGAAGTAATCGGGGCGGACGTGGTGGGCACAGCAAATTGATAGGGCAGCCCCTCAAACGGACGCGAGCCGTTGTAGTATTCCGAGGCCGAACCATGGATCTGGTTGGTGCCGCCTTTGGTGGTGATGTTCACAACGCCGCCATTGGTATCGCCCAGTGCGGCATTGGCGGCAAACTCATCCACGTGTACGGCGTCGACAGCATCGAGTTGGGGGCTGAAGCCGGCGGCGCGGGCCGAATCTTCCATGTTGGGCACGCCATTGAGCAGCAGTTCGTTGGACGACGAAGCGCCGCCACCGAGAGAGAAGTCCTGGGCCGCGGCTTGGCCATAGGGAGTGTTTGCCTGCTGGGCGTGCTTGCCCTTGGCTACAGCGCCGTATTCAAAGTGCGCATAGCCCAGTGGAGCGCGTCCCTGATTAGGCAGGTCCATGACCGCTTCGGAGGTGAGCGACTGACCCAAATCCGCGTTCGCCGTATCCACAAGCGGCGTTCCGCTGGTGACGGTGACCGATTCGCTGACATTGCCGATTTGCAGGGCGATGTTTTCCGTGACCGTCTGTTCGGTCTCGATCACCAGGCCCATATGTACGTAGTCCTTGAACCCGGCCACTTGAGCGCTGACCTTGTAGGTGCCGGGAAGCAGGTAGGGCGCGGTGTAGTCGCCGGCTCGGGTGGACTGAACTGTGGTTGCTGCGCCTGTGTCCATGTTGGTGACAACGACTTGCACATTGGGCACGGAGGCGCCAGTGGGGTCGGTGATTCGCCCCGTCAGGGTGGCTCGCGTTTCCTGGCCTACTGCACATGTGGCCAGTGAAACGAAAGCAAAGACAAGCATGAGAATACGTTTCATTTGAAAACACTCCTATTTGGTTTGCGACGCTGGCAGTTAACGGTTACTGGAACTATCCGTCAAGTTAAGGATTTAGAGACACGGGTGTCAACAAAAATTCTAGAGCCAACCATTACTAGATGAAAGTTAAAATCGTTGTATCTATAAGGGGTCGGAATCGAGAAGGTTAATCAAACAAAGGTTGTAGGCGAGTCCGGTGGATTCCGCATTTCGGAACTGCAGTTTCCGATTTTCCCCTTTTGGACGCCAATTGTGTAGCATGGCAAAGGACTTGCACGGTCCTCTTCCCACGAGACGAGTGGCTGCGGAGATGTTCCAGGTGTTTTCGGAAATTACGATCGCTAATTTTCAAATTGCCGAAGCCGCCAAATTCAAAGCGCAGAGGCGCGTATCGCACCCTCGAGCACGGCTTTGCGCGTCTCTTCTTCGCGCTCCGGAGTTACGCGGACGACGGGAGTGGAGAGGCTGATGGCGGCGACCACCGGGCCTTCGGCAGGGCGGAGCGCGGCGCTATAGCAGATGCCGCCCAGGATCGATTCCTGGCGGTCGCATGCGATGCCGGTAGAGCGAATCTGGGCGAACTCATCGAACAGGTGCGCACGATCGATGATCGTGAAGTCGGTGCGGCGCGAAAGGCCGTAGATCTCAACGATCTGCTCGGCCATGGTGCGGTCCTGAAACGCGGTGATGGCCTTGCCCAGTGCGCTGCAATGCGGAGGCAGCACGCGGCCAATGCGATTCGAGATGCGGATCTCGTGAAAGGTTTCAATGGAGTCGAGTACGTGGATGCGATCTTCGTAAAGATAGGCCATGCTTGCGGTTTCGTTAAAGCGCTGCGCCAGCCGCTCCAGCTCGGGACGCACCTTGTCGCGCAGAGTATTAGCCTGCTCTATGAGCCAGCCGAAACGCAGCTTTGGCGCGAGTTGGTAAGTGCCATCCGCCGCCTGCTTCAGGTAGCCGTGCTTTTCCAGCGTCAACAGGACGCGGAAGAGCGTGGAGTCAGGAAGGCCGGTGGCGATACCGATTTCTTTCAGAGCCAGTGGAGCTTTGCCGTCGAAGCAGTCCAGAACCTCCAGTGCGCGGCCAATAGAGCGCAGATAATACTGCTCGTTCGCCGCCTTAACATTGGTGTGGAGGGCCCATTTGGGAATGCGTCGCCGGGTGGGCTTGCGCTGCGTTGAAGAAGAATCGGACTTTGCCTTCATCGAAGGGCACCATCTTTGCTTGGAAACGCTGCGAAACGTGTTCTTGCAGTGTAATACGTTCCCGGAATGGTTTTGTGCAATAATTTTCATTTTTGGATTTGGTTTGACACTGAAAGGGAAGCTGTGTAGAACAAGCTTTGTCCAAGACCATAATCAAGGTTCTCAATCGGAACCAAGCCGGGGCGCGGAGCGGCTCGGCGAGCGAGCAACCGGAGTCGGAAAGCGGTCGGAAATGCGAGGGACAGTGGATCGTAGAGAGTTAATGATACTGGGAGCCGGCGCGGTAATGACCGGTTTTGTCTCCAGCGCGTCGGCTGCGCCGGCAAGCCAAGGGAACGAAAAGCCGGGGAACGAGAATGTTGACCAGTGGGGCGTTTTTGAGACCCAGGCGAAAGGGCCTTCCGGCGGAAATCCCTTTGTGGATGTTCAGTTTGGCGCGCGATTTACGCTGGGCCACCGGACTGTAGACGCGGCCGGATTTTACGACGGCAATGGAGTCTACAAGGTGCGTTTCTCGCCCGACACGTTGGGGCGCTGGAGCTACGAAACTACCAGCAACGTAAAGGAACTTGCAGGCCGCACAGGGGCATTTGAGTGCACTGCCCCGGCGGCCGGCAATCGCGGACCCGTGGGAACGGCGCACCAGTTCCACTTCCAATATGCGGACCGAACGCCCTATTTTCCCTTCGGAACCACTTGCTACTCCTACGGTTTCATCGGCGCGCCTTATGGCGACGAGACCCTGAGCAATCTAAAAGCCGCCGGCTTCAACAAGGTGCGCATCTGTCTGCTGCCCAAGCCGCTGGGCAAGCTTGAGCCGGTGGCCATGCCCTTCGAACGCATCGGCGAGGCACCGCTGCCAGGGGCGGAAAATCTCGCAGATGACGGAACGAGTAAAGCTAAATTCGATCTGGCCCGCCTCAATCCGGCGTACTTCCAGCATTTCGAGTCGCGCATTCTCGATCTGATGGCCGCCGGCATCGAAGCCGATGTGATCCTGTTTCATCCCTACGACGCCTGGGGATTCAAGGCCATGGGACAGGAGGCAGACGACCGCTATCTGCGCTACGTCGTGGCCCGGTTGTCCGCATTTCGGAATGTCTGGTGGTCGATCGCCAACGAATACGACCTGGTGCATTCAAAATCGATGACGGATTGGGACCGCTTCTTCCGCATCGTCCAGGAATGCGATCCATACAGCCGGTTGCGTTCGATCCATCACAGCAAGGTGGTCTACGACCACTCCAAGCCCTGGTGCACTCACGCCAGCCTGCAGGAGTACGACTTTGAAAAATCGTCGGAGCGGATGGCGGCATGGAACAAGCCCATCATTTACGACGAGATTCAGTATGAAGGCAACATTGCGCGCCGCTGGGGCAATCTATCGCCCGAAGAAATGACGCACCGCTTCTGGCGCGCCACGGTCTACGGCGTGTACGCGACGCATGGCGAGACGTATATGGTGACGGACGGGAGCCCAGTCTGGTCCGATGCCGGTGAGCTGCATGGAACCAGTCCCGCGCGCATCACATTCCTGCGCAAGCTGCTGGAGCGGTCCGGCACCACAGGCCTGATGGCCGCCGAAAATCCCTATTACCTGAACGCCGGCAATCCCGGCGAGGTGATTCTCTACTACTTCGACTTTCACTGCGTGGGCGAGTACGAGTTTCCACTGCCGGAGAAAGGGAAGTTCAAGGCCACGATGATCGATCCGTGGGCGATGACAGAGTCCGCGTTGCTCGGGACCTTCAGCGGCAAAAGCAAAATCACACTCACCGGCAAGCCGCATATGGCTGTGCTATTTCAAAAGGCGTAAGGTCAGAAGACATGAGGCTTCCTTCAAGCCATATCGCACGATCTCTCTGCGCAAATCTGCTTGTGGTCGCTGCTTGCGTCTCCGCGCACGCCGTCACCGTCGTCACCGCCAAGGGCGCATCGCCGCGCGAGCTCTACGGTGCCGAGAAACTGCGATCCGCACTTGCCGAATTGAAGACCAAGCCGGCTGGGGCACGCGTGCTGGCCGCAGTGCGCAGCGCACCGGAACTCTCGCACTTCGATCTGCCTGAATTCTGGCCGCAGGCTCAGGAAGCATTTCTCATCAAGCAGATTGGGAAAACCTGGATCGTCACCGGTTCCGATCCCTCGGGTGTTCTCTACGGCGAACTTGAACTCGCCGCTCGCATCCGCGCGGCCAACGCGCTGCCCGCCGGGATCGACGATATGGAGCATCCCGCTCTGAAACTGCGCGGAACCTGCATCGGCATGCAGAAGCAGGAGATCACTTACGACGGCGCCGAGTACGATTATCCCTACACCCCGCAGAATTTTCCGTTCTTTTATGACAAGGCCGAGTGGACAAAGTATCTCGACATGCTCGCCGAGGAGCGCTACAACACGCTCTACCTTTGGAACGGGCACCCCTTCACCAGTCTGCTGAAATTGCCGAAGTATCCCGAGGCGCAGGAACTCCCCACCGCGCAGCTCGACGAGAACATTGCCATGTTCAAGTGGCTCACCGCCGAGGCCGACCGGCGCGGCATCTGGGTGCTGCAGGGTTTCTACAATATTCATCTCTCGCACGCCTTCGCCCGCGCGCATCATCTTCCGTACCACTTGTCGGCGCCCAACCCTGAAGCGAGTGCCTACACGCGCTACGTGATATCGGAATTTGTGCGCGAGTACCCGCATGCCGGCCTCATGATGACCCTCGGCGAGGCGCTCAGTCCGCGCTACGGAGCGGATTGGCTCGCGCAGACCATCATTCCCGGCGTCAAAGACGGCCTGAAGGAACTCGGCATTACCGAGGAGCCTCCCATCGTCGTCCGCGCGCACGCCACCGACATCGCCGCGGTGATGAAGGCCGCATTGCCGATCTACTCGAACATCGACACCATGTTCAAGTGGAATGGCGAATCGCTGACATCGACCAACGTGCGTGGGCCGGTGCTCGACGAATTCAAAATGCTGGTCGAATCTTCGAACGTGGCCATTGCCAACGTGCACTTGCTCTCCAATCTCGAACCCTTCCGCTGGGGCGACCCGGATTTCATCCGTCAGACCGAGACGAACTTTCAGCGCATCGGCATCGAGGGGCTGCATCTGTATCCACTGCGCTATTGGGACTGGCCCTACGCAGGTGATAACGTCGAGCCTCCGTTGCTGCAGACCGATCGCGACTGGATCTGGTTTGATGCCTGGGGACGCTACGCCTGGAATCCGAATCGCGATCCCGAAAAGGAGCATGCCTATTGGGTGGCGCGCTTCGCCGAGCGATACGGCTCAACCGATGCCGGCGAAAAAATTCTCGCCGCTTACACATTGGCCGGGCCCTGCCAGCCGAAGCTCTTGCCGCGCATCGGCATCACGGAAGGAAATCGCCAGGCGCTTACGCTGGGCATGACTATGCCGCAGTTGATCGATCCTGCGCGCTTCAATCCCCCGGCGCCGCTATGGACAGGCGATGCGCCGCCGGGCGAGCGGCTGGAGGATTATGTCGCCGAAGAAGTGAAGAACGAACCGCATCATGGCGAGACGCCGATCGGCGTCAGCGACGAAACCCTGGACGCATCGCATAAGGCCCTGGACGCGGCCCAGGCGGCAGAACCATATGTAACCCAGAACAAGGCCGAGTATGAACGCGTCGTCAACGACATGCACGCCATCGAGTTACTGATGGAGTTTTACAACGCCAAGACCAAGGCGGCGGAGCAGGTGTTGCTTTACGGATACGATCGCGACGCGTCGCACCTGAGCAAAGCCGAAGCATTGCTCGCCGAGAGTGTCGAGCAATTTCGAAACCTGACCAACATTGCCGGCCCAGCGTATCGCACCGCGACCAGCATGGAGACCTCGCAGCGCCAGATCCCATTTCGCGGCGGGATGAATCAGTTCCCCAACTGGCAGCAGTGCCTGCCCATGTATGAGAAAGAACTGGCCACGTTTCGCAAACGGATCGCCCAACTGGGTTCCGGCGCGGAGATTGACGAGAACAAGCCCGTTGAGCCGCTGCCCCAAGTTGCCTTCACGCTCCAGCCCGGTGCCGGCGAAGCGTTCACTGTGGAGAAGGGTGCAGATCTGTTTGTCGGAGCCAAAGCGGCCATCAGCGATCTGGCGCCGGAACTTGCCGGCATGAGAGGAATCCGCATCGCGCCCCGCCAAGACCAAACGCTGCGCTTCGACCTGACTCAGCCGGCGCAAATCCTGGTTGCTTTTGTCAGCAATTCATCGCAAAAGAGCACTGCCCTCGATCCCGAAACCGAGCAGTGGAACCTCGTGCTCCTGAACGCCGTTACCGCGCCGAGGATTCCTGATATGGCGGTGTGGGCCAAGCCGCTAGCTGCCGGCGTAAACGAACTCGACATGGGCAAAGGGCAGTACGTTGTCCTCGGCTTCATCCCGGCCGACTACCACGTTACTCCGCATGTGAACTTAGCGCAGACGGGCAACGGCGGTGGTCCGCCGAATCTGGATTGGTTGTTTGAGTGAAAGGGGACTACACCCTTGCCCACATCGCACCACTCATTACGTCTATCCAATTAAGAGGCGAATAATGGCAACATCCACCCTGCCCGCGCAGAGCTCCGGCCGTTCTACATTCAAAACCATTCTCTGGCTCTCTCTTGGTCTCACTGCGCTCTTTGTCTTCATTACTTCAGAAGTTCTTCTCGCCGCCGATTACCCCATGTATCACGCCTACCGTCTGCAGGTCATCGCCGACCGCCATCTCCTCGTCCCTCATACACTCTGCGGTGTCATCGCTCTCCTGGCCGGCCCCATGCAGTTCTCGTCGCGCCTTCGCCAGCGTCACCTGAAATTCCATCGCGTCCTTGGCCGCCTCTACGTCATCGCCGTGTTTATCGGTGCCTTCACCGGCATAGCCCTCGCCGCCGGCCGCCCAGGCTTGCCGGGAACCTCCATGCAAGCGGCCGCCTGGATGGTCTGCACCACCGCTGCCTTCATCACCGCGCGTAACCGCCAAATCGTCCAGCATCGCCAGTGGATGGCCCGTTCCTACGCCGTCACATTCACCTTCGTTTCCAGCCGCGTGCTTAATCTCTGGCCTCGCTACTGGAGCCATCTTGGCGACACCTTCTCCGCCGTCGGCGTCATCGCCTTCACCTTGGCTTCTCTTCTTCTCGTCGATATCGGCCTCAACTGGCGCGAGCTCACCACTCGCCGCGCCTGATACCGTGACAATTACGAGGTTGACCAATTTGACTGAACGAACAATGTCGCCCGTCAAAATGATTGGGTAGAGCAGACGGTGGCTCACCATGCTCGCCGACGCCCCGTCAAACCCTTGCGCCAGTTCTGTGGATTTCGAACACGCCACTACCCGATTGCGGCATTGGTTATGCAGTACCCATCACGAGCAGTACAATTTTTCAGTACCGGATCCGAACAAGGAGATTCCAGTTACAGAGTCCAGTCTGAATCAGATTCCTTTGCAAGACAAAGTTCTCATCGTCGGTGGTGGAGTAGCCGGCTGTGCCGCTTCTATCGCGCTCGCGCGCAAGGGACGAGCCGTCACGCTGATCGAACGCGAGCCCACGCCGCGCCACAAGGTCTGCGGAGAATTCCTAAGCGGTGAGGCCCTTGAGGACCTGCACGCGCTCGGCGTCGACGTGGCCTCGCTCGGTGCCGTGCCCATTGACTACGTTCGCCTCGCCGCTTCCAGGCGGGCCGCGGAGGCTCCCTTGCCTTTTCCCGCAGCCTCGCTCACGCGCAAGGCGCTCGATACGGCCCTCATCGCCGAAGCCGTCGCTGCGGGAGTCCGCGTAGAGCGCGGTCGCGGTGTGCAGGCGCTCAATCGCACGACAAGCGGCATCTGGCAAGCTACACTCGACGACGGCGCCACCTATGAAGCTCCAACTGTCTTTCTCGCCACAGGCAAGCACGATCTGCGCGGCCACGCGCGTCCCGAGGACCCGCAGCGATGGGTCGCCTTCAAGATATATTTTCGTCTGGCGCCCGCGCAGGCCGCTGAGCTCGCGCGCGCCTCTGAGCTGATGCTCTATCCCGGCGGCTATGGTGGCATCCAGCCGGTTGAAGGCGGCATTGCAAACCTCTGCTGGGTGTTACAGCAGCGGTATCTTGCACGCGTAGGCAATCGCTGGGAAAACTTCCTCACAAAAATGCAGCAGGACTGTCCGCACCTCGCGATGAGGCTTGCCGGTGCCGAGCAGTTGCTCCCGAAGCCGATCGCCATCACCCATATCCCGTATGGTTTCATCCGCCGCACCACGGAGAATGGGCTTTATTGCATCGGCGATCAGGCAGCGGTGATCCCCTCGTTCACCGGCGATGGCATATCGATCGCGCTCCATACTGCACGTTGCGCTGCCGCTGCCTATCTTCGAGCGGAGCCGGCGCCGATCTTCCAGGCCAACCTGCGGTCCGCCCTCGTGGTCCAGATGCGCCTTGCCGAATTTGCAGCCGATGGTTTGAATAACTCACTCGCGCGCGCTGTATTACCGTTTTGCCTCAGGGTCTGGCCCGGCGTGATGCGCGTGACGGCAAGGCTGACACGCGTCGCCCAGCACGCCAATGTTGCTCCACACGCGGTTGCGGGCTAAATAACAGTAGCGTCATCCTGAGGCGCAACCGAAAGCCTGCCCTGAGCGGAGATCGCGAAAGCGATCGAAGTCGAATGGGGATCTGCGGTTGCCTTTAGGATACCGACTATTCTCATGCTTTCAACTGCCGCACCGCGGCATGAGCGACTGTGGTTGTTCTTCAACGAACTTCAGACTCACCACCCAAGGAGAGACGCAATGAAATCCTTCGCAGTCTTCGTTCTCGCCGTCATCCTCGCTCCAGCCGCGATCGCCCAGCATCAGACCTTCGTCGTCAATCCCGATTCGAGCGAGGTCAAGATGACGCTTAAAACCACCCACGAACTCGTCAACGGAAGCTTTCACGTCCAATTCGGATCGATTGAGTTTGATCGCAGCACTCCTAAGATGCAGGGTTCGGTAGTCGTTCTCGCCGGCAGCGGCAAGACCGGCAATGACAGTCGCGACAAAAAGATGAACAAGGACATCCTGAAGGTCGAACAGTACGCAACTGTTTCCTTTGAGCCGAAGACCTATACCGGCGCCATCGCTCCTTCTGGCGACTCGACTATCCAGGTAACCGGAATCTTCACCCTGCTGGGCACACCTCACGAAATCACCGTCCCCATGCTGGTACATTTTGATGGCGCCAGCGCAACAGCCAAGGCTCATTTTGTCGTGCCTTACGTCCAATGGGGACTAAAGAACCCGAGCTTTATGATTTGGAAAGCGGATAATGATGTCGCGATCGACCTCAATCTTGTTGGCGCAATTTCGAAGTAACCCGCGGTTGTTATCGCAGGGTATCCTACCGAAGCCGCGGAGTTGAGCCGCGAGCACAGTATTAGTAGTGGTAAGTAGGCTTCCAGTTCATCTTGAAGCTACGATCGCATACCGTGGTTCTCCAATTAGGAAAGACCAGGGCCACGGTCCTTAAGACTTCACATAAATTGGAGAACCACCGTAAAAAATCGCCCTCTATTCGGTTGCGTTCAACGTGAAAGTCTGAGTGTGGCTCTGTTGATTCGCATCAGTCCCGGTTACGCTCACTGTATACGTATGGTTGGGGAGATTCTGCACGCAACCTGCCATCCACAAGAGTCCCGCACCGAGCAAAACCGCCAATAAAAACAAATTCTTTGACGACGACTTCATACGCCGTCGCGCCCGCAGTATTCCCAATATGCCCAAGCCGCAACACGATAGCTCAATTGGCCACGGTATGCCCATCGTTTTTGGGGCGAGATAGGCATTTGTAGGTAGCGGCTCTGTGAGAGTAAGAGTTGAGCCGCCACCGGAACCTGGCAATGTAACGCTCGTGGGAGAGAGAGAGCACGTAATTGTGGCCGGCAGACCTGAGCAACCAAGTTGAACCGTTCCTTGATACCCCGTAGAAGAGGATAGTGAGACTTGCAGGGATGCTGTTTGATTCGGCGCCAATGTGACGGAACTTTGACTTAGCGCGATCGAAAAAGTAGACGCAGCGGTCACCGTCAACGCAATGTTGGCGCTTTGGCTCAATGATGCGGAGACGCCCTGGATGGTCACAGTGGCCAAACCAAGAGTGGATGTTGAGCTTGCGGCGAGCGTGAGCGTGCTTGTCCCGGTTGCTGGGTTTGGATTGAATGTCGCAGTCACTCCGCTGGGCAGACCAGTTGCGGAAAAGGTGACGGCGCCAGTAAAACCATTCTGTCCGGTGATAGTGAGCGTGGCGGTTCCGCTGCTTCCTTGTGCAACGGACAGGGAAGAGGTAGAGGTACTGATCTTAAAAGCTGGCGCTCCCTGAACTGTAAGAGCCAATGTGGTACTCGCATTCAGAGATGCGGAGACGCCTTGGATGGTCACAGTGACCAAACCGAGAGTGGCTGTTGAGCTTGCGGCGAGCGTGAGCGTGCTTGTCCCGGTTGCTGGGTTTGGATTAAATGTCGCAGTCACTCCGCTGGGCAGTCCCACCGCGGTGAGCGTCACATTTCCGCTAAATCCGTTCTCTCCAGCAACGGTAATAGTGCTAGTTACGCTACCGCCCTCGGTAACAGTCAGAGTGCCTGGCGCTGCCGACAGCGTAAAGCCCTGTGTAGACCCTGCCAGAGCATCGATAAAGCCCTGTCCATTGGGACTTCCCCACCCAGTCGCCAGATCGTAGCCTGTGACAGCGTTGTACCCACCCGTGCCTTTGTCGTTGTTATTGCCGGTCGTAATGTCGTGAAAGTCGTTCGCATAATTCGTTCCCGTGCCGATCGCGTAGATGGTAGGGTTGAGAAAACCGACAGAGGGCTTGCCGTTATTGGCAGCCTGTTCGTTCACTAATGCTAGAAAGCCGGCCCATCGTGGCGCTGCCAGGCTCGTTCCGCCTAATCCGCCTGCGCACGGCTTGCCGTTGATGCAATACCAATTATCGGTATTAGCTTCGATCGCAACATCCGGAATATTCCGAATGTCTGTCGATCCTTGATTCGCGGAGTCAATCACGCCAGATAACTGCTGATAACTTGGAATGGGATAACTCTGATAAGTATCAAGGCCGCCTCCGCTGCCGATCCAGGCGCTCTCCGACTGCCACGAGCCTCCAGGCCCGCTCGTAGTCAGATCGGTGCCGCCCACCGCCACCACATAGGGATCGTCGGTGGGAAAATAGGGAATATTCGATGAGTTATATGCGCCGGAGTCGCCGCTCGCCGAAAACAGATTTTGCCCTTGTGCCGCGAATTCCTTAAAGATTCCATCAAACGTCGTGCCTGGAGCCGGCGAATACCAGTAAAGCTCCGAAGTGCTCAGTTGCTTGGCGGCATTCGCCGAAGCCATCTCGTTGAAGACTTCCTCCTGTGACGCGCCAAAGTAGACGATTACCGAAGTAACTCCGGGAGCCATCGAAAGCGACTCGGTAATATCCGCAACCGGTTCGCCATCGTCGCATCCCGCCCCGCACGAATTCACAGTTCCATCGGCCGAGTAGTCTTGAACGATGCTTGGATTGAATGCCTGACCGACGCTTGCGAAGTACGCCTCAATGTCGCTGATGTTGTAATCTATTCCGTAAATGCCGATCGATTGGCCTGCTCCGGTCAGCGTTGTTCCGCCGTAATAAGCGGCTCTCATGTCGCTGCCGTAGTATTGCCCTCCGGGCCCGGAACCATTTGTCGCTTCGGTCTGCGATGTCGCAGGCGCGGCATTGAAATGTAGCATCGAGTGCGCCGTTGCTATATTGCTCAATCCGGCAATGTGCAGCAGCGGTACGCTCAAATCCACGGTTGGTTCTCGATCCGGTGTGTAGAATGTCCGCTTCTCATAGGGGTGTTGATAGATGCTCATCGTCACGTGGAAGGTCCTGTTGATGTTCGCCACAGAGCTTTCCACACCCACCAGTCTGCGATTGGCGGGTGTTGCTGTGACTTTCATGCCATTCGCTTCCGCGAATTCGACTACGCTCGCATAGTCTTCCGCAGTCGGCCCGAACCTCTCCGTGAATTCCTGCACGGAGAGCCATTGATGATACAGCGGGCTCTGGCGATCATAGAGTTGGCTGAGAAGACTATCCAACTCCGGCTCGTTCCGCAGCGGAAGAATGATTGATAGCTTTAAGGTCTGGTCTTCAGGGACCAATCCCAGGCGCTGCGTTGCACCGGTCACAATCTCCGTGCCCACGTGGCGCGTCAACAAGGGTTGCTGCGCCGGAACCGAAGAAGATAGGAGGAATAGTGCAAATGCGCAATTCAAAATTACGAGATTGCGCGATACTGCGCTGCTGCAAGTCAGTTTTGCCTGTCTCATTGCGAGCCTTCCTTCTCTCGCCGCGATTAAGAGTTCCAGGCAATCTAGAAGCAGCTTCTCAGGCAGCAGCCATTATTGCAGGGTGGGGTTAACCTTAGACTAATGAATATTCCATACATAGTACACTACGTGGCCTGACTGCGGAAGCGTGGCGCCCCCGAAAGTTTTTCCGCGCCATATTGCAGATAATTACGCCGGTTTGGAGCACAATCTACGTATGTGCAGCCATAATGCTCCCCGATCTAAAATGTCACGGATGTGACCGGTACCCCCACCCCCCACCCCCCTCCCCCTCCTACCCACCCCCCGGTACGAGTTAGGAATTAAAAGCGGGCGGAAAGGTCGCCCAAAAAACGGGCTGTGAAACTGTGAAGCCAAGCTTTCCCAATAAAATCAATCACAAGCGCGAAAAATCTCACAGTTTCACAGTTTCTGTGAAACTGTGTTGCACCGAGTGTTCACTCCGGAACGTTAGGCTCTTTCGCCGCTGAAGTCGGCGTGCTCGTCGGCGCATCGTGCCGCGCGAGCAGCTTGGCCGCTTCTTCATCCGTAACGTGCAGGAAACTGCCGTGCTTCGAGTAAGGCGGGAGCGAAGTTTGCGCGGTGATGTCCTGCCAGTGCTTCCAGTCCATGGTGGCAACAGCCTCGTAGCGGGCGTGCGGCGCGCGATAGTGATCGTAAAAAACTATGTACTGCTTGCCGACCTGAATAGCAGAAGGTCCTTCCGACCAGCTCTCGTTGATCGGCCCGGAAACATTGCTCCACGGCCCTTCAAGCGTCGCTCCTGTTGCGACGCGCTCCTGAAACGTGAGCGGATCGTAAGTCTGCTCTTTGAAGATGAGACGGTAAGGACCGCTTTTGCCGTGAAAGATAGTAGCGTCGATCGTGATATAACCTGGGTCAAAGAAAATCGCCGGCTTCGAGAAGGTCTCAAAGTCAAACGTCATCGAGAACCAGATGTGATTGCCATCCTGCGAATCTTTCATGGAACTCGACCAGATGAGCAGCCATTGCTTCTTTCGCGCGTCCCAATAAGTCTCCGGCGCCCAGACGTTGTTGGTTGCAGGAAAATCCGCCATGATAGGAACATTCTTGTGTGCGGACCAAGTGAGCAGATCGGGCGATGACGCATAGCCAAGCGAGTTCCCGCGCCAGTTCCAAGTCCACACCATATGAAAGATTCCATCGGGGCCGCGCGTCAAAAAGACATCGCGCATCAACTCTCCCGCTTGCGCGGTCGCAACCCAAGGCTGTCCATCATTGAGCAGCGTGTAGTGATAGCCGTCGCGGCTGAGCGCAAAATAAATGCCCTGATTGCCGGGCTCTTTGAAGTAGATGAAAAGCCATGCGCCGCTCGCGGCGCTCGTCGCTTGCGGCGTGGGAACATTGGCCTCTTTCGGCGCCTGTGCGGACAAAAGGCCGGCACAAACCACCAGCAGCATTATTACGGCAGCAAAGCTGAATAGCTTGCGCGTTGCGTTCATTTCGCCTCCGAGAACGTGGGTCCAAACTGGGCGTCGACGAGCGTCTTGCCGCGCCAGTGCGACTCGGCGGTTTGCTTTCCGGCCGCGTCGAATATCCCCCAGGTCCACGCATCGTCCACGCCGTAGACTTTCTCCCACTGCTTTGAGCCATCGGCGCGATAGAAGGCTTCATCGCCCGTCTTCCTGCCGAGATGAAAGTCTGCCGTCCACTGCGGCTTGCCGTCTTCGAAGAAAAATGTCTGCGGTCCTTCAAGCAGAATGCGTCCGTCATTCGCGCGGGCCGTGCTCCACTCTGCTTTGAGCTTTCCGTTTGGCCACTTCTCGATGTGCTTCGTGATCGGACCGACAGAATCCGGCTCGGGTGACTTCGCCGCATCCTGCGCAAGCACCCACGCTTCGTTCAACTCGATCTCGTAGTTCACGGTGTTCTTCGATGTAACGATGTGAATCACGCCATCAGGACCCTGCGTAGCCGTTACGTAACCCACGGTGACAATGTCGGCGGGCAGGCGCTTCTGCTTCCAGGATTTACCGTCATCGTCAGAGAGCGCGACGTACGCGCCATCCTTGTGCACGTGTTTTTGGTTGTGCGGATTGTAATCTGCGACGAAGAAGAGGCGGCCCGAGGCAAGGCGAATCACGCTGGGCCGCTCGCCACTGGCCAGCGGGTCGAAAATGGTCTTCGATTTCACCCAGGTTTTGCCGCCGTCGGAGCTGCTAGCGAGTGGCATGCGGCCGCCGATGTTGGAGTTTTTTCCGCCGAAGCCAAGGATGTCGCCGTTCTTTGCCATCGCAATCGTGGTGTGGCGGCCAGCGGTGCGCCCGCGCGTGTCGTACCAGATTTTGCCATTGTCGTGCGTGGCCCACACAGCAGAAATCGATCCGTTGCCATCGTCGTCGCGCCCGGTAGAGTCAGTGGGAATGTAAATGGTTCCATTCTTCGCGCGCACGATGGAATTGATGGGTTGCGAAATGTAGCGTCCAATGGGCGCGGTAAAGTGCGGGAACTCGATGGCCGCCCAAGTTGCACCGTTGTCGTCGGAAGTGGTGAAGGCAAAGGGTGGTGAGCCGATCAAGCGCGGGAAGCCGAAGAAGAGCCAGAGATGCCCGCGATCATTCCAGAAAACCGGCGCAGCGCAGGCGGCATCGGCAAAGTCGGGCCACGGCTCCGGCATGTCCCAGTCCTCGGCGCCCGCGCGGCGACGCATCACCATCACGGTCTGATCGGGGTCGTCTTCATTGTGCGGCGTGCTGTAATACGCGGCAACCACATCGCCATTATCGAGCACCTGAACCGCAGAGTTGTGATAGTTGATGCCGAGACCGGGTGCCAGGCCTACGCGCCAACCAACGTCCGGCATCGATTTCCCGTTGAGGTTCGGGAACAGCTCGTGCACGTGGTAGAAGGGCTTTGCAGGATCGGGACCTTGAGCGAAATCTGCGGGCGTCTGCTTTACATCGGTGAAGAAGAAAAATTGCGCGGCGGGCGAGGGATTAGGCGCGGGGGCCAGCGCCTCGACGACGCGGAATCCGATGTTGCCTTGCTTCGATGCGTAGCTCGGCGCCATGCTGGCACGATTTGCGGAGCGCATGAAGTACGGCGCAGTCGCAGGGTAGCTTTCTCCAGGTTTCGATCTCCGAAAATCGAGGCCGCCGCCGCGCACGACGCGAAAGTACCCGTTGGGCGGCCCAGTTGGATCCGTTTGCGCGGCCGATGGATAAGGGCCATACCAATCCGCGACCCACTCTGGCGTGCCTTCGCCCATCACCGCGCCCCATGCATTGGCCTGGCCGGGCTTGGGTGGTGTGTCGCCCGTGAAGAACGGTGTCTGCATGCCCGCGCGTTCTGCGTACTCCCACTCGGCTTCGGTAGGTAACCGGTATTGCTTGCCTGTCTTCTTCGAGAGCCACGCGCAAAATGCTACGGCCCGGTTGTAGCTGACGCCGGCTGCGTAATCGGGATAGGCGGCGACCGGTTTGTAGTCGGGATCGAACTGCTGGAACTCCTTCACTGTGACAAGATGGGTGGCGATGGAGAAAGCGTGCGAGATGGTGACTCGATGCGCTGGGACCTCGTCGAAGTCGCCGTGCACGGGGCGGGGCGACATCACGCCGAAGCCGTTCACGACAGCGGGCGAGAGCGCGGCGTCGTCTGTGCCCATGGTGAACGAACCGGCAGGGATGCGGGCCATGGGGATGTTGGGCGCGGACTGCGCCAGCAACGACGTTACGAAGAGTGCAGAAAGTGCAAAGATTGCGTTCAACTTTGCTGCCATGCGTTCAAGACCTCTCTGGATAAGTAATGATTTCGGATTAGATGGTTTCAGTGCGGCAACTCGGCTTCAAGCGGGCCGAGGGTGGCGCGGCTCGCGATCTTTTTCCCGTCGACAAACAACATGAGGCCGCGGCCCTGCCGGTACTGCTTGCCGGTCTCGTCGTACACAATGGCGAGCAAATGGCCGTGATAAGGGAGACCATCCACGGCAAAGTAACTCCACTCGCCGGCAGGCAGGAGCGGGTGAATGTCGATCTTCGTATCCGCTCGCGGCCTGAGGCCGACGAGGCCCGTGATGAGCGGATCGGCGAATCCGGAGTGATTGTAGTAATTTCCGCGCCCGACCTGCTTGTGTTTTGCAAGCAGCATGTCTTTCGCGATCCACTCATCCGTGTCGGCGTCGAGATCTTCGTCAATCCAATCGATGGTGCGGCCGCTCGGCAACTTGATGTGCTGCGACAGAACGTAATTCGCGAATAGCTGGTAGTACTGCTCTTTGCCGATGTACGGCTGCGCAGGGCCATCGAGCAAATTGGCCAACGCCAGCAGGGTTTGCGTGGTGGCGAAAGGCCACGCAGGGCCGTTCCACGTGCACTGATCGTCGGAGACAAAGCGAAAACGCGGACTGCGCCGCTCGGCGGTTGTGGGGCCATATTTGCCTGCAAAGCCGTTGGGATCGAAGAGCTGCTTCCACGCGATGGTGTGACTCGGCGTGGGTGAGTAAAACTGCCAGGGAATGTAGCCGATGAGTTCGCGCACGCCGGAGAGTTGGAGCTGCGTACCCGGGTCTTTGAATCGTTTTTGCTTGCGAATGCCGGAGTCGGCCGCAGGCGAGAGATCTTCGTAAAACTGATCTTTCGGATTCCAGAGTTTGGTTTCGATGAGGCGCTCGAGCATAGCGGATTTGGCATCATATTCGGCGGCGATTGCGGGTTGTTGCGACGCGCGCGCGAAATCCGCGATGGCACGCGCATCGGCGAGCATATAGCTGTTCAATGGCGTGCGATAACCGTCGCCGCCGATAGATTTCTCCATGGCGTCGCGGGTGTCGATCTGCCAGAATAGGCCAACGGAAGGGTCGAGATTGCTCGCCTCCCACGCTTTATAGTTCGCAATGAGATCGGAGAGCAGATCCGTGCCAAGCTTCGTGTCGCCCGTGGCGAGCGTGACCGCAAGAACGCTTTCGGCCCAGGGAAAGCTGTACTTGCGCGGGCCTGCGTTCGGAAGTGCCCACATGCGTGCGTAATCGGCCGCGATTTGCGGGTTGCGCAGCCAGCGCGCTTCGCCGAGGTGAAAGGGCGCGGCATCGGGAAGCGCGCCGAAGAAGCCATCGGGCTCGGCGGGTTTGGGCAGCCATTCGGTGATGATGAATCCGTGCGGCGTGGAGACCAGGTGCTTTTGCCACGCATACCAGCGGAAGTAATACATCTCCGCAAATTGCTTGTTTGAGGAATCGAACAGCGGGACATTGGCCGCGATCCACGGCCATTTGTCCACGGGTTCGTGGCCGGTGGCCTCTCGTTCATCGGCGGCGAATTGATTGACGTAATGGTGATAGTCCTCTGCGTGGAGGACGGCGAAGGTCTGCCCCGGCGCCGTTGTCTGGGCAAGTGCCACGGCGGGAACAAACAGAAGAGCGAGCGCAAATTGGAGAAGATGTTTCATTGACGGTCCAAAGGAAACTCGGTGCGAGGCCACGCTACGCGCGACGCGAGGCGATTTCGGCCACGGCTTTGCCGGAGGTGCGCTCTAGGATCTGGCGCGCATTCTTCAACCAATCTCCTGCGGCTTGCTTCAGGCAGGAGATATCGTTGGTGCAGAACAGGAGATCGATGCCGAGCCCCAGCCAAAACGCGTATTCATCGGGCGCACATGCGGTGGCGATGCATTTGTTGTTGTCGCGCGCGGCTTTGACGATCTTTGCCGCGGCTGCCTGCACCGTTGGATGTGATGTTTGCGAGGGCAGGCCGAGGCTGGCGGCGAGATCGGCCGGTCCGATGAAGAGGTCGACATCTGGAACCGCGGCGAGTTCATCGACGCGTTCCAATCCGGCGCTGCTTTCGATCTGCGCCATGAGGCAAAGATCTTTGTTGAGACTTTGCTGCTGAGCGACGGCGCTCGAGGGAATGCTGTAGTTGATGGCGCGCGAAACGGAAAAAAAGCCGCGGTTGCCCGCTGGGGCAAAGCGCGCATATTCGCACAGGCTGTGCATCTGCTCCGGCGTTTCAATCATGGGAACGTCAAGGATGTCGGGTCCGCATTCGGCGCCCTTAAGCACGTTTTCGCGGCGCACATCGGGAATGCGGATCATGGTCAACATGCCGGTTCCGGCGGCCATGCGGCAAAGATCGGCGGCTTCGGCGAAGGTGATGTGGCCGTGTTCCATCTCGATCCAGATCACCTGGTATCCGAGATGCGCGCAGATCTCAAGAAAGATCGGATCGTAAAAATAAACAGCTGCGCCAAGAAGAGTTTTGCCGCCGTTGGCCTGCACCGCTTGCTGCAAACGATTCATTGTGTTTCTCCAATTTGAACGGCATGAAGGCTGGAATGCTTGCGATCCCGCTTGCGATCGCCAAGCCAGCTCCAGAGTGTGTGGGTTGAGGAAAGACTTTTGGGCGCGGGGGAAAAAGCTGCACAGAGTAGGCCAGCAGCCAGGAGCAGAAGATTGCTGAATACGCCGATGGTGAATTCGCTCCACGGATAGTTATAACGATGGAGGTTGAGCATATTGCCGCCATCGAGAGTGAGAGTGGCGTACGCCGTGAAGAGCAGGTTGGCGACGATGCCGGCGATGGCTGCAAAGCGGCCGGCGCGCGGCGAAAGAAATGCCAGCAGAAACAGCCCGGCGAGTCCGCCGGCGACGATTGCGGTGGTGGCGTAGTAAAGCGCCAGCGCGGAGCCGTGCGTGGAGCTAAGGCGCAGCGCGACTGCAATGGCGAGAAAGCCGCACAGAACGACGGCGATTTTGCCGAAGCGCAGGCGCTCGGCATCATTGCGGTCCGGGAAGAAGTGCGCATAGAAATCTTCAACCAGGATGAGGCCCAGGCAATTGAGATCGGAGGCGAGCATCGACATGGCTGCACCGAAGAGCGCGGCGAGGAATAGGCCTGCGACGCCGACCGGCATCTGCGTGACCATGTAGTAAGGAAAGACCTGATCGGCGCGCGTGATCGATGCGGGAAGTGACTGGCCCGAAAGACGGTAGAAGGCCCAGAGAAGCGAGCCGATGAGCATGAAGGCGGTCCATACGGGAAGGCAAAGCGTTGCGCCCATCGCGATGCCGCGCAGGGCGGAGCGGTCGGACTTGGCGGCCAGGTAACGCTGCACCACGGTTTGATCGGCTGTGTATTTCTGCAGGTAGAAGAAGAAGCCGTAGAGCACCATGGTCCAGAATGTAGGGCGCGCGAGATCGAAGCTCATGCTGCCCAAGCTCAGCTTGTGATTCGCGGCAAGGAGATGGAACATTGCGCCGGGCCGCGCATGTGGCGAGAGCAGCAGCAGAACAAGTGCGACGGCGATGCCGGTCCAGAGCAGAAAGCCCTGTACAACGTCGGTCCAGATGACGGCGCGAAGGCCGCCGATGAATGTGTAGAAAATCGTGATGACGCCGAGGCCGACAATGAGAAACGCGATGGACCAGCCAGTAAAGCCCGCGACGGCGAGTGCAAGCAGATAGAAAACGAAGCCCATCTTGGCAAAATGGCCCGCGGCAAACGCGAACGAAGAATACATGCGCACCACAGGACCGAAGCGCTGGCCGAAGTACTCGTATACCGACATCGATACCACGTGGCGAAAAAAAGGCACTATCACGGGGCCGATGCACAGCATGACGACGACAAAAAGGATGCCAGGTACAAGCAGATTCCAGTCGCCCGCGTAGGCCGCGCCGGGAAACGCGATGAACGTGACGCTGGTAATGATGGTAGCCAGCAGCGAGAGCCCCGCGGCCCAGCCAGGAACGGTGCGTCCGGCAACGAAGTAGGCGTCGGTGGATTTCTGGCGTCCGGCGACACGAATGCCAATGCCCACGAGCACGATCATGTAGGTGGCAATGACGAGCGTGTCGGCAAGATGCATGTCAGCGCACGCCCCGAGAATTCGCGGATTCAGTGGCCGCGAGAGCGAGCTTGCCCTCAGCCATGCTGACGGCGAGCCGCATTGCCGACTTCATGTTGGTGGCATCCGCCTGGTTATGGCCGGCGATATCGAATGCCGTGCCGTGATCGACGGAGGTGCGGATGATGGGAAGGCCGAGCGAAACATTCACGCCGCCCGTGAAGTCAATCAGCTTCATGGGAATGTGGCCCTGATCGTGATACATGGCGACGATAAGGTCGAATTCGCCGCGCAGCGCGCGAACGAAGACGGTGTCGGGCGAATGCGGGCCGGAACAGTCGATGCCCAATTTGCGCGCTTCCTCGATGGCGGGAACGATGACGGCGGCATCCTGTGCGCCGAAGAGTCCGTGTTCGCCGGCATGGGGGTTGAGGCCGCAGACGGCGATGCGCGGAGCGCGGCGGCGCATCCACAGGAGCGCATCGTTGCCCAGCCGGATGGTTTCGACGATGCGCGCGCGATCGAGGTGGCAGGCCTGCTCGAGTGGAATGTGCGTACTGACGTGGATAGTCGCCAGTTTTTCAGAGTAGAGCAGCATGCGCGGCTCGGGCGCGCCGGTCAGCTCGGCAATGTATTCGGTGTGGCCGGAAAAAGAGCGGCCGGAGAGTGTGACCGCTTCCTTATTGAGCGGCGCCGTAACCATGGCGTCGGCCTCGCCGCTCATGCAGAGTTCTACGGCGCGGCGTACGTATGCGATGGCAGCCAGGCCATATTCGGCGCGAAGCTGGCCGAAGGCAACGGCGTGATCGGCGGGCAAGCTGCCGGTGTCGACAAGAGTGCAGGGCAGCGTGGTTGGGTCGATGTTGGAAATACGCCCAGCAGCGTTCAGCACGGCCTTGTCTGCAATCAGGATCCATTGCGCGAGCGCGGCGACCGAGTCGTCACGAAGAGCCTTGAGGGCAATTTCGGCGCCGACGCCGGCAGGGTCTCCAATGCTGATGGCGATGCGAGCGAGCTGGTTCATGCGGGGCCTCGAAGCGTGGCGAGAATTTCGTTGAAGATCGTGGGCGTGCCAAAACCACCCGATTTCGTGATGACAAAGCAGCCTTCTGCCATGCCGCCCTGCACAATGCCCCAGGGAATGCCGGATGCAAGCTCTCCCTGGAGGATAAAAGAATGGGCGCCAAGCGTGCTGGCCGCGAGCAATGCCGTGTCGCCGCCGGTGAGGATCAGCGCCTGCGGCGCGAAGCTGCCAAATGCGTTGAGAATGCGCGTGCGATCGCGGGGGCTGTGGTAGAGGCGCAGCACCTTGAGGGCGGGATCGGGTGTGTGGCCGAGCGTGGCAAGCTGGAGCCTCGTAACAGGGTGGTCCGATCCGGCGACAATCAATGTGCGCGAGGCGGAAGGAGGCGGTACAAGCCGGATATGCCCTTTGTCGCGGCTGGCGATCGCCTGTGCCAAGCCGGCAGATCCCGCAAACAGGGCGCCGGACAGATTTTCCGCAAAGCGGACTAGCGATTCCAAATCCGATTGCGTGGAACTGTCGCACAAAAGCACGGGTTTGCCGGAGTTGAATGCTGAGGGAAGTTCTTCGGGGCAGGAAACGAGGCAGATGAGACTTCGGTTTTTCGGCGGAAAGAGTCCTGCGATGTCAATCTGGGTGCGCCGGCAGGTGGCGTCCTGAATCTCCAGGATTCCATTGCGCACCGTGCGGCCCGCGGCGGGAAATGCAGGTGCAAGCAGTACGGCGCGGGATCCAAAGGCGCGATGCGCGGCCAAAATCTCGGCGGCAAAAGGGCCACGGGCCGCGGAGTCAATCTTCTTGAAGCAAAGCGCGTTGGGAGCAGAGGCGAGTGCAGCGGCAGTGCGCGATACGATGCGCGATGCCCTTGCCGGTGAGAACGAACGGGAATCTGTATTGAAGGCCTGCACGGGCTCGGGAGCGGAAAATGCGGCCGCGGCGCTAAGCCAGATACGCACCGCGCGGCCGGCGCGAAGAAATGCCGCAGCCGAGTCGCATGCGCCGGTTAAATCGTCAGCCACAATATAGATGCGCTCCGGAATCGAAGCCGCGGATGAAGCCGAATTGTCCAGCGGGTTGGCAGCAGTAGTAGGCATCAAGGTAGCAGGGCTTTATTTTCGAGAGTATACGATTATTTTCTAATTTTCGGAACGCCGATCTTCCCTGGGTGGCTTAAAACCCAAGCCAAGTCCGGATCATGCGGGAAGATGCGCCATACGATATGCGAAAAATCCGCAGCACCGACGCTCATTATTCACTTGGAATCAGCAGGGTTGGCGAGAGATGGCACAGATCATTTACCAGGTTCCGTGAGGTAGTCCGATGGACATGCAGCTCACGTCGAACTCAAGCCTGAAAGTTGGAACTTTGGGGGCTTCAGTGCCGTTCTTCGGAACCCTCCTAAGCGGAGTAAAAAGGGGACGGTTGCCGAACGGCGCCCGTCCCCATTGTTGGGTTAAGCAAAGGAGGTTAGAAGGTCAATCGTCCAGAGAACTCCGTTTGCCGCGGGTCGCCAGCGCCAATCACGGCTCCAAAGCCGCTGGTCCCGTAGATTGGGGTGACTGGGCTGGTCCATGTTCCCTGCATAATCGTGTTCGGATGGTTAAAGACGTTGAAGGCTTCGATGCGCAGTTTGAAGCCGACGCGCTCGGTGATCGGGAAGTTCTTGTCGAGTGCGGTGTTGAATGTGATCTCCCTCGGCCCGCGAACATCGCCTGCTTTGGCATTACCGAACTCGCCCCAGGCTGGTGCCTGAAACGATGCTGCGCTCCAATAGCCAGAGTGCCCAGGAAGGTTGGTTTTGCCGTCGCTTGGGTGCGTTACCTTAGCGATCTGATTTGGACGCGAGGCCAACCCGGCATTGCCCACCGAGAGAGCGGGATAGACAGCCAAGCCGCTTTCCAGAACGGCCAGGCCCGACGTACCCCAGCCCGAAAGTACTTCGCGTGCCAGCAGCTTGCCAGAGTGCTTGAAGAACGGCATCTCGTAGACCCATGCGGATGTGAACACCTGGGGACGGTCAAAGTCGGGTTTACCGTAGTCGAGCCGTTCATTCCGCGGGTTTTGGAAACTCGCTGATTGGTCGTATCCGACGCCGGTCCCGTTAGCTCCAGGATTCGAAGGTTGTACGTCCTCCAGGGCCTTGCTCCAGGTGTAAGCCGCGTTCAGGGTCAGGTCCTTATGCTTCCAGGCCAGTCCTGTCTGCAGTCCGTTGTAGTTGGCGATCCCTCCATTGTTGGTTCCGCTTATGGTGCCGTATCCTTGGTAGGGGGCGTAGTAGAGGGTAGAGGTTGTGCCCTGATTCAGGCAAGGATCGAAGCCGTAGCCACTGACAGCGGGCCCCGCGTATGGGAACGCCGTGCTGTAGAGCGGGTTGTTGGTGTTAGTACTAGCGGCGCAGCCTGCAGTGCCGGAAGTAGTTTCATTCTGCGAGAAGTTATAGTTATAACCCTCCGCCATAACATGCTTCGAGATACTGCCGGCATAGGCGACCTGCGCAACGGCGCCAGGCATTACCTCCCGCTCAGCACCCAGACTGTATGTGCTTGTGATGGTGGGACGATAGTCCGGTCCAATCACTGTCAGACTCGGGATGCCGGGAGCGCCTGCGGCTCCTCCGGCCGTTGGCTGGCTCAAGAGGCTGTTACTGATTGACGTGCTCTGCACGAACGGCGGGTTGGATAGCATCGAAGACGTCTCAAGCAAAGCGATCTGCGTATACCCGGTGCCGAATCCGCCATGCAACGAGGTCTTGCCGTCGTTGGTCAGGCGATAGGCAAAGCCGACTCTGGGTCCGAAGTTAGCCTTTTTGGGATTGTCGAATCCGCGTGGTGTGCCGTCCTGGCCGGCAAAGACCAACCCATCGGTCAGGTTGGCAACGGTGTTAGACGAGGTTAGCGGTTGAAGCGAGGCGTTGAGAGTCTCTTTCCCAGCAGTGTTGATGACCGGAGCTTGGGAAGCCACCCAGGTGCTCGGGTTGAAATTAGTGACTTGGTCGCCTTCTTGCCAAGTCGGGCGGTAATAGCTCCACCGAAGGCCGAGGTTGACGGTTAAACGCGGGTTCACTTTCCAGTCGTCCTGAACATAAGATTCGAACCAGCGTTCGTGGTACCGTCCAGCGGCCTGTTCGTTGGTCTGCGAGTAGGTGGCATCCAGGCCGAGCATATAGTCGGCTGCCGAATCGCCGGAATTGGCGCCGCTGAAGCTGAAGTTGCCCATCGGGAAGGCGCTGGCATTGATGTGCCGAATGGTGACGAGGTACAAAATGCCTGCCTGGAGCAGATGATTGCCTTTCGTCCAGCTCAAATCGTCTGAAGCCACGCCGACGCCATCGTGGATGAAGTTCGGCTGTGCGCCGACACCCAGCCAGGCCCAAGTCCCGCCGCCGTTCATGCTGATATCAGGGATCCGGTTAAACGGATCGGCATTGGCATACTGCTGTGCGATCGTCGCGCCTGTGGGCATCGTATAGTTGGTTACACCCAACAGCCACTTGTTGAATGTCTCACCTGCTTCCATGGAGTTGATCAAGGTGGGTTTGATCGTTTCGTTCCAGCGCACCATCGCATTTAAACCACGGCTGTAAACCGTCGAGCCGGGGCTCGGCGCGGGGTCGTTGTAGTTTCTCGATGGACGCAGGTTGTTGACTTCTTCCGTGGTCAGGCGCGCCGTGATCAGATTGTTGTCGTTAATGTTGTGGTCGACTCGGTAGTTGTAGTCGTTCTGCGAGTCTTGTTCGGTTCCGTTGTTGATGTAGTTGATGCTGCTGCCAGGATCGTTCGGCAAAGGCCAATAGGCGTTCATTAAAGCAACCGCGGTTGGATCCATGCACGCCTTGTTGATCTGGTCGTAGCGCCCTGTCGAGTCGGCCGTGATGCAAGCCGAAGGTGTGAGACCACGGTAGGTGCTCAACAGATTCTGGCTTCCCGAAGAGATCGCAAGGCAGGGCGTCAAGCCACCCGGACATCCAGTTGTGTTGGTGAGCGAAGGGCTGGCGCTGAAGTCGCCATTCCTCATGGCCTGCGGGATCATGTTGCGCGAATGGAGTGCTGACGGATAGTGATTGATGCGCCATTCGCCGCCCGCGAAGAAATAGGATTTTCTCGCACGGTTTTCGTTGTACACGTGCGGGATCATCAATGGCCCGCCCACCGTGTAGCCGAAGATGTTGTAGTGCAGTGCCGCGATGCCCTGACTGGGCAGCGTCTCGTAGGGCTTGGCGGTAGCGATGTAGTTGTTGCGCACGTATTCATAGCCGCCGCCGTGAAACTGTTCGCCGCCACTCTTGGTTTCGATCAGAATCTGCCCTGAACCCGCCATTCCGAACTTCGCGCTGTAGTTGTCTTTCAGAATCCGGAACTCGTCGATTGAGTCGATGGTCGGCAGCACGTTGACGTTGATCAACGCATTGGGATCCATATCGAAAAGGCCGTCAATCGAATAGGCCGTCTTCTCGATAGAAGTGCCGCCTACGACGATTTCCGTTTGTCCCAGGTAGCCGCCTTCGCCGTAATTCGGCAAGGCATTAGCCCCGCTTGCCGCGCTAACGCCCGGCACAATTAGTGCCAGCGTTTGAAAATTGCGGCCATTGAGCATGAGGTTCGAGACTTCTTTCGCTGAAACCGTGCCGCCTAACTCCGCGCTCTCGGTTTGCACGACAACCGCATCCGCCTCGACGGTTACGGTGGCCGCCACTTCGCCCACTGCAAGTTTCAAATCGGTGCCGCGGCGCTGCCCTGGATCGAGGTGAATGTCTTTGACGACCTGGCTCTTGAATCCGGTCTTCTTAGTACTAACGGAATAATCGCCAGGCGCCAGCGACTCTGCATCGTAGAATCCGCTATTGTTGCTGGTTTCGGCCTGCGACAGGCCCGTGGCTTGATTGGTTACTTTCACCTGGACTCCAGGCATGACTGCCCCGGTAGCGTCAGTGATCGTGCCGGTAATCGAACAACTGGTTGCGTTCTGGCCGTGCACCCAAGCAGCGACAACGAATACGGCCAGTGCCGCACCTAGTCGCCAGAAATTCCTAAGCTGGTTCAGTCTCATGAAGGCCTCCTTCCGATTTTGGTTCGCTCTCTCGTTTGCCGCGAAGAGAGTACGGCTTTGCTGTTGCGGGGGAACAGTAAGTAACCCTCAAATTGGGTGTCAACGGGAAAACCAAATTTTCGTTGCGCGGAAATGAGGGGGCGATGGCTAGGCCGAATCGCACCCCGGTCCACCTGCAAATTTCCAGGAGAATAATCCGCGATGCGGAACGGTTTTTGAGATGAACCGTAGCCAGAATTTCGGCCTTTCGGGGGTGGATTCAGAATGGCGTTCGGTGAAAAAACGGCGCGCGCAAAGAGTCGCGGAGTGGGCATAAATACTTGGCGGAAATCGATTCGACAACGAAATGCCCGCTTGGTTTCCGCATCGCCAACGCCTCTGTCTGCGTGCCTCGGCGGCGGTTAATCGAAGCGAGAAGTCCGCTGTCGCGACGCGGGGAGCACGCAGTTCCGCCGAGCGGTAATAAGTATCTAGTTTCCGCAGCGGCTTGCGTGGTCATCCTGTTCCATTATCCGGAACGTCCAGGCGGGCTCATTCGGGCGCTGCGAGGGCAGTTCGACGTACAATCCGTCTGCCTTCTGATGCCATGTGAGCGGCTCGTCCGAGCCCAGCAATTTCACTCCGCAGATGGGTCCTTTGAGGTACGGCAAACCACTTGCCAGCGAGCGAATGCGCAGTTCGCCATTGGCAGGCCAGCCTAACGCGGTGGCGTAGAGCGCGCCGCGGTTGGTGGTGAAGCGGATATCTTCGGCCGTGAATTGCTGCTGGTCGGAGTTTTTGGCCGTGCCAGTCACTTTCGTGGGGCCTTCACCATAGACCAGCCAGGGGCGCGATCCGTAGATGGCTTCGTTGTTGGTCTTGAGCCATGCGCCCATCTCGAGCAGAATCGTGCGCGCCTGCTCGGGAATGGTGCCGTCGGACCTGGGCCCCACGTTGAGCAGCAGGTTGCCGTTCTTGCTCACTACGTCGACGAGCTCGTCGATGAGCGATTGGGCGGTGCGGTATTCGTCGTTGTTCGCGTATCCCCAGGAGTGAATGCTGACCGAGGTGTCGGTCTGCCACGGCAACAGGCGTTCGGTGTCGAGTTTGCCGCGTTCGATGTCGAGGGTCGCTGCATTTTCGGGGAAATCGTATCCCTTGTAGGTGAGCACCACGCTCTGGCGGCGGCTTGCCGCTTCGTCGTAGTAGTAGGCGGCGAAGCGCTGCAGATAAGGCTGAAATGCGGGCTGGCCGATCCACCAATCGAAGTAAAGAAAGTCTGGATGATACTTGGCGACGAGTTCGCTGCTGCGTGCCAGCCAGTTATCGAGGAAGGCCTTGTCTGGCGGTAGCCAACGCTCAAGATGATCGGGGTCAGGTTCCTTCGAGTCGTTGTCTCCGGGCAGCGCCATGGGCTGCGCGGGACCGTAGAGGCCGGCATAGCGCGGGTCGCGCACATCGGAGTCGAACTTCATTCCGCCGTCGTACCACCACCAATGCTCGGCGCGATGCGAGGAAACACCGAAGTGCAGGCCGTGGCGGCGCGTGGCCGCTTCCAATTCGCCGACCACGTCGCGTTTCGGTCCCATCTTTGCGGCATCCCAATCCGTAAGGCTTGAATCGTACATGGCGAAGCCGTCGCAGTGCTCGGCCACCGGTACCACATAGCGCGCGCCGGCCTCAACAAAGAGATCGAGCCACGCGTTGGCGTCGAAGTGCTCCGCGCGAAACATGGGGATGAAGTCCTTGTAGCCGAATTTGGATTGCGGGCCGTAGGTTGCAACGTGATGCTTGAACGCGGCATTGCCCTCGATGTACATGTTGCGCGGATACCACTCGTTTCCGAATGCCGGAACGGAGTACACGCCCCAATGGATAAAAATGCCGAACTTGGCGTCGCGAAACCACTGCGGCGTGCGATAGCCGGCAAGCGAATCCCAATTGGCGCGGAACGGGCCGATGTGGGTGGCTACGTCGATACGCGCTAGCTGCTGCTGCACCTTAACCGATGTTTCTTGCGCGTGCGCCGGGCAGGCGAGCGCGGCCAGAATTGCTGCAGCGAAGGCAAGTTGTGTTCGGCGAGTGCGGCTTTTACGGTTCATCCCATACAAACTAGCAGATGCGGTCGCGGTTTGAGGATTGCAACTTCAAGGCCGAGTGCTGTATCACGGGGCTAATGACGATTCGTGTAATTTTCCTGAAGCATTCTCTGGTTCTTGTGCGCGGATTCATTTGCTGCGCCGTCCTTCTCTGGCTTGCGGATTCGCTCACCCACGCCACTGCGTCTGAATCTCACTTGAAGCGACCGTTCGACCTGCGCTGCAATGACAAAAGCGAGCCGCTGGCCGTGGCCGACGCATATCCGGCGTTTTCCTGGCAACTGGCGGCTTCGTCGCCCGCGCTGCACTCCGTAAGCCAGTCCGCATATCGGATTCAGGTGATGGCGGACTCTCGTGTTGCGCGATCGACGCGCACAATTCTTTGGGATAGCGGCGTGGTTTCGAGCTCGGCGATATTTGGGATTGTTTACGCGGGGCCTGCGCTTGAGCCGGGCCGCGCATACTCGTGGCGCGTGGAGGTTTGGGACGAGCAGAAACATGCGAGCGGTTGGAGCGATGCGGGCCACTGGACCGAAGCGCCAGTGTGGCGAGCAGGGTGGATTGCAGCGCATCCTGTGGACACGAACGGCAACGAACCGGTCCCGCTCTTCCGCAAGACGTTCACGTTGTCGCATCCCGTTGCGCGTGCTTTGCTTTACGCCTCTGGACTGGGGCAGGACGAGCTGCGGCTGAACGGCCGCAAAGTAAGTAACGATGAACTTACGCCGGGTTGGAGCGACTATCGCGAGACGGTATATTTCGATACTTACGATGTCACCGCGCTTTTGCGCGCGGGACCGAATGCGTTGGGCGTGATGTTGGGCAACGGGATGTATCGCGTCCTGAAAACTCCCGGCCGCTTCACCAAGTTTGTGGGCAGTTACGGCGAGCCGAAATGCACGGTGCAACTCCACATCGATTTTACCGGCGGCAGTTCGGCGGAGATTCTGAGCGACGGCTCATGGAAAACCGCCCCAGGGCCGATCATGTTTTCGTCCACGTATGGTGGCGAGGATTATGACGCGCGGATTGAACCACGGGGATGGGATCGCGCGGGATTTGACGAGAGCCTTTGGCGCGCGGCTTCCGTGGTTGACGGTCCAGGTGGCACGCTGACGCCCGAGATTGCGCCGCCGATTCGCGTGATGCACATCTACGCGCCAGTGAAGGTGATGCATCCCAAGCCCAATGTGACGGTCTACGACCTGGGCCAGAACTTCGCGGGCTGGCCGGAGATCGCCGTAACCGGAAAAGCCGCGACCACAGTGAAATTGATTCCGGGCGAATTGCTCAACAAGGACGGCCTCGTGTGGCAGCGCAGCTCGGGCAGCCCGCAATGGTTTTCTTACACGCTCCGCGGTATTGAATCCGGCAAGAGCATCGAAACCTGGCATCCGCGATTTAGCTACTACGGATTTCGCTACGTTCAGGTGGAGGGCGCGGAGGAAAACGGCGTTCGCATTGTGAGCTTGCGCGGCGAAGCGGTGCATTCTTCGTCGCAGCAAATCGGCGAGTTTGCTTCGTCCGACGAGATGCTTAATCGCATTCACGCGCTGATTCTGCGCGCTATTGAAAACAACTCGGTGAGTCTGTTTACGGATTGCCCGCATCGCGAAAAGCTCGGCTGGCTTGAAGAGACGCATTTGATGGCGCCGTCGCTTCTTTACGACTTTGATTTTGCCGGCCTCTATGCGGCGACGGCGCGCAACATTGCCGACGTGCAGCGCAAAGACGGGCCGGAAGCGGGCATGGTGCCGACCATTGCGCCGCAGTACACGGTCTTCGAGCCCAAGTACGCCATCTTCAACGATTCGCCCGAGTGGGGCAGCGCGGCGGTGCTGGCGCCGTGGCTAGTCTACCAGCGTACAGGTGATCGTGCGTTCCTGGCGGCGCAGTACGGCGTGATGCGTGCCTATGCGGCCTATCTTGGCTCGCGCGCCCACGATGGTATCGTCGATTACGGTCTCGGAGATTGGTTCGATATCGGCCCAGGCGATGCCGGAGTTTCCCAGCTGACGACGGCGGGCGTTACCGGCACTGCGATCTACTACCAGGATTTGAAGTCTCTCGAACAGACCGCCGCAGTGCTGGGCCGGGACGAGGACAGCGAGGCCTACGCGAAACAGGCGGCACTCGTTCGCGCGTTGTTCAACGCAAAATTCTTCGATGCCGCGCAGCATCGCTATGACAAAGGCAGCCAGACGGCACAGGCCATGCCGCTCGCGTTGGGCATGGTTCCCGAGGACGAGCGCACTGCAGTGCTCGACGCGCTCGTCAAAGACATCCGCTCGCACCAGAATCACACGACATCGGGCGAGGTAGGTTTCCACTACGAGGTTGAAGCGCTGCTTGCGGGCGGGCGCTCCGACGTTCTGCTCGACATGCTAGAACGCACCGACGCGCCCAGCTACGGCTACATCCTGGCGCAGGACGCAACATCATTGACCGAGGCATGGGACGGCGGCCACTCGCAGGACCACTTCATGCTAGGTAGTGCGGAGGAGTGGTTCTATCGCGGGCTGGGGGGGCTCAATTTGAATCTACAGCGCCAGGGCGCGAGCCGATTGATTTTGCATCCGGTCGTCGTCGGAAATATCGCTTGGGCGCGTGCACGCTATCGATCTGCGATCGGTGAGATTGAGAGCGAATGGCATCGCGGAGCGGCGGCGACGGTTTACCGCTTCACGGTTCCCCCGAACGCGAATGCGAAAATCCAAATCGATTCAGATGCCGTGGGAATGGTGACGGTGAACGGCGCGCCGCCGGCTCATGCGGCCGGCGTTCGTGAGTCGAACTTCGACGGCTCCCACATCTTCCTGACGGTCGGCTCAGGGAAGTACGTCGTGCGCGCGGCCAATCCGGCGAAGTAGCCAAGACGCGATTCTTTCTTCACCATGGCTTTGATCGTGCGACCGTGATGCCGCGAACATCGTGCGGCCATTTACCCGAAACGGCGCAGTAGAAGTGATAAAGCGCGCCATTATGGAAGATCACGCACGGTTTGTGTGCGTAGTCCTCATCGACCGTGCCCGGAGCGCCACGGTCGATCATGATCTCGTTTACCTTTTCGAAGTGATATGGATCGCGGCTAAGGGCGAGCAGCTCGCGGGCCACGCCGCGGCGGTCGAGGCCAAAATAATACATCCCCCAAATATTCCTGTTACGCACAACGAAAGGGTTGCTGGCGAAGCGCGCATCCCACGAATTCGGTCCGCCGTTGGGCAGGATGGGATTGCCTTTGTAGCGTGTCCACTGCTTTAGATCGCGCGAAGTCGCGACGCCGCTCTGCTCGCGCCAGCCTCCGCCCTCGCTCTTTGGCAGCACATCGGTTTTGGCGTTGTAGTAGAGGTAGAAGACGCCGTCCTGCTCGATGAGGTTTGGCCGGTAGAGACCGCCGTGCTCCCACGGAGCGTCGTCGGCTGGAAACAGAATGGGATCGGTCAGCTCCCAGTGCAGCAGATCGCTGCTCCACGCGAGGCCAATTACCGCCGCGCCTGCTTCGTAACCCGCATTGGGATAGGCGTTCCACGCGCCCAGGTAGCGGCCATGCACTTTCTTCAGCCCTCCCTTTGACATGAGGCCGTGTTCATGCAGAATGCAACTGAGGGCGATGTTGAAGCGCGTGTATTGTGAATTGGGATCGCGGTGCGCCACGCAAGCAACCCGCTCCCAATTCACCAGGTCATTGGATTTTGCCAAGCCCGTCTGGTAGCCGGTCCCGTCGAAGCCGATGTAGAGCATATGAAACACGCCATCGTGCAAAAAGACGAAAGGGTCGTCGACGGATTTCGAATCGAATGCGCTGGCATCGTCCGCGGCCGCGAGGACGAGGTTGCCGTATTTGTACGGCGTGCGGAAGGGAGCGATTTCAGAGTCGCTGAATCCTTCGGCAAAAAGATTGCTGCCACGAAAAAGCGGCAAGCTGGCCAAAGAGGCGGCCAATCCGGAAGTAAATCTCCGGCGAGTTAGTTTTTCCGTCATTCTATTCATCCTTGAGCTCAAAATGCTCAACGTCTACCGTCAACCGCATCGGCTGCCAGCACAGCCACACCTTGCGGGTCGAGATCAACGCTCGTTATGGGGTGGCCTTCGTGAAGAACATCGCTCATTGCGAACGGCAGAGCAACCTGTTCCTTCGCGGAGCCATGGTTGATGAGCACGAAAATTGCATGACCGGCATTCACGCGCCGGCAAACTTCAACGCCTTCGGGTACCGCAGGGAACTCGGGTTTGAGCTGCGCATCGTCGGTAGCCCACGCTACGACCTTGCGCGTTAGATCGGGATCGAGCACGGTGCCCAGGTAGGTAATGCTTCCCTTGCCGACATGGCGCGTGATCATCGCCGGCTGGTCATCGAGCCAGCCGTCCGACTTGCCGTAGCGAAGAGGTACTTCAACATCCGGCGCACTCGCCGAAAGCTGCTCGGCCCAAAGTGATGCGCTTCCGGAGCCAAGCGTTCCGCCAACCGGCACGGCGCCATCGAGCGCGTAAAACTGCTCTACATGCCCGCCAAGCGGAGCGACCAGTGGGCCGGGCTGCCGCTCGATGTTCAAAGAATTGTGCTCGTCCTTCATGCCAGAGCGCGGGCCGAGCACGAGATGGCCGCCCTGCTGCACATAGGCAAGCAAATGCGCGGCGAGATCGGCGGAAATTACATTGAGGCTCGGCGCCATGACCAGTTTGTAGTCATCGAGCGGCGCGTCGGCGTCGATTAAGTCCACGGTGAGTTGTTCGTCGCGTAGCGGGCGATAGTAGCCGAGCAATACATCGAGCTGGTCGTAGTTTTTATTGTGCGGCTGAAAATCGATGGCCCAACGGCTGTCGTAACTCAGGAGCAGCGCAACTTGCGCTACAGGTTTGGTTCCATTGAGCGCGGCAGCCGCACGTTCGAAATCGCTGCCGATGCGGCTGATTTCGGAATAGATTGGCAGCGGCGCGCCGTCGGGGCCCACGATCGCTCCATGATACTGCTCCTGTCCATTGAGCGCATCGCGCCACTGCCAGTAAAGAACAGCATCGGCGCCGTGGCCGACGGCCTGCCACGCCATGGCGCGCGTCTCGCCGGCGTCGAGCGTGGTGTTCACCGGCGCCCAGTTCACTGAGCCGGGCTGCGTTTCCATTACCCAGAAGTTTTCGCGCTTCCAGCCGCGCGCAAAGTCGTGCATCGCCGCATTGCGCGCAACATTCAAATGCCCTTCGCCCACGTAGTCGTCCCATGCGGCGAGATCGAGCGGGCGCGTGATCTCATAGTGATCCCAGTTGTCGCTCCAGCCCAGGCCGCCGATGTTGGTGGTGATGAACTGGTGGGGATCGGCGTATTTACGTATGACTTCGATCTGCACCTGCTGGAAGTCGCGCCAGGTATCGCTAACGAAACAGCGGTGATCGAGCAGCAGCCCGGGATTGCCGGCCGCAGTGGGCAGCGGAATCTCTTCCCAGCGATCATAGGTCTGGCTCCAGTAGGTCGTGACCCAAGCGCGATTCAGGGCGTCGAGCGTTTTATATTTTTGTTGCAGCCACTCCTGAAATTGGCGGCGCGTTGCAGCGTCGAAGGACTCGTCGGTGTACTCATTGCCGATTTGCCAGCCGATCACGTTAGGGTCGTGTCCAAAACGGCGCGCCAGCTGTTCCGCAACCGCCGCGCAGAATATACGGTATTCGGGGCTAGCGTAGTTGAACTGGCGGCGACTGCCATGTTCCGCAGGTCGGCCTGCGGCGTCCACGCGCAATGTCTCAGGATGCGCTGCAGTGAGCCAGGCCGGCGGGGCATCGGTGGGCGTGCCGATGACGACAGCGATGTGGTGCTTTTCCGCGAGCCGGACCGCGCGCACGAGCCAGTCCAGATCGTAACGGCCTTCTTCCGGCTCGATGGTGCTCCATGCGAACTCGTCTACACGCACTACGTGCAGGTGAGCTTTCTCCATCAATTGCAGATCCGCATCCCAGCGCGATTCCGGCCATTGCTCCGGATACCACGCGGCGCCCAGCAGCAGCGGCGGCTGACCAGCATTGCCGCTTTGTGCAACAGACGGACCGAACGCGCAGCAAAGCGCTGCAAACGCCAATAGACGCCACGCGCCTTTCAGACCCCTCGCCGCAACGCTTTTTACGACGATCGTTGGTTTTCTCATTCGAGGCTTTTGTATCACACGGGGCAGGTACTTTGATCCTTACCGGTGCCAGTTTCCGTTCCGCGTACCGGAATTGCGGCTCATTGAGGTTATTACGGTTCACAAGAGCCGACGCAAATGCGCTAAGGTGGGGAGCATTCAAAAATCCGGCTCGATGTGCAGGCCACATTCCCGATATCATTTTCGGCGGCGAATCGAAGCCTGAACGGGTCTGCCTCACGGAAAGGCAAAACATTGTCGACTCAAACTGCACCGACCCTTGCCCTTATTCATACCAGCCCTACGCTTGCGCCGGGTTTCACCAAGCTCTGCCATCTGCACATTCCCGAAGCCAAGGTGTTTCACATGGTGGATGAGAGCCTGATTCACGACACGGTAAGAGCCGGCCGCCTTCGCAAGGTCACGATCCGGCGCCTGGTCGAGCAGGTGGCATCTGCGGAAGAGGCTGGGGCGGATGCGGTGTTGGTGACGTGCTCTTCGATCGGTCCGGGGGCGACGCTGGCCCAGCAGCTTTTTGAGATTCCTGTACTGCGCATCGACGACGCCATGGCCGAAAAGGCAGTGCGGCAGGCGCACACCATTGGCGTGATGGCCACCTTGCGGACCACGCTCGACCCCACCACTGCATTGCTGCATGAAAAGGCAGACAAAGCGGGCCGCAAGGTGGAACTGATAGAGTGCTTGTGCGAGGGTGCTTTTCCCGCCGTGCTTGCCGGCGACACCGCGACTCACGACCGCCTGCTGACGAAGGCGCTGGTTGAAGATCTGAAGGGAGTGGACCTGATCGTGCTCGCACAAGCTTCCATGGCGCGTGTGTTGACCACGCTTGCTTCCGATGCGGTGCATGCGCCGGTGCTCTCCAGCCCCGAACTCGCGGTGTTGAGCGCACGCAAGGCGCTGAAGCTGCCGCAACTGGCGAGAGTCAGCGCTTGAAGCAACGCTACAAGGTTCTCGCGTTTCTGGGCCTGCTTTCCGTAATCACATTTCTCGATCGCCTCGCGATCGCTGTTGCCGGGCCCGCGATTCAGTCCGATCTGCACATCCAGCCGCAACAATGGGGATGGATCCTGAGCGCCTACGTGCTCGCCAACGGGATCTTTGAAGTGCCGTCGGGCGCCTTGGGCGACCGCCGCGGGCAGCGCGGCGAAATGACGCGCATCGTCACTTGGTGGTCCTGCTTCAATGCGCTCACGGGATGGTGCCGCGGATTCTGGCAGTTGTGCGCATCGCGATTCTTCTTTGGTCTAGGCGCCGCAGGTGCGTATCCCAATATTGCCGGTGTGATTGCGCGCTGGTTTCCGGTGCGGGAACGCGCACGTTGCCAGGGTCTGGTGTGGGCCGCGAGCCGCCTGGGCGGGGCGCTGGCGCCGGTGATGATTATTCCTCTTGTGCATTTGTTCGGATGGCGCGCGGCCTTTCGCCTGCTGGCGCTGGCGGGATTCACATGGGCGGCGGTTTGGTGGTTGCGATTTCGCAACCACCCCCAAGACGATCCGTCCGTGACGGCTGTCGAGTTGGCGGAGATCGGCGAAACCAGCGCGGCGCATCACACAACGTCCGTACCCTGGCGGCGGATGTTCCGCTCGCGCGCACTATGGCTGATTGTTCTCGCCTACGGTTGCTACGGATGCGGAAGCTGGTTCTACTTTTCTTGGTTTCCCACATGGATGGTGCACACGGCCGGCTTCTCGCTAAATGGCGTGCTATTTGCGTCGTTACCCTTTCTCGTGGGTCTGGCCGCGAATCTTGTCGGAGGGCAACTGGGCGACCGGTTGACTCTGCGCTGGGGCGCGCGGCGTGCACTGCGATGGATTCCGGCGGTGTGCCTCACGGTGACGGCACTGCTGCTCATCGCGATGGCAACCTTTCACGGCAAAGTCGCTGTGGTCGTGCTTTCGAGCCTCGGCTTTGGTGCCATGGACCTGATGCTGCCCTCGGCATGGGCGTTGTGTTTGGCGATCGGCGGCCGCGCCAGCGGAACCGCGACGGGCATGATGAACACCGCGGGCCAGGCCGGCGGCTTTCTGTGCACCGTTTTGTTCGGCTACATCGTGCACGTCACCGGCAGTTACAACCTACCCCTGTGGTTCATCGCTGCCATGGTGCTCGTGAGCGCCGCAATCTTTACGCGCATCGATTGCACGCAATGCGTGGACGCGGGCTAGAATACATAGAGCTGCGATCAGGTCGGGCGGCCATCGCGCACATTGGCGAAAAAGTCTTCAGGGCCGATCTGTCCGCCCTTGAGCGCGAGTTCTAGCCCACCTAGTTTCGACCGGGAGTTGCCACGGCAGAGCGGCACGCCGGCTACGAGCGGCGCAGCAAAAGTCAGCGCATCCAGTCCCAGCTGCTTCACGGAATGAGTCGCCGTATCGCCGCCAGCGATCAGGATGCGGCGCACGCCGGTGGTGAGGACAAGCTCGCGCAGCAGGACGCCGAGAGCTGTGCCGAACTTTTCGCCGTGCTCTTCATCCTGAGCCTGCGGGCCGAGCGCCGTGTAGAGAACGACACTGCGGCCGCTCGTGAGCGCGGCGCGGGCCTTAGCTACCTGCGCGTTCCATGGCCCCGGGCCTTCGAGATGCCACGCGGCAAAACCCATCTGTTTCGCGCGGCGAATTTGCCGGGCCGTCACCGGCGAGCAGCTTCCGCTCAGGACCAAAAGCCGGTCGACAGGCGGCGCGGGTCGCGGCACCTGCGCAACGTCGATGAGCCCCGCTGAGCGCCAATGATGTAACAACCCATGAGTCAGGCCGGAGCTGCCCACTGCAAAGACAGGCCGCTCCATCGCGCATTCCCAAAGAATGCGCGCGGTTTCTTCGAGCATGACGTCGGAGAATCCGTCGAAGACTACGCCGCCGGCGCGCGCTTCAACTTGCATTTGCCAACGCTCCCGCGCGAAGCACGACTGGAATGCAGTCAAATCGACGAGTCCCATTGCGAGCTCTGTCTGGCTGGCGAGGTGCAGGCGCAGATCGGCTTCAGTCATGGGTGTCACCGGATGTTGCCGCATGGTTGGATGACGGTCGATGCGGCACATCGTGCCGTCTGCATTGGCGAAGAGGTTGCCGAAGACAACGGCGCGGCCCAGGTGGGGCGCGCCCACCACAACGGGAACTGTGCCGGAGCGAAATTCGGCGCGGCCTAACTCCATGGCGCGGCCGATGCTGCCCACGCGAGGCGAACTATCAAAAGTCGAGCAAACTTTGTAGTGATTGACCGGAGCTCCGAGTCGGCGCATCGCACGAAAGATTGCGGGCAGGTTGTGGCTCATCCACTGAGGATTGCGGCTGCGGCTCTCACCGGCGATGCCCACCGCTCGGCAATCGGGAAAGGCTGCGAGGGCGCGCGCATCGGGCGTGCGCGTAAACAGAACCGCCTTCACGCCGTGCAGGGCCAACGCTTCAAGCACATCACTCGAGCCGGTAAAGTCGTCGCCGTACCACGTATAGAGGGGATGTGCTGCTGGTTCGGTGCTCACGAGGCAAACGCCTCCAATGCGCCGCGTAATTCCGCGTGGCTCTCTGCATATTCGGAGAGCGAGACGCCCTCGGCCGCTGCCTCCCACGCTTGATGCAGGCTGCGTACGCCCGCGGCGGGGCCCGCCGGATGAGCGAGAATTCCCCCGCCGCAGGCATAGATCAGATCCATCGTGCCAAGTGCTTTATAAGTGTCGGGCGCCTGACGCGCCGACTGGCCCGAGGAAAAAACCGGCATGATCTCGCAGCCATTGTGCGGCGCGGGAAACATCGGCGTGAGGCACTCACGCGCGGATGCGATCACGCTCGTGTCTTCTTCGCAGAACTTGTTGCGCAGGCCGTTCACGTGGGTGTGATCGATGCCGGCCAGCCGCCAGAATTTCTGAAATGCGATGAAGCTCATTCCCGTGGCGTGCGAGCGGCCGAACATGCCCCAGCCGTTGCGATGGCCGTGGATCGCCACCTGCGCATGACGGCGCAGCGCGGTCACCGCGGGCAGGCCCACACTGTTGACGCTGACCATGACGCACGTGCCGTCCAACGCGACAACCAGGTCGTGGCGGCGCAGCATCTGGTCGATTTCACCGGTAATGTTGGCTGCGTACATTGGCCGCCTGCCGGTTTTCTCGGCGTATTCATTCAGGACGCGCAGTACCGCGGGAACGCGCTGGTCGAATGGGCAATGCGATCCGTCGGCTTGCAACTCGTCGTCCTTGATGAAGTCCACTCCGGCTTCGGCGAGCAGCTTTACTTGCGCCGCGGTTTGCTCGGCCGTCATGCCCACGCTTGGCTTGATGATGGTCCCGATCACCGGCCGACCGTATACGCCCGTGAGCCGGCGTGTTCCCTCCACGCCGAATTGCGGGCCCTGATACGCGGACAGAAAGGCCGCCGGCAGCGTGACATCAAGCAGCTTGAGGCCAGAGAACGGTTTCAATTCGAAGAGATTCCCTGCAACGGTCGCGAGGAGGTTAGGGAGTGAAGTCCCCATGTTCTCGATCGGCCAGGAAAGCGTGATCTCGGCAGTGCGGCGCACCACGGGGCCAGTGTGCTTCTTCGGCAGGCCTGAGCCGGCAAGCGACGGCGCATCGACCGTGCCCATTTCGACGATTCGCTCCACGCGCGCCGCATAGCGCTCACGCAGCTCGTCGGTCTCGCCGGGCACGCGCACAAACGTCCCTGTCGACTGTTCGCCCGCCATGGTTGCCGCCGCTTCTTCGAGCGGAAACGCCGTTTCGATCCAATACTGCGCGTAAATTCGATCCGTGCTTGCGCTTGTCATTGCAACTCTTTATCCATGCTGGGCGTACATCGTGTAGGCCTCGTCGCGCACGAAGTAGAACGGCGCGTAGGCTCGTGTCTGGTTGCCGACCTGGGCTGAAAAAAATCCAGGCTTCTCTGTCGTGGGCTGCAACTTCTCGGGATTCGCGTGGGCGGCTTCGCCCGCCGCCGGATTCTGCTCCACATAGACCAGCGGACCGCGATTGAGCGCCACGGTTTTAAGATGTAGATCGTCGATCGCTTCGGTGCGAAACTGCATCGGCAAATCGAAAGTGAGCGTATCGCCGCTCGACCAACGACGCCGCACTTGAGCAAATCCCCGCTGCAAGTCCGCATGCACCGGTTTTCCATTCACGCGAAGTTGCGGCGTCGCGTTCATCCACTCCGGAACTCGCAGACGCAGCACAAACTCAACCGGCGCGGCGCAAGTTACGCGCAGGGCAATCGTCTCGAAGAGCGGATAATCTGTTTCCTGCGTTAGTGTAACCGCGGTGCCGCGTTCCAACCATTGCACGCGCGATGGCGCATACAGGTTCACGGCCACGCCGTCATTGGCGCGGAAGTAAATGTTCTTCACGTAGTCCGCTACGCTCTCCACTAGCGTTCCCGAACAGCACGGCCATTTTTTCGGATAGAAGACCTTGTGCGCCGCCGCTCCGTAGGTGGAGTAGTACGGATAGTCGCCGTCCGCGTCAGGCTCTTTTACCGCGAGAATGCCATTAAAGACGACGCGTTCCAATCCGTCGCCATAACGCGCATCGCCTGTGGCGCAGAGCAGGTATCGCGCCAGCTTGATGGCTGCGTAACTGCCGCAGGGCGTCTCAAAATGATCGTCGGTGGTTTGCAGGCTCTCGAAAAGCTGGCCTTTATGCGGCTCGATGAAAGTCTCGTTCGGTCCCCAGCCTCCCGTTGCGTACTGCTGCGTGGATTGGAGCAGATGCGCGGCGTTTTGCATGGCGCGGAGATACTTTTCATCGCCCAGCAACAGCCGTGCTTTGCCTGCCGAACTGAGCGCAATCACGTGGCTGTACGCATGCCGGCCCGGCAAAACATCCAGCCCTGTGGCGAGCGGATCGAAATAATCGCGGTCAAGCAGGTAAGCCATCGCGCGATCATAGAATGCGCGATCTCCGGTCAGCTCGTAAGCGAAGAACAAAGACTCGGGCAGAACGTAGGTCTCATCGTACGGTGGGTCTTTCTTGCCAACGCGATCGTGTCCGTGCTCGGGAAGGTAGGGTATAGCTCCATGAAACACGCGGGGAACAAGCTCGCGCGCCTGTGCGATGCCGCTCAGATTGCACGCATCCATCAAACCGGCAAGATGTTTGTCGAGAATGTAGCACGGCCACACGTTTTCGGCGTTCGGTCCGGCAAAGCATTGATCTTGGGGGCCGAGCGTGGCGGCAAAGCCGTCGACCAATGCGCCAACTTTTGCCACACAAGCCGGATCGCCGGTGGTTCGCCCGATCCGCGCAAGTCCAGAGATGTATTGACCCAGTGAATGGCCGGGCACAAAGCCGTCTCGACCGTACCAGCCGCCCATCGGCTCGCCCGGCGCAGGCAGTCCCGCGCGTTCGCGGTAAACCTGCAGGAGCCGGTCGTTATCGAGGGCGAGATATGCGGCGTGAATGCGGTCGTACTGGCTCTTGAGTGGCCCTCCCGTAAGCTCGACCGCCCCAAAATCGAACTCGGCCAGCACATCGGAAGTGACGGGAAGGGCAGATACACGCACACCGCTGGCCAATGTGGCTGCGGCGGCGCCGGCCAGAAAATCCCTCCTCGTGAATCCGTTTTTCATCTTGATGTGATGGCTCTTTCTTGGAGATTACGGTGCGATTCACGCCTGTTAAAGGTCAAACTTCCACGGTCTTTTGATTCCGCAATGCGGAATTTTCCGGACCACTTACAGCCTTGCGCGCGGCGGAGGCTGCAGCCGCCTCATCGAGCGGGTATACAAGGTCCACGTTACGCGGGGTCAGCAGCTGGTGTTTGACGAAGATTGCCGCCGGTGCCGGTTTCTGCTGCAGAATATTGAGCGCCAGCGGAATCAGTTCGTCGCCGTAGCGCTCGGGGAAATACGCCACCGATCCCACCAGCCGCGTGCCCGGCCTGCGCAATTCCGCACGCGCTTCGCGCAATGCATTCTGCCCCATCACCGCGCACTGCTGCGATGCGCCGGCTTCTTCAAAGGCGCGTAGCGCGGCCAGCGCGCAGATATCGTTTACCGTGCCCACGAGCGTGCGCCGCGGTCCGCGGCGGCGCAGGTATTTGCGCAGCACATCGAGCACCTGTTCAAAGTTTCCGCGGCCGTTGAGGCGGACCAGCGGCGCCTCTACAATCTTTGGCAGTTCGGCGCGCAGGCCGTCGACCAAGCCGGAGAGACGCAACTCGAGGAGCGATCCGGCGATGGGCAGTTCCACAAGAAGCAACTGATCCACCTTGCCATCCCAGTTTTCGCGCGCCCAACGGCCCAAGGCGCGGCCTCCGATGAGTCCGGCCTTGTAATTGTCCGCGCCGAAGTAGGTAGCGCCTGGATGCGGCACTTCAATGGCGATGACGGGCACATTCGCGGCCAGAAATTTTGAGGCAATGACGGGAGCTACACGCTCGTAGGTCTGGAATTCCAGGACCAGGTCGACGCGCTCGCGAATCAACAAATCGGCGTTGCGCAATGCTTCGCGCGCGCTATAGCGATTATTGAGTGTGATAAGTTGCACGTGCTCTCGCGCTGCGGCGGTAACCATGCTGCGCGTCACCTCGCGCGCAAATTCGGTGTCGCCCTGCGTGGCGAAGCCGATGCGGAAAGGCCGCGCCGTGACTGGACCAAAGCTGTTGCGGTAGACACCCGCGTTCACTCGTTCCACAAGGCCGCCGTGAATGAGCGTCCGCAGCAGACGAAAGGTAGTGGTCTTCGGCAACCTGGTGCGCTCCATTACGGTGGTCAGCGGCAACTCTTCGCCGAGGTGGCGAAATGACTTCAGCACCTCGCATGCTCGCAGAACGGTCTGCGATTCGTTGCGGTCGCTGTTGCGGCCGTTTTCCTCCGCGCCGTTCCGCTCCGGTACCAGTTCCTCAAAGACTTCCTTGCTTTCGCGTCGTGCCACGTTCATCTCCCGGTCTTTCGACCTTCTGGCGGAACAGTATATTCCGATCCCCGGAATTGGCAAGTCCGATTTTTGCATCATCAGCGGGAGAGCGCCGCCGGTGGGGTCAAACACTGCTCCGACTGACTTGCCATCAGGAAGGCCTCAAACATCCGAGGCCGCGGAATTGCCCTGCTCGATCGAGGGTACATGAACCACAGGCGCGAATGTGCTGCAAAGCCCTTTGTTTTACAAATCCCGCTGGGGGCGAAAACGTTTGCTGTTGACCGATTCAGCCGCGGCAAATACGATGCGCATGGAAATGATTCGAGAATCGATTGCGATGGAAAAACCGCCGGACGGTCCGGAGCGCGCCGCATGGCTGAAGCGCAAAGCCAATTGGATCCGGATGAGCGCCATGACCATGAATCATCATGCGCATTTGGGCCATACCGGCGGCGACCTGTCTTCTGCCGACATCCTGGCCGTTCTCTTTCTCGGCGGCATTTTGCAAATCGATCCGGCAGAGCCGCGGTGGCCGCAACGCGATCGGTTCATTCTGTCGAAGGGGCACGGAGCCGCTGCTTACTACACCACGCTCGCAGCGCGGGGTTTTTTCCCCATTGAGCAGCTCAAGACCTACATGGACCCGCTTTCCATGCTCAATGGCCATCCCGATCGCAACAAGCTGTCCGGCGTAGAGGCCAACACCGGTCCACTGGGACACGGGTTGCCCATCGCGGTGGGCGCGGCGTTGGCCTGCCGCATGAGGAAGGAATCCTGGCGCGTCTTTGTCCTCACCGGCGACGGCGAGCTGCAGGAGGGTTCCAACTGGGAGGCCGCGATGACCGCGCAGCACTACGGACTCGACCACCTCACCGTCATCGTCGACCGCAATCGCATCCAGCAGGGCGACTTTACCGAGAATACGATTCGTATGGAGCCGCTGGCCGCACGTTTTCGCGCATTCGGGTTCGCAGTCGAGGAGATCGACGGCCACTCGACCGCGGCGCTCTTCGAACGCTTTTCGCATTTGCCTCTGGAAAGCGGCAAGCCAACGTGCATCATTGCGAACACAGTGAAAGGTAAAGGCGTTTCCTTCGCGGAAAATCAGCCCGCGTGGCACCACGGCGTGCCGACAGAGGAACAACTTGTCCTGGCGGCGAAGGAACTCGACGTGGAGGTGGCATGGTGAGCAGCGCAACTTCACCATCAGGTGGCCCGCAGCTTTTCGACTGCCGCGATGCCTACATGAGCGCACTTGAAGAGATGACTGCTGCAGATCCTCGCGTCTGCGCCGTGGCTAACGACTCCGTTTCCTCAGCCAAGCTCAAGAACTTCAAGTCGAAATTTCCTGAGCGCTTTGTGAACGTCGGCATTGCCGAGCAGAACATGGTGGGCGTGGGCGCGGGGCTCGCGAACGGCGGCATGATTCCGTACGTCTGCGGCGCAGCGTGCTTCCTGACAGCGCGCGCCATGGAGCAGGTTAAGGTCGATCTCGCATATACCAAGGCGAACGTGAAGCTTTGTGCCATGTCGCCCGGCATGGCCTACGGACAGCTTGGTCCCACGCACCACTCCATTGAAGATCTGGCTTGGATGCGCGTGCTTCCCCATCTCGCCGTGATTGTTCCGGCTGATCCTGTGGAGACCGAGGCCGTGATGCGTTACTCACTCATTCACGAAGGGCCGATGTTCTTGCGCATCGCGCGTGTGCCCGTGCCGCTTGTGCATGGCGACGATTACGAATTCAAATTGGGCAAGGCAGTGAAGCTGCGTGAAGGTTCCGATGTGACGCTGATCGCCAACGGCCTGTTGGTGAGCCGTGCTCTCGATGCGGCCAAAGCGCTTGAGGCGCGCGGCATTTCGGCGCGTGTGCTCAACATGAGTACCCTGAAGCCGCTCGACCGCGAGGCGATTCTGGATGCGGCGCGCACCACGCGCGGAATTGTTACAGCCGAAGAAGCGCTTGCTGCTGGCGGACTGGGCGGCGCCGTGGCCGAGGTTCTTGCGCTGGAACACCCCGCACCCATGCGCATTCTAGGCGTCCCTGACGTCTTTGCGCCCACGGGCACAGCCGAGTTTCTACTTGAGCACTTTGGGCTGACCGCGGCAGGCATCGAGCGTGCGGCTCTGGACCTGTTGAAGCAAGAGGGATAGATGGTCGGCGAATATATTCTCGCGATTGATCAGGGCACAACCAACACCAAGGCGTTGTTGGCGGATCGCGAGGGCCGCACCGTCTATCGCGCATCGGCGCCGCTCGAAATTCTGCAACCGCAGCCGGGATTTGTGGAGCAGGACCCGCTCGTACTTTGGCAGTCGGTGGTTCAGGTCATCGCAGCGTGCGTGCGTCATGCGAAGTCGGAGAGCGCATCCATTGCTGGAATCGCGATTACAAATCAGCGCGAAACCGCGGTGACTTGGCGTCGAGCAAACGCGGGAAGCGCCGTTGCGGGCGATCCCGTGGGCAATGCCATTACCTGGCAGTGTCGCCGCTCCGAGCCAGTCTGCGATCGTCTTTGCCCGCATGCGGCAACGATTCAATCGATCACCGGACTTCCGCTCGATCCGCTGCTGAGCGCCACCAAGTGGGCGTGGGTCTTCGATCGGCATCCCGAGCTTCGGGTGCAGGCCGAACGCGGCGATCTGTATCTCGGAACGGTTGACGCATGGTTGCTCTACAACCTGACCGGCGGCAAGGTTCACGCAACGGACCACACCAACGCCTCGCGAACAGCGCTTCTTAGTCTAGCCACGCTCGGCTGGGATCCACTGCTGAACGACCTTTTCGGGATTCCATCTGCGGCACTGCCTACGGTATATCCGTCGAGCGGAAATTTCGGAAGCTGCGCCGCGATACCCGAGCTCAGCGGCGTCCCCATCGTCGCCATGATCGGCGACTCGCATGCCGCGCTCGTGGGCCACGGTCGCTACGAGGCGGGAACGGTGAAGGCCACTTACGGCACCGGTTCTTCGCTGATGATGCTCACGCCGGGCCTCGTGACCGAAGCGAAGCGACTTGCGCGCACCGTGGCTTGGTCGACCGAAAGCAGCGTGCACTTCGCGCTCGAGGGCAACATCGCTATGAGCGGTGCGGCTGTGCAATGGGTGGGCGAGTTCCTCGGGCTTGAGCATCCGACTGAAGACGCCGCCGCGCTGGCCGCAACGGTTCCCGACGCCGCGGGCCTGATTCTGGTGCCCGCGATGGTCGGGCTCGGCGCACCACACTGGGACTCAGCCGTGCGCGGTCTCATGGCCAATGTCGAACGGTCGCACACGGCCGCGCATCTTGCCCGCGCCGCGGTCGACGCCATTGCCTTCCAAGTCGCTGATGTTCTCGAAGCCATGGAGCACGCCGCGCACGTCAGGCTGCCGGTTCTACTCGCCGACGGGGGCGCCACGCGCAACGATTCCCTCATGCAGATGCAGGCCAACGTTCTCGGCCGGCCCGTCGATCGCTCCACGCAGGAGGATCTCTCGGCGCGCGGCGCAGCCATGCTGGGCGGACTCACTCTCGGCTGGTGGCGCTCGCTTGACGAACTGGCCGCGCGGCCAAAGTCCGTGCAGCCCTTCGAGCCGCGCATATCGCAGGCCGAGCGCGAGCGATTGCGCGGCCTGTGGTGGGTCGCGGTGGAACGCGCACGGCTCAGACCGGAGCGTGCGACATGACCGTGGTGCAGGCCGGGCCCGCAGACGTCATTCTCGAAGCGCGCAACATCACCAAGCGCTTTCCGGGCAATGTTGCCCTCGATCGCGTTACTTTCCGTGTCTACCGCGGCCAGGTGAATGTACTCATCGGAGAGAATGGCGCAGGCAAGTCCACCCTGATGCGCATTCTGGCCGGAGCGGAAGAGGCGGATGAAGGCGAGCTCTTGCTCGAGGGCCGGCCGATCACGCTCGACACACCGCGCGATGCATCGTCGCACGGAATCTCGATCGTCCATCAGGAGCTGCTGACGCTCACTAATCTGAAGATCAGCGAAAACATCTTTGCCGGCAGGGAACTTTGTCGCGCGGCCCTGTTAGTCGATCAAGGCAAGGAAGACCGGCGCTCCGCTGCGGCGCTCCATCAACTATGCAAGCCCATGGATGTGGCTACTGAAACCGGTAGGCTTTCGCTGGGTTGCAGACAGGTGGTGGAGATCGCCCGCGCTCTCGATCAGGGTTCGAGGATTCTGATTCTCGATGAGCCGACTTCCGCGCTTTCGGCGTCAGAGGCAGAGTCGCTCTTCGAGGTGATTACGGATTTGAAGCGTGCCGGCGTGACCATCATTTATATCTCGCACAGGCTGCATGAATTGCTCCATCTCGGCGATCGGTTCACGGTGCTGCGCTCGGGTTGTGTGGTGGGAGAAGCAGCGCGGGGCGAGGCGACGCGGGCGTGGATTGTGGAGCGCATGTCGGGTCGAAAAGAAGGCGCTAAAGACGCACCGATTGCGATTTCGCCGCCGCGCCCCGCAGTGCTAATGGTGAGCGGTCTCGCTTTGCCCGCTTCGGTGGGCGACGAGGCCGCACAGGCGGCATTGCACGACGTCAGCTTTGATCTCAGAGAAGGCGAAATCCTCGGCGTCTACGGTCTGCTGGGCGCGGGACGAACCGAATTGGTGGAAGCGCTTGCCGGACTGCGGGAGGTCGCATTCGGTAACGTCGCCATCCGTGGGCAGAAAGTCCGCACCGGAAGCGTGCGCGACGCCTTGAAAGCCGGGATGGTCCTCATGCCGGAGGACCGGCAGCGAGACGGACTTTTTCCAGAGCTTTCGATTCGCGAGAACGTGGTTATGGCTGAGTCCACCGGCTTCTTCTTGTCGCGCGACGAAGAAACCCGTCGTGTTCGCAAGCTTGTGGCTGAATTGCATATCGCCGCGAAGGACATCGAGCTTCCCGTGACCACGCTCTCGGGCGGAAATCAGCAGAAGGTGCTGCTCGCACGGTGCATGATGGGTTCGCCGTCTGTTTTATTGATGGACGAGCCGACCCGCGGAGTCGATGTGGGCGCAAAGGCCGAGATTTACGGCATACTTCGCGAGCTGGCGGAGAAAGGACTGAGCATTTTGTTCACATCATCGGAGATCGAAGAGACGCAAGCCCTGGCGCATCGCATGCTCGTGCTCTGCCAAGGACGGATTTCGGCGGAGTTCGCGCGCGACAAGCTGAGCGACGAAAGTTTGTTTGCAGCTGCCAGCCCCGCGGTTGCAGCCTCAGCGACCACCGTAGCTTCACAGGCTGCGGGAGGCTCAGCATGAGCTCCGCGACGCAAACGCGATTGCACACAAACCGATTCGCTATGGCTTCTGCTCGTGCCATTTTACTCCTGTTGCGGGCGCGCGCGATTCTTGTGTCGGTGCTGCTGCTGATCTTGTTCTCCGCTCTCGCTCCGGAGTTCCTCACCGCCAACAATCTCACCATCCTTACCAAGCATGTTGCCATCTCGGCGCTGCTCGCGGTCGGAATGACCTTCGTCGTGCTCACCGGCGGTATCGATCTTTCCGTCGGCTCCATCGCGGGACTCGGCGGCATGGTAGCGGGCTATCTTCTCACCCAGGGAATTTCCTTTGACGGCGCAACGCATTTTCCGCCCGTCGCTATCGTCATCCTGCTGACGATCGGCGCTTGCATGTTGGTGGGCATGCTCAACGGATGGCTGGTTGCAAAAGCTGGCGTCGCTCCGTTTATTGCGACGCTTGGTACGCTCTACATAGCACGCGGCGCGGCGCTGTTGATCTCGAACGGAAAGACCTTTCCGAATCTCGGCGGCGGAGCATCGAGAGGCAACACGGGGTTCCCCGCATTCGGCCAAAGTTTTCTGCTGCACGTGCCCACGCCGGTGTGGATGATGATGGCGATTTTTGCTGCTACGTGGGTTATGGCGACGAAGACCCCGTTCGGCAGGCACGTGTATGCCATTGGCGGCAACGAGCGTGCGGCGCGGCTGGCGGGCATTCGCGTGGCGCAAGTCAAGGTGGCCACATATGTATTCTCGGCCTTCTGCGCGGCGCTGGTCGGGCTCATCATCGCGGCGCAACTTGAAGCCGCGCATCCGGCAACCGGTGAAAGCTTCGAGCTGAATGCAATCGCTGCCGTGGTGCTGGGCGGAACGTCTCTCATGGGCGGTCGCGGATCGGTGACCGGTTCGCTGATCGGTGCCTTTGTGATCGGCGTTCTCGCCGACGGCCTGGTGATGCTGGGCGTCTCGGAGTTCTGGCAGATCGTGATCAAAGGCGTTGTCATCGTGCTGGCCGTCGGGCTCGATCAGTTGCAGACACGATTGCAGGCTAGAATCTTGCCCTACCTGACAACGGCGACTACCGAGGACGGCCGCTGATGGTGCGTTGTGCGCTTGCCGGGCTCGCGTGCGCGTTGGCGTTGCTTGCCTGCGCAGGATGCCATCGCGATGAGCACCGCAGGAAACTGATGGTGGTGATTGTGCCCTCGCAGGATAATCCGTATTTCAAGGCTGAAGCGGACGCCGCCGCGGCCCGCGCTGTGGATCTTGGCTATCGAGTGCGCGTCGACGCGCATGAGGACGATGCCTTCCGCCAGGACAACCTGGTGGATGCAGCGATTGCTTCGAATGCCGCGGCTATCGTATTGGACAATGCGGGCGCCGATGCTACTGTCTCGGCGGTGCGACGCGCAACCAGAGCGGGCATTGCGGTATTTCTGATCGACCGCGAAATCGACGCCGCCGGGATTGCGAAGGCGCAGATCATTTCGGACAATGATCAGGGAGCGCGGCTGGTTGCGGCGGAGTTTGCGCGCGCTATGAACGGAAAGGGCGAGTACGCGGAGTTGCTGGGCAAGGAATCCGACACCAACGCGCAGATTCGCACAAAAGGCTTTCATGCGGTGCTCGATCGCTATCCGGGATTGAAGTTAGTCTCCGCGCAATCGGCGAATTGGTCGCAGTCGGAGGCGTTCCAGAAGACAGAAACCATGCTGCAGGCGCACGGGAAGATTGCAGGCATCATTGCCGGCAACGACACGATGGCTTTGGGAGCAGCGGCGGCAGTGAAATCTGCCGGAATATCGAATCTACAAATCACCGGATTCGACGGCAGTCCCGACGCAATCGATGCCATCAAGGCCGGCGAGTTGCGCGCGACCGCTCTACAGCCTGCCGTGTTGATCTCGCGGCTTGCGGTGGATGAGGCGGACCGGTTTCTGAAGACAGGCTCGACGGGCCAACCGGAGTTGCAGATTATTCCCTGTGAACTGGTCACTGCGAGCAACGCAGACAACTATCGCAATTTCGAAAAGGTAAGGTGAATGCCATGAGGAATTCCACTTGTCTCGGAGTTATTGTTGGCAACCGCGATTTTTTTCCTGACGTGCTGATCTCTGAAGCGCGCCGGGACCTGATGAAACTGTTTTCCGAACTGAAGATCGAGCCGGTCTGGCTTTCGCCGGAAGAATCGAAGCTCGGCGCCGTCGAAACCTGGGCCGACGCGCAAAAGTGCGGCGAGTTGCTGCGCAAGAACCGCGAGCGCATCGAGGGGATTCTCGTTTGCCTGCCGAATTTCGGCGACGAGAAGGGCGTTGCCGATTCCATTCGGCTGGCGGAGACGCGCGTTCCGGTTCTGGTGCAGGCCTGCCCTGACGATCTCGATCAATTTGGGCTTGATAGGCGGCGCGACGCCTTCTGCGGGAAGATTTCCGTGTGCAATAACCTGCGTCAGTACCGCATTCCGTACACGCTCACGCGCGATCATACGGTCGCGATTCTCGATCCGCGCTTCCGCGAAGATCTCGTGCGGTTTGTGCAGACCGCGAAAGTGGTGCGCGGGTTGAGCCGCGTGCGCCTGGGCGCGGTTGGCGCGCGGCCGAACGCCTTCAACACCACGCGCTACAGCGAAAAGCTGCTTGAAGCCGCGGGCATCACGGTGAACACCATCGATCTCTCTGAGGTGTTTGGCAATGCCGCGAAAATCTCCGGCGACGATAAGCGCGTGCGCGAGCGCATCGAAAAGATTCGCGGCTATGCCGACGCATCGAAGGTTCCCGACGAAGCCATTTTGCGCATGGCCAAGTTTGCGCTGGTGGTGGACGACTGGATGCAATCGCTCTCGGTCACTGCGACGGCTATCCAGTGCTGGAGTTCGCTGCAGCAGAACTTCGGCGTGAATGTGTGCACCATCATGTCGATGATGAGCGAGCAGATGTTGCCCTCGGCTTGCGAGGTGGACATCGCTGGCGTGGTTGGCATGTATGCGCTGCAACTGGCTTCGGGAACGCCGAGCGCGCTTGTCGATTGGAACAATAATTACGGCCACGATCCGGAGAAGTGCGTCTTCTTCCACTGCGGCAACTGGGCCAAGGATTTTTTGCCCGACATTCGCATTGCTACTGCGCCGATTCTGGGCACTACGCTTGGCGAGGAGAATACTTTTGGTGCGTTGGAAGGACGGACGCTGGCTGGTCCAGTTACGTTTGGGCGCGTGAGCACTGACGATCTTACCGGCAAGATTACGGCTTATGTGGGCGAAGGCGAATTCACCAACGATCCGCTGAAGACCTTCGGGACGCGCGCGGTGGTGAAGATCGCCGGATTGCCGGCGCTGATGCACGTGATCTGTCAGAACGGCTTTGAGCATCATGCTGCAATGAATCGCAGTCACACCGCTTCTGCTGTGGCCGAGGCGATGAGCCGCTATCTTGGCTGGCAGACGTATCAGCACAATCGGCCTGCGGACTTGCCGCCGTTGGCGTAAATGCAGGAAGCAAGGGAGCGAGAAAACAGAGCCTTCTGTGCACGGCAAACAGCCTTATTGCGCGATTTGCGCAATAGGGCTTTTTGCGGCCTCCGCGGAGTGGTTCGTAAGTTATTTAGTTCGTGCTGGCCGCAGACGTCCACAGTTTCACAGTTTCTGTGTTGAGGTGCGGTCTTGTCTCTGAGTTACTGATTCGGAATGACTTCCACTCTCCACAGTTTCACAGGCCTGTTTTTTGCATTTTTATGAGGGGGGTGGATCCCCGGTGGGTCCCCCGGGTAGGTGGGGGGGAGGGGGTGGGCTGTTTCGCGAGCAGGGGGGAGGGGGGTGGGGGGGTACGGACCGGTCACATGCCTGACAGAACGGACCGGGGACCGACACTCACACTCTTCCCGATCTCTGGTTTTATTGTGCGCCGGGAGGGGGAAATCATCGGCAAAGCGGGACGGGGAAATCGAAGGGTTCCTAGAGTAAGGACCTCATGGGCATTGTTAGGTTCTCGCTGCTGGTTCTTACGTCCCCTGCGGGGGCTGGGCTTTATATACTTGGCCGGTTTTCCCCCCAGGCTTGCGCCTGGGGCTACCGTCTTTTGCCCGCTATGCCGGCTGGCTGGGTGCGGATGCTACATGTAGATACGACACATTTGGTATGGTGTCCCCGAGGGTCGTTGCATAAGCCGGAGCCGTGAAATGCAGGTCCTTCGACTCCACGTGGCCCGGATTCGGGCCACGCGTCGCTCAGGATGACAGCGGTGTTTTTTGCGAATTCTGGGGCATTTTCGGGAATTGAGTAGACCGGAATTTTGTAGGTATCCCACCCATTCCGCAGTAAAGCGCGGAATGGATGGGGTACGGAAGTCTGCAGTAAATCCGAAGATGCTCTAGTTCACGGTCACGGTGAAGGTGGCGGGAGGCACCGTGGGAGTGACGGACGGTTTGGGCGTCGCGGTCACGGTGTAGGTGTAGGTTCCGGCGGTGGTGCCTGGATCGCTTTGGCCTCCGCCTCCGCTGCTGCTGGTTGTGCCTCCGCCGCAACTGGCCATGACGCCAAGAGCGACGATGGCGACGAGAATGGAGAGCATGTTGCGCCAGCTACGCCGCCGGGCGGGAATGCCGAAGAAGACGAGCAGGGCAAGGATGGCTCCGGAGCCCGCGCCCAGCCATTCTTTATTGCCGCCGCCCGGCAGTTTGGGACGCGCCAGGGCTGCGGTGGTGGGCGCGATAGTGGCAATGGTGAAGGTGATCTGGCCGCTGGTGGTGGTTGAGGTGAGGGTGACCTGCGTGCTAGAACCGCTCCCGGCGCAGGTTGTGCCGTCGCTGTTGGTTGCAGTGGTGGAGGTTTGGCCACAGCTGAGCGTAACCGTGCCCGTGTATCCGTCCTTCGCGGTTACGGTGACGATCTCAGTGCCCGACGAGCCTGGCGTGACGCTTGAAGGGGTCGCCGTTCCCGCAGTTACGGTGAATGAGGACTCAGTGACCGTGACGGTTCCCGTGCCGGTTGCAGCGGCGTAAACCGAATTTTCGCCGCTATAGGTCGCCGTCAGCGTATCAGGGCCAGCGATGAGCGTATTTGCCGGGATGGTGAAGACGCAACTGGTGTTGCTGGTACAGGGGCTGGTCCCGATGGTTTCTGAGGCGGAGGAATATCCGCCGCCTGAAAGGATGATGGTCCCGGTGGGCGTGACGCCCGAACCGGTCACCGAGACGGTTACGTTCAGGCTGGCATTGGAGTTGAGTGTCGAAGACTGTGGGGTAACGGTGACAGTGGGTATGGGAAGCGTCGATTGCGTTACCGTGATCTGAGCCGATATGCCGCTTCCTGCGGCGTAGGTGGAGTCTCCGCCGTAGGCTGCGGTGAGGGTGACTGTACCGGCGGAGAAGGTGTTGGCCGGAATGGTGAAGACGCAGCTGGTGGCACTTGTGCAGGGGCTGGTGCCGATCGTCTCCGTGACGGGGGCGTATCCGGGCCCCGAGAGCTTAATCGTGCCTGTTGGTGTGCCCGCCGAGCCCGTCACCGAAACCGTGACCGTGAGGCTGATGGCGGAATTGATCGCGTAGGACTGCGGCGTAACAGTGACCGTCGGGATTGCGAGTCCGGCGGTCGCCGTCCAACCGTTAACCACGTTGGCGACATTCAGCGAGCCCAATCCGGTGGCCTCGTCGTAGCCCACTTTGGCGCTGTAGCCAGGCAGAATGCCAATATAGTCCCCAGCGTGCGCTGGAGTGCAATTGGGCGATGGCGTCGAAACATACGCATCGTAATCGCAAGCCATGGCATTGGTGCCAGTATCGATGTCGTTGAAATAGCAGCTAGTGCTGGTGCCGACGGTTTCAGCGCTGCAATTCGAGTAATTCTGTTTGGCAGCTAGCGCGTAAAGTTGTGTATTGGGACTGCCCTGCGCCGCGCCACTCTTCTGGTTGATGAGCGCCATGACGCCTGCCATGGCCGGCGTGGCTACGGACGTTCCGCCAACCTCCTGGGCAACCGGCTCTACGTTGGTTGAATAGCTGCACGGCAGGTCATTTCCGTAAAAAGACGCCGCCGCAGAAACGCAAACGAGATAAGCGCTGCTGGAGAGAGATCCATCCGATGCAAAAAAGCTCACGTCGGGGATGGCACGCGCCGTCAGGCTGCTTGTGCCGGGGACGCCCGATTGGTTCTGCCAACTTGGCGAGGGCCAGCCGTCATTCACCAGGTTGACCGTACCTGAGCTTGTCGACACGGTAGAGCCGGCGCAACTGGCTGGGGTTCCCATGCTGTATGTGGTTGTGCCCAGGTCGTTGATGGTGCCGCTATTGATGCAGCTGCTGGCGCCGCCGCTACCGCCCACGGTATCGACGAGATCCTCAATGAATGTCGGCAGTCCTTGGCCGGTGTAGTAGAAGTAGTAGGAATCCCAATACACGATGGAATTGCACGCCGTTTCGGCATCGGTGACGCTGTACTGCTGGTTCCCTGAGCCGAAATAAGGACCGAAATTCGTTGTGTTATTGAGATAGCTTTCCATGAACGGAAGCGCGAGGGGACTGGTGCAGGTATTGTTCCACGGGACCTCGGGCACATAGCCTTTGGCGCTCGACTGGTTGACGGTGCTGTTCGAGGAGTTCCAGTAGGTTCCCGGCTGGCATTCATTTGAGGTTGTGGTTGCGTCGGCTGCAGTGAGGAGTGGGCACCAGTTGAAGTCGGTCCCGCCCACGGCGGTATTGAAGGGAGTGGATGCCAAGCCGCTTACTGAAAGACCGAACTCCGCCGGATAGGGAGTGCCATACGTAGCGTCCTGGCCGTCGTCGCAGCTTGGCGATCCGGAATCGCCGGTGGCGACAAATACCGCGATGCCTTCTGCCGACGCGGTTTGCCATAGGTTGTAGTATTCGACGTTGCCCGTTGCGCCCTCGCCCAGTTCGCACTCGCCGTAGCTCACGTTCATGATGCGGGCAGTGAGGTGGTCAACGATGTAGCTTTCCGAGTCGTAGAGGTTGTCGTCGGTTGCCGAGTTCGGATAAGTGGCCACCAGGACAATCTGCGCGTTTTTGGCCACGGAACCAGACCATTCCACATCGAGAGAGTTTTCAATCAGGTCGTCGATGCCGCAGGGCAGGGTCCCGGTCGTATCTATGCAAACCGTGAGGGGCTGCTCCTGGTTGGGGCTGCCGTTGATCATGATGGGCGTATTGGCGGAATTGCTCGTGGGCAGATCGAAGAAGGTGCGGAACGTGGTCACGTCATCGTTGTACACGCCGCTGGTAGAGGTGGTCTCGCAGGCCGGGGTCGCCTGGCCGAGGCAGATGGCGCTGGTTCCGGCGATGGCGATGGTCTGGCCGGTGCCGTCGATGTTGCTGGACCATAGCGGCGCGACGTTATAGATGGTGGCGAAGTCCCATGGGCCGATATCTTCAACAAGGTACGGGAATCCGCCCGACGATCCCTGAATTCCGAACAGCGGATTTGCCAATGAGGTGTTTGCTTTCCCGGAGGGTGCCGGCCTTCCGGAAAGCTGCGGCCCGGTCAGCAGGTTCCTTGCGGAGGCGGAAGCGGTCTGCGTGCCGGAGGGCTGCTGGCGCATCCACTGATGGGTCTGCTGGTTAAGCTGAACCGTTTTTCCAATATGGTGCAGGGGCTTCGGGAAGAAGTTATGCAGCGACTTGACGCCGACGACGACGGTGGAGAGCGCCGCGGGAATCTCTGGATCGCTCATGTTGCCGATGTGGGCTTCGCCCTTGACCAATAGGTTGTGAATCTCGGTATGGAAGGTGCTCTGGACCTGACCGGCGTTGCCGCTGAAGCGGATGGACATGCGGTCGCGGGTGACCTGCGAGACCGTGAATCCGTGGCCGGTGAGCCAGTTGGTGATGGTGAGGATATCGGTCTGGGAGGGTCCAAATTGCTCGCCGACTTGATCGGGCGTGAGCCACTGATGGTAGTTGGGCGAGTTCTGGTCGTACTCGCTGGCTACGTAGGCGTCGAAGGCGGCCTGCTGTGCCTGATCGCGGCTGAGCACGAGGATGAGGTCGGTCATGGGGAGGCTGTCGGCCACCCTGCCCATGTCGTGCCGGGCGTTGGCGAAGGGATGGGTGTTGCCCCGGAGCGTGACCAACTGGGACTCGTCAATATGGTTAACGATGCGAACGGTGGGCGCGACTGCCTGTCTCTGAGCGGCGGCGGGGACGAGGAGAGCACTGGCCACTATGCACAGGGTGAGAGATAGCGAGAAGCAGGGAGACGTGGACAAAGTGATGCGCGGGGGGAGCGAACGCAGCTTGATCATGGTGTTTGGTCCTGGACCCTTTCTTGAGAAGAACCCTCGAAGGTGGGAAGAGTTGCGATTTGTGTTGGGAAAACCGGCGCAGGAACGGTGAGCCTTGCGATCATAAAACGAGTTGGAGATATGACCATCATATGACGACTGGTTGAACGCTAACCCAGGCTTTCGCCTCCAAAACGGGCTAAAGGCTGGGGCGGATGCAGTATCGCTCTCCCACCCATTTCCGCCAAAGGCGCGAAAATGGATGGGGCACGGGAAAATCGGTCGGGCCGCGCCGGCGCTCTACGATATGCATTCCTGATGCTGTGCATTCCTGACGAACACGTACGTTTCGAGCGCTTTCGAGGCAACGGATGACATAGCGCAAGGTGGCAACTTCATAAGGAAATTGCCACTCGACGCCTTACATTCTTTCAAGACCAGAATCGAAAACGCTATTAAGCCAGAAGAAGGAGCGGTGAGCGCGCTTTTGCGGATGGTGCGGGCGAACTCGGATGGTTAGACGTGGGGGCGAGGGGAAATGTTGACAGATAGGGAGCGAGGGGAGCAAAGGGAGCAAGGGAGCAAGAAAACGAGACTGGCGGGTCTGCGGGGCGGCTGGAGGACGGGAGCACGGGTCTGGAGGGCAGCGCTTAAGGGCTTTCATTCAATAGGTATGAGGTTGCAATAGACAACCATTGAAGTTGAGGTTTATGATGCGGTTTTCTATCTGATAGGCTTTTACGTTTCCTTGAGTGAGTAGCTCGATGCGCGCTTCATTGTTTATTACCTGTTATAACGACACTTTGTTTCCTGAGACCGGGCGGGCGGTGGTTGCGCTGTTGGAGCGGCTGGGCGTGGAGGTGGAGTTCCGCTCGGCGCAGACCTGCTGCGGCCAGATGCACGCCAACACGGGGTTCCGAGGCGAGGCATTCAGCCAGGCCAAGCGGCTGGTGCGGCTGTATGCGGACGCCGAGGCGGTGGTGATTCCGTCGTCGTCGTGCGTGGCCATGATGCGGGACCAGTACCCGGGGCTGTTTGAGGAGCTGGGCAACGAGGGGCTGCGGGACGAGTTCAAGGCGCTATTGCCGCGGGTGTTTGAGCTGAGCGAGTTTTTGATCGACAAGCTGGGCGTGGAGGATGTGGGCGCGTATTTTCCGCACCGCGTGACCTACCACGCGAGTTGCCACGGGCTGCGAGGGCTGCACTTGGGCGACCGGCCGTTCCGGCTGCTGGGGAAGGTCCGCGGGTTGGAACTGGCGCCGCTTGAGAATCTCGACCGGTGCTGCGGGTTCGGCGGGACTTTTAGCGTGAAGAATGGGGAAGTGTCGTCGGCGATGCTGACCGTGAAGCTCGAAGATGTGTTGGCGACGCGGGCGGAGTTTTGCACGGCGCTCGATAACAGCTGCCTGATGCATCTGGGTGGGGCGATGCACCGCGAGTACGCGCCGATGAAGACGATTCACATGGCCGAGATTTTGGCGAGCACGCAGGAACAGCCGGCTGACCACCCCAGCGACGAAGACCTGTCGCCGGGGACCCCGGCTGAGGTGATGGGATGAGCGGGGCGATGGAACATTTGGCCGACCATCCGATTTTGGACCCGGTGCTGGCGCCGTCGTTTCCCGTGGCGGCACTGCCGGTGCTGCGCAATCCGCAACTACGCAAAAATGTGGCCCATGCCATTGACGTGATCCAGGCGAAGCGAGCGCGGCTGGTGGCGGAACGGCCGGATTGGCAGGCACTGCGTGCGGCAGCGGCGGCGATCAAAGATGAGACGCTGGCTCATCTCGATACGTATCTCGAGCAATTTGAAGAGCGGTGCACGGCGGCGGGCGGGCAGGTGCACTGGGCGGCGGATGCGGCTGAAGCGCGGCGCATCATTCTGGAGCTGCTACGCGAGGAGAAGGCCGACGAGGTCATCAAGATCAAAACCATGACTTCGGCGGAGATCCAGCTGAATCCGTTTCTCGAGGCTGCGGGCGTGCGGGCGCACGAGACGGATCTGGCGGAGATTATTCTGCAGCTCGGAGAGGGAGAGCCTTCGCATATTGTGGTTCCGGCGCTGCACGTGAATCGCAGCCAGGTACGGGAGATTTTTGCGCGGAAGATGGGGATCAAGGATTTGTCCGACGATCCCAAGGAGCTGACCGGGGCGGCGCGGAATTATCTGCGGCAGAAGTTTTTGACGATTCCGACGGCGATCAGCGGGGCGAATTTTTTGATCGCCGAGACGGGCGGCGTGGCGATTGTGGAGTCCGAAGGCAATGGGCGCATGTGCCTGACGCTGCCGCGCACCATGATTACGCTGGCGGGGATTGAGAAAGTGATCCCGCGGTTTCAGGATCTTGAAGTGATGCTGCAGATGCTGGCGCGGTCGGCGACGGGCGAGCGCATGAGTCCGTACACTTCGCTGTGGACGGGCGTGACACTTGGTGACGGGCCGCAGAAGTTTCATGTGGTGCTGCTCGATAATGAGCGGTCGTCGATTTTAGCAACGAAGACGGAACGGCAGACGCTGCGCTGCATTCGCTGCGCGGCTTGCATGAATACGTGCCCGGTGTACCGGCAGACGGGCGGGCATGCGTATGGGTCGGTGTATCCGGGGCCGATTGGAGCGATTCTGACGCCGCAGCTTTACGATTTGCGGCATGCGCAGTCGTTGCCGTTTGCGTCGTCGTTGTGCGGCGCGTGTTACGAAGTGTGCCCGGTGAAGATCAATATTCCCGAGATCCTGATCGATCTGCGGGCCAAGGTGACGGACCGGGAGCGCAAGACGGCGGGGAAGTTTTTCGATCCGATGTATCTCGGGTTGCGCACGGCGAACGTGATTTTCTCGCGGGCGTGGATCTTCCATTTTGCACAGTGGGCGGGCCGGATCGGCGCGAAGCTCGTGACGCGGCGGGACGGATGGATTCATTCGTTGCCGAGCGTAGGCGGGAAGTGGACGCAGACGCGGGATCTGCGCGGGCTTCCGAAGCAGACGTTTCACGAATGGTGGAAAGACAGGGAGCGAGCAAGGGAACAAGGGAGCAAGAAGACGGAACGTAGAGACTAGTATCGTGTCCTGGAAATGTGGGGCATGAGTCGGTGCGCGAAACGCAGGTCCTTCGACTCCGCTTGGCCCGAATTTGGGCCAAACGTCGCTCAGAATGACAGCTCGATTTATGTTGCGAACTTTAGAAACAGGACGCTAGGGACTAAGGGGCCAGCGCTTTAACTGCGTTATTTCTTAATGGTCCTTGAACAGGCGCGGGCGAGGACGCCCGCGCTACAGCCGGCCCGGAGGCCGGCGCTACAACGAGGGAGCGAGGGCACGATGAGCGCTGTGGCTGATAGCCGCAAAAAGGTTCTGGAACGGATTCGTGCCGCTACCGGGTCGGTCGATGGGGGGTCCGCTGCGCGGAATTCCGTTGCGACGGCTGGGAAGGCTGACGAAGCGCACTTGGAGATCCCGCGCGACTATGTGCGGCGGGGTGAAATGACCGTCAGCGCCCGTCACGAGCGGTTCGTTGAGCGATTGCGGGAATACGATGCGGAAGTGGTGGAATGCGAGCCGGGCGGGCTTGCGGCGGCGATTGCGGCGCAGTTGAAAGCTAGCGGCCGGCATACGTTTGTTGCGCCTGAAGGACTGCCGGCGGAGTGGTGCGCGACAGGTTTCGAGTGGAAGGTCGATGGGAAATCAGGGGTCAATCTCGCAGTCCGCGATGTGGAGCAGGCCGATGGGGTGGTGACAGCGTGTTTCTGCGGCGTGGCCGAGTCGGGCACTATCGTGTTGCATCATGGACCGGCCGAGGGGCGGCGGGTTATTTCTCTGCTTCCGGACTGGCACCTGTGTATTGTGCGCTTGAGCCAGGTGGTGGAGACGCTGCCGGAATACTTCGATCGCTGCGCGATCAGGGAGCAAGCCACCCCATCGAGCAAAGACCGCTCGACGGGGGCCCCGGCAGGGAGCGAGAGAGCAATGGAGCGAGGAACGGAGGGGCTTCCGAATTTGGTGACGTGGATTGCGGGGCCGAGCGCTACGGCCGACATTGAGATGACGCGCATTAAGGGCGTGCATGGGCCGCGGTTTTTGAATGTGATTCTGGTCAGGGACTGAGGGGCCCGGGACAGTGTAGCCACCCTGAAGTTCGTAACATGAGCCGAAGCCCCGAAATGCAGGTCCTTCGACTCCACTTGGCCCGAATTTGGGCCAAGCGTCGCTCAGGATGACAATCGATGTTTGATCGTCCAGGATGACGGCTTAGTGCTCCGGATGACGGTTTGATGCTTAAGATGACAGCGATTTCTATTCGTGAGCTTCAAACGCAGGACTAGAGAAGTCAGGAAAAAACGAGATTCAAGCTACGAAAAAACGGGAATAGGGATTAGGGGATTGGGGAAAGACGAGATTCACGCTACGGGCGAGGAGAAGATGATGAAGCTTTCGGATGCAAAGGTTCAGGATGATGCTTTTAGGGCGCTCGATGCCTTCCGGATCGAGATTCCCTCCTGGGGATTCGCCAACACCGGCACGCGCTTTGGCAAATTTGTGCAGGCTGCTGCTGCCACCACCATTGAAGAGAAGTTTGCCGATGCGGGCGAAGTGAACCGGTTGACCGGCGTAACGCCGACCGTGGCGCTGCACGTGCTTTGGGACCTGCCCAACGGCGTGAAAGATGTGCCCGAGGTGAAGCAGCTCGAAAAGCGCTTCGGCGTGAAGTCGGGATCGATCAATCCCAATCTGTTTCAAGATCAGGACTATAAGTACGGCTCACTGTGCAATCCCTCGGCAGAGATCCGCAAGCGGGCGCTCGACCATATGCTGGATTCGATCGAGATCGGAAAAGCTCTGGGCTCGCGCGATATCTCGTTATGGATGGCCGACGGCTCGAATTATCCCGGTACGCAGAGCATACGCAAGCGCATTACATGGCTGGAACAAGCGCTGCGCACGTCGCACGACCACATGGCGCCGAACCAGAGATTGTTGGTGGAGTACAAACCTTTTGAGCCGGCCTTCTACCATACCGATATTGCCGATTGGGGCATGTCGAGCCACTTTGCGCGGGTCGCCGGTCCGCAGGCGCGGGTGCTGGTGGACACCGGCCACCACTACAACGCGCAGAATATCGAGCAGATTGTGGCGTGGCTGCTGCATACGAATATGCTGGGCGGGTTCCACTTCAACGACCGCCGCTACGCCGACGACGATCTGACGCTGGGCTCGATCGACCCGTACCAAATCTTCCGCATCTTCCATGAGATTCACGCGGCCGTGGACGAGGGGTTGAATCCCGAGATCGCCTACATGATCGACCAAAGCCACAACCTGAAGGGCAAGATGGAGGCGATGGTGCAGACCGTGGTCGCGGCGCAGGAGCTGTACCTGAAGGCGGCGCTGGTGGATCGCGAGAAGCTGGCCGCACTGCAGCAATCGTGCGACCTGGTGGATGCCGAGGAGTTATATCGCGGCGCCTTCTGGAGCGATGTACGCCCGGTGTTGAGCGCGTGGCGCGAGGCGCGCGGGTTGCCTGCCGATCCACTGGCGGCGCTCAAGGAGAGCGGCTACGTGGAGCGGGCGGGCAAGGAGCGCGGCAGCCGCAGCATGGCGGTGAGTAGTTACGCGTAAAAAACAGGGAGTTAGCGGGTGGTTCCCCGGTCCCCAAAGGCTAGGGACCGGGGGCACCCGGCTGGAAGAAATCTGGCCGGCGCGTCCGCGACGGGCGAGAAGGAATGGGTGAAGCTGGCGGGCGGCCTCAAGCACCTCCATAAAGAGACGGCGCGCATCAACGAAATTATGGAAAGAGAGTTTGAAGAGATCGAACTCGAGGGCTGTGAGTGATCCCCCATCGGTCGTCGATCCGTGTTCCATAAAGGCAACCGCAGATCCTTCGACTCCCTTCGTGCGCCTGCGCGCACTTCAGTCGCTCAGGATGACAAGTGCGGGAGAGAGCCCGGGATGCAACGATTCTGGAATTCGATATAAACCATTGGACGCAAAGTTGTTCTATGATGTTGTGAAGCCTGAATTTCATTAGGGACACGGGCGCGGAGGCGGGGGTTTGGCCAAAGCTAAGATCAAACGGCTATATCTGATTCCGATTCTTTCGAAGGCGCTCGATGTGATCGAGCTGCTGGAGCAAGATAATTCTCCACTCACTCTGGAAGACGTTTACCAGCGGACCAATATTTCGAAGACCAGCGTCTATCGCATCTTGAAGACACTGGTGCATCGCGGCTACCTGGCGCAGACGCCGAATGGGCAATACCGCCTGGTTTCGCGCCCGCGCCGGCTGTGCTTCGGCTTTGCCGTGCAGAGCGCGGAGATGCCGTACTCCGAAGCCGTGGCGCAGAGCGTGTCGGCGGCGGCCGCGGCGTCGGGCGTGGAGCTGCTGATGTTGGACAATCAATACGATCCGGCAGTTGCGGTGCGGAATGCCGAGGAGTTTGTGGCCAAGCGCGTGGACCTGGTGCTGGAGTTTCAGGTGGAGGAAGCGGCAGCGCCGCGCGTGGCGCACATCTTCAAGAAGGCCGATATTCCACTGGTCGCCATCGACGTGCCCCACCCCAACGCCACTTATTTTGGTGTGGACAATTTCGAGGTGGGATACGAAGCGGCATCGATTCTGGCCAACTATGCGCAGCGCAAGTGGAAGGGCAAGGTGGACCGGGTAGTGGGCGTGGGCTTCATCGAGGCGGGTAGCTTTGTGCAGAACCGCATCACGGGCGCGTTTGACGGGATCCGCGAGCGCTTTAAAGATCTGGCCCCCGACCGGTTTGTGCGGATTGAAGGCCGCGGCATGCGTGTGGCCAGCCACAAGGTGATGAAGGAGTTGCTGCGTGCCTGCCGGCCCGGTGAGCACACACTAGTGGCCGCGGCTACGGATTCCAGCGCCTTGGGCGTGCTGGATGCGGTGCGCGAAGCCGGGCAGGAAGACAACTTCGGCATTGTGGGGCAGGATTGCATTCCCGAAGTGATGGAGGAGATGAAGCGCGGTTCGAGCGCCATGATCGGGTCGATTTCGCACGAGCCGGAAACCTACGGGCCGCGGCTGATCCAGTTGGGCATTGCGATTTTGCGCGGATACACGGTACCTCCTTATAACTACGTGCACCACAAGGCGGTGACGCCGGAGACGCTGGGCGCCGACGAGAAGGCGAAACACGACGAGGCGATGCAGGCGCTGGCGGTGGGGGAGTCGGCGTAAAGGCGGGGACTCGGGACTAAGGGACTAGGGACTCGTTGTTGGTGCTGGGGCTGGGGGCGTGCTATCCCGGGTCTCAGAATCGAGACCCAGGGCACCCACTGTTGTGGTGAGTTTGCATTCCAAAGAACCGGGCCACCTGCACTTTGGGCGACCTCATTCGGGAAAATGCCCGTAAGTAGATACTGAGACGCTTGGAGTGCCGATGCAACATCGCGCTTCCCGAAAATCCCTGGGTATGTGGCGTGCTATTCCGGGTCCCAAAGGCGGGAGCCAGGGCACCCACTGTGGTGAGTTTGCTTCCCCCAAAAACCCACCCATGGTCGTGGTGAGTCTGCTTGCCAAGGACCCTGGCCATCTGTTGAGCCCTCAATCGTGTCAAAAACCCGGGCCACCTGGTGATTTAACAATTGCGATGTATGATCGGAGCAATCGGCGCCGAAACGGGAGGCTCCGGCCAAGAAGGTGTGCCTAATGTTCGTTTCAACTGAGAGCATCTGCGAGCATACATTCGTAACTCGATTCATCCATGCTGATTCGATCGTTTTAGACCTCGGGGCCAATGAGGGAGAGTTTGCACACCGGATCATTGAACGATTCGGTTGCAGGGTGATTTCCGCCGAACCGTTGATTGAACTCTGCGACAAGATCGATCTGCATCCGTCGCTCCGCCTTTTGAATACCGCAGTAGGCGGGAAGAACCAGGACGTCACAATCAACGTGTTCTCCGAACGATGCGCAAGCGTTCATGGACCGGTAACGGCAGATGAATACGCTAGGAAACGAACCGTTCCGATGGTGACGCTCGCCGAGTTTCGCCGCCTCGCGTCGGTGGATCATGTCGATCTCCTCAAACTCGATATTGAGGGCGCCGAAATCGACCTCTTCGGTTCCTGCAGCGACAGTGAATTGAAAGAAATAGGGCAAATCACGGTGGAGTTTCACTCCTTTATTTATGCTGACCAGCACCATTCCGTTTTGCAAATAGAAGAACGGCTGGCCGACCTCGGTTTTTGGGTCGTACCGTTTCGGCTCGACCATAGCGATGTTTTATTTGTGAATCGGTCGACGGGCATTTCCGCAGCCGAAATTGCCTACATGCGGACCTTTGTAAAATCCAGCAAGGCTATTATGCGGCGACTGAGGCGAACTGCGAGTAGCGTGGGCCTGTTAGACGATTCCGAGGGTTACTGCAAGATTCCTGCGGGGCGAGCGGGTGGGAGAAGAGCAGGAAGTAGGGAGTAGGTGTCTGTGTTGGGTTCGTGCTTTCCCACATCTCAAAAGCGAGATGTGGGGCACCCACTGTATTGGTGAGTTTGCTTCCCGACGAACTGGGCCGCCTACGATCCTCGCTCGATATGAAACGGTTTATGGACGGTTCTTGGCTGTAGAATAGATATGTGCTCTCACACTTCCCCGTGGAGTGCACCCACCTATTATGACAACTGCTACTGCTTCCCCTGTATTGCAATTTCTCGAGGACCGTTGGGACTTTGCCCGCGCGGCCACTCTCGATGAACCTGAGCTCCTGCGTTATCGCTCGAACCTGCTTGGGTCGGACCTTCGCATCACGAATTTTGCCGGCGGCAACACCAGTTCCAAGATTATGGAAACCGATCCCCTGACGGGCGAACGGGTGGAAGTGCTGTGGGTGAAGGGTTCGGGCGGCGACTTGGGCTCGATTAAGCGCACCGGCTTTGCCACCCTTTATCAGGACAAGCTGCTGTCGCTGGAGCGCAAGTACCGGGGTGTGGACACGGAAGACGAGATGGTGGCGCTGTACCCGCTGTGCGCGTTCCAGAATAATCCGGTAGCCGCGTCGATCGACACGCCGCTACACGGATTTTTGCCTTTCCCGCACGTGGATCACCTGCATCCCGATTGGGGGATTGCGCTGGCGGCGAGCGCCAACGGCAAAGCCAAGATGGAAGAGTTCAACGGCGAGTTCGGACATCGGCTGGTGTGGCTGCCGTGGCAGCGGCCGGGCTTTGAGCTGGCCATGATGATGAAGCGCGCGGTGGAAGAGAATCCCGGCTGCGATGGCATTGTGCTGGGCGGGCACGGGCTATTTACCTGGGGCCCGACGCAGCGCGAGTGCTATTTGAATACGCTCACGGTGATCGACCAACTGGGGCAGTTTATTGAGCGGCATGGACGAGGCAAGGTGCGGTTTGGGGGCGAGTCGGTTGCGGCGCGCGCCGATCGCAGGGAATTAGCGGCAGAGATTGCGCCGTTTCTGCGTGGACGCGTGAGCGCCAAGCATCGTTTTATTGCGAGCTTCAGCGATGCCGCGGATGTGCTGAAATTTGTGGACTCGAGTTATGCCAAAGAACTTGCGTTTCTGGGAACGAGCTGCCCGGATCACTTTATCCGCACCAAGATTCGGCCGCTGTTTGTGCCGTGGGGTGCGAGTGAAGGGCTTGACGCGCTGCGGAAATCGATCGATTGCACGCTGGCCGAGTACCGCGACCAGTACCGCGCTTATTACAAGACGTTCGCGACGAAGGATTCGCCGGCGCTGCGCGATCCCAGCCCAACGGTGGTGTTAATTCCGGGGATGGGCATGTTCAGCTTCGGCAAAAACAAGACCGAGGCGCGCATCACGGGCGAGTTTTATACCAATGCCATTCATGTGATGGAAGGCGCGAGCGTGCTGGGTGAAGGAGAGGTCACAGGACCTGTGCCTCAATGCCCTCGGGGAATGGAGCCCGGGAATTTTCGGGTGTTCTCGAATTACGTGGCGCTGCCGGCCGTGGAGGCATTCCGCATCGAGTACTGGGCGCTGGAAGAGGCGAAGATTCGCCGTCAGCCGCCGGAAAAAGAGTTGAGCCGGCGCGTGGCGCTGGTGGTGGGCGGGGCCAGCGGTATCGGCCGCGAAGTGGCGCACCTGGCGGCGATGCGCGGGGCGCACGTTTTTGTTGCCGACCGCAATTCCGAGGGCGCGGCGCAGTCTGCCATGGAGCTGGCTTCGGTGACTTCAGCCGAATTTGCGGGCAGCGGGGCCGTAGATATTCGCAGCCGCGAGTCGATTCGCGCGATGCTGAGGGCGGCGGCGCTCGAATTCGGCGGTATCGATATTCTCATCAACACCGCGGCGCTGTTTCCGGCCACGGCTGACGGCGTGATCCCCGACGAGATGTGGGGCGACACGCTGGCGGTGAATGTGACCGCGAATTTTCTGCTGGCAGACGAGGCGGCTACGCTCTTTGAGGAGCAGGGACTGCACGGCAACATTGTATTTACCAGTTCGGCGAACGCGGTGGTGGCCAAGCGCGGCAGCGAGGCCTACGACGTGAGCAAGGCGGCGCTGTCGCACCTGATTCGCGAGCTGGCGGTGAGCATGGCGCCGAACGTGCGCGTGAACGGCATCAGCCCTGCGACGGTGGTGAAGGGGTCGACTATGTTTGGGCGCGACCGGGTGCGGGCTTCGCTGAAGAAGTACAATATTCCTTTCCAGGATTCATTCAGCGACGAGGAGCTTCGCAGCCGTCTGGCCGCGTTCTATGCCGAGCGCACGTTGACTAACAAGGCCATCGATCCGGCCGATTGCGCAGAAGCCATCCTCTTCCTGGCCAGTCCTCGGGCGCGCTGTACTACGGGACACGTGGTTCCCGTGGACGGCGGGCTGACCGAGGCTTTTCAGCGCTGAGGAATATGAGGAACTGCTGCGGTCATGCAAGAGCCTGCTCGTGTTGCTATTGATTTGGGCGCGGAAAGCTGCCGGGTTTCGCTGCTTCGCTGGATGGATGGAGTTTCGGCGATCGAAGTTATCCATCGCATTCCCAACGGCCCCAAACATCGCGGCACATCGCTCTGTTGGGCACTGACGGAGATTCTTGCGGGGCTTGAAGAGGGGTTGCGTAAGGCTGCGGCGATTGCGACCGAGGGCATTGCGTCCATCGGCGTCGATAGCTGGTCTGTCGATTACGTGCGGCTGGGACCTGACGGCAAGATGCTGCGCGAGCCCTTCTGCTATCGCGATGAGCGCACTGTCAAGAGCAAGCACGACGCGGACGTGATCGTGTCCGCTTTCGATATGTATCAGCGCACCGGCGCGTTTCCCATCGGCCTCAATTCCGTGTATCAGCTTGTGGCCGATCCTGCGGCGGGAATTGACAAGCGCGCGCCTTGGGTTATGTTTCCCGAGTTCGTTCTTTATTGGCTGAGCGGGCGGCGTGTGGGCGAGTATACGAATGCCACGCACACGGGGCTCGTTAGTTTGAAGACGGGCACGTGGGACGCGGAGTTGTTTGGGACGCTGGGCCTGGCGGTTGAGGCCGCGCCGCCGCTGGTTCCTACGGGGACGGTGCTGGGGCCGATTACGGGACCGCTGGCCGCGCTCGATGCATTTAGCGGGACGCAGATTATTGCGCCGGCCACGCACGATACGGCGAGCGCCATCGCAGGCATTGCCGCGGACATGAGCTCGACCGCGTATATCAGCTCGGGCACGTGGTCGCTGGTGGGCACGGTTACGCAAACGCCGGTGACTACGCGGCATGCTTTTGACGCGGGGTATACGAACATCGGCGCGGCGGGCGGAGGGTTGCTGTTTCACTCGCTCATCAACAGCATGTGGGTGCTGAAGCAGTGCATGGATGCGTGGGCGGCGGCGGGGCGGCCCTGGAAGATTGAAGACATCGTCCAAGAGGCTGCTGCACGCAGTGCCAATGCAGCGACGGGCGTGCTGGATATGGATGCGCCATCGCTGATGTTGGATACGGACATGCCGCAACGCATTAACAATGAACTCACGCGGTTGGGATTCGACGCCATCCCCGACGTGGCGGGCAACGAGCCGCTGTTTGCGCGGACCATTTTCGAGAGCTTGGCGCTGCGTTATGCTTCGGCGCTGGCCAATCTTGAAAAGATGCTGGGGCGCAAGATGGAACGCATCCACATGATCGGCGGAGCCACGCGCAATAAATTTCTGATTGCGCTCACGGAGAGGCAGACGGGGCTGAAGGTGGAGATCGGCCAAACCGAAAGCTCGACGGTGGGCGGCCTGGCGATTCAGCTCGCGGCGAGTGAGGCCGACGGGGCGCGCGTGACGCCGGAGGCGATCCGGACGTGGGCGACGCGGTTGTGTAAAGGCAGGGAATAGGGAGTAGTTGTTTGTGCTGGGGTTGGGTTCGTGCTATCCCGGGTCTCAAAGTCGAGACCCGGGGCACCCCTATCGAGGTGAGTTTGCTTCCTGAAGAGGCCCGCGGCTAAAGCCACACTGAATAGAGGGGATTTATTCGGGAGGCTGAAGCCTCCCGCTCCCTCCGACAGACGAAAAACGGAGCTCTTCATCAAGGTGGGAAGAGCCTCGCTGAAACCGCGAGGGCACTGCGGGCGGCTCTTGACTTTCACCCTTCACTCGCCGTACTTTGTCCTTACACGGGAAAGGAGGATGATCCAGCCTATGAGTAAAGATTCTTCGAGTAGTCGATTACGTGAGGTGACTGAGGCCTGAGGCTTAGCGTCTCCGGCTCCAGATAAGACCTGACGGAGGGTTCTCCGTCCTGGCTCTGGCCTTCGCTTGATACGCGACCGCCTCAGTCCAATTTCAACAGATCACCGGCAGCGGCCTGGGAACGCGAGTTCTCAGGCCGTTGTTGCGTTTGGGGCAGTGAGCTAGGGAACAAAGGAGCGAGCCGGTAGGAGCTTGTGCTTTCCCACCCTTTCCGCAAAGAACGCGGAAAGGGTGGGGCGCCCGGCTGGATAGCAAGGCGGATTCGTCCCTGGATATGCACAGCCTCACACGGGCTACAATTTGTTTTGGAGGTCACGGAAATGACTGTCCTAATGGATGATGTCTTGAGCAGCATTCGCGGCGCATTCAATATCTTCGCCTTTGGTGAAGCCCACATGATTGGTTTTCTCGAACGATATCCGTCTGACCGGGATGGCATAGAGCAGCAATGGGAGATGTTTGACCGCTTATCGAAAAATATCATGGAGTTTCTGCGTGTGAGATGGGCGGCGCTTGGGGAGCGCAATCACCGGATTTGCTGTGAATACCAGATGGGCCAACTTCGGGAGAAGATCAAACGGAATGAGGGGGAGTATGAGCATTACCGTTCGATCATGGCGCAGTTTGCCTGATGGCGGATTTCATTGGACGCATTGCCGTCCAATCCCAACAGATAATCGGCAGCGGCCTAAGAACGTGAGTTCTCGGCCGTTGTTGTTTTTGAGGCAGGGTACAAGGGAACAAGAAAACAAGGGAGTGAGGGAGTAAAAAATCGAAATTAGGGCTTGGGGGGTGTGGATGGGGTACGAACTCGACAACACGATTGCGCTGTTGGAGCGCACGCCGGCATCGCTCAGTGCGCTGCTCGGGGGATTGCCGGAATGTTGGACGGAGACGAACGAAGGCGGGAGTTCGTGGACCGTGAGCACCGTGGTTGCGCACCTGGTTCACTGCGAGTATGAGGATTGGATGCCGCGGGCACGTCAGATTCTGCAAGCGGGCGAGGCCGAGCCTTTTGCGCCTCTCGACCGCGAGGGGCACGCGCGTTACAAGGGTGGCAAAACGCTGGCGCAACTGCTGGACGAATTTGCGCGAGCGCGGGCGAAGAGCCTGGACGAATTGCGCGCGCTGAAACCGACGGCGCAGGATTTGGAACGGCGGGGGCGGCATCCGGCGTTGGGATCGGTTACTTTGTCTGAACTGCTGGCCACGTGGGCGGCGCACGATTTGACGCATCTGCACCAGATTGCGCGGACTATGGCGCACCAGGTGCGCGAAGCCGTGGGACCGTGGGCGCGGTTTCTGGGCGTGATGCAGTGCGCGGGGCACAGCGAAGCGGGGTAAAGGCTGGGAGCAAGCGAGTGGGTTGGGATTGGTGCTTTCCCGGGTCTCAGAATCGAGACCCGGGGCACCCCCTGTTGTGGTGAGTTTGCTTCACAAAGATCCGGGGCACCTGGGGCGTGCTGGATTGAGATTCGTGGTCTCCCCGGTCTCAAAATCGAGACCGGGGAGCACCCGGCAGTTGAAAGGCAACCGCAGATTTTTCGACTCCCCCCAGCGACAAGCCGCTACCCCATGATTGCGTGGCAATCATGGGGCCCCAAACGCGCTCCGCTCAGGATGACAACTTAACTGGCCGCTATAAGTCGATTCAGTCCAGGGAATATTTCGGCGGGCAAACGGGGATTGGCTGGTGCGCATCCGAAAGAACCAGAGGGTGCGATGGGGCTGGTTTCTTTTTTCCAGAACAATTGGCGGAGTGTGGCTTGGTCGGCGGGGATTTTGGCGGCGGCGATTGGCGTGGCGCTCATTGTGCGCGTGGTGGCATTCGTTTTGTTGAAGCGGTTGACGCGGCAGAGGGGCGCGCTGCTGGGCGAGTCGCTGGTGCGGCACGGGCAAAGGCCCTCGCAATGGGTTCTGCCGTTCCTGGCGGTTCTGGTAGTGATTCCCGGATTGCCGCTGCCGGGTGAGGTGAACTCGGCGCTCGAGCACATTGCGGGCCTGGGGCTGATTGCCACCATGGCGTGGCTGGCCATTCTGCTGATCGCGGTGACTTCGGACATTCTCTCCGCGCGCTACCGGATCGACGTGGACGACAACTTGGAGGCGCGGCGCATTCAAACCCAGTTCCAGATGATTCATCGCATCGCGGTCATCCTGGTGGCGGTGGTGGCGCTGGCGGTGGGGCTGATGACGTTCCCCGACATCAAACATATCGGCGTGAGCATTCTGGCCTCGGCCGGGGTGGCCAGCCTGGTAGTGGGCATGGCGATGAAGGACACGCTGACCAACCTGATCGCCGGGGTGCAGATTGCGTTTGCGCAGCCGTTCCGCATCGGCGATGCGGTGGTGCTTGAAGGCGAGTATGGCTGGATTGAAGAGATCGGCATGATGTACGTGGTGGTGCGCATTTGGGATTTGCGCCGGTTGGTGCTGCCGCTGAGCTATTTCCTGACGAATGCGTTCCAGAACTGGACGCGCACCAGCGCCGATCTGCTGGCCTACACCTACCTCTATGTCGATTACACGGTGCCGGTGGATGCGGTGCGCGAGGAGTTGCGGCGCATTTGCGAGGGGTCGCCCATGTGGAACAAGAAGGTGTGCGGGCTGCAGGTTTCCGATTCCGATGCGCACACGATGCAACTGCGCGCGTTGATGGACGTGAGGAATTCGAGCGATGCATGGGACCTGCGCTGCCTGGTGCGGGAAAAGCTTATCGATTTTTTGCAGAAGAATTATCCGGGGAGCTTGCCGCGGCAGCGGGGCGAGTTTAACGTACAAGCGGTCGGCAAGAATCTCGCGGCGATGGAGTTCAGCACGGAGAACCCCCCAGGCGAAGATGTGGAAAGGGGTGTTGCTGCCGTGTCCGGCAATAGCGATCTGCGGTGCAGCGCGTGAGTGAGGGGTCGTTTCGATCGGCTAGAATTCACAAAGAATGAAATGTCCATATTGCGGTTTCGGGCAAGATCGGGTGGTGGACTCGCGCGAAAGCAAAGAGGCCGATTCGATCCGGCGGCGGCGGGAGTGCGAGAAGTGCCTGCGGCGCTTTACCACCTATGAGCGTATCGACGAGATTCCCTACATGGTGGTGAAAAAAGACGGCAGGCGCGAGCGCTTCGACCGGCAAAAGGTTCTGAGCGGGTTGCTGAGGGCGTGCGAAAAGCGGCCGGTCTCGTCGAGCCAGCTGGAAAAAATCGTCGATGCCGCGGAAAGTTTTTTGATCGACGCTCCGGAACGCGAACGCACAACGTCGGAGGTTGGTGAGCTAATTATGCAGCACCTCAAAGGGCTCGATACAGTGGCGTATATTCGCTTTGCGTCGGTGTATCGCGACTTCAAGGATGTGAACGAGTTCAAAGAAGAGCTGGAGGGGCTGCTGGGGAGCCACGGGAAGAAAAAGTAGGTTCCTAGCTCTTAGCTGACGCTCCGAAATGCAGGTCCTTCGACTCGTGGGGCGGCCGAACCCCGGCCCCCCCGGCGGCAGGGTGGGTGGGATTGTGGGGGGGGATGGACAACCCCCCCCCACGGGCCAAAAACAATAAATGCAGATCCCTGAAGGGGCCTGGTCTCATGCTGCGTTCTCCAGCTGGCGCAGTAGCGCGGCCACGCCGCTTACTGAGCCGCTGTCTTTGTCGAAGATCGGTGCGGTACTGAATTCTACCTTTACTGGACACCGTGCGCTGGCCGTCAAGGTCGCGATGCCTTTCAAGGGGATCTGGAGCATGGTCTTCAGGTCGAGCACTGCTCCGTTTCCGCCGGAGCGCGGCTGCACCGGGAGAAGTTCGTCGATCGCCATTGCTTTGAGGTCAACGGCGCTCCGGGCACAAAGCTTTTCGGCCGCGGGATTCACGGAGTGGATCAGGCCGAGGGCATCGGTGAGGATCACGGCTTCAGCAACGGAGCGCATCGCACTCTCCAGCCACTGTTGCGCGCGCTGTGCCTCTTCCAGGTCTTTTTTGGCTTCGGTCACATCTATAGCGATCATACGGATGCCCGCAGCTTTTTTTCTGCCGTTGCGAATCAGCCTGCGGTACATCTCGTAGGTGCGGAATTTTCCCGAGCGGTCGAAGATGGAGCGATGGATGACCGGAGGCTCCTCGCCCGAGACCATCAGGGCATGGAAGGCGGCGGAGCTGCGGTCCTTCTCGTCTATTGCCACCAGGTCCCATCCGCTCTTGCCGATGAGCTCACCGTGCGCGGGGTGGTGCAGAGCAGCAGCAGCGTGGTTGACGCGGGTAATGATTCCGTTGACGTCGATCTCCACATAGGGCAGCGGCAGAAGGTCGATGTCGAGCATCGCCTTCCGCGGGGCTCTGCTGGAAATGGTTCGAGGATTTTTTTTCATTAGGCTCTCCCGCCGGTGTTGAGTAAGGTAATTTTGTAAAGGTCCTCAGCGCTTTTCAGACATTCGATGGGCGTCAGGTCAAAGGTGATGGGGATGCGCAGCATGGTGGCGCGGCCCCCGATGCACACGGTGGTTTCGCGATTCTGCATGACGATGCGATCCAGCTCCGCGGTGAGAATCTGCTCGTTGGCGCGGCCCTGCAAAACGGCCAGCAGGGAAGAGTCGCTCCAGTGATAGATAGCGTCGTCGGACTTGAGACTTTGGGTGAGAAACGCGGAGACGGCCATGAGGCAGTCTTCTACGGCTTCAGGTCCGAAGCGCTGACTGATCATATTGAGGCAGCTCAGGCGGAAGAGCACGATGAATGCCTGGTCGCCGCTCTCCATGATGCGACGCACGTGCTCGACGGCAGCGCCGCCGCCGCGCAGCCCGGCTGCGTTGTCATTGGCGGTGGTGTGATCGGCTTTGCGGAATTGCGATGCCTCGGCAGGAGTGGAGTCGGCACCATCGGGATGCAGGAACGCATCCAAGAGCTCGTGAAAATCCCGAATGTCTTGGGATGAGGCCGCGGTGGCGACGTTTTGCAGCAGCTTTGCGGGGTTGGGCGTGGTGGTATCGATGCCCAGGCTCTTCAAGAGCTCGCGAAAGAGCAGCGAAACGATGGCGCGCCAGTCCGTGGTGCGAGCGCGCAGCTCTGCTTCGCTGCGGGTGCGATAGTTTTCGAACTCGCGCAGAATGCCGCGCACCTGCGCCAGCTTCTCTTTTTCGGGCAGCCGGTCAGGCAGTTGCAGAGCCAGCTTCGCCAGGTTGGCGCGAAACTCCTTGTACTCTTTGCCGTCCACCTCAGGAACGCCACGGGCCGCGCCTTCCACTACCATTGTGAGGACACGCTCCGGGTTGGGCAGCTCGACCGCAGTTTTCTCCGTCGAGTTCGCGCCTCCCAATCCGGTCATCTGGCGCAGGTTCATCCGGCAAGCACTCCCACCGGTTTTTATCGGCAAGAATGGCTTTGTCAATAGGTGGCGCGAGCGGCGATTCCCAATCGCGGAGGGCAGTTTCCCACGATTTTGCCGGGCTGTGGAATCTTGAAGCGCTCCATCGCCGGTTCGCCTGCGCACACTGCGCGCGAACTCGTCCTCTTGTACACTAAAGAGGTATAAGACCATGAAAACCAAACATCCAGTAGGTATCCTGGGCGCGACCGGAATGGTCGGCCAACGTTATATTCAATTGCTCGAAAACCATCCCTGGTTCGAGGTGACCTGGATTGCGGCCAGCGACCGGTCAAGTGGAAAAACTTATGGCGAGGCCGCTAAGTGGCGTTTGGATACGCCGCTGCCGGAGCGCATCGCAAAGATGGTGGTGGCGCCGGCGGAGCCTGAAGGCGCGCCGAAGATCGTCTTTGCCAGCGTGGACGCGGCCATTGCCCGCGAGATGGAGCCGAAGTTTGCCGCGGCCGGTTGCGCAGTGATTTCGAACTCGAGCGCCTTCCGCATGACGCCCAACGTGCCGCTCGTGATTCCGGAGGTGAACGCCGATCACCTGCACCTGATTGAAGAACAGCATTGGCGCAAGGAGTCGGGCGGCTATATTGTCACCAATCCCAACTGCTCGACGATTGGATTGGTGATGGCGCTCAAGCCCATCGAGAAGCGCTTCGGCATTGAGACGATCTTTGTGACCACGATGCAGGCTGTTTCCGGCGCAGGCTATCCCGGCGTGGCGTCGATGGACATTCTCGACAATGTGGTTCCGTTCATCGGCGGCGAAGAAGAGAAGATGGAAGCGGAGACGCTGAAGCTTTTGGGCAAATTGGAGAGCCACGGCGTCGCTTCGCTGGGCGCGAAGATTACTGCGCATTGCAATCGCGTGCCGGTGGTGGACGGGCACACAGAGTGCGTATCGATTAAGCTCGGCAAGAAGCTGGGCAGGGAAGTGACGCGCGAGGACATTCTGGCGGCGTGGGCTGAGTTCAATCCGCTGGCCGGACTGGATTTGCCGTTCGCGCCGCCGCAACCGGTGGGGTGGGCCGCGCAAAACGACCGGCCGCAACCGCGGCTCGACCGCAATTGCGGCCAGGGCATGGCGGTGACTGTGGGACGGCTGCGCCCTTGCAGTGTGCTGGATTGGAAGTTTGTGCTGCTCTCGCACAACACCGTGCGCGGCGCGGCCGGCGCAACCATTTTGAATGCCGAGATGCTGGTGAGCCTGGGCAAACTGGAGCCGGTGGCGACGGTGGTCTAGGACAAGTTGGTGCTCCCCCACCCTAGCGGCAAAAAAACAAAGACGCCGCGAGGATGGGGCACCCGCGGGCTTGAGATTGTGGTATCCCACCCTTTCGCGGATGAGACTGGCGAAAGGATGGGGGGCACGAGGCCGAATAATGGCTGAAAGCTTATACACTAGGCCGAATAATGGCTGAACGCTTATAACTGACAGCTGAAAGCTGGTTTGGATTTCGCATGAACCTGGTAGTGATGAAGTTTGGCGGCACGTCGGTGGAGGATGCAGCGGCTATTGGGCGTACCGCGGCGATTGTGGCTGGGCGCGTGGCAAACGGCAAGAGCCCGGTGGTAGTGGTGAGCGCCATGGCCAAGGTGACCGATCAGTTGCTACGCGCGGCCGCTGCGGCTTCCGGGGGTGACCGCGCCGGAGCTCTGGCCATCAGTTCGCGCCTCCGCGCGCGGCATCGCGACACGGCGGCCGACCTGGTGAAGGACAAGACGGACAGCGCCGCGCTGATCGGCACCATTGACGATAAGTTCGATGCGCTCGATGAAGTGCTGAGGGGCCTCGCGGCGATTCGCGAGCTCACACCGCGCATCTCGGATCTTATTGTGAGCTACGGCGAGCGGCTTTCGAGCCGTATTGTGGCGGCTGCCTTCCGCGAGCGCCAGATCGACGCGGCGCATGTGGACGCGCGGGAAGTCATCATCACAGACTCGGAGTTCCAAAAAGCCGCGCCACTCGACGACATCATTGAGAAGCGCGCCCAGGAAAAGCTATTGCCGCTCCTGGGAGACGGCAAGGTTGCGGTGATGGGCGGCTTCATCGCTTCCAACGAAGCGGGACTGACGACGACACTGGGCCGCGGCGGATCGGATTACACAGGCGCACTCGTGGGCGGCGCCATCGGGTCCGAAACCATCGAGATCTGGACCGATGTGGACGGCATCATGACGGCCGATCCGCGCGTGTGTCCCGATGCGTTGCGCGTGAAGGTGATCAGCTTTGAGGAAGCGGCGGAGTTGGCTTACTTCGGTGCCAAGGTGCTGCACCCGGCCACGATTCTGCCCGCGGTGAAAAAGAACATTCCGGTGCTGGTGCTCAACAGCCGCAACGCTGCGTGCGAGGGCACGCGCATCATCTCCGTGGCGCCGCACGGCAAGAATCCGTTCAAGTCCATCGCAGTCAAAAGGAAGCTGACCATCATGGACATCGTGGCCAGCCGCATGCTGCTCTCGCACGGGTACATGAGCAAGATATTCGCCGTCTTCGACAAGCACAGGTGCCCTGTAGATATGGTTTCGACCAGCGAAGTTTCCGTTTCGCTCAGCGTGGACTCGAATGCCAGCCTGCCCGAGGTTGCTGCCGACCTGAAGACGCTGGCCGATGTGACCTACGAAGGCAAGAAGGCGCTGATCTGCATGGTGGGCGAAGACATTCGCGGCCAGAACGGGATTGCCGCGCAGGTGTTCAACGCCATCCGGCATATCAACGTGCGCATGATTTCGCAGGGCGCGAGCGAGATCAATATGAGCTTCATGATTGAAGAAGACGACGCCGATGAGGCGGTGCGCTCGCTGCACGCGGCGTTCTTCAAAGAGCCCGACCCGGCGATCTTCGATGTGGAAGCGCGGAAAGCAGTTCTTAGTTCGTAGTTCACTGTTCGTAGTTACCGACTCCTCGTGCTCACGTCGCTCTGTGGACTGTGAACTGTTCCGAAGGAACCTCATGCTGATTCTTGTTTTGGGCAAGGGAAAAACCGGCAGCCTGGTGGCTGAAGTGGCGCGGGAGCGCGGCCACGGCGTGCGTGCGCTCGACATCAACGACAACTCGCATGCCTCGGCGCTAACGGCTCCGAACCTGGCCGGCGTCGATGCTGTCATCGACTTCACCGCTCCCGAAGCGGCCGTTGAAAACATACGCGCGGTGCTGGCTTTGGGCGGACGGATTGTGGTCGGCACCACCGGATGGTACTCCCATCTCCCCGAGCTTAAGTCCAAAACGCTAAAGGGCGGAGCCCTGCTTTACGGAACGAATTTTTCGATGGGCGTGCAGAAACTTTTCCGACTTACGGTGGAACTCGCGAAGCTTGAAGGCTACCAGTTCTCGATTGATGAGACGCATCACGTGACCAAGGTCGATGCGCCCTCTGGAACGGCGATTACTCTCAAAGAGATCATTCTTGGCGTTCGGCCCGGCATCGATGTCCCGATCGAGTCGCACCGCGTGGGCGATGCCAAGGGCGAGCACGTGGTGCGTGCCACGAGCGATTGCGATGTGCTGGAGTTGCGCCACGACGCGCAATCGCGGCGCGGCTTCGCGTTGGGCGCGGTGCGCGGCGCCGAGTGGCTGGCCGGCAAATCCGGCGTCTGGGAGTTCCGGGAGATCTTCGAGCAGTTGTAATGCGGAACCGGGCTCTGTTTGCCGGGCTTTCGCGTCGCGCTGATCGAATCGTTATAAACTTGAGTGGTTATGGAAACTCGTGGCTGTGGTACTGCAATTGTTACGCCCTTTCGGACGGATGGATCGGTGGATGAGCCGGCGCTTTGGTCGCTGGTGAACTGGCAGATCGAATCGGGGATAGATTTCCTCGTGGTCTGCGGGTCGACGGGCGAGGCCGCGACGCTGGACGAAGAGGAATGGCTGCACACCATCCGTCTCGTGATCGATGCGGCGGCGGGGCGGGTTCCCATCTGGGCCGGCTGCACCCACAACTCGACGCGCGTGCTGTTGCGGCAGGCTGCGCTGCTGAAGCGTGTGCCTGGCGTGGCCGCGGTGCTTTCGGCGAACCCCTACTACAACAAGCCGACGCAGGAAGGGCAGTTCCAGCATTTTCTGGCGCTGGCGCGCGAGGTTGATCCGCTGCCTGTATGCGTGTACAACGTTCCGGGACGCACGGCCGCGAACCTGGAGCCGGAGACGGTGGCGCGTTTGGCCGCGGCGGCCAATAATATTGAGGCCGTTAAGGAAGCCAGCGGCAACTTGACACAGTTTGCCGAGCTGGCGCACCTGATGCCGCGCGGCTTCAGGATTTTTTCGGGTGACGACAACCTGGCGCTTGCCGGCATCGCCGTGGGCGCGCATGGGTTGATTAGCGTGGCTTCAAATGAGGCGCCGGCCGAGGTGGCGTGTATGATCCACGCTGCGCTTGAAAACCGCTGGGACGAAGCGCGCGATATGGAACGGCGCTTTGCGCGACTGTTCGAAGCTAACTTCTGGGAATCGAATCCCGGACCGGTAAAGACGGTGCTGAGCCTGATGGGCCGCTGCGGCGATGCGGTTCGGCTGCCGCTGGTGCCTCCGACGGCGGCCACGCGCGCGAAGCTGGAGCGGCTGGGCGGCGAACTGGGATTGCTGAAGCACACTCCGATTCCGCCGGGCGTGCGCTCGGAAGTTTACTGAAGAAAACGAGCGGCGTTAGCGGGGCTAGCAGAGTTAGATCGGTACCCGTGCCAGGCGAGTTTATCCCGGAGCCTCTTTATGCGGAGCACGATGGTGTTTTTCTCGAAAGCCGCCAGCATATGTATGCTCTCCAAGTTGAAATACGTCCCTCAGTGGCTAAAGCCCCAGGTTCTGGTTGCTTTTCGCGGCGCGACTGAAGTCGTGTCCTTTCAAAACCGCATCTGCGCCACTGGTTCCAGACGGCCACTGGGCTTGATGGCGGCGCTGGTTCTATTGATTGCTGGGCTGCAGACGTCCGCTGCGCAGAGCCAGGCGAATTCCGCGGCGCCGCAGGCCAATTCTGCACAGCCGCAAAACAGCGCATCGCAGCCGGATCGCACTGAGTTGCTGAAAGTGAAGCCGAATATTTCGGGCCAGCGCAACGGGATTTTTATCGAGCCCGATGCGATGGATTTTGCCGATCACGTGGGATATGTTTCGCTGTTCGACGGCCGAACGTTGACCAACTGGGATGGGCGGCCTGGCGTGTGGAGCGTGGAGGACGGCGCCATCGTCGGCGTTTCGACCAAAGAGCATGTTGCCGGCAATTCGTTCCTTGTTTATCACGGCGCGCAGGCGAAGGACTTCGACCTCAAGCTCGAGATCAAGGTGGAGTGGGGCGGAGGCAGCGGCGTGCAATATCGCAGCAGCACGGGGATTCCGGAGGGGCGAGTGGACGGCAAAGGCGAGCCGCCGCTCGATCCGCGCTGGGTGATGATCGGACCACAGGCAGACTTTTGGTATCCGGTGAATGAGCGCGCCAAACAATACAGCGGACAGCTCTACTCGCAGAACACATCGCTTGGCATTGTGGCGTGGCGCGGGCAGGTGGTTCAATCGGAAGAGGGAAGATTGCCGCGCCTGGTGGGGACGATTGGCGACCGCGCGCAGCTTGGTGCATTTGTGAAGGACGGCGAGTGGAACCAGTACACGATCATCGCGCGCGGCGGCGTGATTTTGCACATTTTGAACGGGCAGTTGATGGCGGTGCTTGTGGATGACGATCCGGCCTCGACGAACAACGTTTCGGGGCTGTTTGGACTGCAGATCGAGGGCACGCCTTGCAAGGTATCGTTCCGCGATATCTGGCTTAGAAAGATCGACTGAAGGCTCGGCTCTGCTGCGGCCAGGTTGAGTGGATGATCGAAGCGCGCGCCAAGCTCAAAACAGATCTGCAATCGGCGGAAACGTCAGTAGCAACCCAAGGGTGAGCATGGCAAATGCCGCGGCGTTGATGCGCGAGAGTACGACGTTCCGGTTGCGCCAGCGCAAGTGCAGGAGAGCCCACGATGCAAGCCACAACACGATGGCGCAGGTGGTGACGCCGGAGAGCGGGCCGGTGGGTTTCCAAAAAATCATCATGCTCTTAATCGCAGCGTTCTGGTCTGCGAGGATGGCGAATACGGCGACAAGAAATGCGCCGATGCCTGCCGCGAGAATGGCCGCTGCGCCAGCGCCGTTGGGATGGGATGTGGAGACTGCGGAAGCCGAAGTGTTTTGCGCGCTCATTTCTGTTCTCCCTGAACGATGTGAATCACGGGACCGCCCTCGACGGGCGCGTTCTTATTTATCATGGCGCCAAAGAAACCAGCGATGGCCGCGGTGGCGAGCGAGATCCATACAAAACCGAGAACCGCGGCGCGAAGCTGCGAATGTTTTTTGAGGTCGCGCCCGTATTGGAAAACCACGCCCGCGGCCATGGTGATGGAGATAGGCGCGAGCCAGGCCACGTGCTCCTTCCACTCCATGCCGATCGCGTGCCAGCCGCGGGTTGTGGGGCTCGCCAGCAGCAGCCGCTGCGGAAACGCGGCGAGATTCGCCGTGCCCGGCGGCGCCGCGGCGCGATACCACGGGTAAATGATGTACGCGCCGGTGAGCACGGCGAGCCACGCGAGCGCGGCCATGGCGACGAGATAGATGCGGAGAAAGTTTTCCTCGTTTTGGACGGGAGCCGCTAGATTACGTGGACTGTAACGGCGGTAGAGCTCGACGAGCGCGCCGGAGCAGGCCATGAGATAAAGCGCGCCAAAGCCCATGCCATGAATCATGGTCCAGAGACTGCGTGTGGTGATTTCCATGCGCCACGACCTTTCTTTTCGGCCTTCGAGTCAGGTGTATCCAAAGTTTGTTGAAGAACAACCGCAGATCCTTCGACTCCGTTTGCCGCTGGCAAACTCCGCTGAGGATGACAGCGGGATTTATGTTTCGAACTTCAGATACAGGAGACTAGGCTTCGAAGTTTGGATTCGGTACGAAGTTGCTAAAGCCCATTCCTGCTTGGCGGCATGGGGAAGAGCGCGCCTCCTGCCTGGTCTTTCTTTTCCTCCGGTGACGCAGCCTTCGAGTCCTTGCCCCACGTCCAGTACATGCCTACGTACGCATAGTTCTCGGTTTGTCCGGCGACTGAATGGCCGTAGCAGAACAGGAACTGCTCGTTGGTGTTGTGCTTGAAGTGGTAGTAGCCGCCCACGTCGATCATGGCCGAGCGCTCGGTTTGCGCGGCGGCAAAACCTTCGCGTCCGTGCGCAAAAATCTCCGCGCCCAGCTCCCACTGCTCGCTTAACTCGCGCTTGACGAGCCAGCCGGTATAGGGAAAGTCGCGGTAGTTGGCCTGGGGAACGACTTGGTAGCCGCCGCCTCCATCGAAGAGCCACTTGCCGGAGTTCTTCTGCAGCCAGATGGGGAGCTTGTACCAGACCTTGCCCACGCCGAGGCCCTTGTCGTAATTGCCGGTGGGCATTTCAAACATGGTGAAGCTGCCGATCTGAGGAAAGTGTTTCGTCTCCTTGATGAAGGCGATCTTCGCGCCCAATTCCATGTCGGTGAGTCCGAATTCGGTGGGACCGGTGCCGGCGGGGAGATAGACGGGATTGTTCGACGGCGCGACCACGCCCCAGGGAAGAATAGCGTGGAGCTGCACGCGGGGAAGTGCGCCCCAGTTGAACTCGAAGGCGGGGCCCGTGGAGTCCATCTCGGCAGGTGTGCCGTCGACGCCGCCGAAGATGTAGAACTCGTAGTGATGCAGATCGACCGGGACGGGATCGTCGGTCTGGTAGGGAGGGCCCTGTGCGCAGAGCCGCGTCGCGGCGAAGAAGATGAACGCGAACACGGCCAGCCCGAAGCACGCGCCGCCGTACCGCTGCGGCGATTTTTTCCGGGCAAGGGAAGTGTGCACCGTTCGCAGAACCATCTGCCGCAAACTTTATATCGAATGTCGATACTCGTCAAGCCAAAATTGTGCAAACGCTTGTATAGTGTTGCTGTGCAGAAAGCCAAGCGCGAACTCTTCTACGGCCTTATTCGCATTCACGTGCTGCTGCACGCGAGTGAGGAGCCGATCTTCGGACTGGAGATGATGAAGGAGCTCGCGCATCATGGCTATCGCATTGGGCCGGGCACACTCTATCCGCTGCTGCACGGACTGGAGCGCGCGGGCCTGCTGAGAGCGATGCATGGAAGCGCGGGAGACCGCCGGCGGATGTACAGGATCACTGCCGCGGGGAGAAAAGCGCTGGCTCGCGCAAGAGAAAAGGTCGACGAACTTTACCGCGAATTGCATGAAGCGCACCCGCGGAAACTTAGCGAGTCAGCGAGTTAGCAAGTCAGCAAAAGAGCCGGCTTCAGCGGGCGAAAGAATCGCTGATATGGCGTCACAGAAGTTCGTTCGGTAAGCAGGCGTCCTAAAATGCAGGTCCTTCGACTCGCCCCGGCGCGCCGGGACTCGCTCAGGATGACAGCCTAGTTTGACAGCTCAGGATGACAGCACAATTCCGATGCAGACTTTAGGGATTGCACATTAGAAGTGGTGGTGGCCGCCGCTGCTTGAGTGGCTCATCTTGGGGGCCTTGGGGGCTCTTTCATGTCCGCCGCCGAAGTTTTTGGGGGCTTTGTATTTCGGGGCGCTGAACTTCGGTTGCTTCTCGCCGCCGAAGCCGCGAAAACCGCCGGAATCATTGCGCGCCATCGAATTGCCGTAGGGTTGGTACGAGCGGCCGGAATACGCGTGGGAATTCATCTGCGGTGCGCGATACGACGGATACGAATTGCCATAACCAGAGCTGGGCCTTGTTGCGTAGCTCTGTGCGGAATAACTTTGCGCCGGGCGGTTTGTGTAGCCGTAGCCTGTATTGCCGAACGTCTGCGAACGGCTTGCGTAGGTTGGGTTGGAGTATGTCTGCGCCCGGTTGGGGTAGATCGAATTCGAATACGTTTGGGGGCGATACGCGTAGGTTTGCGGAGTGGAGCGTTCGTAGTTCGGGCCGGGCAGCGCGGGGCGCGTGTTGCTGTACGCCGGCTGTTGCGCGCCGCGGTATGAGTAAGCTTCGGGGCGGGCGGGTTGGCGGACGGGCTCGGGCTGGCGCGCGTAGTTTTCAATCGGTGCGCGGTTGCCGTAGGCTTCGCCGCGCCCATACGCGTCTTGATGAGAGTTTTGATACGCATTTTGCGGCGTCGGATAGCGGCGATCGAAATTGCCGTTGCCCGGGTTGCCGTAGCCGGGCGCGCGCGCATTTTGCCGCCAGCCGTTGTAGGCGCCGTTATAGGCACGTGGACCGCCGCGGGGCAGGCCCCAATCGCGCACCGAGGCGCTCGCGGTGAAGTAGCCGGAATGATTGAAGAGCACCGAGTGCGCGAGCCAATCGAGACCCCAAGAAAGCAGACCGAAAGGCGTGTGCTCGAAGGCGCCGAGCGCGAAGCTCAGGCCGTATTGAATGGGCAGGCCGCCGAAAAACGAGCCGAGAGCGCCGACGAGTGAGAAGCCGGGATAGGGCGCGACTGGCGCACCATATACGTCCCACGGATTATAGGTGGGCACGGAGACGACTTGGGGATTGGGCGGCGCGATGTCGATGTAGCCCTGATTTTCGGTCACGTCTTCCTGGGGCGTGGTTTGCAAATTGCCGGCCTGCTGGGCGCGCTGGCGCAGCACTTGAACGGTCTGCATTACGTCTTGCGGCTGGTTGTAGTACGCGTTGCCAAGCGCCGTGGTCCAGTCGAGGTTGTGGTTCAGCATGTCGAGCACGTCGGGGAAGGCGGTGAGCGCCTTCACGCTCGGATCCCAGTCGGTCTGGGCATTGGCGCCCGCGGCAATCTGATCGGGCGAGCCGTAACCCTGCGCGCGCATTTGCTGCAGCCACTGGTCGGCGACGGCTGCTTGCGCTGGATACGTGGCCGCGGTGAGGATCTGCGCTAGAAGCGCATCGGGATAAAGCGCGATGGGCGCCAGAAGCTGCTCGAGATCCTGGGCGCTGAGAGACTGCGCTGGCGCGGCCGGCGGAGCTAATCCCTGATCGGGATAGGGTGCGGCATAGGACTGTTGCGAGGGGGGCTGCGTCGGATATTGCTGTTGCGCGTAGTCATTTTGCGGCTGTTGATATTGGGGCTGCGCGTATTGCGGCTGCTGAACCTGGGGCTGCCGATATTGCGGCTGGGCATACTGCGGTTGGGAGGGCTGCTGATACTGCGGTTGCGCGTAAGGGCTCGTGTACGCGCCGTAGGGAGATTGTGGATAAGCCTGCTGAGCGGTGAGGAGCGCGGGGGCACAGACCAATGCCATGCATGCCAAAGTTTTAACGGAACTCGGAGCCCTTGAAGCGGAAACGCGCAGTATCGATGCGGACCTCATGATTCCTCACAGTTCGTCCCGAGCCGCGCCCACTCAGCGATCTGCGCCTGGAGCCGATCAACGGCCCGGCCCTTCCTATCGTACTCAGGTGCCCAGTATAGATACGACCGGACAGCCCAGGCAGAGCCAAGGGAGGGCTGATACCTTTGACCCTGGTTGGTGGGATTAGTTTCGAGGTGGGGAGGAATAGTTGCGGCGTTGCCCGGGGACGTTCGCAGCTGCGACTGAACCGGTCTTGCGCCCGCTCGAGCGGGCTGGCGATGCGAGTTCTGCTTGAGAGTACCGGGACATCCTTTACGTTTTAGACCGGAGACATGGTTTACAACCCCCATGCGGTGAAAGCGGCTCCGATTGCGGGTTTTCGGCGGGGTTTGCCGGTCCAGATACATATTACA
>JBEKPD010000007.1:0-99278 GCA_049521075.1 Occallatibacter sp.
CTTTTCTGTTGGATGATGGCTGGGATGACACGCACACGATGTGGCAGCTGAACAGCGGCTTCCCTGATGGCCTGGCTCCGCTCAGCGATGCTGCGCGGGAATATGGCTTCGGTCTTGGCATATGGTTTTCGCCGTGGGGCGGCTACCAGGAGGAAAAAGAACAGCGCATTGCGTATGGGCAGAGCCACGGATTTGAGATCGTGAAGGGCGGCTACGCGCTGTCGGGGCCGCGCTATTATGCGAAATTTGAAGAAGCCTGCCTGAAATTCCTGCGCGAGGGCGTCAACCAGTTCAAAGTGGATGGAATCGGCAACGCGAGCCAGGTATTTCCCGGCAGCGCGTTCGATAGCGATTTTTCTGCAGCCATCCACCTCATTAATCGATTGCGGCAGCAGAATTCCGATGTGTTCGTCGATGTGACGACTGGTACCTGGCCATCGCCTTTCTGGCTGCGCTATGCGGATACAATCTGCCGCCTCGGAGAAGATCATTCCTTTGCCGGGGAGGGAACATGGCGGCAAAAGTGGATCACCTATCGCGATGCGCAGACCTACCGCAATATCGTCCGTGACGGTCCGCTGTTCCCGCTCAGTTCACTGATGCTCCACGGCATTATCTATGCCCGCTTGGCAGATGAGCTGGCGACTGATCCCGGGCACGATTTCGCCGATGAAGTGCATTCCTATTTCGGCGGCGGAACGGAGTTGCAGGAGCTTTATATCACCCCCTCGCTTCTTACTTCTGCCGATTGGGATGTATTGGCGGAGGCCGCTCGTTGGTCACGAAACAACGCCGCTACCCTGCGTGACACGCATTGGATTGGCGGTGATCCGGATAAGGGGGAGCCCTATGGCTGGGCGTCGTGGAGCGCCGCAAAGGGAATTCTTGTATTGCGCAATCCCGCGTCGAGGCCGCAGCAAATCCGCATCGACGTCGGGCGGGCGTTTGAACTGCCTGAGGACGGTGATAAGAGATACATTGCCCACAGCCCGTGGGCCGCTGATGCTTCGCGCGCACCCATACCGCTCGAAGCGGGACTGCCACATCTCTTTTTGTTGAAGCCTTTCGAGGTGCTCACGCTGGTAGCGCGCCCCCGACGCCGATGAGGCGAACCGGATGCAGCCGTTCTCATTTACGCGAGCCGGCTCTGGAGTGGATCTCATGAACCGCGATGTGCCTTATGCTTCTTCATCGTCTTTGCATGCCAGAATCAAACCGTGCTCGATCCGATTTGGGAACTTGCGACCTTGATTCTCCTTAGGACTCCACAGTAGGCGAGGTGGAGGCGTTACCCAATAATTCAAGATTTTCATCTTCTCAAAATTAGATAGATGATGGAGAAACTCGATATTTGACAGCATAGTCTTTCCTGATTAACGTGACAGAGTTAACGTGTGGCAACTTGATCGTCATCGACTGCGAAGGGAGCTTGCGTGCAGCAGCCAAGCGTGGAAGCAAGACGCTTCCAGATAGAAAACCTGAAGATCGAGATTTATCCAACTCGCAAGGAAGCAGGATTCGCAGCGGCTCAAGCCGTCGCTGAGGAATTAGAAAACCTGTGCCAGAGAGAAATGGATGCGATAGGCGTCATCTTCGCCACCGGAGCCTCGCAACTCGAGACACTGCGAGCGCTGGTCAAAATTCCGGATCTACCCTGGGATCGCATCTGCGGCTTCCATATGGATGAGTACGTGGGAATCGCAAAGAACCATCGGGCGTCATTCCGCCTTTATTTGCGCAACGAACTGACTCAGCACGTGCGGATGCGCCGGTTTTACGACGTCGACGGCAATGCTTCGGATCCCGAGAAGGCCTGCCAGGACTACGCCGACACGCTGCAGGCGGCCAATCCGCAACTCTGTTTGCTGGGCATTGGAGAGAATGGCCATCTGGCGTTCAACGATCCCGGCGTTGCAGATTTCAACGATCCTCGCGACATGAAGATCGTGGCATTGGATGATGAATGTAAACAGCAGCAGGTGGCTGAGGGCTGGTTCGGTTCTATTACCGAAGTCCCGACGCAGGCCATGACGCTGACTATTCCGGCGTTGCTGCGCGTCCCCAAGCTTATCGTATCGGTTCCAGGATTGCGGAAAGCTAAAATCGTCAACCGGTCGCTTCACGAAGCAATCTCAACGGCATGCCCGGCCACCATTCTGCGAAAGCATCCTGATGCGACCGTTTATCTCGACGAGGAATCCGCCTCGGAGCTACAGAAGTGATTCGCATGATGGGAGTGCAGCGGAGATTGTCGAATCAGGATGCGGCTCCAGTAAGCGCAGCAGTGCTGGCCGGCAGCATGCGAACAGCGCGCGCTCGTCGCGGATCGAGAAGTGCAGCGAGGCTGCTGTTGGTAATGGTTATCCCGGCGGCCGTTGCACACGCGCAGGCGCCTTCGAAAACCGCGATCGTTGACTACCGGTATTTTCCGGGCCTGGCCACGATGGACGGAAATTGGGCGGCATTGAAGGCGGGAAGCGACGGCAAAGTCTATGTAGGACTTGCCTGTCATGGATGCGATGGCCACTTGGTTTATTACGATTCCAAAAAAGATCAAATGGCCGACGTGGGCGATTTGACCACGCTCGCAGGCGAAAATGGATTGGGCCTTGGCCCCCAGTCGAAGATTCACGCGAAGTTCGGCGAAGGCAAGGATGGCCGTATTTACTTTGCAACCCATGGTGGATGGTGGTTCGATTACGCGCGCTTTGCCACCCCCGAGGGATATCCGGGGTCGCATTACATGGCGTTCGATCCCGGCACCGGAAGGGTGCAGGATTTCGGCATAGGTCCAAGATTCGAAGGTATAAACACGGGCGCCTACGATCCGAAGTTCAACCGCATTTACGGGTTGACACATCCGCGCGCGCACTTTGTCTACTACGACGTGGCCACCGGAGCAAAGGTCGATAAAGGAAGGATCAACAACTGGGACTCGATCTGCCGCACTCTCGGAATCGACGACCAGGGAAACGTCTATGGCAGCTTCGGCGCGGGACGAATATTTCAGTACGATCCTCGCACAGATGCGATTCGCGAACTCGACGCAAAACTGCCGGTCCGCCAGAAAGGCATATCGCTTGGCCGGGATTACGAGAAGTCGGAAACAGCCTGGCGCGTTGTTGTGTGGGATTCCGAAACCCGGAGATTTTATGGAGTGGAGGAGAGCGCAAGCACGCTTTTTTCCTTTGATCCGGCTGCTCCTTCCGGAGATCAGGTGAAGATTCTCGGAGCAGCTTCCATTCCAGGACTTGCATCGCGGCGCGACGTGCCGTTTGCAACGTTGAGCCTGACCATCGGCCCGGACCGTAAGCTCTACTTTGCAGCGGCAGGAGCAGAGTTCGACTATGTAAGCAGCAAAGCCGCAACCGCCTCTCATCTCATCACCTACGATCTGCGCAGCGGCAGGATAGAAGATTTGGGCGAGATGCACCTGCCCGATGGCCGGCCGGTCCTAGGAACCAACGCGTCCGACACGGGGCCGGATGGCACGATCTACTTTGTTGGAGCGGTTGCTGTGAAGGAAGATCCGTCGGACCCGGGCCACGGCGGAACTATCCAAGGCACTCCGTTCCGTTTGGCACTGTTCATCTACCATCCGAAGGCAAATTAGGAACGCATGAAATACAGAGCAATTCTGTTCGCCGCCTCGTTGTTCGTTCCTCTCGCATGGTCTTACGGCCAGCGCGATCTATCTTATGACAACGTGGTCGTGACACAAACCCGCATCGACGCGCGCGATCTTGGCTATCCTCCGGTCGATGTGATTCCTGATGGGGAGTCCGGCATAACATCGCTCTCCGTCGCGCCGAACGGTGATCTTTATGGAGCCACAAGCGGAAGCCATGCACACCTCTTTGTACTGAATCCCCGCCACGGCTATGTGCAGCCGCTCGGGGTTATTCCGGGAGCTGCTTCGATCACGAACGCCATCGTCGTGTCGGCTATCGGCGATATCTTCATCGGAACATCTCCTGGCGGCCATCTTTTCAAGTACACTCCAAACGACGAATACAAGCAGCAGATCCAGATCGGAAAGCCGTTGCCGGTTACCGATCTGGGACAGGCCATCCCGGGAGAAAGTATCTTCACTCTGGTCATCGACCGCGATGCCAATCTCATTTATGGCCTGACGACGCCCAATACGCATTTCTTTCAATATTCCATCGCGACCGGAAAGTTTACCGATCTTGGAGTTGTATCGGAAGAGACTGCTGGGGGAGAGAGATTTCAGACAGACAAGATGATGTCGCGCATGCTGGTGGTCGATCAGCAGGGGATGGTTTTTGTGTCCGGCGAGAACGGAGCGTTCTTCCGGTTCAATCCCAAAATGCAGAAAATCGAGAAACTGGCCATCCATGTCCCTGCTGTTCCAGGCCGCGAGCCGTGGACCCGCGTTGACGCTTTTCTTCTCGATCCGTCCGGCATCATTTACGGTGGCACTTCCGATGGATATCTCTTCCGTCTCGATCCCGTAAGGTTGACCGTGACCAATCTCGGCAAGCCACTTAATCAATATCGCATCGACGGGTTGGTACGTGCGCCGAATGGAAAACTCTACGGCGTCGGCGGAGATCAGGATGAGATGGCGCGTTTGTTCACCTATGACCCATCGACAGGTGCGTACACGATATTGGGGTTTATCGATGTCAATCGCAGACCGTACTATACCTGGCAGGCTTACGTCATTGGAGCGCTTGCTTGTGGTTCCGATGGCACAGTGTATATCGGCGAAAATGAGCGAATTTCAAAGCTTTATCTTTTCTACCCAGGACAGTAAGACGGAGAGAGAAAGGCAACAGCTTTTTCCGGCTCATATAGTCTTGGCAGATCATGAGGAACTCTAGTGGATCTTTCATCTTCCGTTCTCGGAGCTATCGGCTCCACACCGCTTATCGAACTTAGCCGCCTTACGCGCGGCCTCGGTGGGCGGCTTCTGGTCAAACTTGAATATCTCAATCCCGGAGGGTCGAAGAAAGACCGCATGGCCCGCCAGATCATCGAGGACGCTGAAGCGGACGGCACCCTCAAGCCGAACCAGCCGGTTGTCGAAATGACAAGCGGAAACGCGGGAACCGGCCTGGCGATCGTTTGTGCGGTGAAAGGCTATCCGTTCATCGCAGTCATGTCCCGGGGAAACTCGCAGGAGCGGGTTCGCATGATGCGGGCATTGGGTGCTGAAGTCGTCGTGGTCGATCAACTGCCGGGCTCGACTCATGGTCAGGTATCCGGAGGCGATCTGGAGCTGGTGAATCAGGAAGCCGCACGAATTGAGAAGGAGAGACATGCTTTCCGGGCAGATCAGTTCCATCACCGGGGCAATTTTCGGGCGCATTATCTGCATACCGCGCGGGAGATTCTGGAGCAAACCGGTGGCAAGATCGATGCATTCTGCGACTTTGTTGGATCGGGCGGCACATTTGCCGGGTGCGCCGCGGCGTTCAAAGAATACAATCCTCAGATACAGTGCTTCGTTGTGGAGCCATTCGGTTGCGCCGTCCTGGCTGGTAACGGCGCTTCACAACCGAACCACAGAATCCAAGGCGGCGGATATTCAATACCGCAACTTTCGTTGATCAAGACGGAGCACATTGATGGATTTCTTCGGGTTACCGATGAAGACGCAATGGCAGCAGCCCGATCACTGGCGAAGCTCGAAGGAATTTTTGGCGGCTTCTCGTCCGGCGCCAATGTAGCCGCCGCCAAACAGATTCTTGCAGGCCGCACGGTTGTGACCACGATCAACGACTCCGGCATGAAGTATCTCAGTACGGAGCTTTGGGCGTAAGGACCCAACATGCCAGCAAACGCAAGACCATCCCGAACAAGGATCGATACAGAGAGGGTCAGTCAATTCTGATAGAGTGTCGCTGTGGATCTCAGGCAGTTGGAAATGGCGATTGCGGTAGCGGATAATGCCAGCTTCACGCGGGCGAGCCAGCAGCTCTATGTCGCGCAATCCGCCATCAGCCGCAAGATTAAGCTGCTCGAGGAAGAGCTAGGCGAGCAGATCTTCAAGAGAGTCAATAAAAAGGTCTATGTGACGTCTGCCGGCCAGACATTGCTGCGCTACGCGCGCAGTATCTTTCTGGACATGCGCAACGCCAAGCTAGAAATCTCTGAGATTTCGCATCTAGAACGCGGTCAGTTGCGGGTTGGCGCTGGAATGCTCGCATGTACTTATGTCCTTCCGCCGGTGCTCGAGAAGTTTAAGACTCTGCACCCGCGCATCGACCTGGGAGTGATTACCGGGCCTTCCGATCTTCTTCTTTCCAAGTTGAGCGATAACCAGATCGAGCTTGGGGTTCTCACGCTCCCCATCAAACATGCCGATTTACAAGTCGTTCCACTAATCACCGAAGAAATGGTTGTGATAACAAGCCCCAAGCATCCCGTGCTATCTCAAACGGATTCGATCAGCGTGGAAGAGCTAAGCGACTATCCACTTATTCTCTTCCCCAAAGGGGCGCGTACACGGGATGTTCTCGATAGATTCTTCCAAGATGCCGGCATTACGCCCCGGATCGTGATGGAAGCTGAAAACGTCGCTCTTATCAAGCCGTTCGTGAAGATCGATCTGGGAATCAGCATCGTTCCTGTGCGCGCTATTGCTGAGGAGTTACAACGAAGAGAATTGCATTGCCTCAAGATCAAGGGTCACAAACTGATTCGCCGCGTAGGGCTGGTCTTTCACAAGTCCAAGTACGTCCCCAAAATGCTTGCCGAACTGATCCGCTTGTTCAAAGAAAGACAACGCGGCGAGGCGTCAGCGCCCTTGCGAGAAAGTTCTTAGATGGCAGCCAACATTTCGCAAATGAATCAATTTGATCCCGCCATTCTATTCGACAAAGGATTGGCTTGCCGGAAAATGTGGGAAGGTCAGGAAGCATGACCCAAACCAAATTGCGGCGGGCAGAAACTGCCCGCCGCGTTGCAGATTGAACGGGGGAATTGATGAAGATAACTCGGCGTGAGTTATTCGAAGGGCTGGGTGGGCTCACTCTCGCGACCGGTCTTCATTCGCTCTCAGCTGCCGACGCAGGGATAGGGCGAAATCCTGCGACCAAGCAAAAGAGTGCGCCCATGCAACTGGCGGGAACGGAGCCTTTCAACTTGGAGGGTGACATCGCTGCGCATATGGTCGCCGGCATTCATCGCGATTTGCTCGAGCGTACCGCAGCTTCAGTCACCGCGCGCCAGAAACTATGGCAACGCGATTTATCCGGCCGAAAGGCATATGAAACATCCGTGGCTCCGAATCGCGAGCGATTCGGAAAAGTGATTGGCCTCATCGATCGGCGGGTTCCTAATACGGCTCCGACTCTGGAAGTCCAGCTGGGAGACTCATTGATTGTCGGCTCGGGGAATGGCTATCAGATACATAGCGTGCGCTGGCCGGTCCTCGAAGGAGTAGATGCCGAAGGGCTTCTACTGGAGCCGTCCGGCGCAGTCGCCGCGCAGGTGGTAGCTCTACCCGATGCCGACTGCACGCCCGAGATGTTGGTCGGTTTGGCCACGGGACTCCCGCCCGAAGCTCACTTCGCCCGGTGCCTGGCTGAAAATGGATGCCGCGTCCTGGTACCGGCCTTGATCGATCGCGAAGCCACATGGTCAGGCAGCGAACAACTCGGCATCCATACCAATATGACGCACCGCGAATTCATCTATCGCATGGCCTATGAGATGGGACGTCATATCATCGGCTACGAGGTGCAGAAGGTGCTGGCGGCGGTAGACTGGTTTACTCAGAGCCACCCGGCATCGCATATTGGCGTAATCGGCTACGGTGAAGGAGGCCTGCTGGCGCTTTACAGCACCGCAGTCGATACCAGGATCGACGCTGCATGCGTCAGCGGATACTTCACCGCACGGCAGAATCTTTGGCTGGAGCCGCTCTATCGCAACGTCTGGACGCTGCTTTCCGAATTCGGCGATGCGGAAATCGCGAGCCTCATCGCGCCGCGCCCTCTCGTTATTGAAGCTTCGCGCGGGCCTGAGGTTTCCGGTCCTCCGGCCGCAGTCGAAGGGCGCCTGAACTCGGCGGCTTCCGGCAGCCTTGTAAGTCCTCGTCTTGCGGATGTGCGCGAGGAAGTGGAGCGCGCACGGCCCGTCTATGAGAAGTTGAGTGCTGCCGGCCGCCTGTACCTTGTCGCCAATGATGATGGCCAAGGCAACCCCGGATCGGAAAAGGCATTGCGGACTTTTCTGCAGGAGTTGGGCGTAGGTACTGGGTTCAAAAGCGCGGACGATGTGCCCAAGGATACGAGAATAGCTTTCGATCCCTCGGTGCGATTGCATCGGCAGTTCAATCAACTCGTTGAATCCACGCAGCACGCAATCATCGAATCGGAGTCCGTCCGCAATAAGTATTGGTCGAAGGCGGATCGATCTTCGGTCGAACAATGGCAGCGCACAACGGAGCCTTACCGGCAATATCTCTGGGAAGAGATCTTTGGGAAGTTGGCGGATCCATTTGAAGACCGAGCTGTTCAGACCCGGAAAATGTATGAGGAGCCAAACTGGACCGGCTACGAAGTCTTTCTTCCGCTTTGGAGTGAAGTTTTCGCCTACGGCATCCTGCTGGTGCCAAATGCGATTGAGCCAAATGAACGTCGTCCTGTCCTGGTATGCCAGCATGGCCTCGAAGAAAAACCTGAAGATGTGATTCGCGGCGACAGCGAAGGCGAGCACTATAATCATGATTTTGCGGCAGACCTTGCCGACCACGGATTTGTAGTGTATTGCCCTCAGAACCCCTACCGCGGCGGCGACAACTTCCGCAAGTTGACACGGCTCGCCAATCCGTTGAAATATTCTCTCTATTCGTACATCCTGAGCCAAAGCGAGCGCATGCTGGACTGGCTGACCACTCAGCCCTTCGTGGATCCGAAACGGATCGCCTTTTACGGTCTTTCGTACGGCGGCAAGACCGCAATGCGCGTTCCACCCTTGTTAAATCGATATGCGCTTTCTATCTGTTCTGGAGACTTCAACGAATGGATATGGAAGATGACCCGGATCGATGAGCCGTTTGCTTACCTGTTCACCAAAGAGTATGAGATATGCGAGTTCAACTTGGGCAATACCTTCAACCACAGCGACATGGCGAATTTGATGACGCCTCGCCCGTTTATGGTGGAGCGGGGGCACAACGATCCAGTATCGCTCGATTCCTGGGTAGCCTATGAATATGCCAAGGTTCAGCGCCACTATGACCTACTTGGATTGTTTGAGGACACACGCATCGAATATTTCAATGGCCCCCATGGCATTCACGGTGTCGGAACGTTCGATTTTCTGCATCGCCACCTGAACTGGGGTGAGCCCTACCGTTACTAACCGGGCCCCCAAATGCCGCGACCGTGCTTTTCTGCGTTTCTTGCAGAAAAGGGCAGGGGATTACGCGTGAACTGAAAACGCTCCACGCGCGGCGCCTCGGATCTTTGCATGACGTGACGAGCAGCAATATCCGATATGGATAACTAAATTAGATCGATTAGAGCAGAACTTGGTATTTGACTGCATTAATCCGGCCCCCTATAGTTCGTGTGTTATGTAAATTCCAGCAGTGCGCGAAGAATTGGGAAGGTGCCGCGCGCTTTCCGGCAACGAGTTTGCGATTCCCGGACGGAATTTAGCTGCATCCCCAGCGATCTTGTAATGGTCGGCCGAGAAGTGACATCCGATCGGCCGCTTGTTTGTTTCTCGTGGATCCGCTGGCCGGAGACCGCTGTGCATCCGGTAAAAAGGTCCGCTCCAGAACGGGAAGTGGACGATTCCCGAATTCTCCGATCTGTACCCCGGCAGCGAAATGAGGATGGAAGCAAATGAATCGTAGAGATTTCGTGGGTACTGTTGTAAGCGGAATCGCTTTGGCGAAACTCGGAGCGGGAACGGCGTTCGCGGTTGATGCCGGGACTGCCCCCAAAAGCGGTGTGCCGCCTGAGCCGTGGACTAACAACGGACTGATCGACGCGGGCGGCACGCATGAGCCGTACAGCTTCGTGGTGCGCCGCGGCGGCCAAAGCCTGAATGCTCGCGAGGAGTATGAGTATCAGCAGAGTGAGGAAGTGATTCGCAAGCTGAAGGATCAGGGGGTGGAAGTCTTTCACACCCACTTGTACAAAGGTTTTGGCATGTCTGCCGAAAAGCCGGAGATGGAAGACACGGTGCGAGTCGCAGCTATCGTTCACCGGCTAGGCATGAAGATCGATACCTACATACAGTGGGAATCCATGATGTACGAGACGTTTTTCGTCGAGGAACCGCGTGCTCAGGAATGGTTCCAGATCGATGCCTTCGGGCAGCCCGTCATGCTCGAATACGGGTATCAACAATCCTTTCGTTACCTGCCGTGCTTTTCCAACCAAGAGTATATCGATTACCTCAAGAAGGTAGTGCGTTATGCAGTAACGGAGGTCAAGACAGATTTCATTCACTTCGATAACTTCTCGTTGAGCGCCGAACCCTACTCATGTCATTGCCGCGCTTGTAAGACGGGATTCCGGGACTATCTTCGCAAGAAATATTCCGCCGAACAGCGGAAAGAGCGGTTTGGGTTCGAGAATGTCGACTATGTCAATCCGCCGCGGTGGAATACGGGCAATCGTCCGGAGAAATTGCAGATTATCGTGGATCCCGCCTTTCAGGAGTGGATCGGTTACCGATGCCAGACCATGGCCGATGCACTGGGCCAGATGGCGGAGCTGGTCCGGTCTCTCAATCCCGATGTCCTCCTTGAGATCAATTACGGTGGCGTGGTGGGCTACAACAGTCCCTGGTTACGCGGCACCGACCACGCGAGCTTGTTACCGCAGACACAGATCTTCTGGGATGAGTCGGACCGCAAGCCGGAGTTCCTGCCGGATGGAAGATTGATCACCGGCATCCGTACTTATAAACTGGCCCGAACATATCGAAATATCGTGCTGAGGTATATTTCGATCAGCGAAACAGCGATTGCGGAGTGCCTGGCATTCAATCAAACGATCGGCTTCGCCGGCATGAGCCCGCTCACTGCCGACGTGGTGAAATATATTGCGTTTTATCGTAAGCTGCGCGATTTCTATGTTGGGGCCGAAGATTTCGCTCCAGTGGCTGTATTACGTTCCTATCCGTCGATCACCTATAACAATGCGGGGGCCGGGTTGAGCGCGATTCAAGTCGAGCAGACTCTTATTCAGGCAAAGGTTCCATTTCGCATTATCTGCGACGAGCATCTGCTCCAGTTGTCACCCGCAACGTGCAAGGTGCTTATCCTGCCGAACACGGAGTGTCTCTCGGATGAGCAATTGGCTGCGATTCGCAGGTATGTAGCAGTGGGGGGCGGCCTGATCGCCACGGAAGAGACGGCCTTTTACGACGCATGGCGCCGGATGCGTGTCGAGCCGGGATTCAAGGACGTAGTCGATGGTCCAATTCCGAATGCAGCTCGCAACCGAAGAGGAATCGAATCGGCCCCTCTGAGGCAACCGCGCCGCAAGCAGTACGGTAGTGGACGGACGGTTTATCTTCCCGTCCTAGAATTTGACGGTGCTCAGCCGCCGGATGAGCCTTACTTCACGTTGGAACCGGAATTCTGGAAACGTCCCAAGAACTGGGAGAGCCTGATCGATTCCATTAAATGGGCGGCGGGCGATGAACTTCCGGTTTCGGTTACTGGTCCGGAGTATGTAGCGATGAACCTGCTTGAGCAGAGTGAGAAACGCAGGCGCATTATTCACTTGGTCAACTACGACATCGAGGAGAATCCGACCATGGGGAATGTTGCGATCCGCTGCGCAGTACCGGAAGGTAAATCTGCAACGACGGTCCGGCTCTACTCGCCTGAACTCGAAGATGGCAAAGCACTCGATTTCCGGATGCAGGGTTTGCAGGCTGTTTTTACCGTGCCTCCGCTGCGTGCTTATGGCGTTGTGGCGGTCAATTGGTAGCGTACGTGCAATGGGCACTGAGTAGAAATCTCCGCGGCCCACGAGGAGAAGGCGTGCATCGAAGGAAGTTCATCGTCGGGTCCGCGGCGTCACTCTTTACGCCCACGCTTCTGCGTGTTGGAGGTATTGGCCAGGCGCAGCCTCGATCGGCATTCGCGCGCTCCTATGCGGAGCAGATGCCGAATATGCTCGAAGCCTATCTCGCTCAGAACCTGAATCGGTTGGCCGCCCAGTGGGATGAAAAGCGGGCTCTCTTACAATCCGCCTCAGATGTAAGAGCGCGCAATGCCTTCGTGCAGGAGAAATTTCTCCGCATGCTTGGCAGTTTTCCAGAGAAAGCCCCCTTGCGTGCGGTCACTGTGAAATCGGCTGAGAAGGACGGCTACCGGGTCGAGAATGTCATGTTCTGTAGCCGTCCCGACTTCTGGGTCACGGGCAACCTTTATCTCCCCACGTCAAGCCGCGGTCCATTTCCTGGAATCATCTCTCCGTGTGGACACTATCCAATGGCAAGAATGATGCCGCAATATCAAAGCGCCTATATCAGCTTGGTGAAGAGCGGATTTGTCGTGCTGGCTTACGATCCTATTGGTCAGGGGGAACGACGCCAATACTGGAATCCGGCCACCGATGTCACCGAGGTCGGAGGGCCGATCTTTGAGCACTCGATGCCCGGTCAATTGTTGTTGCTGCTGGGCGAGACTCTCACCGGATATCTTGTTTGGGAGGGCATGCGGGCCATCGATTATTTGCTCGCCAGGGGTGAAGTGGATCCAACAAGGATAGGCTGCGCCGGACATTCCGGGGGGGGCACCATGACCAAGTTCATCGCCGCAGCCGATGAGCGGGTTCAGTGCGCGGTCATCCTCGAAGGAGGTACTGCCAATCAGTGGCCGTGCCGTTCGATCGGTATTGCGGACATCGAGCAAAACCTGTTTCCGGCTGCGCTGTATGGGATTGATAATGTCGACCTACTAGCGGCGATTGCGCCGCGGCCGTTGCTTACCGCCATTGAACATTACAATCCTGATTTCGACAGGGCCGCACATGCCATCCAAGCCCGCTACAAGCAACTTGGAGCGGAGCAGAAATCTGCCACCGTTGCTGCGGATGATCCTCACGCGTGGACTCCCAAATTGAGGCTCGCGGCTACGGATTGGTTTTGCCGCTGGTTCAATGGCGGAAGCGGTCCAAAGGAAGAAATAGCCCGGGAAACCAGTCGCCCGGAAGATCTATATTGCACGCCCAATGGATCGCTGCGCTATTCCCGGAGAGGGCAGACGATCTTCTCTATCGTGGCGGAGAAACAAGCGAGCTTGCGATTGTGGCAGGTTTCTCCAAAGGAAAGAGCGGAACTGGCTGCGCGCCAGGAAGAGATTCGTAGTCAGGTCCGAACCCTGTTGCGCTATGAGCGGCAGCACGCCCCACTGGATCCGCGGTTGATCGCCACCACGCAGCGGGAAGGCTATGGCATCGAGAAGATCGAATTTCTATCCGAACCCGGCATCTATATTCCCGCGTGGGTCTTTGTGCCTGAAGGTAGAAGCGGCGTGCTTCCCAGCGTCATCTATTTCAGCGATGAGGGAATGCAAAGCGACGGCATGGAATTCGAGGGCGGAGAAAGCGCCGGAATGACGCGTGGCGTCCTGGATGAACTGGCGAGAAAGGGATACCTGGTGATCGCGGCTGATGTGCGCGGCATCGGTGAGACCCGTTCATCGCGATACTCATCGCTCTCTTCCGGTGTGTTTGGACAGCTTTTCGATACGGATACGAGCATGGCCTATGAAGCATGGAGTATGGACCGGTCGCTGCTTGGTATGAGGGTTCAGGATGTGATTCGAAGCGTAGACTATGCGATGCAGCGCGAAGGAATCGACGGTCGGAATCTGCATCTGATCGGTAAAGGCACTGCCGGGTTGTGGTGTCTCTATGCGGCCGCTCTCGATGCCCGCGTCAGTAGTTTGGTCTGCGTGCAGAGCCTTCTTTCCTACCGGTCCCTCGTTCAGGCAGATCGTTATCTTTACGGCGCGGACGTGTTTGTTCCGCAGATTCTTCTGCATCTCGATCTTCCGCAGGTTGCCGCGGCCGTTGCACCTCGCCTGTTAACGTTGATCGAGCCTGCAGACGCCATGAAGAAAACCGTCGATTCCGCTCAGGCGGAAGAAACGTATCGATGGACGCGGGCCGCATACGAAGCCGCCGCATCTGGCAAGAATTTTCGAATCGAGTGCGAAGGCTCGGGCTTGGCGACGGCCGACTACTATGCGAGTCTCTTGCAAGCGGCGAAATGACTCGCTGTGCGGAGATGCCGCAGAAAGCAGAACGAGAAGGAAGGAAAACCGAATGAGTGACCGCAGGGAGTTTTTGAAGGGCGCAGGATTTCTGGGACTCGCTTCCTGGTCGGGGACTCTGCCCGCGCCGGCGCAAGAACCAAAGCCTGCAGCCGAAGATGCGAGAGGCACCAAAGCGGATCGCTCATCCGCTGCCGGGACGAACAACATCGTTCTTGAAAATGCTGAGATGCGTCTAGAGATCAGTCGGGCTGGCGTCGCCCGAAGTCTCCTGCACAAAGCTTCGGGCCAGGAGTGCCTTGCGCAGGATGTCGATGTGCCTATGTTCGCCCTGACGCAAGACCGCCCATACGACAACGAATTGCAGCTTTCCTACCCCGCAGAGGTAACCCACTTTCCCGGCAATCAAGTGACACGCCAGGGGGACCAGCTGACTATGGAGTTTGCAGTTGTCGACTATAAAGGTACCGTCGAAATCAGGATTACGGATGCGTATATAGCTTTCCGGTTAGAGAAGCTTACCTATCAGGGTTTCACTTCGCTGCGCGTCAAGCGGAAGACGCCGATCGATGCAACGCTCTTCGTTCAGCTTCCGGTCAAGGACAGGAAAAATCGGGGCGAATGGCTGAATGTAATGTGGGACGAGAATGTAGCAGTGAATTTGCTCGCTACAGACCCCTGCGCGCGGATTCAGGCGAAGCCCCGGCAGGGATATCATCTCTTCCAGGCTGGAACGACGGCAGAAGTGCAACTTGAGGGCGTGGGAGCAGCTCTGATTGCCACTGCAACACCACACCTGCTCGACCGCATTGCCCGTGTGGAAGAAGACTATAGTTTGCCGCAGGGCGTGAAGAGCCGCCGTTCCCGGGAATATGGCTACTCCTATTATGAGGCCAGCACGATTACTCCGGAAGATGCCGACCGGCACATCCAATACGCAAAGCAATGCGGTTTTCGAGCGATGGACGTGTATTATTCTGCTTTTGCAAGCAGTGCCGGACATTTTCCGTGGCGGCCGGAGTATCCGCGCGGGATGGAGGATTTGAAGGATGTTGTTGCGCGGATCAAAAATGCTGGAATCCTTCCGGGAATTCACATCCACTACAATAAGGCGCATAAGCAGGATGCCTATGTAACTCCCAAACCCGATCCGCGGCTCAATCTTTCCGAGACCTTTACTCTTTCCGGAGACATTGATGCTGCGGCCACCATGATTCCCGTTGAGGAAAACCCGCGCCTGTGCACTCTTGACGACGAGCGCAGAATTCTGAAAATTCAAAACGAGCTCATCACCTATGAGTCCTATACCGCCGCGCCTCCTTATCATTTCGAGAACTGTCGCCGCGGCGCATTGGGTACACAAGCGGTTGCGCATGAGATTAGTTCGCGTGTCGGGCTGCTCGATGTGGACACCTGGCCCATATTCGTCCGCTTTACCCAGAACACGAGCATCCAGGAAGAGGTCGCCGAGCGGCTCAAAGCGATTTATGAGCAGGCAGGCTTTCAATTTGTCTATTATGACGGCGCGGAGGATGTTCCGCCGCCTTACTGGTACACCGTATCGCGCGCTCAGTGGATCGTTGGCCAGCGACTGCATCCGCAGCCGCTCTTCGCCGAAGGCGCATGCAAATCCCACTTCAGTTGGCACATTCTTACCCGCGGCAATGCATTTGATGTGTTCAAACCAGAGGTCGTCAAGACCGCAACCCGCGCCTATCCGGCGGCGGAGGCAGGACGCGCGGCCAATGATTTTACCGGCATCAATTTTGGATGGATCGGGTACTGGGCTCCCGGTAAAGACACCATGGGCACGCAGCCTGACATGCTGGAATATGTGACGAGCAGGGCCGCAGCCTGGGATTGCCCAATCGCTCTCAATAGCAACTTGCAGGCGATGGACGCGCATCCGCGCACGCCGGACAACCTTGAGGTGATTCGCCGATGGGAAGAGGTCCGCGCCTCGAAGTGGCTCACGTCGGAGCAGAAAGCGGCGCTCCGCAATCTCGAACAGGAACATACCTTGTTAGTGGATGAGCACGGGAACTTTGTGCTGGTGTCCTGTGCCCAAGTTGAGAAGATTGCCGGTGCCGAGGCGCCGGGCAGAGCGTTTGTCTTCGAATACCAAGGCAGCGTGTGGGCCGCTTACTGGCATACATCGGGAGAAGGTTTCTTGCACATGTCTCTCCCTGCAAAGCAATTGACGTTAATGAAGACACTGGGCGCGCCGCTGGCAATCCAAACATCGGGCTCGCGGGTGAAACTCCCGCTGGGTGAAAAGAGATATCTGAGCTTTGGCAGCCTGACCCGCCAGGATGTGATAGCAGCTTTCGCAAGCGCAACCCTGTTTCCGGCTTAATGAGTGTGGGTTGCCCAAAGAGATAGCTGCTCGATTGACAGATCGAAATGCGGCTTCAATGAGGAGAATGACATGTCTTTCGCGCTTCAGCGTTTTCGGGGGATCTTTCCGGCGGCGCTCACGATGTTCGACAAGGATAACTGGCTCGACGAAGCGGCCACGGCCCGTCATTGGGAGTGGTTGATTGAACAGCAGCGGGTGGACGGGCTCGTGATTGCGGGAACCAGCGGCGAATTCATTGCGATGGAATCGGAGGAACGCAGGCGCATCTTCAGGCTGGCGCGGGATGTTGTGCGGGGGCGAGTGCCAGTGATCTTCGGCTCGGGCCATTACAGCACCAAAATTACGATCGAGCTTTCTGAAGATGCGGAAAAGTGCGGGGCCGACGCAGTCATCGTGATACTGCCCTATTTTCAAAAACCATCCAAAGCGGCCGTTATCGAGCATTTTCGCTGTATCCGCAAAGCCATCCATGTGCCTCTGATGCTCTACAACAATCCCGGTAATTCCGCGTGTGTCGATTTCAGTCCGCTTGAAATTTCCAGGCTTGCCGAAGAAGATGTCATTCACATGGTCAAGTCTACGTATGGAACTGTCGAGCCTGTGCATGAGTTGAGCTATCTTCTTGGAGATAAGATCGCCATTTTTTACGGTTCCTTCCTGGCGGGGTTTGAGGGCCTGTGTGGCGGGGCGCATGGCTGGATCAGCGGCCTTCTGAACGTGGGGGCCGGCGCGGCAAAGGAACTCTATAAGGCCGTAGTCCTCGATAATGACGTGCGCCGAGGATTTCGCATCTGGAAGCGGATGCTTCCTCTGGTTCACCTATACACCCATCAGCAGATAGGTCCGGTGAGCGACTTAGTCATTTATCGTTCGATACTCGATCTCTGGGGCCTCGAGGGAGGGTATAGCCGCGATCCCTTCTTCCCGCTCGATCGAGACCAGGTGGAGAAACTGCGCAGCATTCTGGAACAGACCGGCTGGATCGATCCCAGTCATGCGCTGGACGGCATTTGATTCTCATGGACATTAACACTCCGATGAACATTCAGGTTGCGATTATCGGTTGCGGTGCCGTGGGCTCCATTCACGCGACTAGTCTTGCGAAAGAGCCCGGCGTGGAAGTGACGGCCGTTTTCAGCCGGGATCGAGAAAGAGCGTCGTCATTTGCCGCCCATCATGGTATTAGGACAATCTGCAACAGCATCGCCGAAGCGGCCCGCGAGGCCAACGCCGCAATTATCTGTTCATCCACCGATCTGCATTTCGAGCAGGCACGGGAGAGCTTGCGTGCAGGTCTTCACACGTTAGTCGAACTCCCGCCATGCGGCATCCTCCGCGAGGCCGAGGAACTGGGAGCCTTGGCCGACAAACAAGGTGTGCTGCTGGGATGCGCCCACACGTCCCGTTATCTGTTGCCTTACGCCAGGATTCAAACGGCTCTCGATGACGGCTCCATCGGAGAAATTCAGGAGATCAGCTACGTCCGTTATCTACAACTCCGTGCCTCCCGCACCTGGACCGACAATGCCCTTCTCCATCATGCCGCGCATGCAATTGACCTGGTGCTGCGATGGTGCGGCGGGTTGCAACCCATAGCATGCGCTGTATTTCCGGATGCAGTATCTGCTCAATCGGCATCCATGCTGGCGAGGCTTCCCAGCGGAAAACTCATGACCATAACCGTGAGCTACGGCGCAAGGCTGCCGGTTGCCGGCATGGTGGTGGTAGGCGCCAAGCACACCATCGAAACAGACGGCTTCAGCTCCTTGCGGTCTGATTTGGAGGAACTGCAATGTGCGGGCGATGAGCGCGCCGTGTATGAACACGCGATCCGAGACCAGGACGTGCAGTTTATCTGCGCGTGCCGGGGGAAAGGCCGTTTTATCCCTTGGGCCGAGACGGTGAATCTGATCCGGGTCATCGATCAATTCCAGGGCCTGATTGGCCCTTAGTGTTATATCCGCGTGAACTGGTTTTCTTACTCATGCCGATGCCCTCCGGTAAGTCCTGCCATTTATATCGAAATTGGATCGATCAGAGAAGAACTTAATATTTGACTGAAGAGATTTTCTACAATACAGTTCACGGTGGCATAGCTTTCAAACCGTCATCGTCAGAGTAGCTGTCAGGAATTCTATGTTTTTTAATGCAGCCTCCTTCTCGCCGGTAGGCGGTAGAAGCTCGCTGAGGTAGATACGGAGAACTGAGCGTCCTCGGACTCTGATCTTTCCTATGCACGGAGCATTGTTCTTGAGACTCAATTGAGATGAATACGATTGATGGATCGAAATTCCACTTTTAGAGATCCTGGCACCGAGGCCGCAGATGAAGATAACAGACATCAAAACGCAGATTGTGAATCAGAATTTTCGCAATGCTGTCGTCGTCAAGGTTGAAACCGACGAAGGAATTACGGGCCTGGCAGAGACCGTAATGAAGCGGAAGACGCACACTGTCGAGCGTTCGATTCTGGAACTGAAGCGCTATCTCGTAGGCAAAGACCCCACCGAGATCGAGACTCACTGGGAGAGAATGTACCGAGATTCCTTCTGGATTGGCGGTCCACTGCATAGCACGTCAATCAGCGCCGTCGACTGCGCGCTGTGGGACATTCTCGGTAAAGTCAGCGGATTGCCGGTTTACAAGCTACTCGGAGGGCCTACGCGCACCCATGTGCTAGCCTATTGCCACTGCGCGGCGGGAAATTCCCCAGAGGCGTTCGCGGCGAATGTGAAGGTGTGTAAGTCGCGAGGTTATCGTGCCCTCAAAACGACCCTGCCTCTTTTTTACGGCGAAGGAAATCGAGGGGGCGACCGTCACACTGGCAACGGCAGCGGCTACTCCGGCACCCGGGGCACGGTGGGCTCTCATTGGAAAGAAACGGAATACCTGGATACATCGATCTTCAAGCGGATTCGCGAGTTTTTCATCGCGGCCCGCGAGGCCGGTGGTCCGGAAATGGGCATATCCGTCGATTGTCATGGTCGATTGAATCCAAAGATGGCATTGCGTCTCTGCCGTGAGCTCGAAGACTTAGACCTCATGTTCCTGGAAGAGCCAACTCCACCGGAAAACGTTGAAGCGTTATGCATGGTGCAACGCGAGACCACGATTCCGATCGCCGCCGGCGAACGCTGGGCGACCATCTACGGAGTTCGGCCATTTTTGGAAAAGCATGCAGTGGATTATTTGCAATGCGATCTGGTCAACTGCGGCGGGATTACCGGTATGAAGAAAATTGCCGCACTGGCCGAAGCTCACTATATAGGCATGGCGCCGCACAATCCCAACGGGCCGCTTGCAACCGTCATGAATCTGCACTATGCGGCTGCAATCTCCAACTTTTTCATCCTGGAAACGATTGGATCGGAAGCGGAAGACAAGCTGATGGCCGAGATGCTGACGAATCCTGTGCGGTTCGAGGCCGGGGCGCTGGAATTGCCAACGGGTCCTGGTTTCGGCGTCGGCCTGGTCCAGGAGGCGCTCGATGCCCACTCTTACATACCCTGCGGCGGATACCGCTAGCAGCATTTTTCTTGCGGTCTGGCGATCTTGCCGCACGAAGACGTCTTCCGGGGAGCGCTAGAAAGCAAATATATGAATCATCGGCGATTGCCTTCTGCTAGGATTTGGCGGATCTGTATTCTGTTATTTCTGGCGACGGCCATCGTCTACCTGGATCGGCAGGTGCTTGCGCTCACCGCGCCCAAAATCATTGAAACGTTTCATCTGAGTAAGGAGCAGTTCGGGCAAATCATTGGGGCGTTTCGCTACTCATATGGATTTGTCCAGATCGTGGGTGGATTCCTGGTCGACGCCTATGGGCCCCGGATTGTCTTTCCCATGGCGAGCGGCCTCTGGTCGACGGTTGGAGTTCTCACGGGCCTGGCCACGACTGTGGGAATGCTGACCGGACTTCGATTTCTATTGGGTGCCGGCGAAGCCTTCATCTGGCCCTGTTCGCTGAAGGTCACAAACACGATGATCGAGCCCAAGGATCGGCCGCTCGCGAACGGGATCTTCAATAGTGGCGCTGCGCTGGGGGCGTTGGTGGCCCCCGTTATCATTACGGTCATCGCGGTACATTGGTCGTGGCGAGCCGCCTTTGTGGTTACGGGAAGCATGAGCGCTCTATGGCTCTTGGGGTGGCTTTGGGTTACGAGGCCCGAGGCTCAGGCCCTGAAAGGCGTCCCGTTTCCGGCGAGGAATGTCGTAAAGGTCGTGGTGACTCTGATCACGATGCCGGACTTCTGGATACTTGCCGTGGCTTCGCTTGTGGCCAACGGCGTCAACTACTACCTTGCAGACTGGATACCGCTTTACTTGGTGACCGCGCGAGGGTTCAGCTTTACCCACGGAAACGCGCTCTCGATCACTGTTTATGCCGGATCGTTTACGGGCAATCTGATCGTGGGATTGTTCGTTCGTGTGCTCGTGAAGCGCGGATGGAGTACGAACACCGCAAAGCAATGGGCTCTGTTCGCTGCCTGCCTGCTGATGTGCATGGCAGCTCCCGCTGGGCTTACTCCCAATCGCTATCTTGCCGTGCTGTGCCTGTCGCTCACTGCCGTCGGTGTTGGTTCGTTCCTTGTTATCTATCTGACGCTGGTTCAGGATCTCGTGCCTGAGTATGTCGGCGTAAGTTCCGGATTGCTGGGCGGGTTGAGCAATATTGCATACGGCCTCGTCAGCCGTCAGATAGGCGCTCTCGCCGACCTGCACCACGAGAACCTGATTTTTCTTCTCATCGCTGTTCTTCCCTGGTTCGCATTCTTCCCCATCTTCGTGCGATCAAGGTTCGCCCATGATTGACGCCTATACCCATCTAGATATGAGCCTGGACGATCCATTGGCTGATCTCGAACGGCGGATGGACGAGGCCGCGATCGATCACGCACTGGTTGTTGAAACGTGGAGCATGGACAATCGCAGATGCCTCGACCAAATCGTAGTCTCAGGATCGTCGCGATTCCGTGTTGCTTTCTGTTTTCGTCCCGATGAAGGGCCGTTCAGTCCCTCAATTTTTGCACCGGAGACAGTCGGAGGCGTACGAATCCGGAGCGCCGACCTTCGTGCGTTTCGCCCTTTTGCCGAAGCATTGGCGCGTTCCGGCAAATGGCTGATCCCGCATTCTGAAGAGGGAATCGGCGCTTTGGCGCATGAACTTCTCCGCCTGGCCGATGACTGTCCGGGGCTAAGAATCTATCTGCCGCACATGGGCTGGCCCAGACGCCACAAACAGGATGATCAGGATTGGGACAAGTCCGTGTCCGCCTTAAGCGCGCTGCCACATCTGGTCGTCGGAGTGTCCGCAATCGCACATTTTTCGCAGGCGCCGTTTCCGCACCAAGATATGCGGCCAGCCGCCATGCGTTTACGCGAACTCATTCGCCCCGGGTCGCTCCTCGCAGGTAGCGACTATCCGCTGTTTGATACAGGGCGATACGCTGACTACATGAAGCTAGCCAATGAGTGGATTGGACGCCGGGTCGAAGAGCCGGACGTCCTTGAACTGACGCTCTTCAATAGTCGGTTAACTTAGGGGCCGGCGCAGCTTACGAGAATATGGAAAAGAACGCGTCTTGAGCAATGCAGTGCCGGCACCCTGGAGGAGGCACACGACAATGGAAAGAATCGGCTTTATTGGAACGGGGGTCATGGGAAGGCCCATGGCGACAAATCTTCTGCGAGCGGGCTATCCGTTATGTGTTCTAGAAAGGAACCCGCCGAAGGTCGCGCCTCTTCTTGCGCTGGGAGCCTCTTCGCAAGAATCGGCTGAGGAACTCGCCCGCGTCAGCGACGTGATCGTTCTGATGTTGCCGGACACGGAAACCGTGCAGGAGGTCCTCTTCGGGCTTGGCGGTGTCGCGCATGGTTTGAATGCAGGTTCAATCGTTATCGACATGAGCACAATCTCTGCCGCTGAAACGATGAAATTCTCCTCCCGGCTTGCGGCAATGAATTGCGACATGCTTGATGCGCCAGTAAGCGGAGGAGAGAGCGGGGCTGAGGCCGGAACCCTGGGAATCATGGTCGGGGGGCCGCACAACGCTTTCGACGCCTGTTCCAAGATCTTGTCTGCGATGGGGAAGACGATCGTCTACGCGGGACCCAGCGGATGCGGGCAGAAGACAAAACTCGTGAACCAATTGGTGGGCGCGACAAATCTCCTCGGCGCAGTCGAGGGTTTACGTCTTGCGCGCGCTGCTGGCCTGAACCTGGAAACAACGCTGAAGGCGGTTTCGAGCGGTGCTGCCTCGTCATGGATGTTGACGAATCTGGGAGCGAAGATACTGCAGGAGGATTTTGCTCCAGGGTTCAGCATGCGTCTCCAGTACAAGGATGTGTCGCTGGTGAAGGCCTTGACTATGGAGTTCGGTGGTGACTATCCAGCCGCGAGTCTCCTCTACTCACTTTTCGAGAGGGCCATCGAGGCGGGGCTGGAGCAACAGGGAAATCAGGGCCTCATCAATCTGTGGGACCCGGACGGCAAGCGCCGCAGTTGAATACGAGCGTAAGGATATCCATTTATGAAAATAGGATTTGCCAGGGAAGTGCTCCTCAGTACGATGGCGCTGTTGGGGGCATGCTCGGTCTACGCTGAGAACCGCCCATCGCTCGGCGCGGAAGTATGGATCGAACCTGGGCAAACACCTTCTCAAATTGATGCATGGTTTCGTGACCTGGCGGAATCCAACATGCCGGTCGCGCGGCTCTTCTTGATGTGGCCCTATCTTGAATCAGCACCCAATGAATGGGATTTCACTCTTTACGACGCGGCATTCCGGGCTGCCGAGAAATACCACATTAAAATTGTGGCGACGCTCACTCCTAGTGGGCTGCCGCCATTCCTTGGCGGCAATGGCAGCCAAGGCGGAGGTGTTCCTCCAACAGAAAAAGATAAACAGTTAGCTGCGGCCTACATCGCCAAAGTAGTGGGGCATTACCGCTCCAGTACTGCACTCGATACTTGGCTATTGGTGAACGAGCCGGGCGAGGGACCAGCCTCGAATCCCGCGGCGATCGCCGCTTTCAGAAAGTGGCTGGCAAAACAATACCCCTCCGTCGATAAGATGAACTCGGCGTGGGGTACTGCATACAAGAATTTTGACGTGGCACTCCCTCCAGATTCACCCGAACTGTTTAATCGGAGCCGAGAGCTGGACTGGCGCACCTTTTGGGAAGATTATCAAACCGCGCAACTCCGCTGGCTTGCCGACGAGGTCCGCAAAAGTGACAGCAGTCATCCATTGCACCTAAATCCAGCTGGGCTCCTTGGCAATCTTGCTGGCGCCTCTGACGATCTTCCTTCGTGGCGGCCTTTTCTCGATACGCTGGGTTGCTCTATTCACCCTGCCTGGCACTTTGGACTGTTGAACCGTGATCAGTATGCTCTCGGCGTCTCCTATCTCAACGATCTTGTACGCGGCAGCATAGAGCCGAAGCCCTACTGGGTCACCGAGCTGCAGGGGGGCAACAACATTTACAGCGGTCACAAGCCTATGAATCCCACGCCCCAGGACATCGCGCAGTGGGTCTGGACGAGCATTGGTGCGGGAGCCGATCGCATCATCTTCTGGTTACTTAATAGCCGGTCCGAAGGATTGGAGGCCGGCGAATGGTCGTTGCTGGATTTTCAGGGACGCCCCAGCGCACGGCTGAGCACAGCGGCGTCCATCGCCCATATCGTGAACCAACACGAGAGTTTTTTCTCAAAGGCGCGGCCATACGATTCTCCCGTCACAATTATCCTCAGCCTGGACACAATGACGTTTGAGGAGGTTTTTTTTGCCGACGACGACCCGGCGCGAAGCCGTGATGCTCACATCCTGTCAGCACTTGGCTTCTATGAAGCGCTTTCGCGCTTGGGGCCGCCACCGAATGTTAAATACTTCAATGACTACGATTGGGGTAAAGAAACAAGGCAGCCGCGAATCGCAATTCTGCCCGATGTACGCGAGCTCACGAAACCACAAATTCACTCCTTGCGCAGCTTTGTTGAGCACGGTAACACGCTGCTCATAACAGGACTCAGCGGCTTTTATGGACCTCATGCCAAGGCATGGGCTCTCACCGACTTTCCGCTCGCAGAGATCACAGGCGGCCAACTCAAAGAGGTCTATCTGCGAGGTAAAACACCTCTGGTTTCGCTTACCACGCCATCAGACGCAGTCCTCCCATCGCGCCTCTGGGTCAGCAGCATTGATCCCTCCTCCGCCACGGCAATCGGACAGCAAGATGGAGAAGTGATCGGGACGGAACGAGATGTACAGGGTGGCGGCCGAGTGATCTGGATTCCGTCGCCTATCGGCCTGGGTGCGTGGCTCACTGACGCACAGCCGTTAGCTCAGTACTTACAGGTAAGCCTCAGCGCCGCTCAGTCTGCGCCGTTTGGCTTGCCATTGACAAAGGATCACTGTCTCCTGCGCGTCCTCGAAAACCAGGGCGCCTACGTCACGATCCTCACGAATGGGGATGGAGCATCGAAGAAGTGCGAAATCAAGGCACCTCCCGGTCTTCTTGGAACAACCCTCTGGGGAACGACGCCCCAAGGTTCCGCGACAGAGCCGATTTATATATTGGAACCGCAGGGAACGTCCGTCCAGTTATGGCAATGAAGAATGTAACTCGCTCACATCGCGTGATTCGAATATTGCCAAGTGACCGGCGGGCGAAGATCGTCGAAATCAAACAGGCGCCCGCCACCGTTTCACCCTCTTTAGTGATATGTATGAAGGAGTCCAAAGAATCATGATTGATAATTCTCAACGCAGCTTGCCAGATAAGAGCATTGAATCGACGATCAGACTGAAGAACAAACGGGCATGCGTAACCGTTCTGGTCGCGTTCGCGTATCTCGGACTTGTCGCGTTCTGCAGTTGGGGGCAAACCGGCTCCCAGCAGACCGGTGCGGCAGCCGATTCCGGTTCGGCGCCTCGTCTCGCCGGCCAGACGGGCCAGAATGGCCATCCTGTTCAGGGCACGTTGAACTCTGGCGGCGAACCGATCCCGCTGGGCGTTTTACCACCGCCTGGAAAGGAATGGCACGTCCTGGCGAACGACAACTTCGACAAGGACGATTCAATTCGCCAGGCACTCTGGAATGGCGGCACAGGGGGCGGAATGCCTCAGGGTTTTTGCGGCACAGTCGCCACCAGTTGCGGTTACACCGGCCAGGATTGTCAGAGTTACTTCGGCACCTATCCGAATCCACCATACAATACCATCGTTCGAGGCCTGGGGCTGGTTATTCAGGCGACCCACGCTCCGCCGGATGATCTCAAATACTATGACAATCAGATGGCCGACATCCAGAACTACGGGAAGCTGACCATTCACCCCGGCTCTTTCGTCGAGTGGGAAGCCAGGATGCCGACAGACACAAATGGAGAAGGCGACGGCTGGCACGTGGATCTTTGGTGTTCAACCCTGAGCCGCAATCGCTGCGACGATTCCTCCGAGGTGGACGTTGCAGAGAAGATCCTGAGCGTAGGCAATCGTTCAAAATCGAATTACATCGTCCACGACGAACCGATGGGACTGCATACGGTGCTTGAGACTAGCTATAGCGCGCCGGATGGGAGCGATCTGTCAGCCGGTTTTCATACCTACGGCCTGTTTTGGCGCAACGATCACCTCGGCAAAGAAGGATCGCTCGAGGCGTACATCGACGGTAAGCCGATTGTAGACCATCCCGTGCCGATTAATGACCCATCATGGGAGAGCGGAGCGTACTGCTACGCCGGATGGATGCAGCAGGAGCTTGCCGTTTTTGGTGACGGCGCAAAAATCAGCTCGAGTACCTCCTCGAAAAACCCTCTCATCATCAAGCGCTTCACAGTTTGGCGAGCTGACTAAGGCCTGTTAATGGCTTTCGCGCCCGTGGGAAAGTCGATAGCAGGCGCTAGAGGAGAATTGCATTTGAGGCATGAGAAACATGGAGAACCACGGGCTAGCTCATTGGAAAAGAAGAGCTGCTTGAGCGGCGGAAGCATCTGCAAGGGGCTGGTTCATTCAATCTAAATCCTAGATCGATTGAGCTACGAGATTCTATTGGACAAGACCCAAACCCCTAGATGAATATTCATTTCAAGTTGGAAAAGGTTTAATACTGCATTCATCGAACCCTTGCCTTAACCGAGAGTGTTATTGCGGTGGATAAGGCGTTTCGCCGGAATGGGTTTCGTTTCAGCAGTTCTATCCGGCGAGGGCCGGGCTCGAACAAAAACCGATTGCCGGAGCACCAGGATCCTGGGCAAGCCCGCAAATTGTAGATCGCCAACGCGAGACTAAACCGGTAAACAATTCTGATGGAGTGGAGAGGCGCATGAATAAATCGTTGAAGCTTTTCTTCTTGGTAATAGGTTGGTTGTTCTTGCTCCCCCTGGTTGTGCAAGCACAGGTCGGTGAGTCGGGCTTGGCGGGTCTTGTGAGTGATCCTTCCGGTGCCATAATTCCCAACGCTCAGATCGCGCTCATAGGCGTGGATGGGTCAATTATTCGCTCGGTGACATCCAGGGAGGATGGCACCTATCTGATCCCGACGCTGTTGCCTGGGCGCTACACTCTTACGGTTTCCTCCGCCGGCTTCGAGACGCAGCATACGGAGCCTTTCGATTTGACTCCTGGGCAGACTGCGGCGATCAATTTCAATTTGAAGGTTGCGAGCTCGTCCACACAGGTGATCGTGCAGGACGTCACTCCGGTGCTGCAGACGACTTCCGAGAGCATCGGCACAACACTGTCCGCTTCGGAAATGACGTCGATCCCACTGCTTGGCCGCAGCTTCCTGAATGCCCTAAGCCTCGCTCCTGGCGTCGTGCCGGTGCCGCCTGCAGGTTCAACCACGAATCATAGCGCCGTTAGCCAGAACGTCATTCCGTCTGTCTTTGGCCAGCGGCAGAAAGACAACAACTTCCTGATGGACGGTGTGGAGAACCGCGATCCCAACCTGCTTGGCGTTGCGATCTATCCTCCGCCGGACGCGATCCAGGAGATGACCGTTGACTCGGGCGTGGGTTCCTCGGCCTTCGGTCACGCCTCGGGGGCCACCGTCGACGTTGTCACGAAGCGCGGCGCGCCGTCGTACCACGGGACGGCCTGGGAATACTGGCGCAGCAACATTCTGGATGCGACCACCTTTCCAACCCCCACCGTCGGTGCCTATCACTGGAGCCAGTTCGGCGCCGAGGGTGGCGGTCCGCTGCTCTTTCCATGGTTGCTCCATAAAAGCAACAAGTGGTATGCCTACGGCTATTACGAGGGTGTGCGCATCGTTGCGCCGGCGAATGCCACGTTCACGGTTCCCACGCCCGCCGAGGTCTCGGGCGACTTCAGCGCCGATGCCACTTCGAATATGGCGGACTGCAAAACCGAGGTTGTGACGGATACCTCGGGAAACCCTTTCTGCGCCCTTATCTTCAACCCGTTTGTGACTGCAAATCCTGTTACCGGATTGCGTACTCGTCAGCCCTTCAACGATAACAAGATCCCGTCGAATATGATCAATACATACGCGGCAGCCATCGCCAACTGGTATCCCAAGCCGAATTATTCCCTTCCGGGGCAGAACGTAAATTGGATCACCCAGGCGGGAACGCAGACCAACGGTAATCAGTGGGACGCCCGCGTGGATCATCAGTTCGGCGAGAAAAATAGCTTTTTAGCCCGCTATACGGGTGCCAGCAACCCGAACAGCTCTGTGGGTCTTCCTGGAGTCAACTCGCACACTACCGATAAGATCGTCAACGCCGTGGCCAGCGATACTTATGTGCCCACCCAAACCTTGGTCGTGACGATCCGATACGGCGTCACGGGCGTGAACTACTTCACCGGCAATACGAGTCCTGCGGGCTTGGCACAGTCCAGCGGCCTTGGCGCTGTATTTCCCACCTTCCTGGGCTCGGAAATTCTTCCTCCGATCAACTTTCAAAATTATTCCGGAATCCCGGCCAGCGATACGACCATCGGGCCGGTCTATCAGCACTCCGGCATTGTGGACGTGCAAAAGACGGCGGGACGTCATAACTTCAGCTTCGGCGGCGCGATCGTGAATACGCATGAGGTACAGGGCAGCCTGGCGAGCACGGCCCTCGGCTTCGCGGTCAGTGAAACCGGCGGCCTCATTAACTCGGCTCCTGCATACACGGGATCGACCGTTTCAGGCTGTAAGAACAGCCCAACTCTGACATGTGTTAGCGGCAACGATTTCGCCAGCATGCTTCTGGGAGTTGCGGATTCAGCGAACCGCCAGCTGGGCGGCGCTGTTGTCGATCAGAGGACTTATGGCTACGGGCTCTACGTGCAGGACACGTGGCGCAACGGTCGCCTCACTTTGAACGGCGGTCTCCGCTATGACTTCAACGCCCCGCCGGTCAACTCCTACGGCCTGGGCACCTACTACTACGAGGGGGACGATTACGTTTTCGATCAGAAGAATCCCATCACCGGCGCTCCTGCGACCATCCGCCCGGGCGGTATCACGCCGGACCGCAATAACTTCGCTCCCCGCTTCGGAATTGCGTACCAGCTCACGCCTAAGATCGTGGTGCGCAGCTCGGCAGGTATCTTCTACGACAGCTTCGGCTCCAACTACATCCAGGCTTCGCAGAGTGCGGCGGGCAACTGGCCCTTTTCTACACCGCAGTCTCTTTCAGGGTTGAACGGCGCTTCGGATCCGATCAATTCGAAGAATAACTACGCTATCGACGCGCAGATGCCGAATGTGTTTGCGAACGCTCCCAATCCCACCGGCTCTACGACAACGACCGGCTGCAGTCAGTGCCTCAACGTGAATCCATCAAGCTCCCGTACGCCGTACGTAACAGAGTGGACCCTCTCGGTTCAGAAGCAGTTTGGCCAGTCGTTGGGCGTGGAAGCGGCCTACTTCGGCTCCAAGGGAACCAAGCTGACGGCGCAGATGATCGATAACATTGCGGCGACGCCAAGTACGAATCCCAATAACTCTACGCTGAACATCAGGTTTCCAGGGGTGGGGGCCTACGTTCTTAACGGCTACAACGAGTTCAATTCCTCATACAACGCTCTCGCCGTGCGGGTGCAGCGCCAGTATTCGCATGGCCTGAGCTACCTGGTGGCTTATACATGGTCCAAGAACATCGATCAGGTCGATAATCTCTCCAGCGGCAACGTCTTCGGCACAGCCACGGAGAACCCGACGCGGTTTAATGGTTCCCTTAACCGGGGCCTCGCCGGCTTCGACATCACCGATGTACTTTCCATGACCGGTACATGGAAGGTTCCAGTACAAACCCGTTATCGCGCCGTCAATAGCGTAGTCTCCGGTTGGGAGTTGACCGACATCTTCACCCTCCATAGCGGCTTGCCGTTCTCCCTCTACGCCTCAGGCTACCCAGCAAACGTCGGTGAAGTCAGCGGACGTCAATCGGAATTTGCGAGTCAGACCGGCGACCCGCACATTGCTAACAAGACCCCAGGGGAATGGTTCAATATAGCTGCGTTCGCCCAGCCGACACCCGGAACTTTTGGTAACATGAAGCGCAACCCGGCGCAGCTGAAGTCCGACAGGCTGGTCGATGACGCCATGACGCTCGGCAAGATGTGGAAAATCTTTCACGAGAGCAATCAGTTAGAGTTGCGTGGCGAATTCTTCAACCTCTTCAACCACACCAACTACGCGCCCCCGAGCCAGACAGTTACATCGTCCAGCTTCGGAGCGATCTCCCACACTCTCGAAAACGGCAGAACAGTTCAGTTGGCCGCCAAGATCCACTTCTAACCAACCGCGCGGCGGCATCCCGCCCGATGCCGCCGCGCCTCAATGCCAATATCCGTCGGAGCGGACCGCGTCCCTGATGACTGCGCGTTGAGTTGCTGTGCTCAAATCAGGTCCGCGCATATATCGCTGCTTGAAATAATCAAAATTCAATCGGCATCGTGATTTACTTCATTCACAATCAATCCCGCTTTCTCGATCGCAGGCAAAAGTCATGCGTGCTCTAAACATCCCTAAATGGTCTGCATCGCTCGGCCTCTTTCTGATCGTAGCTGTTTTCGGCGTCGCCGCCGCCCAAGCCCCCAGCACAGAAAATCGTGCGGGTGATCGCGTTCCCCTTGTCACCGGTGATGCACGGGTGGACAAGCTGCTCTCTGAGATGACTCTTGCCGAGGAAATCGCGGTGATTCATGGCGAGAAAGATCCCCCTGAGGAATCACAGGGCCAGGCCGGCTATATGGCGGGCGATCCGAAACTGGGCATTCCATGGCTGCGCTTGGCTGACGGTCCTCCGGGCGTGCTGACGCGGCAACCGTCCACGGCGCCGACTGGCACGATGGGCCTCGGAGCGACCTTCAGTATAGAGGACGCGCGCCTGAACGGAGTCGTAATTGGCCGCGATGCCCGAGCCGCGGGGGTCAATATCACCTTGCAGCCCTTCATTAATATCATGCGCGATCCCGTTTGGTCGCGCGCGTATGACCTTTTCGGTGAGGATCCGCTTCTTGTTGGAGCGATCGGAGCCGCTCAAATTGAGGGCATTCAAAGCCAGGGAGTCATGGCCGAGGCCAAGCACTATGTTGCTTACAACGGAGGCGACGACGTAGTGGTGGGCCAGCAGCCGCTGCACGAGATTTATGCGGCTCCGTTTGCAGACGCCGCAAAGGCGGGCGTCGCGTCGATTATGTGCTCTTATAACAAGGTGAATGGAGCTTTTGCTTGTGGCAATCCTGACACTCTGCAAACACTTTTGAAACAGGAAATCGGATTTAGAGGCTTTGTGGTTTCCGATTGGGGCGCCAATCACGCACCCACTTTTGTTAACGACGGCCTCGATCTGGAGATGGCGGGTTACACGACCGACGGCAAGCTTTGCTTCTTTTGTCCCGCCCCCCAGCCGCTGCCGCCTCCGCCTCCGGATGACGACGAAAAAAGCAAGTCCTATGAGCCGTACGCGTGGCCGGCGCGCACTCCCGAAGAGCCTCCGCGCTTGTACATCGGGCATGGCCAACATCAACCGCCGCAACCGCACGGCATGCTCGCAGCCGTTCAGTCAGGCGAGGTGGATCCCGCAACCATTCGAGAAGCTGCCCGACGAATCCTGCTTGAGGAAGATCGCTATGGGTGGCTTGGCAAAGAGCCCAAACACAACATCACTCCCGTTCCGTTCGACGAGGATGTGAAAATCATCGAGAAAACTTCTGAAGACGCGGCCGTTCTGTTGAAGAACCAGGACCGTGCCTTGCCGATAACTCCAGAAGACCTGAGATCGTTGGCAGTCATTGGGCCGGGTGCGGGTCAGGCCATAACCATCGGCCTGTCGATGGAAAAGGCGGTGGGCATTCCCGGCCGCGAACCAAACCCCCTGGCTGCGCTGCTGCAAGCCACACAGAGCGTTTCCGATCGGCACATTATCTATGCGGTTGCCGACGATATGACCGGCACGCCGATTCCGGCCTCGCTTTTCTTCCATTCGGGCCAGCCCGGGATTGTGCGGGAGGATGGCAAAGGACAAACCGTGGGTATCGATCCGGTGGTGGACTTCACGTTAACGAGCGGGCACACGCTCCCCACGGGAAGCAGCTTTACCTGGAGTGGTTCGATCGAGATTCCCGAGACGGGGACCTATTGGATTTATACGCAACTGCTGGGCTGCTCGGCCCAACTTAGAATCGACGACATGCCTGCAGGCAACAGCGCAGGCCTTTTTCAGCACGGAGATTTTATCCAACCAGCAGAAGATAATGTCCTGCCTACCACAGATACTCTGGACGATGTGCGGCGGGCTGTGCATCTCACAAAGGGGCTCCATTCCTTCGTGTTAGCTGAACAAGGGGATGCGTCGGGCCGTCCAGTCCAGATCCGGCTGAACTGGATGCCCCCGGCCGCGCGGGAGCATGATTACCAGGCCGCACTTGACGCCGCACGTCAGGCGAAAAAGGTCATCGTCTTTGCCTGGGCTCGGGGCCGGCCTGATTACGATCTGCCAGGCGACCAGGATCAATTGATTGAGGCGATCGCAAGAATCAACCCCAACACGATTGTCGTGCTCAACAATTCCCAGCCGGTTGCGCTTCGGTGGCTGAACCAAGTGAAGGCCGTGCTTGAGATGTGGTATCCGGGCGACGCAGGCGGGGCTGCTACTGCAAACGTCCTCCTGGGCCGCATAAGCCCGGCGGGGCGCCTACCTTTTACGTGGGCCGAGCGGCTGGATCAATATGTTTCTCACGATCCCGCGCATCCTGAGCGCAGTTCGAATGGTGTTGGCGGCAAAACAACGTTTTCGGAGGGGATCTTTGTGGGCTATCGCTGGTTTGATGCCGAGAAGATAGAGCCGCTGTTCCCCTTCGGATTTGGCCTTTCCTATACGACCTTTGAATACTCCGGGCTGAAGGCTGAGAGCGCGAAGGACGGCGGGCTCGACGTGAGCTTTCATCTGCATAACAGCGGTGCTGTGACGAGTGACGAGGTGCCGCAAGTTTACCTGGATGCGCCGGATAAAACCCAGAACCACTCTGCGCAATTTGCCGTTCGCGCCCTGATCGCGTTTGATCGCGTTCATTTGAACCCCGGTGAAACCAAGGTTGTTAGTCTCCACGTGCCCAGCCACGCGCTCGAGTACTGGTCGACAGAATCAAACCGCTGGGTTCGCAGGCAGGGGCCGATAAAGCTGCATGTGGGAGCGTCGTCACGCGATCTCCGCCTGGAGGCAGAGCTGAATGATTAACATGCCCCGGACTATTTCACTGGGTTTAAATGCGCTTTGTGCAGAGCGCGATAACTCAAGCCAAGAAGGAGTTACATGAAGGCATTGGTCAAGAGCAAAGCCGAGCGTGGCCTGTGGCTTGAAGACATTCCGGAACCTAACATCGGTATCAACGATGTCCTGGTGCGTGTCCATTACACCGGCATATGCGGCACCGATGTACACATCTACGAATGGGACGAATGGGCAAAAAAGACGATTCCCGTGCCCATGACGATTGGGCATGAATTTGTCGGCGAGATCGCCGCGGTAGGATCGAACGTAAGCGATTTCCTTGTTGGCGATATTGTGAGCGGCGAAGGGCACGTTGTGTGCGGCCGTTGCCGCAACTGTCTCGCGGGCAGGCGGCATTTGTGCGCGGTCACGTTCGGCGTTGGTGTCGATCGTCCAGGTGCTTTCGCTGAGCTGATCGTCTTGCCCATGACGAACATCTGGCGCCACGATCCCTCCATCAACCAGGAAATTGCATCTATCTTCGATCCGTTCGGGAACGCCATTCACACGGCGCTGTCGTTTCCAGTGCTGGGAGAAGATGTGCTGATCACCGGAGCGGGGCCCATCGGCCTGATGGCGATCCCGGTGGTACGGCATGCGGGAGCGCGCCACGTAGTCATCACAGACATGAACCCATTCCGTCTCGATCTTGCGCGCAAGATGGGCGCGACCCGCGCCGTGAACCCCAGCGAGACGCCGCTTGCCGAAGTGCAGAAGCAACTCGGCATGGAAGAAGGCTTCGATGTCGGCCTGGAGATGTCCGGCAATGCTCAAGCACTTCGCGACATGCTAGCCAGCATGAGCCACGGCGGAAAAATCGCAATGCTCGGTATCTCCTCAAAAGAAATGTCGATGGACTGGCGGCAGGTAGTATTTAACATGCTCACCATCAAGGGCATTTACGGTCGTGAGATGTATGAGACCTGGTACAAGATGACGGTCTTGCTGGAATCGGGCGTCGACATCTCGCCGGTGATTACACATCGATTCTCGTATCACGAATTTGGCGAGGGCTTCGCCGCGATGATCTCCGGCCAGACCGGGAAGGTAATCCTCGATTGGCGAAATATTCGTTAGTGGGACCACGATGAAGAAATCGATACCGGGACGAAACCCGCTGGACGGACGACCGATGGAAGTGATCGTGGACGACGGTCGCATCCAGGCCATTGAGCCGGGGCGTGCCGATCAGGAAGCGTGGCTTTCGCCGGGGCTGGTCGACCTGCAGGTGAATGGATTTGGTGGGGATGACGTCAATATCGACGGGATTGATCCCGGCGTAATTCATTCGCTAACGAAGAAGATGATCGCGACGGGAGTAACCACGTATCTCCCCACTATCATCACGGCTTCGGAAGAAAAGATCACGGCGGCTCTCCGGGCCGTCGCTGAGGCGCGCAATTGCAACACGCTGGTTGCCGACGCAGTTCCCTATGTTCATGTTGAGGGGCCGAACATCAGCCCTGTTGACGGCTATCGCGGGGCACACGCGCGCGAGCACATTCGTCCTCCGAGTCTGGCAGAGTTTGAGCGCTGGCAGCAGGCCTCGGGCGGCCTTGTTGGTATGGTCACGCTTTCCCCGCACTGGGACGGTGCGGAAGAGTACATCGCAAACCTGTCGCGAGTCGGCGTCTATGTGGCCATTGGACATACCGACGCCACTGCGGAGCAGATTCGCCGCGCCGTTGCCGCGGGCGCGACGTTGTCCACGCATCTTGGTAACGGAAGCCCTGCAATGATTCCCCGGCATGCAAACTCCCTCTGGCCCCAGCTTGCCGACGATCGCTTGACCGCAACCCTGATCGCCGATGGCCATCACCTTCCCGGCGATATGTTGAGGACCATTCTGCGGGCCAAAGGAACCGCGCGTTGCATACTCATTTCAGATGCGGTTGCAATCGCCGGACTCCCGCCGGGGCAATACATGACGCCGGTCGGAGGCGAAGTTGAATTGCACCAAAATGGACGTCTGAGCCTAGCCGGTACGGAGTTTCTCGCCGGCGCAGTGCTTCCTATGAAGGACGGGATTTTGCGCGCTGTTTCCTGCGGTGGAATCTCATTGGCCGAGGGCCTATGCATGGCAACAGAGAATCCCGGCCGCTTCGCCGGCGGCATCGGCATGCTCCGACCGGGAGCTGCAGCCGACCTCATCAGATTCACAATCGATAGAGACTCGAACAAGCTGAATGTCGAGCGTATCTGGCTAAAAGGAATCGAGTGGTCTGGCGCTTAAGGGGGGACACACTTGCAAATGCAGAGTCTCTGAACCACAGGTTGAAATAACGCCACCCCAGGACGGATAAATCGAAATTATGGACACCTGTCTCGATCTACCGCAACAATTCGCCAGCGATAACTACTCAGGCATCTGCCCCGAAGCGTGGGAAGCAATGAATAAAGCGAACCGCGGCTACGCGGTTTCTTATGGAGATGATGCTTGGACCGCCCTTGCCTCAGATGCGTTCCGGGCTCTGTTTGAGACGGATTGCGAGGTCTTCTTTGCATTCAACGGGACGGCGGCAAACTCCCTGGCCCTGGCTTCGCTCTGCCAGTCCTATCACAGTGTGATCTGCGCAGAGTCTGCCCACGTCGAGACGGACGAATGTGGAGCGCCGGAGTTTTTTTCGAATGGCTCCAAACTCCTTGCCGCCAGGAGTGAAGACGGCAAGCTTTCTCCGTCCTCGATCCGGGAACTGGCCACCAAGCGGCAGGACATACACTACCCAAAGCCGCACGTTGCCACCATCACTCAATCCACCGAAACGGGCCTTGTCTACACGCCGGACGAATTACGAGCTGTCGCCGCTGCGTGCAGGGATTACGGTCTCAAGCTGCACATGGACGGGGCGCGTTTCGCCAATGCCTGTGCCTACCTCGGCTGTTCTCCCGCCGAACTGTCTTGGAAAAGCGGCGTGGACGTCCTGTGTTTTGGCGGCACCAAGAATGGTATGGCAGTAGGCGAGGCTATCTTGTTTTTTGATGGCAGCCTCGCGGAGGATTTCGACTACCGCTGCAAGCAGGCTGGACAGCTTGCGTCCAAGATGCGCTTCCTCGCAGCGCCGTGGGTGGGCATGATTGAAAGCGGTGTGTGGCTGAAGAATGCCGACCATGCCAATGTCTGCGCTCGGTATTTCGCAGAGCAGATTGGAACGATCCAGAATGTGCGCGTGGTTTCCAGTGTTCAGGCCAATGCGGTCTTCGTGTGCACATCAAGCGCGATTCTCCAGGCTGTTCGCGAGCGCGGCTGGAAGTTCTATACCTTTATCGGCGGTGCGGCCCGGTTCATGTTCTCGTGGGATTCCGACCTTCAACGCATCGACCAGCTGTGCCGTGACCTTCGCGAATGCGCCGAGTAGGTCGTAGGATAAGGCGGAGTGGCGGCAAGGCCTCGATCAAGATGGGCAAAACGGCGCGGCGTGACCCATCCTGCTAGACTGCGGGTTTCTTTCTGCCAATTGAGATCCGGAGTTCTCCCCGGTCCCCAAGAGCGAGGGACCAGGGCACCCTCCGTGTGGTTTTTGGGGCGTCTAGACCGAGGACACCCCGCCAGCGGAATAACATTGGTGGGGTTGGAAATTCGCCGTCGTTACAGGACAATTCGCTAACAAACTTGCTACGCTGAGCTTCCGCGGAACGGGCTTCAGCGAAGGCACACACTGTCGACGTTGAGGACTCGAATAGTTTTTTGTGGAATGGAACGGTTTGCGAGACGCCCGAGAGAGATTTGCCCTTTTCTATGCATCACGAACGCCAGCAGGCCAAGGCCAGTAGCTAGCAGAGGCATCGTGCCGGGTTCGGGCGTAGGGTTCACCTGGAAGCCGGCGGTGGCCAGGGCATCGGACGCTAACCCGTCGGCACCGCCGAGGATCTCGAAGTAGCCTGTGTAGGTCTGGAATACGATGTCGGCGGGCAGAGTCACGGCGAAGAGCGCGCCGGTGTAGCTATCGCCGGGATCGAGGCTTGCAGGGAAGTTGAAGAAGTCGCTGTCGTCAAGCGTGAGCGGGCTGTCGATGGTGTAGTTGTCACTGTTGAGGAAGACCGGCGCACCGTTGGTGCTTGGTGCCGAGACCGTTGCGTCGAAGGTGAGGGTTGAGCCGGGACTGGCGCTCTGCACAGGATTGCTGAGGGACAGGGTGACTGTGTCAGCGAAGACTGGCGGCGGCACCAGCAGAAGCATTGCAGGAATAAACATTGTGAGAGAGAGAATTATCTTCCTGATCATCTTGTTGGTCTCCTTGGTTCCGTAAGAGTCTCGCGTTCGGTTGAGAGCTTAGCGTCCCGTCTTTTCTTATGGAAGAATGGCGCGGCTGCTGCCGCCAAAGCTTCCGCCGCTGTAGGTTCCAGTTAGGCGCTGGGCAACGGTCGATCCGGGCACGCCCGCTGTGGCCGGGAAGCTGATTGTCGCTGTCGCTGAGCCGCCGGGCTGGATGGTCCCCAACGATGCGGGGAGCGGCGAGCCGGAGGCGCTGCCCAGCGTGGCCACGGTGAGTTGCGCGTTCGGCGCGGCGGCTGTGCCGCTGTTCGTCACGGTCACTGTGGCCTGGTAGGTGCCGCCGGGTTGCAGGCTGAGCGAGGCGATCGATGTGAGCTGGACTGTGCCCGCGGATATGTTGATGTAAACCGGTGACACGGTGCTGGTGGAGGGAGTGGCGGCGCTGTCGGAGACGGTAAACCCGAACACATCGGAGCCTGTGTAGCCTGCGACCGGCGTGTAGATGAGGTTTGGTGCAATGCCTGTGAGCGTGCCGTGTTGCGGATTACTCGCGACTGCGTAAGTGAGAGTATCAGTGGCCGCGCAGTTCCCGTTCACCGATCCGACCAGAGCGATAGTTGACGCTGTGTTCTCAGTGGCGTTGATGCTTTGCGATGCGGCAGCAGGTGCGTCGCAGGGTAAAGTGGCCACGCGGAGAAGAATGATGCCGTCGCGATCCTGGAGCGTAAGGTTACTCGTCACAACCGTACCGTCGTTCGCGTCGTTCGTGATAGCAGGATCATTGCCCTGGAAGTGCTTCCAGACGCCAGGGCCACCCAGATCCTTATTGATGTCGAGGGTTACCGGACCATTGCCCTTGGGGTTCACAATCGCGATGCCGTTCTGGAACTCGCGAGCCCAAACACCACCAGGCAGTCCATAGCCCCCGACGGTGGCAATATATGGGTTGTTTTCGGAAATCCCGACAGTGTTTCCATAGGCCCAGCGCGGCGAGCGCTGAACTGCGCCGTTCGCATTGTTGATCGGTTGACCGAGATAGCCCGGGCCAATGCCGCCGCCATCATATTCTTCCCACCAGTACTTAGCGTTGTTAAATACGGTATTCGTACTTGGATAACCTGGACTCCCTGGGATATACCCGGGCCCGATGTGGTCCGGAGCGACTTCGCCTGCATAATAGCCGTCGTTCATCAGCGCCATAGTGATTCCGTAACGTATGGCCTGACCGGGCGCGGAGTTATACGCGTCGGAGCCGTTCACCAGGAGTCCCTCCTGGTTGAATGTCTCCAACTTGGGGCTGGCCATCATGTCCATGAGGTCCATGTATTGGTGCATGGCAGAGTTGAATCCTTGATAAGTCTCTCTGGAAAAGGAGGCGCCGATTGCGGCTTCATCCACGCCGCCTTCAAATTGCTGATAGAGCGAGCCGATAGCTGTTGGACCTGCCGGTGCATTCCCAGTCCCAATGGGTGAACCAGGTGTACTCCCCAAATAGGATGCTTCTACAAAGTTGCCGTTATTGCAGATTGCCATCTTGGTGCTGCCCGCTGCTGAGCTGAGCGAATGAAGTGTCTGGGCAAACTCCGCATTGCTTTGTTGGTAGCTGGCGATAACGCTGGGATTCGTAATGAAGATATCGCCGGGATTTGTCGTGGTCTCGCTCGAGTCAGGCGCTCCATTGCGTAACCAGTCGCCGGATTGCAGCGGACCATACCAGCAATTGTCGAGGAAGATTCCGTCAAAGTCCGCCGAGGAATTCTGTATAGCCTGCGAGGGCTTCTGATACGCCCCACTTGCATCGGGGAACGCCGACATATTTCCATTGATAAACTCATGGTAGACGTAATTGCCTGCTGCCACGTACGGGTAGCCAAACGTGGAGTCGGGCTGCACATTGTGGGTAATATTCCAGACCCACGTGGTCGAGTTGTTCGTGCCCGAGCCCGAGCTAATGACTTCAGGCCCGGGAAGGCCGTTCGCCTGGGTGGTTCCCTTGTTATAGAGCCACCAGTTGTTCTTACTTATGAGGGAGGTAAAGTGCGCATAAATGTTGTTGGAGTTGAGCGTTAAGGTGGTGGTGTTTGTCAAGCCAAGGTTGTTTGTGCCATCCAACCAGCCGCCGCTGGGGCCAGTGGAACCGGCGAGGCCAAACGTTGCATATTTGGCCTCCATCTCAACATACTGGAAAACCTTGGTGCCACCCGGCGCCGTCGACGCGGCATGGATGCCGTCGACAACAAGCGAGCGCGTCCGGGTTGTGCCGTAGGTGCTGATCCAGGGACCCGAGGCGGCCGTCAGCCAGTTGCCGCCGCCCCAGTTCTCGTAATTAGCGCCGATGATGACGACATTGAACTTTCCCATGATGGGCCAGCCCACCGGGGAATAATATGGGTCACCGCCAATGTAGTACATGGCAAGCCGCGGAAACGGCGGGGCATAGCTCGCGTACGGGCTGACATACGGCGTCGCGGTCTGCGCAAAACCCGTCAGAGCTACGAACAGGACAGCAAGAGTGAGAACTACACTGCTGCGTCGTGCAACGATTACACTTTTCATTTTCTGACACCTCTCCGTTTATCGCACTGCTTTCGCCGGCAAAGCTCGATCTCCGTGTGAAACCCCTTTGCGAACTGTTACAGGCATATTGATCGTGATGCTTGTATTGTGTCCAATAGAATCCATCAGCCACAATCATCTAGGATTTAGATTGACGACTCTGGATTCCTGTCAGAGCTTTCATTGCTGGGCGCCATAACGCCTTGCCGAAATTAGCGAGTTTTTGGCGGCCAGATGTCGGCGTCACGATCGAATCGGCAAAAGGGTTGAACAGGGGAGTCCCTTATTATCGACATCCTGAGGTTTTATTGGGGCGCTATGACTCCACAGAAGATTGGTTTCGTTATTATGCAGTTATCTCCAACCCGGTCCGAGGACAGCCGGACATAAGTTTTCACAGAGGTCTTTGTACCTGCATTCACCGAATGTGGGTAATGTTTCCCAACTTTGAAAGAGGGGCCAGATTGTTTTCTGCCGTTGCCAACAAGCGAAGCATTGCACCCGTCGAGCGAATCCATTCGATTTTACCGGCTGCGTGTATTCGACACATACGCAAGTAGTCAAAGCAAATGAAACGAGCCTCAAGTGCTTGAATTGGTCCTGAATAATCCAAGAAGCACGCGGAGAAAGCCAGTATTGAATTTTTTGCGAGTTGGGACAACAACTGGGGCAGCTTTGTCGGATAACGAATTGTATGTGTATTTGAATCAATAACATAAGTGGTAGTTTCGGTAGACGGTAGCGCTACCATTATCCCTTCCAAAGAAGTCCCAAAACATCCACAAAACATCCTAAGACCATAGTGAGCGGTAGGTAAAGCACAGGCTCTATGAAGCCGGGGAGGTAATTCCTTGGAGGCGAGCGAGCCTTGCCTTCTGAACAAGTTTCCATCGATCGGGCAACCAGGCAGAGAGATCGCCGTGGGGCGTAGCCGGCAGGCTGGTGAGCAGCTGGGTGAGATAGAGCTGGGGATCGATGTCGTGCCGGCGGCAGGTGGAGGTGAGACTGGCGAGGATGGCGGCCGTTTTTCCGCCGCGAGGGTTGCCGACGAAGAGGCTGTTCTTTCTGTTTAGCACCACGCGCTTCATCTCGCGCTCGGAGATATTGTTATCGATGGGCACTGCCCCGTCGAAACAGAACATATTCAGTTCTGCCCACTGGCTGAGTGCGTAGTTGATTGCCTCGGCGATAGGATGCTTGGGCAGCAACTGCTCCTTCCAGGTAAGTAGGTTGTCGCGCAACTCGGCCAGCATCGGCACAGACTGTTGCTGGCGCAACTTAAGACGCTCTTCCACGGAAGCATCTTTGGTCAGCTTCTCGACAGCATAGAGAGCGCGCATCATCTCGATGGCTTGGCGCGCGATCTCCGGCGCTGCCTTTTCCACGTCGACGAATTTCCTCCGCAAGTGAGCCATACATCAGGCGCGCACGATGCCGTTGCCGGCCACTACGCCGTTGTAGCCGCCATAGGCGTCGGCCAGCAGAACCTGGTTGTAATCCTTGAGGAAATACTTCGGTCCATCCCGGCCGCGGCTCAGCGTGAAGTCGAACACGTTGTAAGGATGCGCTGCGTCGCCGACGTAGACCCACATCCGCGCGTTGGCGCATTTTTCCTTGCTCAACATGGGCATGATGGTGTCGTCGGTAGCCACTACGTGCGAGGCTCGCACTTCATTCGCCATCAACTCATAGAGTGGCTCGACCAGATCGGCTACGTCGCCGCACCAGACCGACTGCGTGGCTCGCGAGATCTCGAAACCCTGCCGCGCAAAGACGTCTTCCAACCGATAGAGGGGAAGAAAATCGCCGAATTTGCTGGTCACGATGTAGGCCAGCAGTCCCGGTCCAGCCAGTCCCTTATCGATCGCCGTCTCTGGCTTGGCCGCTGTCGCGATGCGCGGGTTGTCGCCGTTCGCCTCGCAGGTCGAGCAGGCGTACTTCTTGCGCACATGGTGGATGCGTTCGAAGCGCCCCGGAATATGCTCGATCTGCCAGCTCTCCTCCTGTCCGATCTCCTTACGCTCAACTCCGCAGCAAGGACAAGCCAGCTCTTCTGCGCTCAACTCGTAAACGTGGGTTGTGACCGGCAGGTTGTCGAAGTTGGCCAGATGACGGCGTCCCTTACGCCGCTTCACGCGCCGCAGTTCTTCTTCCGGTTCCGCATGCGGTGGAACATCGCCCGGGTTGACCGGCTTGCGATCTAACAGCTCGGCGAAGTTCAGCAGCAACTGCGCCAGGTCGCCTGGAGACTGAAGGCGATCTGCGCGCGGCCCATAATACCACTTCTTGTAGCGATCCAGTTCTACCTGCAGGCGCAGGTTCTGGATGTGCAGATCATCGGCACGGTGCTTATCGCAGTCGTGTTTCAGTAACAGCGAGCGCACCATCGCCTTCAGCGCTTCGCTATCGTCAGGCAACTCTACTAACTTGTCTGTGGGAGGCACATACTATAGACGAGTAAGTCGCAATCGGAGTTACTTACACTGCGACCTTTTCTTGGTTATCTTCGCTGGTTCGCGCTCTCCGCTCGTAGCGCGGCACGCGCTTCAGCTTCGTCATATCGATCCCATCCAGGATCATCGCCAGTTCGCTGGCCCGCAACTCCACCGAGCGTGCTCCATCCTTCACACGCGGCAACTTGAAAACTCCCGCCTCCAGCCGCTTGTACCACAAAACAAAACCGTCGCGGTCCCACGTCAGCACCTTTAATCTGTCGCCCCGCCGCGAACGAAAGATGAACAGACTGTCGCTCAGCGGATCCTGGCCGATGACAGCGCGCACTCTTTCGGCCAGCCGATCGAACCCGCAGCGCATATCCGCCGCCTCCACCGCCAGCCAGATCCGCGTTCCCTGCGTCCCGTCCAGCGTGCGCAAACTGGGCAGCCCGATCATGCTTCCGGCTCCAATACCGAAAGCAATGCACGCAGATGTTGCGCATCAAAGCCGGGTTCCACTACCAGGCTGCGCCCTCGCCGCAGCCGTATCTCAATCGACTTGACCGCCGCCACCGCCGCTGGTCCCTCTCCGGGAGCCACTTTGACTGAAACGAACTTCACTGCTTCCGCTTCGCTAACCCGCTTCTTCCAGTCGTAAAACTGCCCATCACGAAGACCGCGATCACGGCAGAACGCCGCTACACTCTGTCCGCTGGCAATCTGCTCGGAAACCAGACCTCGCCACTTCGTCCACTCTTCCGTTCCGCGCTGTCTCATGACTCCAGATTGCAGCTTCACGCACCGCCGAACAAGATGTGCTTCACACACCGCTCACCTACTTTGAGATTCGCTTCTGTCAGGTTCGAAGCCTCGGAGTCGGCCCGCCAGTTCTCGCATAGGTTTAGCTAAGCTCCGAAACTCGGTCAAATTGAAGGTCGCTTTCTATGTAAAAAGGATCCATGAAAGCGGAGAAGCCCTTTTCTGGTTTTCTGCTCAGTGGAGGCTTCTCCCATCCGTCCAAGTAACTTTGTTTCTCCAAATTTGACCAAGATTAGGTTCTATTGCAAGATGCAGAACGTTGTACACCACTGCATAGCGGTGAAATTCTCCATCGGAGCAAATATGGCGACCATATTCAAGAGGGAAGACGCTGAAACCTGCTGCGGATGCAACTCGAAAGATCCTTCGTTCCGACTAATTTCGCTTCAATTAGCGCCAAACAATGCAAGAAACCTGGTTCCGGAATGTACCGCCACGCTGCTTTGCCAAAATTGCCTGAAGCTTGGATTGGATGATTTTCATAAGAGCCTGGATCAAATCAAGAAGCCTATTGAGGAATGGGAATCATCGGAAGAGCGATTTTTATCCCGTGAATATGGAATAGTGGTTGTCCCCTTGAAACTCACCTATAGCGAGTCCCAGCTTCTGATCGAAGAACTTGAGACGGATGGACTGGAGCGATTCTGAAAATCAGAAACAGCAATGAGAGGTGCAATAACTGAAAAATACATCACACAAAACTTTGTAATATGGCTTCCAACTGAGAGCATTCGGCTGTTAACCGAAGGGTTGTAGGTTCGAGTCCTACCTGAGGAGCAAATTTCTTTTAAAATCAATTATATAGAGCAGGCGTCAATTCGGTGTTTATCGGATTTCGCCGAACTTCGCCGAATTACGCCGAACTCAACTGTCGAGGTGAGCTGACAATGCGTGTGAGTCGTTTGGGAACTGCTTTGTTTTCTTCAATCATTTTGGACAACGGATCTTCATATTCTCAGCAAATAAGGATCTTACCCGAAGGGTTGTAAGCAACTGACTACGGGGCGGGCAGGGAATTGCAACATCTAGAAAACCCGTGATTCCAGACCTCCTCCGACCTTGAAACTCGCTCAGGCGATTTTGCGTGAAGCCCGAAACAATCCTGGCGACGTGAGCGTTTGCGGTTACCATCCGCTTGGGCGACTCCGACCTTTGCCATGACCGGAGCAGGTCCTGAAGACCAAACGGTTAGCAAAATGCCTCAAGCCGCACTGTGATTGTGCGGCTTGAGGCATGACTGCGATGATCGTGCGAATTAGCGGATTACCAAACCGGAAAGACTGCGGCGGAACAGCAGGAAAGCTGCGCCCGCACAGACAAAGAACGACAGCGTGCATGGCTCTGGCGTGGCCGTAATGGTCGCAAGTGACTGGCCGCCCGACGGGTCGGGAAGCGCATCAACGCTTACTATGCCGTCGTTTGCAATATTGATTAAGCCGGTTGCACCACTCGGATCGTTCGTGAAGAGCGGGTTGAAGGCGGCATCGTAAAATCCGAATACAAACGTGGTTCCTGATGCGCCCCCAGCCAGGCCGGCCAGGTTTACGCCAGTGCCGGTTAGCGTTACGTCGAAGCTGATCGAGTTACCAAACGTCAGCCCCTCAAAGTAGTCCGTCGATACAGCCGCCGGAATCGTGAGCGTGCCGGGAAGATCTCCACTGGTACCAATGGCGTCGTTGCTGGTGTCAGCGAGGTTGAGTGTGCCGCCCGCAAAGTTGGTGATGCTGGCAGTAATCGGCAACGCAGTCAATATGGCCTGGTTGAATTGCAGATCGATGTAACCGTAGTTTCCACTCTGGCCGAATGTGTCAACAGTGATTTGATACGCAACCGTGTCGGCCTGTGCGGAGAGGCACAGTGAGCCAAGAAAGAGAACTGGGAATAGAATGCGCAATACTATGTTCTTCATGCTTAGAATCCTCCTGAATAGAAGCTGGGTGTGGCGGCAAAGCTGGCTCCCAGTGCGTAGTTGAACGTCGCCGTGAAAGTTACAGATGTCCCGGGCGCAAGCGAACCAGCCGTCGTCCAGTAGGGATTGCCGTTAAAGATACCACTGACATTTTTGGCGGATACCGAGGGGTTATTGATCGCAAGCACTAATTCAAGCGGCCCTGAGATCGCTGTGCCGGTTGCGTTGGTCACCGTGACAGTCGTCGTGCCGGTCTTGGCCGTGCGGTTATAGATAAGTCCCGTGGAAGTGATGGAGACAGAACTAGTGACGTCGCGCGGAGTGCCCGTTCCGTTCAGGTTGACGGTATAGTTGCCTGCGCTCGCGTTGGTGGTTATAGAAAGCATGCCCGGCCGTGGACCGGTTGCGATCGGCGAGAAAACCACAGTAATGGTGCACGTGGTTCCCAATGCAAGTGAACTTCCACAGTTGTTAGTCTGTGAGAAATCGCCAGAGGTGGCGATGTTTGAGATGCTGATTGCTCCCTCTCCAGTATTGGTCAGCGTAAAGCCCGTGCCGGAAGATAAATTACCGAGGATGACTGAACCGAAGTTGCCGTTGCCGTTCAGCGTAGCAGAGAGCACGGGTGCCGGTAGAGTGAAATAGCCTACTGCGGCGTCATGGTCGGAGGTTCGAGCTGGAGTCGTGGGATCGTTGTAGGCAATCACCGGCTGATCGGAGTCGAGATGGCCGTACGCCATGTGCGCCCCACCGGCGACAAGGTCGGCAGTGGCAACAATGTGATCGAGGATTTGAGCGTTGCCATACTCCTGGTACGACCAGCGCTGGTCAGCCGGCAGTAGCGTGGCAAGGTCCGTCGCGGGCGGGTTCACCAGGCCGGCCACGCCGGGCTCAACCACCTGGGTTGAAGGCAGCACGTTCTGGTTGGTGATTGTGCCCAGGATATCGATGTAACCGTCGGAGAATTCAAATGCGTTGTAGTCGCCGACGGAGACAACATGTTCGCCAGCTGCCTGGTATTCCTGAATGAGCCCGGCAAGGAACTCAGCCTGCAGTTCCTTCTTCGCGCGGACAAAGACACCTTCCGATGGATCGTTTTCGTCGGAAAGTGAGCGCAGATGATTGACGATGACGGTGATGGGATAATCCACCGCGCCGCTTCGCTTGATTCCAGCATGAAGAACCAGCGGGGGACGATCGTTGAGCGTTTGCTGGGTTGCGCCGTCGCGCGGATCGGTAAAGAGATTGCTCGCACCAAACTGCTGGATATTGAGAGTATCCACGGTGGACTTGACCAGGAAGCCGACAGAGACGCCGCTCGCGTCGTTGGTGTAAGGAGCATAACTGGTGCCAGTGCCATAAGCCACATACTGCGGATCGGCTTCACCGGCTGCTTGTGCATCGGCGCTGATTTGTGCCGCGATGTCGGTGATGACTGATTCGTTCTCCGGCTCTTCGAGCGTGACGATGTCGGGATTGCCAAGCACGTGCCGGATGGCCAGAGAGACCTTCGCCAAGCGGTTGGCATAGGCCGTCGGGGTAACGTCAACCGCGCTGGATTTTTCTGTTTCGCCAGTGACGGGGTTGTAGTCAATATCATCGGCTGAGTTCGTGTTGTAGAACCGTTCAATGTTATAGGCTGCCACCCTGAACTCGTCACTTGCCGCGGCGGGAACAGGTTCGACCGGCATGCCGGCTGTCACTGCCAACCGGTTATAAGAAGAATCGAGCACCAGGCGGCTTGGATCGTAGTAACTGTCGGAGCTGTAAGTGAAATCCAGGATGCCGGTCACATTGGGCAAAACGGCTCCGGTTGAGAGATCAATCGCAGTGCCGCCCAGGAAAGCTGAATCGACAAGAATGCGTTCCGGGTTGTCATCGAATTTGGCAACATCGGCAGGAAGTCCTGTCTGTGGGTCGCGAATGTCAATTCCGGGCTCCCGGAAGGGCCGTGGCGTGCCGGTGAGAACGGCATAGAACTGGCCGTTGGACGTCTGTGTTTCTGTCACTTCGGATGTCAGGGAGGCGTCGGTTCCCGAGACGGTGGTCAACGACGGGATGCTGACCCGCATACCCTCATAAGGTGTGAGCTGATAGAGACCGCCGCTTGGAGTCAGCATGGAATTGCTGATCGCAACCGGAGTTGGCAGTGGCTGGCTGGTCGCAAGAATGGTTGCTGCGGTAGTGTCTATCTCCGTCGCCGGAGTGTGGCTTACGGTCACAGCGGGATATGTGGCGACGGCTCCGGTAACCTGCACATAGTTGCCGATGACCGCGGCAGAAGGCACCTTGCCGGAGCCGGTGTACACGTAAATACCTTCCGGCGTGGTCGGATCGGAGTCCGCATTGGCATCGGGAGATTGAATGAAATAGCCGGCCGTGCCCACGCCGGTTACGATTCCCTCGGTCGTAACTGTCTGCGCCGCATAGGGAGAGACGGAGGTTGCCGTCAGCGACTTGCTGCCCTGGATGGTGTGAATAGGCAGATTGACGGCTGGTACATTGACCGTGAGGCCGATGTTTGCTGTCGCATTTCCGGATTCCGCGTCCGTCACTGTAACAGGCAGCGAAACCGTAGCGGACGTGCTGACCGTTGGCGTAACTGCAAACGAGAAGATATTGTCGCCCGCGGTCGTATCGCCGTTGCTGCCATCATCGTAGAAGTGCTGCGTAGCGGAGCCGCCGATGGCGGAGAGATTGACCGTGACGCTAATGCCGGTACTTGCCGGACTGGTGGCGGGTGTCACCGTAACTGTCAGCAGAACCGGGCTACCGGAGTTCACTGTCGATGGCGTTGAAAGACCGGTTGCGCTGAGACTGGTGGTACTGCTTCCATAGGCGGAGTTGTGCGGATTGGGTGCGCCAACCACGAAATCCGCGGCGTTGTTGCCGGCATAGCCAGTGCGAATGTCCGCTGTTGTGTTGCTCGGGGCAGGCGCATCTCCCGAACCTTTGAAGCAGATCGCGGTGCCAAAGCCTAGAAAATCGATGATGTTGGCGCCAGTGGGGCAGGTCCCGGTGAGGGAGGCAGTTCCCTGGACCAACGCAACCTTGCCCGTAGTCGCGGAGAAGTTTATAGGCGAAACGGGTACGAAGTCCGGAGTAACGGGAAGATTTGCAGGGTGCGCGGAACCGGCCGCGTTCTGGATCAGGAAGTAATGACCCGGCAAGACAGAAACATTGGGCAGCGCAACGGAGGCCCAGGACGATCCAGCGCTCGACGCGTATTGGTAGGAGACACCGTTCAGGCTGATGGGAGATGCGGTGGGATTGTAGAGTTCAAGGTAGTCATACGTATATGGCGCACCGGAGTTGCCGCCCCCTCCATACATCTGGGAAATCACAAGACCGGTTTGCGCTGAAGCGGACAGCGATGCAAGGCAGAAAAAGCCAAGCAGGCTCAGGATGATCGAGCGGAGTGAATTTGGTCTCAATGAAGCCTCCGAACAGGAAAATGAATCGATTCCCCGAGGCTGTTGCAGACAGTGACGCTGGCCACTGTCTGCAACAGAGCATTCAAGTGAAAGGATCAACTATCGACCCTTATAACACTCGTAACTACAGAGTAGTAGAAACAAGTGGTGAATATCCAAGCTTTTATTGCGCGAACCAAACGAGCAGCAAGCGGGGGCGCAAAACTTTGCGGTGGATGCTAAGGCGCCGTAAGGGTGCCAGTCGAGGTTCAGTTGTTCACAGGTATATCGATATCAAGCAACTAATTAAGGCTCAGGACTTAACAAGCCGGAATCTGCAGCCTCATAGGCCAGCCGACGAACGGCGGCAAGTCTTTGCTTGAGGGTTCCCGCCGCGAGTCCGAGCGATTCGAGATACAGGCAGAATCGCGGGAGCACCGTACGATTCAGCGCGAGGCGCGGTTTGGAGCAATACCAGGTGATGAATTGCTCCATCGCGAATTTGCAATTTTGCCGTGAGCTCGGCGAACTCAGATTGCAGAGGACCGGGGACTTCGCAAGGTCAAGATCAGGCCGGCGGAGAATGATCTTCCGCGGAGTGGCTTTCTTGCTCTTTCCTCGCATACGAGCAGCTTCCTCGCAGCTGGCATGCCGCCAAGATACACGTTTTCACCCCGGGGCCGGGTTTCGACGACGAGATCGGCGAGAGCTTCAGCGATTTAGCCTCATTCCACGAATCCTCCGTTGTCTGCGACAGTAGGGTACTCGGAGATTCCCTTGATTCGATGAGAATAGAGTTCATGACACGCTCTGGAAGTGGTCAGTTCACTGATCGTGGCGACTCGGCTCACATGCGCGTTTTATGGATTGCTTTCTGCTGTCAATGTCCGCAAATCCCGTTCAAAGTCCGGTAAGGAGCAAGAAAAATCGGCGCGGCTGCAGGCCGGCATGAAGACCGGCACGCGGACGGGCGGGTTCTGGCTCGTGAGCACGGTTGCCGATCGCATCTGTTCGAGAGTCTGCGTCGTGTAATAGATGCGCACGGAGTCTTCGCCGCCAGCCGACGCCTGCCACAACTCAAACACCAGCGCTCCGCCGGGTGGTGTGTCGTTGCGCCGTCCGTCGGCGATCCAGTCGAGGTCAAGCAGTCCGGCAATACTGGCAATGTTGGTGTCGTGCCCGATGAGGAATAGTGCGCGGTCATCGCCGCCGCCGATCGCTCCGGCTTGTGGTTTGCCTGTGGCAGCCTGTGACAGCGACAACGAAACCTGCTGCAGAAGATTTGCGGCCTGGACGCGTGCAATGAGCTTCGGCCTTTGCGAAATCTCCGATGCCGCGGTATGGAGATCCAGCAGCGAGCGGAGGTTCGCTCCGTTTACGCAGCCCCAACCGACGTTGGTTGCGTCCATGCCTTCGGTATATTCGAGGAGCAGGTTCTCTGTGAGCGTTGAAGCAGTGCTCAAGGGGCCGCGTAGTTCCCCGAGGTGATCCTGGCTGACGGACGCGAGCATGGCCGGGATGTCCAGAATCGATTGCCGATTCGCCGCCGGCGCCTGTTGGTTGTCTGCAGAAGCAACATCGTTTCCACAATGCCCGAGAATCCGGTCCAATTCCGCGAGTTGCGCGCGATAAGCCTCGGTGGGATTGTTGGGATCGCCGCCGATGCGCCCAGCGATAGCAGCGACGGCCAGCGCAGGATCAAGTGCTCCATGATGCGTTCCAAGTGGATGGAATAGCCCATCGTGCATGCCTTCCGGCAGCCCTTTCACCGTCGGCGCGCATCCCGGGAACAGGCCCGCAGCCAGCGCCTTCCCTGTCTCGCGCGTGCGCTGGTCGGAGTCAGCGTAAATGGTCAAATGCGTTGAATCTTCGCAACCCGTCGCGGAGAGCAAGCCTTCGCCGAATAGCTGCTGCCGGTCCCATGCCCCGAAGATTTGCATCAACTGATAGCCATGCGCGGTGAGATAACCCGGCGGAACGCTCCACTTAGGCCATGGCGCAGAGGAATACAGGTTGTATTGTGCGCTGCTTCCCGTAGGCGAGCGCACGCCGTGACGACTGAGGTAGACGACGAAGCGGAGTTTTTCGCCGGGCTTCGGCGACAAGGAGGCAGGCACCTGGGCCGGGAGAGATGTGGAAAAGGCTAAGAAAAGAACAACAAGAAAAAGAAGGCGGCGTATCATGCAATTCCTCTGAATAGAAACGTAGAATTCCGCATCGTGGATGATGGCGTGTGCCTGTCGACAAGACTGCGCGGAAATCGAAAATGCGAATTGGAAGTGGAGTATCCACCGATAGAGAAGACGGATACCCCCCATTCACAACGCTCGCCAGTTCGGGAGCCTATTTTTCGCCGCCCGCGAAAGTGTACCGGAGGCCGCCAGTGTAAGTAGGCTTGTAATACTCGCGCTGGTTAACGAACTGAGTGCTGCCCTGGTAGTAACCGAAGACCTCGTTGTTGAGGTTGAGGCCGACCAGCTTGGCGCTCAGTCCGCGCCAGATTCGATAACTTGCCTGGGCATCCAACTGGTAGTGGGGCAGCGTCCAGGTATCGCCCGAGGGGCCCGCGGGACCAAGGCCGCTCACATCGGAGCCCGGAACCAGAGCCGGTGAAATGTAGCCGTACTGGAAGACGCTCGGGCCGTCATAGGCAAGGCCGACGCGGGCAGAGAGGCGGCCCTTGTCGTAAGAGGGGCTAATCCTCCAGGTGTTGGTCGGCTGGTCAATGGTGCGCGGCTGATCGAGGCGCAGAGGAAGTCCCTTCTCCTGCGAGGTCGTGTAGCCATAGTTAGCATTGATGCCGAAGCCGCCCAGATAGCCGGGCAGGAAGCCTAGGTGCTGTTCGTAGCTCGCCTCAAAGCCGTAGAGATAGGCGTTCTGACCATTGACCGTCATGGAGATTGCATCGCCGGGGAAGTTTGCAATCACCGCCAGTTCCGCAGGAGGAATGGAACCTGCAGGAAGGTTGGCAAGGTTAAGGTTGCCCGGGATGGAAGTGGGAACCTGCGGAGCAGTCAATTGCTTGAAGAAAAAGCCTGCTTGAATCAAGCCCAGCGGATGCAATGAGGTTTCATACAGCATGTCGTAGTTGTTGGCATGCTCGGGCCGCAGGGCTGGATTGCCTATGGAAACGGAAATCGGGCTGGCGGTAGAATCTTCCGTGACGTAGGGAATCAACAAGTATGGAGTGGGACGTGCAACTCCGCGGGCGTAGACGGCACGCAGTGAAGAGTCCCTAGTAAGAGCGTAACGCAGTTGAACGTCCGGCAGAACGTCAAGATAGGAAGGATTGTTCTGGACCGCGTTTACTACCCACTGTTCACTCGTGCCAGTGTAAGTTGTCAAGCCGCACGTCTTTGCGCCAGCCAGATTGCTGTAGTAGCAGAGTGTGTGGCCAAGAGTGTCCATCCGCGTATTCTCAAAGCGCAATCCGGTTTGCAAGTGGAGCTTGCCAAGGTCGACGGTGTTCATCATGTATCCAGCGGTAACCTGTTCGACGAAGTCGAAAAGATTGGGTGCGGTATCGCCCGCAGTCTTGACCGCGTCCACCGATCCCGATAGGTTGGTGAGCGTATAGCTGACTACCTTGTTGAAGTCTGAAACGGGGCCGAAGTTGCCACCGAAGAAATTTCCACCAAAGTAGTCCGTGTTGTGGAATCCGCTCTGCAATGCGGCCATCGTGTAGGATGCTGTGCCCGCCCCGGTAAGAGCCCACCCGTCATAGACGGTCTCGGTAGCGTCCTGCGCTTTGTGGCCGTTCGAGAATTTGAAGCCCATTTCGAAGGTTGCAAAGTGGGAACCCACGGTGTAGTTGCGGGCATAGGAAGATGCCGCGGTCAAGTTAAGCTGTGAATCCTTGCCAGTAGAGGTGGTGAGATCTTGGAAGACCCAATCGGTAGCAACCAGAAGTGGCGAAGTGGCCGAAGTGTCGCACGTCCCGAAATGCGGATGATAAGGATCTGCCGCTCCAGCCAGACTGTAGTCGCAGGTATTGCCCAGAGAAGCGCCATTCCATGCGAAATCGGCCTTGGGGTTGCCCGCCGAGTCAACTTCATAGGAATAGGAAGCGGAAACATTGCCCGTGAACCAGGACTTGGTGCCGACGTGACGACCGCCCAGGATAAGCGTTCCTATGGAAGCATTCGGTCGCTTGCTTGAGGTGTAAAAGGCAGGAGCCTTCGCAGCTTTGCTGCTGTAGACACCAGGGGCCGAGAGAACCTGCGAGACGGGCTTGTAATACCACTTGTCGCCCCAATCTTTCAGGTCCGAGTAGATACCGTTGGCATAGAAGTTAGTGCTGTCGTTCAGCTTGAAATCAGCGGCACCGGACATTCCGTAACGATATCGATAGTAACGATAATCGCGGATGGTGTTGCTGTCATAGAAGGGCGCGGCGAAAGTGGAGTAAGGATCGAGCGCGGGCTGGAAGTTATCGATACCGCGGCCATTGTAGTCATAAGCGCCATTGAGGAGGATGCCGAAGCGCTTGCTTGCGCCGAAGCGCCTTCCTACAGTCACTCCCTCCGCGTTTGATGCGCGGCCATTCAAAATGTTGGTGTAGCCGCCGTCCATAAATGCATCGAAGGTCGGGCGCTCGCCGGCAACCTTGGTACGGATATTTACCGATCCGGCAATGCCGTCGGCATCTATGTTGGCGGAAAGGGTCTTGTTGAGTTCGACCGCGTCGATCATCGACGAGGGCAGCACGTCCAGGCGAACTTCGCGAACGGTAGGCTCAGGAGCGGGAATGGTGATTCCATCGATTGTAACGTTGGTCAGGCGCGGTTCGGTGCCGCGCACCTGAATGTAGACCCCTTCCCCCTCAATCCGATAGAGCGAAACCGAAGGAAGGCGCCCAATGGCATCCGCAGCGTTGGCGTTGGGCAGGCTCACGATAACCTCTGCGGGAAGTACCTGCAGAATATTGTCCGCAGTTCGCGTCTCATTGATCGATTCCGCCTCGCCATGCGCCCGCTCTGCGGTGACCAAGATGCTTTCACCCGTACTGGCCACGTCGAGCTTTATATCAACACTTTGAACCTGCCCTGCGGTCAGTTCGACCCGCTTTTCCGCCGGCTTGAATCCGACAAACGAAGCGGAGATCGTGTAAGTTCCTGCCGGCACCGCGAGGAATGTGAATTGTCCCTGATCGTCTGTCGCCACCACGGCTCCCAGGGGAAGCAGTTTGAGTTGCGCTCCCTTGAGAGCGGCCCCCGAAACGTCTTCGACAGTGCCAGTGACGACACCTGCGGTAGCTTGCGCATAGGCTGTGGAGGAAATCAATAACAGTGGGAGCATCCAGCGCAGCTTGTGATAAATTGCAATACAAAGATTCCGTGATCTCATTGTCACTTCTCCAATCAAATCCACCTACAGGGGCGGGTAAATGTGGAGAAAGTATGGCGGAGCTGCCTAAGGTGAAACTAAGAATCTCCGCGTTAGGCGCTTGATTCACGGAGAATTCACAGTGAGCCGATAGGATGTGATCAGGATTACCTCCATGCACATCCTGGTCGTCGAGGACAAACGCAGCCTCGCCGGTCATCTGGGCCGCGCGCTCGAGGGCGAAGGCTACTCGGTGACGCTGGCTTACGATGGCGAAGAGGCGTTGCGGCTTGGCAAGACCGGTGCCTACGACGTCATGCTCCTCGACCTCATGCTGCCGCGCGTCGACGGCCTCACCGTGATCCGGAAGATGCGCGAGGATCGTCTTCGTACGCAAGCGATCATTGTTTCTGCGCGGGACACGATGAACGACATTGTGCACGGATTGGATGCAGGCGCGGACGACTACTTGACCAAACCCTTCGCGCTCGACGTCCTGCTGGCGAAAGTGCGCGCTGCCGCGCGACGCGTTCCTGCGCAGACGCCACAGATGCTGCAATTCCAGGATCTGATTCTTCGGCCGCATCAATATGAACTGCAACGCGGCTCCCGGCTCGCTACTTTGACGCGCACGGAGTGCATCCTGCTTACTGTGCTGATGCGCCGCGCCCGCTCCGTAGTTCCCCACGCCGTGTTGCTTGAAGAAGGCTGGAGCGGCGATGCCGATGTGAGCTTCGACAGTTTGTATGTCCTGATCCGCGCACTGCGCGCGAAGATCACTCACCCGGGCGAAGTCGAACTGCTGCACACCATCCGCGGAGTCGGCTACTCGCTGCGGAGCGACACATGCTGAAGGGCCGCGTCTCCATCTCTCTCCGGCTTACGATCTGGTTCGGCGCCATTTTCCTGGCCGGCTGGGTTCTGTTTGGCATAGCGATGTGGGTGAATCTGAAGCACACGCTTGCCGACGAACGTTATCTCACCCTGAGCCGCCGCGTCGATCGCTTGCGAACACTGCTGGACAAGAACGAAGATGCCGACGCGCGATTCGAAGACTTCAAGGAGTTTGCCCACGCCACCGGCGGCGGCTTGGCCGAAATCTTCCGCGCCGACGGATCGCGCGTGCTTCCCTCGCCCTCGCACGCCGCACAGACCTTTCCCTGGCCCGCCATTCAATCCGGCGCCGACGAAAAGCTCTACCACGTGAATGCGCCCGATCAGCCCTATTGGGTGCTGGTTCGCCGGTCGTCGCTCAATAGCGAAACTATCTATCTTGCTGCGGCCGCGCCCGAAGGCGGCAATCTTCTCGTCCTCAACCGCTTCTGGGAAGGGCTGCTCGCTTCCGCGCCCATCCTTCTGATCATCTCCTCCGCGGGTGGCTACCTGCTTAGCCGCAAAGCCCTCAGGCCCGTCGATCGCATTGCTGCGGCTGCGCGCTCGATCAGCATTTCCAATCTGTCTGAGCGTCTACCTGTTAGCAGAACCGGCGACGAACTGGAACGTCTGGCCGAAACCTGCAACGCAATGCTCGCCCGCCTCAATGTCGCGGTGAATCAGATCAAGCAGTTCACTGCCGACGCTTCGCACGAGTTGCGCGGACCTATTTCGTTTGTGCGCACCGTGGCCGAAGTGGCTATGCGTAATACCAAGGCCGACGCCGAGAGCCGTCAAGCCTTTGAAGACATTGTGGCCGAAACCGCCAAGGCAACGGTTTTGCTGGAAGACATGCTCACTCTGGCGCGTGCCGATGCCGAGCGCGGCGACAAGGCTCTGGAGTCGCTCAACCTGACCGCGGTGGTTGAAGAAGCATGCGATATGGCGCGCCCAATTGCCGAGGAACGTCACCTCGATCTTTCCGTCTCCCTGGGTGCTTCACGCTTCGTCAACGTACAGGGCGATTTCACCTTCCTGCGCCGTCTTCTTTGGATCCTGCTCGACAATGCCCTGAAATACACGCAAGCTCCGGGACGAATCGATGTAGCTTTGAGCGCCAACAGTCATCAGGCAACCGTGGAAGTGCGCGACAGCGGCGTGGGCATCTCCGCAGCCGATCTGCCTCATATCTTCGACCGCTTCTACCGCGCCGATCCCTCGCGCAGCAACGTTGACGGCGCCGGCCTGGGTTTGGCCATTGCAAAGTGGATCGCCGCATTGCATCACGCTGACCTGACCGTCGTCAGCGAGCTGCAAAAAGGCACGATCTTCCAATTGGTTCTTCCAGTTTATGCGATTCCCGGTCCGATTGCGTGAGTGCGTGGCCCGTGCCTACCCGAACCCGGCTCATATCATATTCAGGACTAAGTACCACCAATTACGGTTGGCGGCAAACACCGTCTTTCGAGCTTGATTGTTGCCGGCTCGGCTCCAAGTTCAACAACCTCGGCGCTCTGCGGCGATCATAGGACCGCCCAAGCAAATCGATGTCAAAGGATATGCCTATCGCAGGCCTCTACCGCGTCGGCGCAAAGTTCGCGTCGATATTGTAACGGGAGGTCTTAGTGCAAGTCGGCTTATCGGAAGCGACTGGATGCGGGTAGTTCCCAGCTGACGGTAACAGCCCATAGCGCGCTTCCAGAGTAGATTAAATGGGATTCATCCTGTCGGCAGCTACTTCTGGCCCGTTATGTAGATGAGTGGGCTGCGTAACTAAAGTACATGTTACTGTGTGGCTTTACGTGTGAACGCGAGAATGGGATGACATGTACCAGATAGGTGGCATATCTAAGTGGCTTAACCATGACATGTTGAATCAGTCGCAGGAGCAGCAAAACTCCGGCGACGGGAGTGGCGTCGACATTCTGACGTTGATGGATACTGTGTTGTACTATGCGCCAATAATCCGGTTTCGAATAGCAAACATAATGTTAAAATTGCGCGATAACTCCAGCGCATAATAAGTCTTCGCTAGATAGGCAGCTCTGCTCAATGTTGTACGCCGATCAGCAGACATTATTTGAAATTGTATGTGCTGTGAATCACAGCATCGCATTGCATTCTATCTATGTTCCTATGTCCTGAGAATTAACGTTATATTGTTCGAGCCGTTCATGATTGCAGTGCTATGCTCCGTGATCAGCATAGAACTGTCCGTCTTCCTGTTGCGGGCCGGATAACCTCTTCTTTCGACAACCCCCAATCAAAGGAGATATCCATGATTCGGAGACTTAGCCTTTACATGTTCTCGATCGTCACCATTCTCACGATCGCTGCAACGAATTTACACGCGCAAACGTTCACGACGCGCCATGTGCGCGATGTGGTTCTTAACGGGCAAGCACAACTAGTCGGGCAACTGCCCGCCGACCAAACCATGCAAGTGGATATCGTCCTACCACTGCGCGACAAGGCCGGACTGGATGCGTTCGTCGCGGATGTCTATAATCCGTTGAGCCCTAACTTCCACAACTTCCTGACTCCAGACGAAACCTCCGCCAGGTTCGGCCCCACCCAGGAGAACTGGGACGCACTGGCCAGCTTCGCCACGGCGAACGGCTTCAGAGTCGAAAACGGCAGCCTCAAAAAGAGAGATCTGGTTCTCACCGGAACCGTATCCGCTATCGAGTCCACGTTTCATGTGACGATGCGGACCTATCAGCATCCCACCGAGAACCGCATATTCTACTCGCTGGACCGCGAGCCAACCGTGAATCTGCCCTTCCAACTGGAGCATATCTCGGGCTTGGATAACTACTCGCTCCCGCATCGCATGATGGAGAAGCGCAGCGACTACGCCGCGGCTCACGGCATCAGCGAAGAAGAAGCCGTCAATCATGCCACCACAGGCAGCGGCCCGTCAGCTTCCTTTCTGGGCAGCGACATGCGCGCGGCCTACTACGGCGGCACGTCTCTGACCGGCGCAGGCCAAACCGTCGGCCTGTTTGAATTCCTCGGGACCGATCTGGCCGATCTCACCACCTATTACAAGAACGTTGGCCAGACCGAACCCTTCACGCCCAAACTAGTTTCTGTCGATACCACCAGCACCAGTTGCACATGTTCCTCGAAGAACATGACCACGTGCGAAAACGGCACCACAACCACGAGCTGCGATGACGGCGAGCAGACCCTGGACATGACCCAGGCAATGGGCATGGCTCCTGGATTGGCTGGCTTGACGATGTACATCGGCGGCACGGACTCGACCATCATCAGCGCCATGACCACGAACGAGGACGGCCCACTTCCAAACACCATCGGCTGCTCGTGGGGCTGGACGCCGGCCGATCCAAGCACGCTCGACACCTACTTTGAGACGATGGCCGCTCAAGGGCAGAACTTCTTCGCAGCCTCTGGCGACAGCTCCACCTGGTCGTCGAGCAACGAAGCCTGGCCGGCCGACGATGCGCATGTAGTTTCTGTCGGCGGAACGGACCTGGTAACCGCTTCGGCGGCCGGTCCCTGGTCCTCAGAGACTGCTTGGACCGATTCGGGCGGAGGCATCTCGCCGGACTCGATCGCCATCCCCTCGTGGCAGTCGGCCTCGGGCGTGATTACCTCCAGTAACCAGGGATCGACAACACTGCGCAACGGCCCGGATGTCTCGGCGAACGCAAACTTTACCTTCTACACCTGCGCCGACCAGACGACCTGCCAGGCCAACGTATACGGCGGTACTAGCTTTGCGGCTCCCATGTGGGCCGGCTACATCGCCCTGGTCAACCAGCAGTATGCCGCTAACAATCCTTCCGCCACCGTCAAGAGCGTTGGTTTCATCGACCCCATCATCTACCCCATCGGTTTGGGATCGTCGTATGGCGCCGACTTCCACGACATCACCAGCGGAACCTCGGGCAGCTACTCGGCGGTGAAAGGATTCGATCTGGTGACTGGCTGGGGTACCCCGAACGGCGTAGACCTGATCAACGCCCTGACTGGTTCTTCGACCGGCACCGCCAGCTTCTCGCTCGGCGCCACGGCCGCATTTGTAACGGATGGCAGCACCGGCACATCCACCATCACCGAGACCGTCGCCAACGGCTTTGACACCGCCGTGACCCTGTCCGCCAGCGGCTTGCCCTCCGGCGTGACCGCGGCCTTCAACCCAACTTCGATTACCGGCGCTGGTACTTCGACGCTGACCTTCACAGCGACCTCCACGGCAACAGCGGGTAGCTATACCGTTACCGTCACCGGCACCCCATCCACCGGCACAGCTGAGACGGCCACCCTTACGCTGACCGTGAGCGCTGCCGCCTCGGCGAATTTTACGATTGCTGACTCGCCCACTTCCCTGAGCATCGTGCAGGGCAGCAACGGGGCCAGCACCATCACCGTTACAAGCAAGAACAGCTTCAGCGCCGCAACTTCGCTGACCGCAACCGGTTTGCCCGCGGGCGTGACCGCGGTGTTCTCGCCGAGTTCGGTAACTCCGGCCGCAAACAGCACGGCCGCTTCGACCCTGACGCTCACGGCCTCGTCGACGGCGACTGTCGGAAACGCTACGCTGACCATAACCGGAACCTCCGGCTCGCTGGTGAACAGCACCACCCTCACCTTAACGGTCACCTCTTCGGGAAGCGTCGGAGCGCAGACCGCGGTCTACAACACCACGCTGTTGGCTCCAGGATGCGCAACAGTCGGTTCGTCGTGCGACTCCGGTCCAAGCTTGTTGCTGGGACGCGGCAATATGACGGGCGGCGCGGAACCCAATCAACCCAACACCATTAACGACTCCTGCGCCGATGGCCAGTCGGGCACCTTCCACTCGGGCGAATCCAACGACCGAATTCTTGTAGCCTCGACCAACGGTGGAGCGCTGACCCACGGCAACACGGTTACGGTCACGGCGACGGTTTGGGCCTATAACACCAGTGACCATCTCGACATTTACTACGCGGCCAACGCCAACAGCCCCTCGTGGGTATTCGTCAAGACCATCACGCCCACGGCCAGCGGAGCGCAGACCTTGTCAACCACCTACACCCTGCCCACCGGCAGCTTGCAGGCGGTGCGGGCAAACTTCCGCTATGAGCAATCGGCCGCCGTATGCACGACCGGCGAATACGACGATCACGACGATCTGATCTTTGCCGTGCAATAAGCGCTGCAAAGCCCGCCCTGGCGGCGGCTGGAGCCGATTTCCGTGCCGCCGGGGCACCATCCCCGCCGAGTTTCCTTACAAACCCGGCAAAACGACAACTGTATCCAGCTCAATAAGGAAAATGCCATGAAAATTTATTCGACTCTGTTTGTCGGCCTCGCCATTGCCGTCGCCTCTTTGGTTGGCGTTGCCAGCCTTTCCGCTCAATCCGAAACGGCAGTCTACAACTCGACGCTGAAGGCGCCGGAATGCGCAACCGTTGGCTCATCGTGCGACTCCGGCCCCAGCTTGTTGCTGGGACGCGGCACTATGTCCGGCGGCGCGGAACCCAATCAACCCAACACTATCAACAGCTCCTGTGCCGATGGTAAGTCGGGAACCTTCCACTCCGCCGAGTCCAACGACCGCATCGTAGTGGCATCGACCAACGGCGGAGCGCTGACCCAGGGAAGCCAGGTCACGGTCACGGCTACAGTATGGACCTACGCCACCAGTGGCAGTTCCGAAGACTATCTGGATATTTACTACACGGCCAGCGCCAGCACCCCCTCATGGGTACTCGTGAAAACCATCGCGCCAACCACGACCGGAGCGTCGACCTTGTCGACCAGTTACACTCTGCCCGCCGGCGGCTTGCAGGCGGTGCGGGCCAACTTCCGCTCAGGGGGATCGGCTGCCGTATGCACCACCGGCTCATACGACGACCACGACGATCTGATCTTCGCGGTGCAATCGGCAGGGACATCGAGCTTCTCATTGAGCGCCACGGCTGCCTCTGTTACAGATGGCAGCATCGGAGCCTCCACCGTTACCGAGAGCATCTCCAACGGCTTTAACTCCGCCGTGACCTTGTCCGCCAGCGGCCTGCCTACGGGCGTCGCCGCTGCCTTCAGCCCCACCTCGATCACCGGTGCTGGAACCTCGACGCTGACCTTCACCGCATCCTCGACGGCCACGCCGGGTACTTACACCGTCACCGTGACCGGAACCCCGGCCAGCGGCACTGCCGAAACAACCACCCTCACGCTGACCGTCAGCGCCGCCGCGACACTGAGCTTCTCGTTGAGCGCCACGGCCGCCTCTGTTGCCGATGGCAGCACCGGAACTTCTACTGTCACCGAGGCCATCTCCAACGGCTTCAGCTCCCCCGTCACGCTCTCCGCCAGCGGGCTGCCTACTGGTGTCACCGCTGCCTTCAGCCCGACTTCGATCACCGGCGCCGGCAGCTCGACGCTGACCTTCACCGCGGCCTCGACGGCTACGGCGGGCAGCTACACCATCAACGTGACCGGAACCCCGGCCAGCGGCACCGCCGAAACAACCGCCCTCACCCTGACCGTCAGCGCGGAAACCTCGACCACCTACACCCTGATTGCCGAGCCAGCGGAGGGTCTTACATCGATTTACAACCTGATCTCCTCAGCCAAGAAGACCATCGACATGACCATGTACGAACTGACCGACACCACGGTAACTTCGTTGCTGGCTACGGCGGCGGCCGACGGCGTGACGGTTCGCGTCATTCTCGACCAGAACAGCGAGAAGAGCAGCAACACCACCGCATACAACTACCTGAGCGAGAACAATGTCTCCGTGCATTGGGCAAACCCGACCTACACTTACACCCACCAGAAGACCATCACGGTGGATCAGACCACGTCTGCCATCATGACGCTCAACCTCACGCCGAACTACTACTCCACTTCCCGCGACTACGCCGTTATCACCGACGATGCAGCGGACGTGGCGGCGATCGAAACCACCTTCGCTGCCGATTTCGTCAATGGCACCATCACTCCTCCCGATGGCGACAACCTGGTTTGGAGTCCGACCAACTCCCGTAGCGCCCTGCTCGCCCTCATCAGTGGGGCAACCACTTCTTTGATGATTGAGCAGGAGGAGATGGCCGACACCGGCATCGAGTCCGCTCTGGAATCGGCTCTGGCGCGCGGCGTGCAGATCACGCTCGTGCAGGAGAACGAGAGCAGCGACTACAACACCATCCTCACAACGCTGAAGAATGACGGAGCAAAGATCGCCGTCTACACTTCTTCGACCGGCTATTACATTCACGCAAAGGTCGTTCTTGCCGATTACGGAACATCCGCGGCGAAACTTTTCGTGGGTTCGGAGAACTTCTCCACCAATTCTTTGAACAGCAACCGCGAATTGGGACTGATCTTCAGCGACTCGGTCAGCATGACGACGATTGAGGGCGACATCGTTTCCGACTACAACGGCGGAACCAAATACTAATCCGATCGTATGGAAATAAGGCTCTTTCCCTCGCGCCATCTCCGGCGCGAGGGGAAAGCCCGATGTGCAACGGCTACACGGTTGCGTAGTATGGCTATCACTATAGAAAGCAAACTAAAGAGGCACTGTTGCCATCTGGTCGCTGGACTTTTATTGACCTCGGAGGACTTGGCGGCTATCGGTTCATCTCGCCGTCCATTATGTTCGCGCCGGATGGCCTGCGCGCTGATTGAGCCTGGACTTCGCTAAGCCCCTCCAGAAAATGTATGAAAGACGTCCAGGTATGAGGTAGGAAGAATGCGAGATCTGAATCGTCTCAGAGGTCAGAGAATAAGCGCTCAAAGTACAACCGCGCTTGGCACATGTGCTTCCATTGCTCATGGATCTTCTTGGAGAAGACCACGGTTTGATTAAGTAGATGTCCGTTCTGTCCACGACCAGGTTTCCAGAAACGGGTTTGGATCAGTCCGCTATCGCAGAATGACCGAGCTTGTCAGATTGCAAAACTTCGCCGAATTGTGTGCCGAAGAGGCTCCGATCGTTCCTCTTCGCTCCTCTTTACTCCGTTGATTACATTGATACTCCATGCTTCACGACTCGGCTGTTAACCGAAGGGTTGTAGGTCAGCCAAACGCCATCGATGACCGGTAACAAAACCGGAAACATTCGGACGATGTTTCCGCAATTGCCCCTGGTTTTTCCTGATTGTCCTGCGCCGATCCGATGTATATATGGGTCGCCGATGCCCTTGAGAATACAAACATATATGGCATTATCAGGCAGCAGACACAGCCGATACTCGATGAACCGTACCGCCGCTCTCCGCAGATCGCAGCGCTCGTAGCAACCGCGGGTGAGTCCTGCCGCATCATCAGGGAACGCAAGATGGCGGCATGGCCGCAGTGGAAGCGGCCGGCCTGCAGGGCGCTTTTGCAAAGTACCGCCGGAGCGATGAATCCGCCGCCCCCGCGACGCTTAAGCGCCATGGAGCAACGATCCGGTCGAAAGACCCACCCACCGCTCAAAGCTCATCAAGCGATTCATATATGGCCGTGCCAGCTTAGATCTACTGCGCCTTCTACTTCGGCCCCTTTTCACATCACCCTCGGCATCGCACGCGGCAGTCCTCGGGAATCAATCTTGCCCATGGCCATTGGGTATATAGAGGTCGCGAACGTCGCACAGTTTGTCGGCCTAATCAATAAAAATCTGTAAAAACAAAGCCTCTCACATGTTCATGCTCCGAGCCGGATTTTACCAACGCTTAACGGCGTCGGTGTTGAGAGGAAGTGTGCCCGGAAGTTACTACCAGTAGATACGCCAGCGTTAAGACGTCACGCGCGATTCGCGTTTGGTGTCTCGGTTCGCTGTGCTGCTGGGATGCACGTGCAAATGCAGGCAACGCTTGAAAAGGTCCCCACGGATTTCCTCGATGTTCTCAGCAGGCTGTATCGGACCAGATGTCACCGATTGAACTCAACCCAACATTGAACTCAACCGAATCAAGGAGATTTCCATGCTGAATCGTGTATCCAGAATCATAGCCTTGGCCGTGATCGCCGCAACCATTTCGGTGGCGGCAGGCGCGCAATCGATCACGACTGTCATCCCCTTTACCGCCGCGACTCGCGGCATTTCCGTTGACCCTGTGCGGAACAAGGTCTACGTGGTTGCTCCCGAGCCGGGCGGCCGGGCGGTCAACCTCGCAGTCATCGACGGAAATACAAACACGGTCACCACCTCTATCCCTCTCACGGTGGGAGCGTCGTTCGATGCTGTCGATTATTTCGCCAACCGGATTTACGTGGCGGGCTGCAACAAGCGCGTCACACCGCAGGCCTGCATTGTGACGGTGATCGACGGCAATTCCAACACAGTCGTGACCACTGTTCCGGTCACCTCAACCGCTGGCCGCGGCCTGACCGGCATCACGGTGAACCCATTGACCGGGCTGGTGTTTGTAGCCAATGCGAGCGACAACGTGATCAACATCATCAAGGGCCGGACTGCCACGTTGGATGGCTCGATCAGCCTCAACGGAAACGCGCCGAACGCTATCGCCATCAATCCGATCTTCGACCTGCTCTACATCCCCTATGGCACCAACCAGACCGCAGTTGTGGAGGCCTTCACGAAGCGGATCGTGCAGACAACCACCTTCGGATCTTCGACAACAGGCGTGGCGGTGAACGTGTTTACCGGAAACGTTTTTGTTACAGACCAGGAGAGCAGCGGGCCGTCCTTAACCGGCGTGTTCGATACGTTCGGTAATTTCCAGACCAGTGTTGTGGTCGGAGACAATCCGGTGGGCGTGGATGTGGATCCGTTCACAAACCTGGCCTTTGTGGCGAGCCCATTGCTTGAACAGATCGACGTGATCAATGGGGCCACCAACACGGTCCAAGCCACGGTGCCCGGTGTTAATGGCGAGTATGTTGCCGTCGATATTGGTACGCAGACGGTCTACGTATCGGGCCAGATCGGTGTGACTGTCCTGACAGAAAACTAATTTACGAGCCGACAATGGAAGCAGTTCGCCGCACAAGTTGAACGGCCTCGCAAAACCAAACAGACATTATGCAGTGCGGCACACCTCTGGGGGACGGCCTTCCGGCCCCCAGAGGCAAATAGCCTATCAAAGTCCGGTGTCACCCACTGGAGTTCTTCCCGATCCCCGATGACCCGCTCGCGCGGCAGACCAAGAAGCCCAGGCGGCTGACGATGCAGCTGCGGATCGAACAAGAGCGCGAGATATGTCCAGATTCACAGACTGGTCTCAGCGTGCACTCCTATCGGAGGCGTTTTCTGAATTCAATTGCTCTCCAAACCATTGGGCAATGCCGTTTGAACCCAACGCCTCTCCTTCCGTGACGATGTCCGGATAGCGCATTATCTTATCAGGATTTGGCGCAGCACTAGCGATCTTGTCTCTTGCAGCCTGCGGCGTGATCGTGTCTGAGAGGACTTGCTGAATGAGAAGCGCTCTGCCTTTGAGTTGAGGCAGGTAGACTAACGGTTCGAGACCGGAGACTCGCTGCAAGAACTCCGGTTTGAGATAGTCCGGACGCTCCTGTTCGGGAATCTGCTTCGAGGCCTTTAGCCAGTCAGGCCAATCTCCCCAAGGGTCCATCAGATCGAGCGCGCGGATGCGAGGATCGGCGGCAGCGGCGAGAATCGCAATCGCTCCTCCGGAGCCCTGGCCCAACATGCCCACATGCCCCATATCGAGATCTCCACGCGTTTCCATATAGTTCAACACCATCTGCACGTCGTGCGTGGAGCTTGCCAGCGCTTCCTCGAGTTCGCTCACGAACCATTGCTTCATGGGCCGCGGAGAACGAATTCGCTCCCAAGAGAGCGCGGAATCAAAACCGGCCACGGCAAAGCCATGGCGCGTTGCCACATCGCACCATCGGTCCTGCTGGAAGGCAGTGGCCGCCTCGACGTTGTAGTTGTAAAGAAACAGGACGACCGGCAGCTTTTGCTTGCCGCGCGGCCGAACAATGTACAGATCGATAGGATCGTTCAGACGCCACTCGAGGCGCTCGATCTCTCGGGTACACCCTTGCACGTCGGCCTTGCTCAAGGTAAGGCCGCCGGTTGCATTGAGGCGAAGACCGCTCTGGGCTAGATAGATTGTGGTCCAGTCTTCAGAGGTGGGTGTCTGTTTGGAGAGCGATTGCGGTGGGGCCTGAGCCGGCGGCTCGATTGCTGCAGCCGAAGCCGGCTGTTTGGCAGGAGCAGCCGTTTGCGCGGTCAGAATAGTGGTTGCGAGTGTAACCCATACGAACACAGCTGCAAGAGTACGGAACATTCCTAACTCCTTTGAGTTATCGGTAGCGCGGTTTGGAAGGCCTTGCGGCAACTAAGTAACACGGAGGATGCTACCGCTGGCAGGCCATTTATCGCAGTCATCGCTATGAGCAGAAGCGGAAAAGCCAATAACAAAAAGATGGGCAGACCCCGCAATGGAAGCGGGGTCTGCCGCGTTGAATGGTACGGCTGAGATTTTCGGATAAGCCGAAAGTTAGCGGCGATATCCTACCTGGCCTCCGGCGTTGCCGGTGTTGGTGCAGTAGGAGTTGTCGTTGAGAGACAGCGGGCTGTGAGTCAAGGAGTTGAGGTAGATACCGATGATCACGCCGCCTACGTCGCCACCGGACTCGTTGTTGAAGCAATTGGAGTTGCTGTCGTTCAACTGCCAGTCGCCGTTGGCCAGCAAGCTGGAGTCGGGAAGGCCCGATCCGGCTGGCGGGGTGAAGTGCGAACGGACCACGTTCATGTCGGATGGGGCAACGAAGTCGGGATGCGAGGGGCTGACAAAGTCGTCTGTTGCAGAGGCCAGATCGGCGAGGGCGTTATCGACAGACGGGTCGACGTTGACCAGGCGAAGCAGCGACCAGATGGGATAGGTTCCATTGGCGGTTGTGCTGAGGCTGACGCTTGCCAGTTGTGTCGAGGTGGTGGGAATGGTACCGCCTGTGCCCAACGGGTCGAACCCGTCCACTGTGTAGTACTTGGCAGTGGTCAGTCCGGAGAAGCCGGCGAAGTTCGCGGCGCTCCAGAAGCTGTAGCCCAGCGAGTTGCCAGTGCCGGTGGTGGTCGAGTTCGCAACCACGGCCGCCAGTTCCTTGCCGGTGCCGATGGCCCGCTGACGCGAGCCGCCGCTGGGAGTCTCGATGAACAAGGGGTTGGTGGTAGAACCGGCGATGAGGGGGCTACCGGGGCAATTTACTTGGGTGGAGGGCTGGTTCAAGCCCACGTCCTGCGAGGTCGCGAACGAGCCTCCAGGGGGTCCAACCCGGTTGGGAACGTTGTATTCCATAGTGTTGTAGGTTCCGGAGAGAGGTTCGCGAAGGAAAACCGTTGCCGCCGAGCCGGTTGCGGAGGGTGACGACGCGACCTGTCCAGTGTAGGAGTAGGTTCCATCCAGGAAGTTCGCGAGCGCCTGGCTGGAAATGTTGGAGTAGGCGCCGAACCCGGTGCCGCTATTGTCGTTGACGGCAACGACGATTGGGGTGGCGCCGACAACGGTGACGTTTGGCGCCGAGGAGGGAAGCGAGAAGCTGATCACGTGGAAGCTGCTGCCGCCGGTGCCGGAGTACCCGAGAATATTGCCGCCATTGGAGTAACCAAGCCCGAGATACTGCGAGCCTGTGGCAACGGGGGTACCGCAGCCTGTGAGCGCCCGTGTGATAGCGAACTCGGCGTCTTCTGGCCGGATATCGGTGCCGGCGTAGTTGACGAGCTGGGTGGAGGAATTGAGCGCCGTCACCACGGATGAGGGAAGCGATACCTCAGAGGCGCCGAGAATCAGTCCGGCGGGGCTGGCAGGCGTGGTGGGATAGGTAATGAAGCACTCACGCGTTGAGAGGTTCGAATTGAACAAGCAGCGGTTGCCGACTACGGAGTCAGTTTGCAGATAGGCGTAGATAGATCCCGCGGTGGCGCAGGTCCCGTCCGAGCCCTTCGTCCAAGCAACCCAGGCGTTGCCTGAGTCTGTGAGGGAGGTGCCTGTGCTGGTGTCAGTGGCGACGACGGAGCCGTTCTTTTCGCTCCACACGCACGGAGCGTTAATGGCTCCGCCGCTATAGCTTGCGCCCAATCCCGCTTGGAGGAAGTAGGCCGAAGAGCCGAGTCCGTCGAGTACAACGGTTTGTGCTGTGGCTGACGCCGCACTTGCTACAGCGGCCAGGCCAATGGCGAACGCTATTCTCAGAATGCTTTTCATGAAGTTTACTCCTTGATTGGTGCGCTAGTTTGGGGGGTGGCTTGGCCTGGATATCCGCAATCGATAAAAATTAGGCCGAAGCCGTTTACTCGACTTGTCCTCTATAGCATGGGGGAGGTCGCCGAGTGCTTCTGCAACATCTGGAGAAAGCAGAATTTCATTTTTTCGGTTGGGCACAAATGTGACGATCCCACCGTGCCTCTGTCCACGTTGACAATGGAGGAACCCGCTCTCAACAGGGCGCTCTTTCAATTGACCAGGCAGCAACAAGAGATTCACCAGAGTTCAACAGAAGCTCGCGCAATCGCCAATTTTGCCGCTGCCGGCACACCGTCCAAGATTTGAAACAGGCGTCGGAAGAAGATGGAACGAGGCCGAAGGTAGCTTGTGTTATCGAAACATCTGCAGCTCTCAATTGCCGTGCAAGACGGGTAGGGACCAGACATCGACCGCATACGACCGCGAAACACGAAGCCACACCGACCAAACGCTGCGGTAAGTGGAGACCTGCGATTCCTCAGTCACTCCTTATCGGGGACGCATCATTTTATGCAGCTTTAACATGATTCGGTTGCGTCGTGTGCGAAGCTGTGTCCCATAGAGCCAGATGGTTCGAAACGAGTCTCCTGAACAGCGCTCCAGGAGCAGGTTTCTTTTGTCACCTACTGGAACAAAAGACACTACATATTCCTGGCGCCCCCTCCCCACTTCATCTTTCAGCGAGAACGGCAAGCTTCGAGAAATCGAAAAAAGTCGTAAGGAGCCGTTGAGAACGGCATTTTCAATTGTCATTCCGACAGGCGCGTTCTTCGGACTTCTTCGACTATGCGAGGAGCCCAGAGCAACCAGGACTGTGAGTCGTTTAGGAAGAGACAGAGAAAAGGTACATCGCATGAGAGATGGGATGGGTAAATTAAAGAGTGCTGTCGGAAAGGTAGTCGTCGTTGGCTTTGTTCTGCTGGCGATGGCGGGGTGCGGCGGCAACGGATCTTCCGCATCAGGGAATCAAGCCGCGACGCCCGCCTTCAGTCCGGGCGGAGGGAGCTATAAGGCATCGCAGACGGTGACCATCTCTGACGCGACTCCGGGAGCGGTGCTCTATTGCACGACAGACGGAACAACGCCGACTACATCCTCGCCCCAGTGCAGCCAGCCGACTACTGTCTTTAAGACGGAATTCCTGCAGGCCATCGCGGTTGCTCCGGGCATGTCTGCCAGCGCGGTAGCCTCAGCGGGCTACACCATTAATCTAAATTCCGCGGCGACCCCAACCTTCTCGCCGGCGGGTGGCCTATATACCTCTGCGCAGACCGTGTCGATCGGCGATACGACTACGGGCGCAAACATCTACTACACCACCGACGGCAGTTCGCCCACAGCGTCATCGACTCTCTATACAGGCCCGATCACGATTTCTCAGAGCCAGACCCTTAGCGCTCTTGCGACGGCATCGGGTTACAACAATAGCGATGTGGCGGTCGCGACGTACACAATTCAATCTGGAGGGCAGGGGCAGATTCTGCCAACGATCCTCAGCCTTTCGCCTGCCTCGGCTACTGCAGGCGGTGCGGCGTTCACCTTGACCGTCAATGGCGCGAACTTCGTTTCAGGCGCGACCGTGCAGTGGGGAAGCATCGCGCTGACGACAACCGTTGTAAGCTCGACGCAGCTATCCGCAGCCGTTCCTGCCAGCCTGATCGCAAGCGCAGGCACCGCGAGCGTAACAGCGACGGAATCGAGTGCAACATCGAACTCAGCGACGTTCACCATTTCTCCCGTTCCTTTGGCGCCCACGATTTCAAGCCTCTCACCTTCTTCCGCAACCGCGGGAGGCGCGGAATTTACTCTAACCATCAATGGTGCGAACTTCGACTCAGGTACGACCGTGCAATGGGGAACCACCTCGCTGGCAAGAAGTTTTGTCAGTGCCACGCAACTTAGCGCCGACGTCCCTCCAGGCCTGATTGCGACACCCGGTACCGCGACCGTGACCGTAACGAGTTCCGGAGGCACATCGTCAGGAGCCACGTTCACTATCAGCGCTGCCGCTCCAGCGATTACCGGCCTCAGCCCAGCGAGTGGCACAACCGCGGGTGGAACTTCGGTCACCATCACCGGAACGGGTTTTACCGGAGCGACGGCTGTTGAGTTTGGCGGCACACCGGCAACCAGTTTCACAGTAAACTCCGCAAGCAGCATCACCGCGATCTCTCCGGCGGCCGGCAGCGGCATTGTGGACATCAGGGTTATTACGCCCAGCGGCACGAGCGCTGCCAGCGCCGCGGACAAATTCTCCTATGCAGTTCCTGCGCCCACAGTGACCAGCGTCAATACCTCAAGCGGTCCCGCAGCAGGCGGAACTTCGGTGACCGTTACGGGGAGCAACTTTACGGGGGCGACGGCGGTCAATTTCGGCAGTATCGCCGCCACCAGTTTCACGATGAACTCCGGGACCAGCATTACCGCGGTTTCGCCGGCGGGCAGCGGTACTGTGAATATCGAGGTGGTTACTGCTGGCGGCACAAGCGCGGCCGTCACAGCAGACCAGTTCACCTACATACCTGCTCCAGTCGTGACCGGCGTGACTACAGCGAGCGGTACGTCAGGCGGTACAACGTCAGGCGGAACCTCAGTCACCATCGCGGGGAGTAACTTTACCGGAGCGACTGCGGTCTATTTCGGTAGTACACAGGCAACCAGTTTCTTGGTGACCTCCGCAACCAACATTACCGCAGATTCGCCCGCGGAGAGCGCGGGTACGGTGAACATCACGGTGGTTACGCCGGGCGGCACGAGCCCGGTCAGCGCCGCTGACCAATTTACCTATGCTTTGCCGCTGCCGGCGGTGACGAGCATCAGTCCTACGGTTGGCCCAACCGCCGGCGCGACTTCGGTCACGATCACTGGGAGCAACTTTACCGGAGCGACTGCGGTCAACTTCGGAAGCACACCGGCCGCGAACTTTACGGTGAACTCCGCTACCACCATCACCGCGACCTCTCCGGCGCAAAGCGCCGGTGCGGTGGATATCAGAGTCGTCACGGCGATCGGCACAAGCGCAGTCGTTACAGCGGACCAATTCACCTACGCTACTGGACCGGCGGTGGGCACGGTCAGTCCCGCAAGCGGGCCAGCCGCAGGTGGCACCTCGGTGGCAGTTTCTGGCGTCAACTTTAACGGAGCGACCGCAGTCAGTTTTGGCAGCACACCGGCCACCAGCTTTACGGTGAACTCCGGGACCAGCATTACCGCGGTTTCGCCCGCGGGCAGCAGTACGGTGGACATCAGGGTTACCACCCCGAATGGCGGCACAAGTGCGGTTGTCAGTACGGACCAGTTTACTTATGCGCCGATTCCGGCGGTGACTGCCATAGGCCCGTCGAGCGGAACGACGGCGGGCGGCACCTCGGTAACGATCACCGGGAATGGTTTCAGCGGAACCAATTTCACCTCGACCGCGGTCAATTTCGGTAGCACACCAGCCACCAACTTTACTGTGAACTCCGCGACCAGCATTACCGCGGTTTCGCCGGCGGAGAGCGCGGGCACAGTGGACATTGAGGTGACTACGCCGGGAGGCACGAGCATAACTAGCGCCGTGGATCGATTCACCTATGCCGTTCCTGTTCCGGCCGTAACCAGCATCAGCCCGGCGAGTGGTTACACTACGGGCGGCACCACGGTAGTTATCACCGGGAGCAATTTCGGCGACGCGACCGTGGTGAACTTCGGCGGCGTACCGGCAACCAGCTTCATGGTGAACTCTTCGACCAGCATCACCGCGGTTTCACCCGTGGGCAGCGTTGGCACCGTGGACATTTCGGTGGTTACGCCAAGCGGTACCAGCGCAACCGGAAACGGAGATCAATTCACCTATTCGCTGCCGGCTCCGGCGGTGACCGGCGCCAGCCCTGCGGTCGGTGTGACTGCGGGCGGAACCACAGTGGCGATCACCGGGACGTACTTTACGGGAGCGACCGCGGTCAATTTCGGCGGCACAGCGGCGGCCAACTTCACGGTGAACTCCGCGACCAGTATCACCTCGACCTCGCCAGCCGGAAGCAGCGGTACGGTAGACATCACTGTTGTTACTCCAAGCGGCACAAGCGCAACCAGCAGCATGGATCAGTTTACCTATGGTCCGATCATCGGTGGACACGTCTCCACCGGATCGTCGCCGATCAGCGGAGCTGCGGTGCAGTTGTATGCGGCTGGCACGACGGGCTACGGCTCGATGCCGAGCCCTCTGCCTGTCAACGGCAGCGTGACAACCGACGCTAACGGCAATTTCGCCATGCTCTATACCTGCCCGGCCGCGCCGGGAGATCAGCTGTACCTGGTGGCTACCGGCGGCAACAGCGGAAGCGGAACCAACCAGTACATCAATCTGATGACGGCGCTGGGCTCGTGCAACAACAGCACAAATATCGCGCAGTGGTCGTCTGTCGTAGTGAATGAAGTAACGACTGTTGCATCGGCGTATGCGCTGTCCGCATTCGCGACTGTCAATACCGGCGCCGGCGGCGAAGGCATCGATGTGGGCGCGCCGGCTCTTGTCAGCGACGCATCATGCAACGCCGCGGACAACTGGCAAAGCACAGCCCCGGCAGCCTGCAACTACACCGGGCTGTCCAACGCCTTCGAGGCGGTGAACAATCTGGTGAATATAGGTACCGGCGCCGCGCTCGCGCATACTCCGGCGTATCCGGCGAACCTGGCCGCGGACACAAACATCCTCAATAACAGCACGGTACCGCAGGCGCGTATCAACGCGCTGGCCGATATGCTGGCCTCCTGCGTGGAGAGCAACGGATCCGATTGCAGCGGTAACACCAACCTCTTCGGGGTGGCGTCAACGACAACCACCACGCCTGTAGACACTCTGCAGGCGGCGCTGAATATCGCGCAGAATCCAGGTAACCATGTCTCCACGCTGCTGGGCCTGGCCTCTTCCATGCCAACCCCGCCATACAGCACTGGCACGCTGCTGACGCAAACCACCTTGCCCACGGACCTGACCCTGGCACTTACCTTTACCGGAGCGGGGCTGGGGATCGCGCCGGGAATCACGCTCTCGGACAACAACACGGGTATCGACGACGGTGCCCTGGGCATCAATGCCGCAGGCAACGTCTGGGTCGCGGCATACCGTAGCGGTGTTGGGGGCGTAGGCGAAGGCGCGATGATTGCGGAGTTCAATGCGCTGGGCGCGCCGGTAACTGCCGCGACGAGCTTGAGTGCGGCAAGTCCTCCTGTCCCAACCTACGGCGGGTACGACCCGGAGCCGAGCCTGACGGCCAATATCAAGTTGACTATGCTCGCCGTCGACCAGCCGGGGAACCTGTGGACGAACGATAGCGACGGCAATATGCTGGAGATAAATCCCAGCCTTTCTCAACTGGGCACCGCCATTTCTGTTGGTAGCGGAACCGTAAACCTTGCCATCGACTCCAGTGGCGACGCGTGGTATATCGCGAATTCCGGCAATGAGGTGCGTGAGATTCTGGCCAGCGGAAGCTCAGGTATCCAGGGTGGCCCCATTTCAACTGCCAAGTCAATGCACTATCTGGCCTTCGATTCGAACGGGGGGCTGTGGACCGCAGGCAAGAATAGCAGTTCCAAGACGGACATCTTTCAGATCAACACTTCGAACGGAACCATCGCCTACAACGCATTTCCGTCGAGCACTGGGACCAAGAACACAACTCTGGCCGCGGATGGCAACGGCAATATCTACGGATGCGACCCGACGGGGTTGAAGCTGGACGTGTTCAGCACGGGCGCCTTGGAGAGTTCCAACAGCATCAGCCCGGCTACTGGAAGAGCCTGCGGCACGCAGCTGGTGCTGGATGGGCAAGGACATCTGTTCGCGGTGTCCAACACCAGCTCAGTCGCGATTATCGACGAATTCACGACCAGTGGGACGCTGATTTCACCATCCTCAACCGGCTATACCGGCACCAGCAGCGTGGAGACGCCCACACTGAACGCCGATCCCACGTTCGGCAATAGCGGCGTTCCAGGAGTGAGCGCGGCGATCGATGGCTCGGGCAATCTATGGGTGCTTAATGCCGACACGACCGGCCCCACAACTTCGGGCAACGTGCTGGTGGAGTATGTGGGCATTGGAGCGCCGGTGGTTACGCCAGCATCGACTGCCTTGGAGAACGGGCTGCTAGGAGTCCGTCCATGACGAGTGCAGGCACAGGGGAAAAATACTTGGAGAAATAACATGGCCATCTCAGCCAGTTTGGAAAACTATGCAAGACTCGATTCTGCTTTTACCTTCCTCTCTCTCCCCGGCACCCGCCTTGGAGGCAGACAAAGGAGGGCATCTGTCTTCACTGGAAAATGCGAAGCCTCAAGCTTGAGGCGCGCCCTAGAGACGGGGGAGGAGCAGCGAGTATGCGGATCTTTGAGGGAACCGAGATTCATGTTCGACTGGACTGCGTTCGAAACTTCACGGAGCCGGAATTACCCACGGAGGATGCAATGGATCTGGCGACCCCAATGTTCGGAGATCGCAGCGCAACTGGAGAAGAGCAGTGGCAGGATCGTGCGCAGACTCTCAAGGCAGATGAAAGAGAAAAGATCATCCTTACGCTATACGACGAGTATCGGCCCAGGCTTTACCGTTACATGCGCAGCATGCAGTTGGGGCGCGAGCATGCGGAAGAGATCATCCAGGAGACTTTTATGCGCCTGACCATGGAGCTTCTCAAGGAAAGCAAAATCGAGAACATTCAGGGCTGGATCGTCCGGGTGGCGCACAATCTTGCCATCAATGTGTTGAAGAGAGAGTGCGGGACAGCAGTGAATGAAGAGGCGCATACGTTTTTGATGCAGAATCGAGCCGATTCCGCATTGAGTCCAGAGGAGACCTATTCGAAGGAGGAGCAAGCCAAGCTCATGAGGACGGCGCTTTCAAACCTAAAACCGCAGCACCGGCAGTGCTTTCAAATGCGAGCGCAAGGGCTCCCCTACAAGGACATTGCATTAGCACTAGGGTTCAGCGAACAGAGAGCGGCCTTTGTGGTGAAACAGGTGGCTGTGCGTCTGGCAGCCGCCTACGGGTTGCAGAATGGCGGACTGGGTGCTCGATAAACTGCTGCGGCGTTTCCTTCCCATAACCGGTATCCATCTCTCCGACGAGCGATTAGCGGCGCTGTTTTGCCGTGAGCTCTCACTTGTTCAGAAGTGGACGGCGCGGCGACACTTGGCCGGCTGCCTGGAGTGCCGGACGCGTCAGCGGTGGCTGGAAGGACCTCGCGCCGAGAGGATGCTCCAGCTTTATCACGACAGCCTGGCCAGTGCGGACATGGCGCTTCAGGAAAGACCACGAACGGAGTTTGTTTTGTGGCTGGAGCTTCAGATGCGGCATGAGGCGTTGCGACAGAAGCGGATTGTCTCGGCTCATGTGGGCTCGAGTCGCAGGCTCTCATTCGCTTTCCCATCGGCATCGATCGGTGCGGTTCTTGGACTGGTTCTGGGTGTATCGGGCATCTTGCTCTTGCGATGGGAACGCATGCCCAATATCACTGCAAATACTTTGCTCGTCCGCGCAGAGCAGTGGGGTATGCCCAGCCTCGCAGCTAATCCTGGGGTGGCTCGCCAGACGATTCAAATCAAGACTGGCAAAGCGGTATTGACGCGATCTGTCTATTGGGATGTGCAAGGAAAACATCGGCCCAAGCCGCAAGCCCTGTCCGCCGCCGAGGAACAACTCCGGTCCACGCTGGGCGCGGCGGGGGTGGACTGGAACCAGCCCATCTCCGCATCCGCTTATCAGGCATGGCACGACCACCATCATGTTCGCGCAGACCGCATTGTTCGCAGCGGCGTTCACCTGCTGACGCTCACCACGACCGTGCCGGATGGCGATATATCGGAAGAATCGCTGACCGTCCGCGATACCGATTTTCATCCGATTGCGCGGAAGGTTGGTTACCGGGACAAAGAGACGGTGGAGATCGCCGAATTGGACTTCAAGATACTCCCGTGGAATTCCGTAGATGCAAACGTCTTTGAACCCATCGGAGGGGTCGAGACAGCCGGAACGCCAAGCATGTCTCGGGTTTTCATGCTTCCTGCCATGCCGGAAAGATTAACCGATGGCCAGCTCGATGAGACCGAGCTCAGCGCAAGACTTGTGCTGAATAATCTTCATGCCGATACCGGAGAGCAGATCGAAATCGCGCGAACCGAACGGGGAGTCGAAGTACGAGGTCTGGTGGAGACAAACGAGCGCAAGCGAGATTTGCAGAGGCAGTTGGCTGCGGTTCCTCATCTCACAGTTTCGATCCAGAGCGTCGCGGACCTCAAGAATACTCCTGGGATCAGTGACAGGATAAGCAGCATCAAGGTAGCCTCCGTGGTGGATATGCAATCGCCGCTGGAAGCATACCTGCTCGCGCGCGGCCACAGTGTAATGGCTGTGAATAGTCTTGAGCAGCAGCTCTTCGACAGTGCCCTGACAATAAGCCAGGAGAGCAAAGCTATCGACGACTTGCAATCGCGATTCGCGGCAAGCGACCAGAAGACAGCAATCGCATCGGCCACGTTAGCTGAGCTGATTTACAGTCATCACGAACGTATGCAAGAAGCATTAAAGCACGAGCGCGAACTGGTGAGTGAGGTTCAGACTGGGACCACAGTTGGGGACGTGGGTTCAGCTCGAAAAAAGCCTCCGCTGCTGGATACCGCGGCCAGGAATCTTGTCCTTTGCAAAGAGCTCACACTCGCCGGCAGTCCCAGGGCGCAGAGCGCAGAGATGATCCTCGCTGAGATGTCGGTAGTGCTGAACGATCTGACGGCCGACGTGCGCGAAGCATACGCAAGGTCTCAGGGTGATTCCATCGCGGGCGAAAACAATTAGGAAGCGTTTGGAAAATGGTCCCAATGTCTATGCAGATCTTATCGCCGAGGTTCGCACGCTCAGGGCAGTGTCCGCGGGCTGCAGGCTCGATTAAGGGTATCGATCTCTGCAGCACCCTTTGCATGGCTGCGTTTGGCGTATTCCTGACGGGATGCGGCGGCAGCTTCTCGTCCGGCGCGGCAAAAGCAGGCCCTATTTCCATTGCGAATGCAGCCGGAGTTGCCGTCCAGGCGACTTCGCTTGCGCTGGGTTCCTCGGTGCAACTGAACATGATGCCGGCAAGCGATAGTAGCGCCGCGGGTGTTGACTGGACGGTGACCTGCGGCGGCAATCCCGTTACGGGCAGCATCACGAATGGTGCCTGCGGTACGCTGGCTCCGGCCCATACTACCGATGGAGGCGAGACCGTCTATACCGCGCCCTCGCAGGTCCCCATCAATACCTCGATCACGATCACCGCGACGGTGACCAGCAACCCATCGCAGAGCAGCAGTGTGAGTCTCACGATCGTCGCATCGGCGATTGGGATTGCGTTTAATAGCACTTCGGTGGTGCCAGCTTCTTTGCAGATCAACGCAAAGCTCCTGGGTCTGGAGGCCGTGGTGACCAACGATCCGTTGGGTGCTGGCGTCATCTGGACAGCTACCTGCAAGTCAAGTGCCTGCGGAACGTTCAATCCGGCGCAGACGCTTTCGACGGGCGTAACGACATATACAGCCCCTTCTGCCGTACCCACGGACGGCACGGTGACGATCGCTGCTACCTCGCTCACCGACACCACCAAGTCCATCAGCGCAACGCTGACACTCACGGCGCCCCCCCCGCCGGTTCCAGTCAAGGTGAGCGTGTTGCCGAAAACGGTGTATGTGGAACCCAGCGGCTCGGCGCATTCGGCCTCAGTTGTCGCAGTGGTTGCCAACGATCCGGCCGCGGCTGGTGTCGACTGGTCTCTCAGTTGCGCGGCTTCGAGTTGTGGAGCCTTGAATGGGTCGAAGACCGCGCACACAGCAAGCGGCGTCTCGGTGACCTATGTGGGGCCTTCGGGTGCTTCTTCGGGCTTGACCGTGACGATTACGGCGGCGTCCACGACCAACCCGGCGATTACGGATTTTGCGACCGCGAATATCGTTACAACAGCGCCGATTGTGGTGAGCATCTCCTCCGCGCCTCCGGCGGCGCTGACTACAGGATCCCAGGCGACGCTGAGCGCAAAGGTTACCGGCGATACAGGCAACCTAGGCGTGAATTGGACCGTGAGTTGCGGTAGCGGGGGCGCATGCGGAAGCTTTAATCCCGCGCACACGGCGAGCGGCGGGACAACTGCCTACACTGCGCCAGTTTCCGTTCCTGCGGGCGGCTTGGTGACAATCGCCGCGTCGTCTCCGGCCGCCACGTCGAACTCGGCCGTCGCTTTCACCACCATTACCGCAGCGCCTCCGTCTCTCGCGTTCACGCAGACGCCGGCGGCCTTGTCCTGCTTAACGGCTTCAACCCAGGCACAGCCATCCTGCATGATTGCATTGACTCAGGCGCCAGTGAGCGCCACGGTTGCCAACGATGTTACGCCGGGAGGCGTCGCCTGGTCGGTCGAGTGCGGCAGCACCGTTCCCGGAGGCTGCGGCTGGATTTTGCCCACTAAGACAGCAAGCGGCGCGACGGCGACCTACACCGCGCCGCCGGTCACCTCGACCCTGACCCCGGTCACGATTGTCGCAACCTCGGTGGCAGACCCCGCGGTGAGTATTAGTTCGAGTGCCATCACCATCCAGCCATCTACAACTTTCTCGGTAAGTTTCATCCCCTCGCTGCCGGCGCAGATGGAAGCCAACGCAACGGCGAATCTGACCGCGGCGGTCGCCAACGATGCGACGAACGCGGGCGTGGACTGGCAGGTATGCGCGAGCGGCTGCGGGTTCTTTACGGTTACGCCCGCGATCCCGGCAATTCCAGCCACGGCGACCACGCCATACGTTCCAGCGATCCCCGCGGTGATGGCAACCAGGGTCTCAGGCTGGTCCAATGGCCTGCCTATCCCTTATACCGCGCCATCGACGCCGCCCATGTCGGGCACGGTCGTGGTGGAGGCATTGTCCCATGCGGATGGGACCACGGCGAACTCGGGCACGATCGCCATCAGCGCCGCGCCGGGCACGTCAGCTCTCAATGGAACGGTGCAGGCGGGAACACAGCCTGTTGCGGACGCCGCTGTCTCCTTGTACGCCGCGGGAACAAGTGGGTATGCCTCGGCCTCTACACAGATTGCGGCGGCCACAACGGACAAGAACGGAAAATTCACGGTGCCTGCCGGATTCGCCTGCCCATCTCCCACTAGCCAGATGTATCTGGTGGCGACCGGAGGCCAAGTTGGAATCAACGCCGCCAATCCCAATCTCTCCCTGATGACGGCTCTGGGAAGCTGCAGCGGGCTCGGCTCGAGCCCGGTTGTCGTCAACGAAGTGACGACCGTTGCCTCGGCATGGGCAACAGCTCCGTTCACAGCCAATGATGAGCTTAACGGCAACAGCAGTTCCCTCTACCTGGGCACGAGCAGCAGCAATCTCATCGGGCTTGCGAATGCATTTGCCGCAGTGAACAATCTGGTGGACATCACGACCGGGCAGGCGAGATTCGTGACCCCCGCCGGAAATGCGGCTGTGCCGTACGTCGAGATCAATATCTTGGCCGATGCGTTGAATGCCTGCACGGCGAGTTCAGGTGGCTTGGAAGGCGATGGAAGCTCCTGCGGCAACTTGTTCACCGCGACCGATACGCTCCCGGCAGAAACCTACAGCGGAGCCATCGCGCCGTCCGACACGCTTCAGGCGGCCTTCAACATCGCGCAGCAACCCGCGGGGAACTATGGCTACAGTCAATTGGATATTGACGGTGTCTTTCAACTGGCGCTTTCCACCTCTCCGTATCAACCGATCCTCACGACGAAGCCGAACGATTGGTCGATCTCGCTGAATTACACCAGCGGGGGCGGCCTTACGACCTCGAGCAAGGTGGGTTCATTTGCGGTAGATGCAAACGGGAATCTCTGGATTACCGACACCACGGCTACCGACACAGCAGCCGGCAGCGTCATCGAGTGGAATGCCGTGGGCGCGGCGCTGTCGCAGGATTGCCCAGTTAACGGTGAAACGAATTCCAGCGTTCTCGCGAACGTGACTTGCAATCCTCCGGCGGGTTACTCCGCGGGCGGCGGTCCCATCGCGATCGACGCCAACGGAAATGTATGGATCTCCGGCAACGGCGTCGTGACTGAGCTGACGAACCTGGGCACAGCGGTACCGGGAAGCCCCTACCTTGGCGTGGCCGGCGGCGGCAGCGATATGGCCTTCGACGCGCAGGACAATCTCTGGATGGCCAACGGCGCGGGGGTAAACGAATTCAGCAATCTGGGCGCTGAGTTGTCTCCCGCAGCCGGGTTCACCAACAGCGGGATATCCGGCATCACCGCCGTGGGCATCGACAGCTCGAACAATGTCTGGGCCGGATATGCGATCAGTGCTGCGAAGGCAAATTCCGCCTACATCGCGGAACTGACGAATCCCGGCGGCGAACCGATTGTGAATGGTGAGGGTCAGGCTGGCGCGTTCTTACCAGGAATTGCCGCCGATGGGGCCGGCGATATCTGGGGCATTATCAGCCCAAGTGACTATGTCTGCAAAGCGCCGCCATACGGCGGGCTAGGGACGGTTCTGAATCTCGATAGCACATGCTATCCGGATGACGGCAACAGCAACTTGTCTCCTTCGGGTTATAACTTTTTCAACGCCGGCGGTCTCGCACTCGATGGCGCCGGGATGCTGTGGGTGGCTAGTCAGGGTGGAGGAACATCGCCGGTGATTCCACCGAGCATCCTCTCCATTTCGGTGAGCCTCTCCAGTGGCTCCGGTAGTGGCTTCCCAAATGCTCTCACTTCGTCCAGCCTCGCCGCAGGCCCCTTACACGTAGCAGTGGACGGCTCCGGCAATGTATGGGTTCTGCTGGCCAACAACACGGTCACCGAGTATGTCGGCGTCGCCACGCCGGTGGTGACGCCGATCGCGCTGGGCGTGAAGAACAAGAAACTGGCGGCGAAGCCATGAAGAAACCAAATGTACAGCCTCTCGCCGGCTACAGATACAAATGCTCCAAACAAAGGAAAGCGACGGAGGCTCTAATTCTCGTGCGTCCTCATACAACTAAGAAGGCTGCTGCTAAACGCTCATTCGGTTCAATTGGGTTAGCGGGGTTTGCTGGGTTGACGATCGGGTTGCTGGCGGTTTCCGGGTGCGCGTCGGGAAGTTCCGTATCCAACATTCAGGTCCAGCCGATCGCCTTTACCGACGCAAACGGAACGCAGAAGACCGCTCCCACTTCGCTCACGGTCAACCAGGGGACATATGTCGACGTGACAGTGACGAACGATCCGCAGTTGCTGGGCGCGGACTGGAGCGTTTATTGCGGAAGCGCGCTGCCGCCTGGTTCCCCGCTCCCTCCCGGTGAGACACAGGACGAATCGTGCGGCACATTTACGCCGACTCACACGACGAGCTGCATAGCGACCAGCACAGCAAGCTGCATCCCAAGTTATTTGACCAGCGCCGCGGGCTACGTGGCATCCTACACCGCGCCCGCCGCCACTCCGAAACAAGGGACGGTGACGCTCTACGCCGCCGCCACCAGCGACCCCAGCAAGTTCTCAAGCGTAACGCTTACCATCGGCGGCCTGCCCATCTCAGTTGGATTCGCGCCGGCGCCGCCATCGACGCTGCAGAGAGGCGCGAGCGTGGCGTTCAGGGTGGTGTTGAACAACGACGATACAAATGCCGGAGTGAACTGGACGGTTATCTGCGGATCGAGCGCTTGCGGTTCCTTCGACCCGGCAGAGACCACAAGCGGAGTCACTACGACCTACACAGCGCCTGCGACCGCGCCTACCGGAAATTCGGTGCAGGTCACTGCCACTTCGATTGCGGACCCGACCAAATCCGCGAGCGCCAAGATCACGATTAATTGAGGAAGAGTTTTGCCCTTAGCGGCAAGACAGTACCCCCAGACAATACTCAAGGAGAAGACGAATGCATAGGTTCAGACGGATTGTGGCCGGGGTGCTTCTGGCAACGTGCGTTGCGGCGCAGGCGCAGAACGGCACAAGTCAGGGGGTTGCAAGACCGGCCAAAGCAAAGGCAGCGAAAGGGAAGGCACCGACGCAGGAAGAGATTCTGCTGCGGCAGCTGAACGAGAAGTTCCAGAAACTCGATGAACTCAGGAGCAAGTTCGACACTCTTGAGCAGAAGTACGATGCTCTCCAGAAGCAAATGGCAGCGCGCGATGCGGAACTGGAGCAGGCTCGCAAGGATGCGGCGGATGCGAAGCAGAAACTAGAAGCGACACAACAAGCCATCGGTCCAGACGGCGCGGCTGTAACCACGCTGCAGACTGAAGTCGCAGCTCTGAAAACTTCTTCGAGCTCACTATCGACGAAGGTTGAGAGCACTGAGCAAGCGACAAAGAAGCTGGAGAACCCGGAAAAGATCCGCTTCAAAGGAATCGATCTGACGCCGGGCGGGTTTCTCGCTGGCGAAACAGTCGATCGGCAACGGGCGATTGGCGGCGATGTCAACACCCAGTTCACCGGCATTCCGTTCGCCGGCCAAACCGCCGGCAAGCTGTCGGAATTCAATGCTGGCGGCCGCCAGTCGCGCGTCTCGTTGCTGGCCGAAGGCGAACTGCCCTCTGGAGCCGTGCGTGGGTATTACGAGTCCGACTTTCTTTCCGCTGGAACGACCTCGAACGACAATCAAAGCAATAGCTACACCTTGCGCCTACGTCAGGCCTGGGCGCAGGCGGAGTTGAGCAGCCATTGGACTCTGACAGGCGGACAGATGTGGTCGCTAGCCACCGAGTATGCGCATGGTCTGGCGAATCTCTCCGAGGCGATTCCTCTCACCATCGATGCGCAATACAACGTAGGCTTCACCTGGGAGCGGCAGTATGGCTTCCGCGCAGTGAAGCGGCTGACCAACAAGTTTTGGATCGGCGGCTCGGTCGAAGAGGCGCAGACGCTCAACATCGGCGGACACAATCTGCCCACCATTGCTTATCAGCAGGCAGGCAATGCGGGCGGTCTTTACAACCCGACCGCGAACTACAGCTTCAACTATGCGCCCGATTTGATTGCCAAGGGCGCTTACGAAACCAACTGGGGACACTTCGAAGTTTTCGGCATCGGCCGATTCTTTCGTGACCGCGTGTATCCAAACGGTCCCCTGCCGGCAGGTGCTGCGCAGCCGGCGACGCCTTCGGCGCTTGGGGCGTATACCGCGAAGGCCTCGGGCGGCGGCGCGGGCGTGAACGGGCGCGTTTCGTTTTCGGCGAAAAGGCTCGACGTTGGCGTGCATGTGCTGGGTGGAGACGGGATAGGGCGGTACAGTTCGTCGACGTTGCCCGATGCGACTGCTCATCCCGATGGGTCGCTGGAATTAATCACCGGTGGTTCGGCGCTGGGATCCGTTGAATGGCACACGGCTCCGCGGTTGGATCTCTACGGCTACTACGGCGGCGAGTATGCCAAGCGCGCCTGGTACAACACCGGATATACCAACACAACCACGGGTCAGCCAATCCTTGGCGGTTACGGAGCGCCGACCAACATCGTCTACGGCTGCTATACGGAGGTGCTGCCCGCTTCCTCGCCGAACGGCGGCGGCAATGTACCCGGCACAGCATCGAACTGCAATGCCGACAATCGCAACATCCAGGAAGGAACCTTTGGCTACTGGTTCCGGTTCTATAAGGGAGTACACGGGACAGTGCAGCAGGGCATTCAGTACTCCTATGTCGAACGCCGCATCTGGCAGGGGATCGGCGATCCAGAAGCCGGATTGACCAACTCACCAAAGGCCATCGACAACATGTGGTTTACCTCTTTTCGCTACTATCTGCCGCGGTAGGGAACGGGTGCAACGAAATGCGAAGAGGAAACCAGAACCAGGAGTCAAGGTTGAAGATGCTTCGATCGTTTTCCCGGCTGCTGTATGTTTGGGCGCTCATTCCTATGTTGGGTGTTTTGCCGCTTTCGGGGCAGAACGCAACCGGTAGCGTCTCGGGTCAAGTTACCGATCCGGATGGAAGCGTCATCCCCGGAGCCGCTGTCCAAGTCATCAATCAGGACACATTGGTGAAGCGCGACGCAAAGACAGACGCTGTTGGCGCGTATACGGTTCTCTCGTTGCCGCCGGGCCACTACCAAATTCTTGTGGATGCGAGCGGATTCAGCCGCAGGTCGAGTCCAGTCATCGCGCTCTCCCCCGGGCAAGCAGTGGTTTTCGACGCGCAAATGGCGGTGAGTGCCGAGGGCGCCGAAGTCGCGGTCAACGGAGGGGGCGGAGGAGCCACCTCGGTGGAGACAGAAACCCCATCGATCTCCACGACTCTGAATGCGGAAGAAATGACAGGCCTTCAAACAAACGGTCGCAATCTCTTGTCGCTTGCCGCTCTGGCGCCCGGTGTAAGCAACCAGACCGGACAGGACGAAGCCAAGGTCGGTGTCGCCGGAAGCGCGAAATTCAGCGTAAACGGGGGGCGTGTCGAGTACAACACCTTCGAGGTAGACGGCAGCGATGTCCTGAACACCAGCATCAACGCCAGCCGCGGACAGGGGGAGCCGCTGATGGTTTATCCAAGCATCGACGCCATCCAGGACATGAAGATACTCACCGCCGATTACAGCGCCCTCTACGGCAAGAGCGCCTCCGGAAGCGTCCTGATCAGCACCAAATCGGGTACAGATAAGGTTCACGGAGACGCTTACGGCTTCCTCCGCAATGAAGTATTCAATGCGCGAAACTACTTCGACCAGCCCGATCCTGAGCCACCCGGTTTTCAGGGTAAGCCAAAGTACCGAACGCCGCTCTATCGCCGGCTCGATTTCGGTGGCACCATCGGCGGTCCACTGTTTATTCCTCATTTCTACGACAGAGACAAATCGAAGACTTTTTTCTTTTTCTCCGAAGAGATCCGCCGTGAGAAGACTCCGGTTGATTACAACCAAGCCGTACCCACAATGGCCGAACGTTCCGGGGATTTTTCCGATGTGTGTCCGCCGCTTTCCCCCGGCAGCTCCACGACGTTCAATCCGTCGGTAAGTTACCCGGATTGCCCGGAGGGGACCGGAGGCGGCGCAAATGGAACCCCTGGGGTCTATATGATCGGTCGCTACGTAGCAGTGGACTACACCAGCGCGGCGATTCTCAATACCGGACTGATCCCCGCGCCGAACGCGACTAGCGGTTGCGACTCCACCAGCCCTTCTGCACTAGCGCACTGCTATGTGGGATCGGTATCTCCGCCCACTCACTGGCGGGAAGAGCTGTTTCGTATCGATCACGATCTGACGCCCAAGCAACGGCTGTCGTTTCGCTATGTTCACGATGCCTGGGATACGGTGACGCTTGCGCCGGAGTGGGGCGTTGTCCACAACAGCTTCCCGACCGTCGAGAACCAGCTCAATGGTCCGGGGCTGAATATGTCAATCATCATGGCGCAGAGCTTGCCGCACGGCTTTACCAACCTGGCCTCCGCAAGCTACGCGGTCGAGCACATCTCGCTCGTCCCGCAGCCCGGACCAGGAGTGGCATCGCTCCTCCGGTCAGCGGCCCCGGTCCTTGACGATCCGTACCAGACCGGCGGCACCGCGATCGGCACCGGGGGGTGTGCTCACTTTCCCGATCCGAACGGTAACGACAATCCTCAACAAGGGATCACCGAGTGCCCGATGGGCTATATCTTCAACAACGGCTACGGTAAGGACAAACCGGGCGGCTTGCCGCTGCTGCCGGGGCTGGTCTTCCAGGGAAACAACGGCGCATATGGCGGGCATGGCTTTGCAGCGGATACAGGATACGCGCCATGGTATCAGGCCAACCCCACCTTCACCGTGCGTGACGATGTGAGCAAGACCTGGGGGAAGCACACGTTGCAATGGGGCTTCTGGGGAAGCTACGTTCAGCAAAACGAATTAAGCGCCGTCACCGGAGCAAACTCCGGCGATCTGCAAGGTCTGCTCACCTGCAGCAATGAGCAGTCGATTTATACAACCGGGAATGCATTCGCGGACTTTCTCAACGGCACAGGCTTCACGAATATAAATGAGGCTAATAGCCTGGCAAATGGCGGCGGGATTAAAAGCTACACGCAGGATAGTGCGCAAGTGAAGTATTACACCCGCAACAAGACCGCTGACTTCTATCTTCAGGATGATTGGCGGTTGCTTTCTCATCTGACTATCAACGTGGGTTTTCGCGCAAGCCTCTTCGGCGCATGGTACAACCCCAAAGGCACAGCTTATAACTGGCGATCCGAAGCCTTCAGCCAGTCGCTTGGCTCGTCTATCTATGTCGACGGCAATGGCCTTGGAAATCTTATCGTGAAGAACACCGGCAACGCTGTTCAACTGCCGAGCCGAGCGGGACCGTATAGCCTCGATCCAACCAATCTCAACGGTCTGGATCCTACGATCACCAATGGACTGCAACAGTGCGGCGTCAACCCCACTCCCGACTCCTGCATGACCAACGCGCTCTTTCGTCCCTCGCCGCGCGTGGGCTTCGCCTGGGATCCGTGGGGCGATGGCAAGACCTCTATTCGCGCCGGTTATGGCCTTTTCTGGGAACATGGAACCGGTTATGAAGCCAATGTCGGTTCACTGATCGGCAGCGCGCCGCTCGTGCTGAGCCAGACCCAATCGAATATCCACGCCAGTGCCAACTCTGCCAACAACGCATACAACCTCATTGGCCTCTCCTGCCAGGGTGGAACCACGCAATGCGGCGGTTCTTTTCCAGGCGCCGGCGCCACTGCCACTTTCCCGCTAAATGTCACTTCGATTCCCAAGAAGGCTGTCTATTCCTACGCCCAGCAGTGGAGCCTGAGCGTGCAGCACGAGGTGCGCAAGGGAATGGTGGGGCAGCTTGCCTATGTCGGCACTAAGGGAACCCATCTGACAGCGGTAAGCGATCTCAATCAGTTGCAGCCGCCGAGCAATGGTCTCAATCCCTTTGCGGCGGGGCAGCCCATTACTGCCAGCGTTTGCGGGAGCGGGGCAACCTCAACCGGCCACTACTTTTTCGTAGCTGGCGAAAATAATAACATCACCGGCAACATCGCTGTTCCCAGTTCTGCGGCCATAGGACCCAACAATCCGGGCTACTCGAATATGCTCGTCGCCTGTACCGGCAACCCGGGATTCGTGAATGAGAGCGGCATCAAACTTGGCCAGAGTGCCGATATCGTGCGGCCCTATCTCGGCTTCAGCAATATCATCTCCGTACAAAATGTCGCGGACTCCGAATACAATGCCTTACAAGCTACTGTTCGCCAGACCTCGGGCCCTTTGATCATCGGCGTCGCATATACCTTCAGTCATTCGCTGGACGACTCCTCCGACCGGGCAAGCGCCAACTTCGCTAACTCGCTCGATATTCACTCCAACCATGCCAGCTCGGACTTCGATCAACGGCATTTGCTCAACGTCAGTTATATCTACAGCCTTCCGTTCCTGCGGTTGCTTGACGGCTTTGCGCATCTGCTGGGCAGCGGCAGCGATCCCGCAGGCGAGGTGCCGGCGGCGCAATGGAGCATTGCACCGGCGTGGAAGTCGGTACTCGGCGGTTGGCAGCTCAGCGGCATCATCAGCTATGCGACCGGGACGCCCTTCAGCGTGGTCAACGGCGGCGGCTCCGACGGCACCGGCGCAGCGGACAACGCCGGAGTGGGCGATGGGCTTGGAGTCGGATCCTACGCCGACGTGATCGGGAAAGCCGGCTTCGGCAAACCATTTGTCGCGCCGGGAGGAAACAACGTCGGGCCGCTGCTTTTGAACCCAGGAGCCTTTGCCGCGCCGCGCGGTCTTACCTTCGGCGACTCCGGCCGCAACTACCTCAGAAATCCCTCCCACATCAACTTCAATATGTCCATGTTCAAGCACTTTAAGCCCTTCCAGGAGCACCTCGATATCGAGGCCCGCGCCGAGGCCTTCAACATCTTTAATCACACCCAGTTCCGCATCACCGATCCAGCCAATCCCGGCAACACCGGCAACAACGTTATCAACTGCTACGGCTCGCAGACTGAGCTTTACTCCGCGGGGGCTTCCAGTTGTTTGCAGGGCAACTCTTTCTTGCATCCTGTGGATGCGCACGACCCGCGTATCTTCCAGTTTGCTCTGAAAGGCAGCTTCTAACACCAAGGAGAGTCCAATGCCACCTGAAGCTGACAACAATCTTTCCCAAATCCTCGCGCGAAAGACCTGCTTGCTGAGCGGCGTCTTGATGGCGTTGTCAATTGCCGGATGCACCGCGAGCACCACTCCGAGCACTTCGGCAACCTCTCAGCCGGGTCCGCAAACCTATTTCGCGCCGTATGTCGCGGGGACTACCTATAGCTCTACGAGCGCTTCGGGTTCGCTCACGCAACAGAGTGTCGCTGCTCCGCAGATCTATACGATCGACGACGGGGCGGCAACGTTGTTCTCGCAGACAATCTACAATCCTCAAGGCTCGGTTGGCCCTCAGGTGCTCAATGCCGGCACTCTCATGGTCGGCCAGCGCGGGCTGCGCAGCCTGACTATTCAGGCCACTTACATATACAACAGTGGCGGGAACGGGGTTACACCGGGATATTATCCGAAGCCCCCCAAGTCGGCAACGGGCAGCTTCGCGGTGGAACTAGCTGGCCAAGCCGGAGGGTTGGTGCAGTTGTTCGGTCAGCCGGTCGTGCCTTTGGTGGCCGCCGCGCAGTGCCCGAACTTCACCACCCAGCAGACTTATCAGTTCGTCACCATCCCAAATTCAGGGTGGAACCCAATCACCGACACCGCCTACGGCAGCGTGAACATCAGTTCCAGCGGCAGCACTGTCACCTTGCAGAACCCGGTGGCTGGCCAGCGGGCCATGGATCAGCACACCGTGGGTGGAACAGCGCCGACTCAGCCTAGCGCCTCGCCGGTAAGCGGTGCCTGCGGGCCGACAACTTTAGGAGATGTCACCGGAGTCCCAGGCCAGTACGTCGTCAACGATCCCGGAATCTCCATCAATCAACCTCCGCAGGCGGCCATCGGCATCGGCGCAACCGGCCTCTTGGTGGAGGATAATGGGTCCACAGCGGGCGGAACGCTGGCAAACACCTCTCCCGCCCTTACTTATGAGAATGTTCTTGGCGCAGGCACCGGGGCCGTAGGGCTGCCCCAGCCGTCGGGCGACATCACCACCTCGGTCGTCGGCGCGCGGTATCTCGGCTTCGTCTATGCTGCTGGTTTTCAGCCCGCCGGAATTGGCACTCCGGTGGTTTGGTCTTCGAACCTGGCCTCGTTTGGCTTTCCCTCCACCATATCTCCCAACTGTCCCTACGTCCCTGCCAGTACCACTCCTCCTGTCGTGATCTACGGCGGGGACTACGCCAACTACCTGCAACAAAACGAGGGCTATGGCATATGCGATTTTGCCATCGACCTGGGCGCGAAGACGGCCAACGGTCTCTACACCAACGCGTGGGTCTATGTGGGCACCGGCTTTCCTACTAACACCACCGTGACAACCGTCTGCAGCCGCGTCACCAGCTACAGCAACTGCTTTCCCGCCGTCGCTATCGCCGGAGAGCTTCCGAACGGCTCGAACAATTACGCTCTCTTCGTCCTCGGGTACGACGGTGCTCAGCCCTGGGCCATCTACCTGTTACAGTCGTCGAATTGAAGCGGCGGAGCACAGGAATGCATGTGAGACAAAACAGTGGCCAATGATGGCGGAAGCGCCGCTCTGCCCCACAGCAAGTACATCGAGACCAAACCGCATTCGATCTTCAATTCATGGTCCGCCAAGCGACTGAGCCGGTTTCGGACAGGTTGTACGAGGCATCGGTCGAACGGGAATGCCTGCCAAGTTGGATGATTTTGGCGAGAAGGTCCCTCTCACTCCGGGCTGTATCGGTCACTTCTATGCGGCCAGCCTTTGTCTGAACTGAGGAAACCAACTCGAGAATCTTCTTCCGAGAACTGCGAATGCGCATGCTCTGGGATCTGGCGTAGCATAGTTCCATGAATGCGGTCGCTTCGATACTTACTATGGAAGCGCCACATCACGGCAATTTGGTTGCTCCGTTCCCAGGTTGTACAGGCAACGGGCCGTGAAATGAAGGAGAGTTGCGAGGATTCGAAGTGAGTTTCTGGACTTCCAGGGACCGCTTCGGACCAGCGGAACCTTCGAACCCGTGGCACCTGGGAAACCGGGTGGGGAACCATTCGATGTGGCAAGCTGTAGACCTTGTAGAAACAGAGGGACCGGCAGGGAATTCGGTAGCCGGTAGCGCTACCAAAACGCTCGATCGGCGTATCCGGCGTTGTTGCGGCCGGATAAAAATCCGGGGGCGGTGCGACCTGCGTGTGCGTCGCCGAAACCGGCTGTGCCCAGTCGGGTGAAATCGGCTTCGAAGATGCCTGCGAGTTGGCCGCTTGGGCACAGAGCAGGCGAGGTGCCGTGCAGAGCGTTGGCGCTAGCAGAAGAGCCGTAACGAGACACGCAAAGCGAATTCATTTTTCAGGCGCAAGGCGAACTCACCCATCGAGATTACGTGGTTAGGACGCCGGAGCCCGAGCCCGCCACTCCGCCGCTTCTGCTTTGGGACTTTGCGGCTCCAATTTACGGCAGACACCAACCTATACTCAGTCTCTGAAATCATCGGTAGGAGGGTGCTTTCCGTTGCGGAGAATTATAGTTTTAAGCGGTTGGCGTGCTCGACATAGGCCGGAGTAGCGACCAATTCTTGCGGCCACCGCATAAGCACTTCTTCATTCGCATGAACAACCAGTTCTGAGATTCGGGGCTCGCAGCAATTCAGTTAGGACCGGACCGCCGCCCACTGCGGTTCAGTTTTCTGGCCTGGCAAAGGTGCTTGTTGTCCCTGGCATGGCTGTCCAGGCCGACCCATTTCGTGCGGATTCCAGCACCGCCTGGATAAACTGAAGACCATCCACTCCATCCTCCACGCCCGGCACCAGCAGCGCTCGCGCATCCGGAGTCCGCCCTTCAATGCGCGCCGTAATCTGCTCGGAAAGGTCGGTATAGAGCTGCGCAAACGCTTCGAAGTATCCCTCCAGGTGTCCCGCAGGAATCCTTGTCGCCCACTTTGCCGCCGTTCCCACGCCCGGCCCACCACGGGTAATTATGCGAGGCTGCTCTCCGAGCGGAGTAAAACGGAGATAGTTTGGGTTCTCCTGCTCCCAAGCCAGGCCGGCCTCTTCCCCATAAATTCGCAGCTGCGGATGATTCTCATTTCCCACAGTCACCTGCGACGACCACAAACTTCCCTTCGCTCCACCTGCAAAGCGCAGCATCAACTGTACGTTGTCGTCAAGACGCCGCCCCGGAACGAACGTGGTCAAATCTGCCACCAGTTCCGAACAACGCAGCCCAGTCGTGAAGCAAGCCAGGTGAAACGCATGCGTCCCGATATCCCCAAGACACCCCGCTGGTCCGCTGCGCGTGGGATCGGTCCGCCATTCGGCCTGCTTGGAACCTGTTGCCTCAAGTGGTGTAGAGAGCCAATCCTGCGCATACTCCACCTGGATCAGCCGGACCGCTCCCAACTCGCCGGCCAGCACTATCTCCCGCGCTTGCCGGACAAGCGGATAGCCCACATAGGTATGGGTCAATCCAAAGATCAACCCGGTCCGCTTCACTGTCTCAGAAAGGCCCAACGCGTCTTGAAGAGTCGTTGTCAAAAGCTTGTCGCAGATCACATGGATACCTGTCGCCGCCCACTCCACTCCACTCCACGCTGCGGCGTCACCACCGCATCCACCGAGCTCATCGCCAGCGCGTCGTGTCCCACTGCTGTATGAACTTACCAAACCTCAAATAACTTGACAGAGACCGGCCTTCTCATGGAAGTCCAAAGCACGTTTCCAGGCTGACTAAAGCTGGAAACATACTTTGGCGATTTCTCATCGACTGAGCATTCGCGTCGCGTCAATTCGCAGCACTGCAGTAGCACCATGGGAGAACTCTCACTGGACAATGTGGCCCAATCCATCGCGTGCGGGCCTAGAACCGGTCTCATAAACCGCCGGCATCGCCTCGCCGAATGCCTGGGCCCCGCCTTGTTGGCGGGTCCCATACTTGCCCAAGGAAGCGTAGAGGCATTTATGAGACCGCTTGTAGTCAGAAGGCGCTGTCAGCGGCCAGTGATGGATGGTTCAGCGATGGCAATCTCAGTCGTCTTGCGATCGAATCCGGATTTAGTACTGGAGTCAGAAGGCCCGCAGCGAGGTCGTGGATCGCAGTGAATCTCAATCTGACTTTGGCCCGTTGCGGCATACGCAGACTGCAACGTACCGCCGCGCGGTCACGTCAAGAGGCTCAGTCTTCACGCCCCCCCGTCAAGCACCGCACTTGTCGTCGCTCCCACCCCAAAGAAATTACGTTGGCACACGTGCGTCAATTGTGGTCAAACGAGCGGATGCTCGTGAAGGGCCGGGTTCCAACCGATATCGACAGGATCAGCCGCTGAGAATCGGGCAAGATGGGGGTGCTGGAAACACGACTCGGCCTTTTTGCGACAGATATCGTCGGAAATAGCCGAGGAATTCTCTCAAAAAATAAGCAAAGAAAGGCTCTCGTCAATTCGATTGACATCTTACAACTGCTGTTCCATGATCAATCAAGCCAGAGCGCGCAGTTGGCAAATTGGTAATTCCCCACCGAACGCCTTTCTCCCCAGAGCTGATTCAATTCCACTCACATTTCTGGAAAAAAGGAGAGACTTTCATGTCAGGACAGATTTCTATTCAAGTTGCCACCAGTTCACAGGTAATGAATTGGAGTCCAGTTCCGCCCTTTCTGCCGGCGGCGCAGCCCCCGGCGATCACGGTCAACGGACTGGCGATTCAACCCTCTACCACAGCCCCCACTCCCACCGGATTCCAGTTGGTCGTATTCGATATCACGCAGACCATTCCCACGCCAGCCAGCATCCTGGTGAATGAATGGCTTTCGGTGTTCCCGGCGGGAAATGACTCGAATCTATGGACGTACTACGGATCCATTTATGAGGGCTTGGTGAACGACTTGCTGTCGTACGGCAACCCCGCGAACCAGTTAATGATCCTCGCCAGCTTCGGCCTAGATGCCGATATGGCGCCGGATAACGAAGCCTACGCCACGATGTTCAATTATGGTGGGGGCAACCAGCTTCAGACCTGGATGAAGTCTTGCGATCCGGGCAGCCAGGTCGGGAACCCTACGTCCTGGGTCAGTTTCCCGGCGAATTACATCCTTGTCGGCCTCGCAGGAGTTGGTTACGGCGGCGGAAGCGAGATTTACCAGGCAGCCCAGAGCTCCCAGAACAGCATCAAATCATCCCTTAACGTAAATGTTTCGCAAGACCGGAAAGTGCGCGTCTCGGAAGCAGAAGCAGTTTCCGCTTAGCAGGCAGGTTTCACCACGGCCGCGGGAAAAGGAAGGCCAGGGCCTGCCTAACGCTTGCCTGCAGGCAGGCCCACTCATGATGCGCGCAGATCTACGGCGCGATCTGGAGGTGGATCGTCGAACCCAGGACCGCAGTTAGCCTCAGCCGGAGCAAGCCGCTCTTGTTGGCCGTGGGGCAGGGTAGCCGCGCGACCGGGTATTCCAGAGTGCTTGAGAGTATCTTGCCCCGAATTGCCGATCGCATTGAGACGGTTCACTTTGCCATCAATTACAACGGTCCGGCCCTGAGTGGCGGCTACCGGGTCGTTCCAAACCGCTTGCCAGGCGACGTGCTTGGGAAAAAGCAACTAACGCTTCTACTTGACGAGTATCGTCCCGACCTTGTCCTGCTTTTTCACGATCTCGGTTTCTACACCGTGCACCGCGAGGCGCTGCGCCGGTACAAGGAACAGAATCCCAACTTAACGGTGGTGGTCTACAGTCCGGTCGAGTGGGAGGCGACTTTGCCGGGGAACCTGACGTCTGTTGCGGAAGCGGATTGCGCGGTTTTCTTTACGGAATTCGGGCGACGCCTCTTCCAGAAAGCATTGCAGGCGGCTGAGATCGTATGCCCCTCCGAACCGGTTGTGATTCCGCACGGTGTCGATACCGGAGCGTTTTTTCCGCTTGTTCCCGGTGATCGGAGGGCAAGCGTCCGTCAGGCTCGCGAGTTGCTATTTCCCCAGCGTTGCGATCTCGCTGGCCGGTTCATCCTTCTGAACGCGAACCGCAATTCACCGAGAAAACGAATCGGCCTGACGCTTGAGATCTTCGCCGAATTTGCACGCGACAAGCCTGATGCACTGCTCTACCTCCACATGGGCATGATGGATCGCGGCGCGGATGTTCTTGGGCTGGCGCGCGGTCTCGGCATCGAATCGCGCCTGTTGCTGACTACCGTCGCGCCTGAGAGGCCGCAGGTCGCGGATGCTCATTTGAACCTGATCTACAACGCATGCGACGCGGGGATCAATACGTCCACCGGCGAAGGCTGGGGCCTTGTGGCCATGGAGCACGCGGCCACAGGAGCCCCGCAAATTGTGCCTGACCACAGCGCCTGTCGCGAAATCTGGACTGGGCATGGACTACAGATTCCCGTGGATATTTCAAAGGATTACGCGCTCGATACGGCTCGCGCCGTCGAGCATCTGAACGCGCTTTACGCCAAGCCGGACTATCTACGGAGCTGTTCCAAGATTGCATTGGAACGCGCCAGGGATGCGACCTTTTCCTGGGATCGCATCGCCTGGCAATGGACGGACCTGCTGTCGAACTGTCTCGACCGGACGCGCACGAGCATCAGACCGCGCCCGCTGTCTCCAGCGCCCGAGGCGCAGGCAACAGATTCAGCTCGTTGACGACCCAGACCTCCGCGATTCCGGCTCCGAAGTCGCCCACGATGTCAAGAACTCCGAGAATCGCCAGCCCCGGCTCCCAGCGGTTGATCGGAGGCAGACGGAAGAATTTAAACAAGCCTGGAACCGCGGCGAAGAATCCTTGTGTCGTAGATGCGGCGTCCGCCTGGTTTTCATCCACCTGCTTGGCGACCAATCCGCACAGCATTCCGAACTGCACCATGCCGAGGATCCAGTCGGTTGCGGTTCCCAGCGTACCGGAATTGCGCATGATGGTTCCGGTGCTGCTGCTGGTGGACGTGTACACCATCCAACCCGTATCGAGTAGCGGCGACAATCCGCCAACCAGCCAGGTCATGGTTGCCATTTCCGCGGCGTTTGCGCAACTCGGCGCAGCCGGAGAGGTTGGCAGCGCAGCGATGAACAGCAGCCACTCCATCGCCACGGCCGCCCAGGACAACGCCGCCGGGGGGGCCGCGTACTTATCCACACCGGTGAGGAGAGCAATTCCTTCGCCCGCCAGCGGCGTGTCAGGAGGAACGATCCACATGTCGAGGACCGATTCGATGATCCCGTACACGGGAAACCCAAGAATGAGGATGCTGCCAAGAAATTGCGCCAGCCCATTCGGGATATCCCGCGGAGCCGCCGTCAGGCGGGTCTCGCCTCTGGCCGCTGCTCCAACGTCGCCGAGAATTTCGTTCATCTGCTGAATGAACTGCTCGACTGCGGTCTGGTCTGCGAATGGAGCCGCTCCGAACAGCAACTTGTACCCAATGGTTACCGGGATGGCGGCGATCAGCGAGAAGAGGCCAATGATGGTCATGTTCTCGATGCCGGTGACGAGGGTGTAAAGCTCCGACGCCAGCGGGACATACAGGGTGTCGGTCAACAATGAGGTCAGCAGGTTGATTGCCGACTGGAAGCAGGCGAAAACGGCGTCGATCACCGCGGACGCGACATTCAGACCGGCATTGAGAACGCCCTGGATGATGCTGAGGATTCCACTGAGAGTGTTCTGCAGAAACTGGTCCGGGTTGCTGCCGATCGCCTCAAAGTAGGCTGCCGCGTTGGAGAATGCGGGATCGTTGAAGAAATCACCGAGGCTGCTGACCAACTCGTTCGTCAGGGCGGTGAATGGGTTGTCCCCGCTCGCCATGGCCTGCAACACCGCTGCGTGGCTTGTGTTGGAAAACTCCACAGAATCGGCGTTGTCGAGCAGCGCAGAGAACGCGAGGTTGGTTCCCGCCGTTTGATCGTTGACGTCAGTAGGCGGAATCGTCTGCTGCAAGGCCAGCATCGAGCCCGAGTTTTTAATGCCTGGACTGCTCAGGAACGCACTGAAAGTTGTGTTGAGGTTGTTCTGGAAGCTCTGGATCTGGTTTTTCAGGTAGTAATTCAGCGTGCCCCCCGCACCGAATACCTGCCCGGCAAAGGGCAAGGCCACCTCCGTCACCAGTGCCGACAGGGCCTGCTGCGTGAGCAGGATGTCGCCCCACTTGAACAGGAACGCGAACCAGTCGAACAACTGTTCGAAAAACGCGCCGACTGCTTCGAAGATGCCTTCGACCGCATCAAAGACCTCCTCTACGAAGTTCACTGCCTGTTCGAAGATGTAACTGATGCCGTCGATGACGAGGTTGATCTGCGCTTCGATCGCAGTGACCACGTTGGTGATAGTGTCCACAACGGTTGTCACCACAAATTCGGCGACATTTTCGATCTCCTCCCACACGTCGCCCCAGTCCACGTCGAACCAATCAGAGACGCTCGACGCGGGCTTCATCTGTGTCCTTCGTTCCGCCATCAGGTGCGCGGCCTGTTCGCGGGTCAGCTTTTCAAACCGATGGTTCTTTGTCTTGTGATCGAAAATGAAACGCCAGTGCTGCTCCTGGACGTTTGCGAGATCGATGCGGCGCTCGAATTTCCCTGTCGATCCCGAGACGTACTTCACCCCGTTGAGCTTCTTGTTTTTGCCAAGGTACTTCGGCGCGCCCTGCTGTTCAGGCCCGGGAATATCAACCGGATTCGAGGGAGCAATCCTCTGTCCCGCTAGCGACATGCACTGGCTCACGCCGCTGGCGACGGCGTCGAGAGCCTGCACCGGAATGTCGGGAGGAATCACGGTTACCGGCTCGCCGCTGAAAAGGTTCTTCGTGTTCTGCAGCGCGTCCGCGTTGACGGTCAACAACTTATCCTGCACGTAAGCGTTCGGCTCAATGCTGATGTATTCGTCGCCGACCATGAAATCGGTGGTCACCTTCAACATCGGGGCATCGATCGTCTCGGTTTCCACCAGGATCGTGACCTTGCCAGCCGAGTTCGACAGGCATTGATAGGGTGTCAGTGCGTCCAGGTTGGTGCTGCGTCCATTCACGGTCACCGGCGTCTGGTCTGAAGTCCAGAGGGTCACCGCCGTCTGCGGGCGCGGCGCGCCTACTCCGTCGAGCACGGTAATCTCCGTCATGTAGACGTTGATCGGGGTGGCCCCTCCTTCGTTCTGCGGGTTGTAGTCCGGAATCTCAATCTCCTCGAATTTCCAGTCCGTCGTTTCCGCGTCCTGCCAAATTTCGTAGAGGTCGTCCGTCGCCGTGACCGCGAACAGCCGCGAGTAACCATCTTTGTCGTTCGCCAGCGTCAGCAACGAATACGTAAGTGTGGAATTGCTCTGGACGGGATTGAGGCGCACCATGTGCGTCCAGTTTGTAGCCGCGTCGGGATCCGGGGGAATGTTGGAGGGCTGGGTCAGGTCGGGTGCAGCGCGCACATGGTACAACGATCCGTCAGTCCCCAGGATGAATACTTCGAGAAAGCCTTCAAAGTTCCGGCCGGACGCGTAGGTCGTGCTGACCGTGGCGTCGCCGCTCAGTTTCACGCTCTGTCCGCCTGGAGGGCGGTAGAAAAGCGCGCCGTTCTGCACCGAGAAGGAGCCGCCGACCTGGGGCGCCTTGGCTTCGTTGTTCAGCTGATTCACGCGCTGCCATCCAGGCGACCACCGCTGGTCGCTGAGCGTGTAAGTCGCGTTGGGAGCGTCGGCGAATGTGGCCAGAACAGTAATACCGCTCGATGGACTCGATGTAGCAGTGAAGCTCGCCACCTTCCCCAAGCCCAACTGACTGGTATTCAGGCTCGTAATTTGCCAGCCCGTATCGCTGCCGGCGTCGGGCCACAGGTTATAAAGATTGCCGTCGTTGCCAAGCGTGATTAATTCGATATTCCCCGCGGAATCGGCGATTGACTGGATGCCTGTGCCAGCGGAGAGAGGAGTGAAGACACGATAATGCTGCATCAGCTTCGATGCCACCATAAGCTGCTCATTCGATGTTGTAGTAGCCACAGAAACCTCCGTCGACGATTGGTAATGATGGATTTGTGCGCGTTATGGAAGAGGGGGATTCCGGCGCAGAGAGACACGCTCCCGGGCTCTGCGCAGGGATTCAGAAAACAAAAGTTATGTCACAACTGGGGGCGCTGAGCCGAACGCACAGCATTGCGCCCATCGACCGCCTCGGGAATAGTTCTTGATCTGGGGTGAGGAAGAGAGTCATTCAGCCCGCGAGAGTTAGGCTTTGCCTATTGTCTCCGAGCTTGAATCCTGCTTCTGCAGTCAGCAGTATTTACCAGCCGTTCAGTTTTGTCAACGGCTCTTTTGAAAAAATTCCAGCTACTTCACCTCTCATCGCCATGAGCTGATGGCACGCCATTCACGACTCTAAACCCGCATTTCTCACAGGCGCATTGTTGATAGCGGTGATGATAGATAGGAAAAGGCTTGGAAAGGCCGTCTTTTCATGGCATAACTGCGTTGTCGAGGCGTAGTTGTAGCCGTGCGGAGGCGGGAGGCGGCCTTTCTGATGACAGAGTGTAATCAAGAAACGTTCGGATTTACAGCGCATTTTTCGCGCCGCGTGGAAGCCGGGTTTACCGCCGGACAGGTTTGCACGGACGGCGGAGCATTGTTGCTGCGCGAAGTCGATCGTCGGATCAACCTGCTGGGCCGTCTGGCGAACTGCTTCAGCGACGGCCGTCGGCCTCTGCTGGTCAAGCACCAGTTGACAGAGATGCTTTCGCAGCGCATCTACGGGCTGGCGCTGGGTTATGAAGACTTGAACGACCACGAGCAGTTGCGCTCCGATCCGCTGCTGGCGGTGCTCAGCGGCAAGCGCGAACTGGACCAGCCGCTGGCCGGTAAAAGCACGCTGAACCGGCTGGAGCTGATCGGCCGCAGCGGGCGCTATCACAAGATCGGCTACTCGGCCGCGGCCATCGACCGGATGCTGGCGGACCTCTACATCGAGTCGCATGCCGCGCCGCCCACCGAGATCGCGCTCGACCTGGATGCCACCGACATCCCGCTCTACGGCCATCAGCCGGAACGCTTCTTTCACGGCTACTACGACAGCTACTGTTATCTGCCGTTGTATATCTTCTGTGGCGACCAACTGCTGTGTGCGCGTCTGCGTGCAGCCCATCAGGACGCGGCCGCGGGCGCGATTGAAGAAGTGAGCCGCATGGTTGCGC
>JBEKPD010000008.1:0-146647 GCA_049521075.1 Occallatibacter sp.
AAGGTATAACTCATCATGTTCCCCGCCTTTCGATCACCGTGGTCCGCCCTAAGCTACTGCGTGCTCCTCGTTGTTCTGCTTCTGCTTCCGATTGTGAATTTTGCCATTGGACATCCTTCGCGCGAGCAGGCTTATGCAGGACTTACTGATGAGGCCGGCCCCATCGAGCTGCACATTCACGAGATCTATCAAGATCCTCAGGATGCCGATGTCGTTCTCTTGGGCAGCTCATTGATCCGTGCGGCTGTCGATATTCCCATGCTCGAAAAGGATCTGACAGCCCACTTAGGTAGGCCAGCTCACGTTGTTGTGTTGGCGATGAACTGGCAGGGCCTGGACATGCAGTACTTTCTGCTTCGCGATTACCTTAGCCATCATCATGCAACGTTGGTGATCTGGAACCCTCCCGAGCCTGGCGCGCGCCATCTGGAGCCGCATGTAGAGGCGTTCCGCTGGCTCAGATTCGATGAATACGAGGATGCACTCCGGGGCTTGCCTCTAACCTATCGGTTGGCCATCTACGGCGACATGGTACTCGGAGCTCCGCGAGAATTGCTTTCTCATTTCAGGCCCAACCTGATAAATTCTGAAGAGACTGTTCCCCAAGGAACGGGTGGTGCGATTGGCTACTACGGCGCTCCGTTCGTCCCCGAAAAGTTAGACGTAAGCCAGATTCCGCCGCTTGAAGTAACGTACGAGAATCCCCCTTATCCTCTGATTCGGCAGACTGGCAAGCCGCTAAACTCCTACGAGCAGCACTTTGCAACTCGAATTATCGAGCTGTCAGAATCAAATGGAACCTCAATAGCGCTGCTGCACATTCCCATCGACTCGGAATATGGGCTCAATTACATGCCAGAGCGAAGCAAGTATGAGGACGCAACTCGGTCCAATAGTCCGCTTATTGGAAGTTCGTCCGTTGCGCTGTTCGGCACGATGGATCGAACCCGTGTGGAACACTTCTATCGCGATCAGCATTTCAATATCAACGGCCGGCTGCGATACACCGATGCCATCGAGCCTGCCATACTGAAAGCCTTGGACAATGCGCGAGAGCACTCAGAACAACACGGCCAATAGACCTGCAACAGCGCGGCTGGGACGACTTCTTGGGATTGTGGTTGTTGTACTCGCAATCGCATTGAGCGTCGCTTCTTGCACGCTGCTCCTCCTTATCCCGTCTGCTTCGATCGATGTTGAAACTGTGTACGGGGGCTTTTAGTCAGGATGGATTTTGTCGATCGCTTTCCCCTGTACCCCGTGATTTTCTGCATCGTCCTGTACCCGCTTCAGGCCTGGGTGCTCCTCAAGTGTGTACCGCACCGATTCAGGCCCCACGTTCTTGCCGTACTGAATGTAGCCGGACTTGCGGTGATGTGCTGGCTTTCTGGAGCCAAAGCGGTACGATTTGCCGCAATCGTACCCTACACGAAAGTTGCTCTAGCGAGCTTTGCTTTCTATCTCGGATTCTTAGTAGCAAATTATTTATTTCTGAGACTTTGCAAACGAGGTTCAGTTACTTGGACGGTCGGTCTTCTGTTGCCGATTGTGTTTCTCGCGTACATCAAGTATGTCTCCAACCTTTTGAATCCATTCGATGCTCTCTTAGCTCCACTTGGCTTCAATCATTTCGAGTCATTCTTCATCGGCGTTTCTTATCTCTCGTTCCGTCTGGTTATTCTGGCGCAGGAAGTCCGCAACGATTTTGCGGCGCTTCCTACGATTTGGGAGTATTTGAGTTTTGCGTGCTTTATCCCGACTCTATCCGTCGGACCCATCAGCCCATACACGACTTTCATTCATTCGCTTCGCGAGCCCAACAAAGATATCACGCCGGTTTCGCGCTCATTCCTTAGGATACTGGTTGGTTTTACAAAGTATCTCTTTCTCGGCTCGCTCGTAGCGCAGTTTACCTATGCCGGCCTGCTTCGCGACGGTCATCCTCACGCGCCTGTCGATTTGTTCATAGCCGTCGTCGCTTATCCCATTTATCTCTACTGCAACTTCGCTGGCTATTGCGACATGGCCATCGGAGCCTCGGGGCTGCTGGGAATCGCCGTACCCGAGAACTTCGACCGTCCGTTCATTACGCGCAACATTCAAGAATTCTGGAACCATTGGCACATGACGCTTTCAAAGTGGATCAGGGATTTTGTATTTACCCCGCTTTCAAAATCGATCATGCACAGGTTTGGTCCTGCTTCAGCCAATCACGCAATTGCCTTTTCGATTTTGGTTGCGTTTACGCTGGTTGGAATGTGGCATGGAAACCAGACCCATTTTGTTGTCTTCGGCGTTCTGCAGGGACTTGGCCTGGCCTTCGTGCACTATTACACCGTGTGGCTCAAACGGCGCTTCGGACGAGACGGGTTTGCAGCATATCGCAAAAATCACATCGTGAAGTGGTGTGCGATTGTCCTGAACTTCGCCTACTTTGCATTTTCCCTGTTCTTCTTCGCCAATACCTGGGATCAGATCGAAGGCATCTTCAAGAGCCTGCAGTGGCATTAGCTCTGTCAAGGCCCGCATGATTTTTGCGTTGCAGCGGCCTTGAGGTGCAGTGCGGAGGACGATTGAAATGGAAATGAACATGAGCGGCAAGAGCGGCTTGACATTGCATCACGTTGGGATCGTCGTTTCAAACATTGAGGAGCAGCGCCGCTTTTATGTGGATCATCTTGGTTACGGCGAACGCACAGCAGTGATTCACGATCCGTTGCAGACGGCCTACGTGCAATTCTTCTCGATTCCTGGAAGCGATCATTACCTGGAACTTGTCGCCCCCGATGGGGAGAACAGCAGGTTGCAGAATGCCAGCCGCAAAGGGATTCCGCTCAATCACCTCTGCTACGCGTGCGATGAAATCGCCGCAACATTCGATTCTCTCTGGAATGCCGAGTGTTACAGGATCAGCGCGCCCACGCCTGCGGTGGCATTCGATGGGCGGCCTGTGGCGTGGCTTATGACTCCCGACAAGCTCTTGATTGAGCTTGTGCAGCGCGGCGGGCCAGGATCATTGTGATTCTTTGCTGCTGCCAAACTCGGGGAATACGGTTCGTAGGCTTGAGGGTTGCTCACGCTGCGCCTGATATCTGATTGGTGCGTTAATCTGAACAAGACAATCTGTTTCGAGCAGGCAAATTCAAGATGGGCTTCGTACTGAGTGTTATCTATTTTGTTACCTACTTCCTTACGCCGACCCTGCTATTTGGGCCGCTTGCACAGTTCCGCATCGAATTAATATTGGCGGTCCTAATCCTAGGAGTTTCTGCGCCCAAGCTAATGAGATCGTCTGTGTTCAAGACCCCACAGGCTCTCGCATTGACGGGATTGGCCGTGGCAGTTTTCCTTTCGATACTCTTCGGCATGCACTGGCCGGGCGGGGCAGTGCTCCAGTTTATTGAATTCATACCGAGCCTCTACGCGTATTTCCTCGTTTGTCTGCATTGCAATTCCAAACGGAAACTGCATGTTCTTGTACTCATGATGCTCTTCGTCTGCCTGTTTGTCATCGCCAACGGAGCGAACGATTTGCGGCATGGACTCCCCTCTAGCCTCCCGAGATCGGAAGAGACGGACAGCGTTGACCTGACCGATTGGAACTACGCACATCCCTATCTTCTTCCCATGCCGGATGAAACAGGACAATTGTTCTACCGGCTCAGAGGCCTGGGGGAAATCAACGACCCGAACGATTTTGGCCAGATACTCGTTTGCGTAATTCCCCTTCTGTTCATTTTCTGGCGGCCAAAGAAGACGATGCGCAATTTTGCCTTCGTGATTTTACCGGCATGCGTGTTGTTAGTTGGCATTTTTCTCACTCATTCGCGCGGCGCGCTGGTGGCTTTAGTGGCGGTCGTGCTTGTGGCGGCGCGGCGCCGTATCGGGACCTTACCCGCAGCGATCCTCGCCGGAGGGTTATTTGTAGGTGCAATGGCGTTGCATTTTACCGGCGGGCGGGCGATCTCCGTCGATGCTGGGGCTGATCGGACGGAACTCTGGTCAGAGGGCCTGCAAATGCTGAAGTCTCATCCGCTTTTCGGAGTGGGAATAGGCCATTTTATGGACTACGCGGTCAATACCGCACATAATACGATTGTGGTTTGTGCGGCCGAACTTGGGCTGTTCGGTCTTTATTTCTGGTCCTTATTTCTTTTTTCAACAGCATGGGGCGCCCTGTTGATTGCTTCACCGAAAAAAGTTGGAGAGGCAGATGGCACGAAAATTGACGACACTGGAACTCACTTCGCCGATTGGAAGGGGCCGGAACTCGGCAGAGCGGAAATAAATCACCTGGGATATTGTCTGCTTTTGTCGCTTACTGGATTCCTTGTTGCAGGATGGTTCCTGTCGCGAGCCTATGTGATGACATTTTTCCTCCTCGGGGGCATGGTCGAAATGGTTTACGAGGCGGCGCGCCGTCGAGGAATGGTGGCGCCTCGCTTACGCCTGACGCGCGTTTTATTCCGCTCCCTGCTGCTTATGATTGGTCTGATCACAGCTGTCTATATCTTGCTTCGGATCATTAACTTGATGCACTAGCAGGCTGCTAGGCGCAGATGACGTCAACGGAGATCTGGCAGAGCTGTATGGCTATGTCAACCGCTCAATGCCCGACGATCAACTCGACGCATTCGTTGATGCTCTCGCCAAAAGGATATCTTCGTTTGACAAGCAGGCAATAGCGGAGACGAAGCGGATGGTTAACGTGAAAAGTTTGCCTTCCCACGCAGAGATTGTGCCCGAGTGGGAAGCCTTTACCGCTGCGCTCGGGCGTCCCGCGGCCCAAGAGAGACTTCGTTCCCTTTTTGATCAGGGTTTTCATGCGCCGGGAGATGTGGAAAACCGACTCGGGTACTATGTTGGTCGACTCGGTCTTAACTCCGAGGTGTCCGTCAGCTCCAGATGACGCACAAGCCGAGATGAGGTGTTCAGAGACAGGTCTTTCTACTGGCGAGCTATCTCTGACACAAGACTTCCGAGTGCCGGATCGCTGAAGAACAGTCGGACGGAATCCGCCACGAATGAAACTGCGACCAGAGATTCTGCCTCTGCTTCTGCGGGCCGAAGAACTCGCGTAACGCCATGTTGAGGTCGTCAAACGTCCCGGGACCGCGGCACAGTCATCCCTGAAGCTAGAGCCGTGCATGATCGCGAACTTTTCGTGCCCGACAGTTAGCGCCGCTCGCCTCAGTCGAACAGACTTCATCGCTGCGCACCCTGTTTTGAGCGCAAAATAGCAAAGTACAGCCCCAGATACCTGGCGTTCTTTGGGAAACGGCTTTTGCAGCGTCTCTGAACCGGCGCAACCTTTCATGGGGATCAAAGTCAACTACCCTTAGCCGCTCCGCAGTCTTGGTGCTACTCAATCCGAGCGATCTGAAACCGGAGAATCACAGTCGGTATCTTGACAGTCACCTATAGCCAGCTATTCGGAACCGTCGCATTCAACAGCCGGTAAGTAAAGTGTGGGCGAGTACCTTGGTATTGCCTTCTTCGCAAAGAGCATCTCTGTATAAACATTTCCTACAAGCCTGCAAACAAGCCCCAGGGCACAATGAATTTTCTGACTACCGACGTTCACGCTCTTCATTCACCGTCTTACCTCCCCGCAAAGTTGATTTGCGCAAACTCAGCGACATTGCGATACCTGCAGAGATCCCCATCACACGAAAGTATCGATCAATACCTTCGTCCAATTGTTGCGATTCTTTTCCTCTGGCTCAATCGGCTTATGAGATTCGCGGGCAGGATCGCGTGGAAACTCTGGGGTCAATGTTGGAGGCGAGCGCATGATGGCCCGTTCCGCGGTTGCTATGCGGATAAGAGCCGGTATTCGCTTTGAATGCGCGTTGCCGGCTTCGATGCTAACGGTGATGAAAGGAGAGCGCATGCGCACGATCAGTCATTTCATCAACGGCCGGAGCGTCAGGCACGCCTGCGGCGTCACGACAACGGCCTATGGTTCGAACACCTGGGAGGTGCAAGCCGGTGTGGGGCACGGTAATGCGGCCATCCTGGCGTAGGCTGTCGCGGTCGCCAGGCCGGCGCCACCCGCCTGTGCTGCGATTAACGCCCAGCGGAGGGCCCGGACGAAATCCGGGTACGAGACATTAGTGTTGCGTGCCGGAGCAGACCAATCGTTGAGTGCCAGTCTTCGCCCGACGTTTCAATGCGCACGTGATCTCAACTTCTTAACGAAGAACCAGGCGTGACATTCAAATCGTTGCACTGATCAAGAAATCGGGATATACCCATGAGTCAACTTCCAAAATGCTCTGCTCCCATTGGAAGCCATTCTTCCCATGTTGGCACGATCCACCCCCTTGATCGTTTTGCGGACCGAAGTGTAGACATCTCACCTGTTGACCGGAAACGGGAGTTTAAGTGGTTCATCTGCTCCACTGTGTTGCGTATTTTCGGGACCTTGCCGACTACCGTGAGACGGGCCGGGAACGCCAAGACCACGACCGACGTGATCAGGAGACGCTGCGGGAACCGAGATGGCAAACATGTAATAGTCCATCTGCTTTTACTTTTTTGGGGATCCGGCCTGTCGGCTTTCGGTCAAAAAACCGATGCAAGTTCCGTACCCGCAGATCAACTGAGCGCACCGGCTGAAAGCCCGCATTCGACTATCAGGAACGGCCACCCTGACGAACTCAAACAGGAGCTTGATGCGTACGCAATTGAATTGGCGAAGATTCCCGCCGACCCACTTATACAACCGGATCCCATAGCTCCGATTTTGCGGCCGGTGAACAAGGTTGTAGACCTAAGTATTCATTCGCTGCACTTAAAGTTTGGCGCGACGTATACCTTCCTCAACCAATACGCAACCACAACGCCGGACGGGGTTCGGCACGATCAACCCAGCGGACGCCTCGATTTCACCGGAGCGTGGAGTGTCTACGACCATGAAACCACTGCAGGATCGATCAGCCTGCTCATTCGTTCGGGAACCAACATTGGGATGAGTCAACAGTTCAACCTCAGTGATCGACTCGGCTCGGGGCTCTATCTCAACTGTCTGCAGGGCGGGGGCCCGCAGGAACCAATCACCGTGAACATCCTCTATTGGAGGCAGGATTTTCTCGAAAAGAGGCTTTCCTTTTACGTCGGCAAGATACACCCCAACGAATACGTGACTCTTAGCATGTTCAACAACGATGAGCGTACACAATTTCTAAATGGAACAAACGACGGCAATGATGCAGTCGCCTCTGACGGGACCTACGCCGGCGGCGGCGCGGTCGAATACCAGGCTAGTCAGCATGTCTTCGTGCACGCAGTCGCAGTGGATACCGAGAGCTCGCAGCAAGGAAATGTCGAAACTCTCGTCGATCGAAAATATGCGGAAGGGGTTGAAGCGGGCTGGACGTCAGGTTCCCTTGGTGAAAAGTATCGGCTTTATCGCGCCGGCGTGTGGCGAGACGATACCAAGGATCGCGGGAGTGGACATGGCGGCGGCGTTGAGTTCGATCATGAACTATCTGATGGCTGGACGCCGTTTGGAAGATTTGCCTTTGGGACCAGGACCGGAACGGCCATCAAAGATGAATACCAACTCGGGCTGGCTCAGGTACATCCATTCGGACGCCGCGGAGACATGTTTGGCGCCTCATTCGCTTACAGTGAACCGAACGCGCCTGCGACGCACCATGAGAGCGTGTTTGAGTCGTTTTACAGGCTTCGTCTCACGCGAAGTGTCGAGCTTGGGCCAGATCTAGAAGTTTCAATTCACCCCACCTACGCAGCCAAGGCTTACACAACAACTCTCCTCGGCGCGAGAATGCGAATCATTTTCTAAGAAGTTGTTGGAATAGGCGCCGTCGTGCGATGAAGGGTTGGTCCTTTTCACTTATGGCAATTCGACCGATGGGCTGTGGAATTTGTAAATGGGATTCTCTCTAAGAGTGGGACAAACAGCTTCACGTATGGAGTGCGGTGGAAGCGTGGTGGTAACCACAGGAGGTCACTGAGATGGCAACTCAACGAGTAGCGGCAAGTGCAGAAACGACTCCAGGCCACGCGGCAACCGTAACAGCGATCAATTCTGCTCGCCCTCTTGCCTTCGTTACCAGCCTATTTTTCATGTGGGGCTTTCTCACCTGTTTGAACGACATCCTGGTTCCGCATCTAAAGTCGATCTTCAACCTCAACTACTCGCAGGCCATGCTTATCCAGTTTGCGTTCTTCTCAGCCTACTTCTTGTTTTCAATACCGTGGTCGAGATTCGTGAACAAGATCGGATACCACTGGACAATGGTAGTGGGACTGGTAACGATGGCTTGCGGTGCATTTCTATTTCTGCCTGCCGCATCCGCAGCTTCGTACGAGTTGTTTCTAACGGCACTTCTCATTCTGGCCGCGGGAATTACCGGGCTCCAGGTGGCCGCAAATCCCTACGTTGATCTATTAGGTAAGCCAGAGACGGCATCAAGCCGTCTTGACTTAACGCAGGCATTCAACTCATTGGGCACGGCGATCGCACCAAAGATAGGAGGAATCCTGATTCTGAGTGCTGCGCCATTGGCCTCAACGCAGTTGGCGCAACTCGCGCCGCAGGCGCTGCAGGCCTATCGCGTGCAGCAGGCTGCTTCGGTCCGAATTCCATATGCAGTAATCGGAACGGCACTTGTTTTGCTGGCGATCTTGATCGGCACTTCCAAGCTGCCGCAAATCGAAGCCGCTACGACGCAAACTGGAGAAAAGGTCGACGATTCGATTTGGAAGCATCCGAGTCTTTTGTTTGGCGCGATCGGAATTTTCGCCTACGTCGGCGCGGAAGTTTCAATCGGAAGTTTCCTGGTGAATTATTTCGGACTACCTGAGATCGCGTCTCTTCCCGCCAAAACGGCTGCTGGGTATGTGTCGTTCTATTGGGGCGGCTCCATGATCGGACGTTTTGCAGGGGCGCTGTTGCTGCGGCGATTCAAGCCGACGTCCTTGCTCGTTCTTTGTACGAGCGTTGCGGCGGCGCTGGTGACGACTTCAATGATATTGGGAGGTCACGCGGCGATGTGGAGTATCCTCACCGTCGGCTTCTTCAATTCAATTATGTTTCCCACCATCTTTACCCTGGGCGTAGCCGAACTTGGCCCGCTTACGGGAAGTGGGTCGGGGATTCTGAATATGGCCATCGTTGGCGGCGCGATTCTGCCGTTGATCCAAGGTGTGATTGCCGACCATATAGGACTTCAGCACGCTTTTTTTGTACCCGTGGCTTGCTATTTGTATATCCTGTTCTACGGGCTAAGTGGATCGAAGCCAAATAGTGAGCGAAAACACTCATGGGCGGAAATCTAGCGAGGAGGTTGCCATGTTGATTTCTGGGGATATAGGCGGCGCGAAAACCGACTGTGCTGTCTATTCGAAAACAACTGGACCTCATGCGCTTGTGTCTGAGGCTGAGGTTCACAGCGTCAAGGGTCCCAGTCTGCAGGCGATGGTGACCGAGTTTCTTTCGCGGGTCAGGATGTCAGTCGACAGGACGTCTTCTGACGTAGCCGGCCCGATTGAGCTGTCTTGTCGGTGTGCGGAAACTGGGGGCAAGAGAAGGTTGGCTCTAAGCGGTGTTTGGAATCGTGATGGGCAAGCTAACGTGAAAAGTCGCGCCGCGCCCTTGGGAGCTGACCGCCCACAAGCGTCCACCATGGGACTCGATAATTGACCGGCAGATGCGAAGCCCCATGCCGGTGCCGTGGGGTTTAGTTGTAAAGAACGGATCGAAAATCTGTTCCGCGAGCTGCGACGGTACCCCTGTGCCGGTATCACTCATAGTCACAAGAATCTGCTCTTTTTCAGCTCGCTGCGACCTAATGACCATCTCTCGTATACCATCAACGTCCTTCATCGCTTCGATGCTGTTGACGATTAGATTCATCGCTACCTGCTGCAATTGCATGCGATCTCCAACAATCGGAGGAAGATCGGCTGCTAGTTCAGTCCTGACCGATATTTTGTGGCGCACTGCCTCGCCGCGCAGCAGGGCGACGGTTTCTCGAATCATCTCATTTACTTCAAGATCCTGTTGTGTCGGGGCGCCCTTCTCGAACTGTGCGCGAATCCTGGCGATAATCTCGGCAGCACGTTGTGCATCTCTTCTAATTCTCGCGACAGTTCCGCGCACTTCATCGAGATCGAGTTCATCGCTCCCGAGCTTTCGCAGACAGACGTTGGCATTGGTTATAGTGCCACTGATCGGTTGACTGAGTTCATGAGCAAGGGATGCCGTTAACTCTCCCATGGTTGTCACCCGATTAATGCGTGCGAGATCACCCTGCGCTTGGCGTAGAGCCTCTTCGGCACGCTTCTGATCCTCGATGTCGGTCGTCGTACCGACGAATTTGAGAACTTTTCCTTCTGCATCGCGCAAGACCACGGCTTGCTGGAGGTGCCAGCGATAGGTCCCGTCCTGAGCGCGGAGAGACCTGGTTTCAAACGCAAAACCCTGTCCCGAGCGAACTGCCTCCCAAAAGGCCCTCGAAGCTTTTTCGCGATCCTCGGGGTGGACCGCATTCATCCAGGCCTCGGGATGCGACCGGACGAAATCGAGGGTCTGACCGGCGAATTCAAGCCAAACATGATTCACGAAATCCGGTGTCCCATCCGGCTTGAGCGTCCAGGCGGATACCGGAAGATGCTGCAGCAGCCCAGCCTGGAGTTGCAGCTCTTCGTTGGCTTCGGCAAGCTCCCTTGTCCGTTCCGCGACCCGGCGCTCGACTTCATCTGCAATCCGCTTTGGCTCATCCAGGCGCTGTGCCTGATCGACTCGCACACGCAGTCCCACGTTCTCGTGCTCGATGCGGTCATTCAACCGCTTGCCCCTGCTTTCACCGCCCTGACGGTGAATGGGATTTCGCACAGATCGTTGAAAATCGGATTGCTTGTTTCGAACGGCTACGTCGAATGTCGCCGGGACGGCTTCCTCGGAAAGGTTGATTAGACTCGAATTAAGCATTTTGACCTCTGGTGGATGGAAGAGGGCCGTTGGCCGACGATTCGTGAATTGGACGCATTTTGAATCAACGATTCAGAAGGGGAAACGCATCGAGCTACGAGAGTCACTATGCAACTTTGCCAGGAGCGCTGACAACCCCACATAGAGGGAACCTTCTTCGTTCCATGGTTTGCGCGAATTTCCTACTTTTGGGGGAAATAAAGCGACTGGCGTCTTTCCGTCAACCAGCTATATACTTCCTTCCGAAAAGCCGGGCATCGATCGACCAGGCACCTGGGCCGATCATCGCCAACGTGCCGCCAAGGGCCGCCAGGATTATTGCCACCGACGCATCGCCTGTGCCCGTCAAGGCGATCCACACCTGCACGACCGCGACTAGCGCGCCCATTGCGGGAGTCCATAAGCCTGCCAGAATAAACAATCCCAGGATACTTCCGATTAAATCAGGCACAAATGACTCAACTGCAGGGACGGCTCTGAGCAGAACTGCACCGTGGTAAAGCAGAGCAATGCCCAGCACTATTCGTTGAATGAGGAGACCGAAGCCGGGCCAGCCATTCGCGAACGTCGAGAAGAGTCGTTGCAAGGAGACACCCTCAGGGAGCGTACCGTACTCGCAACCGCTTGGGAACGTCCGAAACTCGGAACCGCGTCCATACTTTCGGGTGATCAGATTTCGATAATTCCGCGCTTAAGGCCTATTGTGACCGCATGAGCTCGATCACTGGCACTAAGCTTCGAAAGGATGTTCGTCACACGGCTCTTCACGGTCGCCTCCGCAACGGAGAGTCGGTCGGCGATCTGTTTGTTTGAATTTCCGGCTGCAATCAGCTTCAAAACCTCAATTTCCCGCTCACTCAACTCATCATCGGTAGCGTGTTCAGCGAGCTCAGCCGCCACTTCCGGTGGTATCCTTTTTCGCCCTTCCATCACCGCATGGATCGTCTCGATAAGTTCCCGATCATGGCCTTTCAACAAATAGGCCCTTGCGCCGGCGCGGAGGGCGCGCAGCACCTGAGCATCGCCTTTATAGGTTGTCAGCACAATGATGCGCGCATCCGAAAATTCACTCAAAATACGAATCGTGGCTTCGATTCCATTAAGCACAGGCATCTGAAGATCCATCAGGACCACGTCCGGACGATGCGTCCGAAACTTTTCGATGGCGTTTTCTCCATTCGCGGCTTCCGCTACTAACTTCAAGTCAGGCTCTGCATTGATCACAGCTGCAAGCCCCTTGCGCAGCAGAGCGTGATCGTCGACCGCGAGAATGCGAATCATCTTAGAAATGTCGCTCATCTTTGCCTGCCCAGTTGAACAACCGGAAGCGACGTCCATCACGCCCCTTTTGGTATGCCATAGAAGCAGGAACGGTCAATTCCACTTCCGTGCCCGCTCCCACCTCGCTCCAAAAATCCAGGCGTGCACCAATTCGTTGTGCCCGCTCGCGCATGCCGGGTATGCCAAAGTGTCCAGACTGTCCGCCGGCGAGTACCTTGGGGTCGATCCCCTTGCCATCATCGCGGACACGCAATCGAAGCTGATCCTGATCGTACCGGATCTCCACTTCGATGCGGCTGGCAGCCGCATGTGAAAAGGCATTTCGGATTACCTCACGAGAGATCCGGTAGACCTCGTCCTGTAGCATTGGCGACAGATCCTGTTGCTTACCTTCAACGACGACGCGATAGCTCGGAGCGTGCCCGTTCTGCTCGTGAGGCGTCGCCAGTTCACGACCAACGACATTCAGCAATTCGGGAAGATCGCGCTGCGCCGCCGGTTCCGGACGCAAGTCGCGAATAGCGGAACGACCTTCTTGGATGGCTTCCTCCGATGCTTGAATGGCTTCATCGAGGGCCGCCCCCGCATTATCCGCTTTCCGAAGCAGCAAATTTCGCGCCGCCTGAAACTGAAAAATCGCTCCCTGGAAACTCTGCAGCAGCGTGTCATGCAGTTCTCGCGCGACACGCATGCGTTCGCTCACGGTCGCTTCCAGTCCAGCGGCGTACTGCCGCCGGATGATGTGAAGACGCCGCTGATAAAGCGCCCAGAGCAACCCAGCGAAAGCAGCAACGGACAATAGGCGGAACCACGTCGTCTGGTAATACGCCGGCGCGATCGAAAAATCAAGCGTCGCGCCGGTCTCATTCCACACGCCGCTGTTATTGCAGGCCATGACGCGGAACCGGTAATTGCGCGGCGCTAAATTCGTATATTCCACGTGCCGAACGTTGGCCAGCTCTCGCCAGTCATTGTCCTGGCCTTCGAGCTTCACCTTGAAATGCACCTTTTCCGGTACAACCATGCTCAGCGCCGTGTAATCGATGGAGAGATTGTGCACGTGCGGCGGCAACTGCAATCCGTTCGCGGCATCGTACCCTTTGTCGTCAGCGACGATCTCCTCGATGTGCACCGGCGGCGGAACTGTGTTGAACGACAGATGCTGCGGATCGATTACGCTCAGGCCGTCAACAGTTGGAAACCAGATCTTGCCATCTGGAGATATCGCGGCCCGGCCTTGCGGACCGCCGCTTGGATCTCCGTGGAGGGTCACTCCATCCGTTTCATCGAAGAGGGTGGCTCGTACCGATTTCAGATCTGTACTCTTACTCGCTAACCAGGCATCAAGATCGGATCTAGCAATCCGGATGAGACCGCAGGAGGTGTAGAGCCAAAATGAGTGTTCTTTGTCTACGGCCAGCCAATAGATATGGTTGCAAGGCAACCCGTTCTTCGTGGTGAGGGTCGAAACTCGGCCATCCTTAATGCGACTGAGTCCACCTTCGGAGGCGACCCAGAGTGCACCTTCACGATCGAACTGAAGATCGCTTACGCGGCCCTGGTCGAAGGCGGGGTCCGTGACAAACGATGGGCGAGTCTGCCCCTCGGCAAGCCAGGCCACCCCTCCTTTAGAGAACCCCAGCCAAACACCTCCTAGCGTGGGATCGACTGCCAAAACGGTTGCCAAGTCGTTGCGCCCCAGCGCAGCCCAAGGGATATGTTGAACCAGTTTATCCCCGAACAGATGAAAGAGGCCCCGATCAACAATCGAAATCCAGAGATTGCTCTTCGGATCTCCGGACATGGCTTCTACGACTCCGCCGGGAACGCTGTTGACCGACACGAATCGATCATTTTGAAGATATCCCACTCCGCCCGTGGCGGCTACCCAGACGCGGCCCTCATGATCCTGAAACAGTGACGCAACCTCAAGCCCAGGAAGGTCGGCTACGGTTACTTCTCGAACTCGTCTTTCCGGTTCTTCTGCAGTCGATTCGATGCCTCCTCCGGGCTGGTGATAAATAGTGACCTGCCCTTTCTCGAACCTGTACAACTGGCTATGAGGGGTGAACCAGATGCTTCCATCGCGTGCAGCTAGGACTGTTGCATTTCCGCCACCCGACAATCCTTGCTGCTCAGAGAAGGTCGCGACAGAATAGGAGCCAAACCGATCCAGGCCCTTCGTTGTCCCAACCCAGATATTTCTCTCCCGATCCTCAAAAAGAACGGTAACGAGATCGCCGGAAAGCCCGTCACGCTGCGCAAATCTATCAGCACTGCCTTCCCGTAAATGCACCAGGCCCTGGCTCCAGGTCCCGACCCACAAAGCACCATCGCGATCGCGAAGAATTCTTTCACCACTACCCTGATGTTTAGCGCTCGGGAGACGGTAGGCAGTTTCGACCTTTCCGTTACGCAGTCGTGCAACGGTGCCCGCAATAGGAATCAAGAGAGAGCCGTCCTCGTCTTCAGCGAAATGCTGAATGCCATAGGGTTCACCAGTAATCGCGTAGAACTGAGGTGGCCCGGGCTTCCATCGCCAGAATCCGTTCAGCACGCCCGTCCAAAGGTTTCGGCTGCTATCTTCGTACAAACCGAGCACCCCGTTGCCGAACCTTCCGTTCCCACCGTGGCAGTGGGTACTACCGCTGCGAATCTCGCAGAGCGTTCCAGGAGGTGTATAAGCAAATCCCCCCGCCCACACCGTGCTCTCATGATCCTCCAGGAGAGTTTGAACCAGTTGTCCGGCAAGCTCTGGATACACGATGAGCTTGCCGGCCTTCCAACTCGCGAGACCTCTGCCTGTACCGATCCAAAGAGTCCCGTCATGTGCGGCGAGTAGCGCCGCGACATAGCTAGATGGGAGTTGTTGCTTGGATAGCGATGGCCATGGTACTGCCCGGACCCCGTCGAAACGAAACAACCCTCGCTCAGTTCCCAGCCAAAGATACCCATCCTGTGTTTGTGCGATCGACAAGACGTATCCTTTGAGAAACCCATCACGGATTTTCCAGGAGGTGTGCGCATATTGACTGATGTCCGAGTCACGGTCCAAACCATAGAGGGAAACACACCAAGCCAGTACGACGAACAACAGCGTACCCGTTAGCGTGAATGGTCGCCGCACTCATCCCCCAAGAGCCATGATCCCCACATCTTATCGGATCAGCAATACAGCCTTCATCTGAAGACACGGCGTCGCCCCTCCCGGAATCCAGGCGCACCGGGATCTTGTCTTTCCTGAGACTCTCACCAATACCAAGGTACAATTGGCGACCCCGAAACGCGTGCTTATAATTTCGTGGATTCGGCCGCTTTGCCCGAGGAATTCGATCCCTTCCCTTCGGAGCCTCATTATCGTGCGATTCGCTGCTGCTCTTGCGCTTGTCCTGCTTGACGGAGGCATGCGCGTGCTCTGCGCTCAGTCTATAAGTGTCCGGCTCACCGGACAGGTAACCGATTCTTCGTATGCTCGAATCGTCGACGCCAGAATCACCGCGATCAGCGCCGGTACAAGAGCCAGCTACGAGACCATCACGAACTCCTCGGGCGAGTATTACTTTTCAAGCCTTCCTCCTGGAACCTATCGCATCGAAGTTGCAAAGACTGGTTTCAAGAAACTGATCAGGCCCGATGTAGTCCTGCACGTCCAGGACGCCGTGGAGATCGACTTCGAGCTGACCGTGGGTCCGGTGACAGACAGCATTGTCGTGCAGGCCGGAGCGCCCTTGGTCAATACCGAGTCGGCGACCGTGAGCACCGTGGTTGATCGTACGTTTGTCGATAACCTGCCACTCAACGGCCGCAGTTTTCAAACGCTGATCCTTCTCACGCCTGGAGTCGTCGTGACCCAAACAGCCAACGACAACCAGGGCCAGTTCAGTGTCAGTGGACAACGCGCGGATGCCAATTACTTCACCATCGATGGCGTCAGCGCCAATTTTGGCGTCACTGGATTCCCTCCGCTGATGCAATCGGCTGGCGGAGCTTTGCCTGCGCTCACCGCTTCCGGCGGGACAAACAGCCTTGTCTCCATAGACGCCATGCAGGAATTTCGTGTCCAAACAACTTCCTTTGCCCCCGAGTTTGGACGTACTCCTGGCGGGCAAGTCTCGATTGCGACACGTTCCGGGACGAACGATTTTCATGGGACACTCTTCGAATATTTCCGCAATGACGTGCTTGACGCCAACGACTGGTTTTCAGACCTCAATCATCTGCCAAAACCTGATGAACGCCAGAGCGACTTTGGCGGTGTCTTCGGGGGACGAATCGTTCGAGACAAGGCATTTTTCTTCTCTTCCTACGAGGGACTGAGGTTGCGCCAACCCGTCACCGAAGAAACTGTCGTTCCCGATGCAGCATCACGGCAGGTACAAACGGCAGCGGGTTCAGCAATCCGCCCCTACTTAGATGCGTATCCGATCGCCAACGGGACTGAACTTGGCTCAGGACTTGCGCAGTTCAATGCTGGATTTTCGAATCCCTCCTCGCTAGATGCCTATAGCATTCGGGTAGATCAATTGATTAGTTCCCACTTTTCTTTCTTCGGACGTTATGACTACTCGCCGTCCAGCTCAACCCAACGAGGTCCTTCCGGTGCTGCTCTCAGTACGACGGAATCCCTTTCCTCCTCGGTGCAGACGTTGACCTTCGGCGTTTCCCGATCGATTACTCCCGGAATCGCCAATGAGTTGCGGGCGAATTACAGCAACGATAGGGTCGGCAGCAGATATGCTCTAGATCATTTCGGCGGAGCCGTGCCGCTTGGCGACTCTGTATTGTTTCCGTCCGGGTTTTCGTCCTCGAATGGTTTCTTCGAGCTTCTCGTTCTGAATGCGGGGAATTACGTTCAGGGCAAGTACGGCATTGATGAGCAGCGCCAAATTAACCTTGTCGACAATCTGTCAATGACGAAAGGGAGTCACCAGCTGAAATTCGGCGTGGACTATCGCTGGCTTTCCCCGTTCAGTAGTCCGTTGGCTTACGGTCAGGTTGCAGAATTTTCCGGAATATCGACAACTCCTGGAGGAGCGCTTTCCGGAACGGCCTTAGTCGCTGAATCGCTTGCCATACAACCGAACGCGCTGCTTGCTCAAAACGTCTCAGTTTATGGACAAGACGCGTTCAGAGTCACGCCTCGACTCACAATGGCGTATGGCTTGCGCTGGGACGTCAACCTACCGCTAAAAGGCAAAAGCGCGGCGAACGATCCGTTCACCGTGACCGGACTGAATGACCTGAACGATCCCTTGGCAATTGCCTTGGCGCCCCGCGGCACTCCTCTTTACCAAACCACCTATGGAAACGTCGCTCCAAGAGTGGGGATCGCTTATCAACTGCGTCACGAAACGAAGTGGGCAGTCGTACTTCGCGGAGGTTTTGGGGCCTTCTATGATCTCGGCTACGGCTCACTCGGAGGAGTGTCGAGCTATTTTCCTTACGAAGCCGTCAAGGTCTTTGCACCCTCGGAGTTTCCTTTGACTCCACAGGATGCTGCTCCCCCAACGTTCACTGAAAATCCTCCGGTGCCGACCATTATTGTTGCCGACCCTCATTTGAAGCTGCCGAGGACCTATCAGTGGAATGTCGGAGTGGAGCAGGCTCTCGGCGACAACCAGAGTTTGTCGTGGACCTACATGGGAGCGACTGGGCACGACCTGCTTCGGGCAACAGACTTATTTGACGTCAATCCCAATTTTGGACTCATCGCCTTGACCGGCAACACGGGGACGTCCGATTACCAAGCTCTACAGGTAAAGTTTGAACGACGCCTCTCGCGCGGGTTACAGACTTTGGCTTCGTACACATTCTCCCACTCCATCGATAATGCATCGGCGGATGAGTCGGACTTAGATGTCAACACTCCCGGCCCACCTCGCAACCCGAACGTAGATCGAGGTAATTCGAACTTTGATATCCGGCATTCCCTAACAGCGGGTTTCAGCTATACAATTGCGATTCCCGGTTCGGTGAATTTCGTGCACGCCGCATTCGGCGAATGGTCAACGGACTGTTTCCTGTTGGCCCGATCGGCCCCACCTGTTGATCTCGTTGGTGCCATTTTGCCTTTTTCTGCAGCCACGCTCTTTTTCCGTCCGAACGTCGTGTTGGGGGTTCCGCAGGTGCGCCATGACTCGCGATATCCCGGCGGCAAGATTCTGAATGTCGCAGCCTTCACCGCTCCACCCACAGGCCAGCAGGGCGATTTCGGGCGAAACGTGTTGCGCGGCTTCGGAGCTGCGCAAGCCGATGTCGCCTTCCAGCGGCAATTTCACATTACTGAAAAAGTGGGACTCCGTTTCCGTGGCGAGTTTTTCAATCTCTCCAACCACCCGAACTTCGGCCCTCCTGACAACAACATCACCGACGCTCTCTTCGGCTATTCGACGGAGACGCTGGCCAGCAGCCTCGGCTCGGGCGGAGCCAACGGCGGCCTCAATCCGCTCTACCAGATCGGCGGCCCGCGCTCAATCCAGCTGGCGGCGAAGCTGCAATTCTGACGACTACAATCCCTTGACTTATTGTCTCGCAGCTTCATCGAGCCAATCTTGCCACAAATGTCGAGTCGAATGGCCAGCAAACCAAAAGTTGGACAGAGGTCTACAAGCGAGGCCGCGGTTCCGAGTCGGGTCTCTCCTGCCAGAAGTTCCGACCGCTGGCTCAAGTCTAACGAAATCCGGAGTTCTGGAATGGCCGGTTAACAGGGCAACGCGCTCATTGACCTATTTAGATCAATCTGTGTCTTCGGCAAGTTGCCGTATAACCGGCAAGTGTCCATGTTGCCGACTCTTCGTCCAAGTGGTAAATCCCAACTGGAAGTCAGTGCACCAAGGGTCTTTTCATTTGCGATTTTGTTCGGAGGTCTGAACGATGATTGATTCTGGCGTATCGGAACTATGGTTCGGAACCACGACGGGGAGGTTTAAGTGAAAAGTTGCGCCGTGCCCAGCGGCGGCCTCGGCCCACAAGCGCCCGCCATGCGACTCTCGGTACGCTTCTGGTCGTCGATGTCGGTCGTCGTACCGACGAATTTGAGGACTCCTCCACCGGAATCGCGCAGGACCACAGCTTGATTGAGGTGCCAGCGATATGTCCCGTCCTGAGCGCGGAGCGACCGGGTCTCCATCGCGAAACCCTGTCCCGAATGCACACCCTCCCAAAAGCTCTTAGCTGCTATCTCCCGATCCTCAGGGTGGACCGCAGTCATCCATGCTTCGGGATGCGACCGGACGAAATCGAGGGTTTGACCGGAGTATTCAAGCCAAACTTAATTCACGAAATCCGGTGTCCCATTCGGCTTGAGCGTCCAGGCGGATACAGGAAGACGCTGCAGCAGCCAAACCTGGAGTTGCAAATCGGTATACAGGACTGCATTCTCCAGCGAAATAGCCGCTTGCGAAGCCAGCAACTGCAGTACTGTAAGCCGTGCTTCTCGGCCAGATCGCGCGCAAGCTGGGCGAAACGATAACCCTCATCGTAACGGTGAAAGGCCGGCCCAAGTACCATCCCCCAAAAGCCATAGGCGGTCGCGGAATCCTCGCTCATCCCGTGCTGCAGGCTGATCGTCGCCATGCGGCACGCCTGCAAGCACCACAAACGGGCAGCCATTGCAGATCGTCGAGGAACAACGCAAGGGGGTGCTCCGCAGTCGCGGAGACGCCGAGGAAGCGCCGGAATACCAACTGGAAGCGGTTCCGCGCCTCTTGAGCCGGCAGTTCTGCAGCGGAAGGTTGTTTGCCGATGATGAACTCCACTTCGGGGATCAGGTCGACCATCAGTTTGCCATTCGACCCCAGCGCGTCGAGGAGCGCGTGCCGCCAATGGTTCACCTCGGCTTGCCGCGCTCCCTGCCTCGGTAGAGAGTGAAGTCAGCCTCCTCGCGGAGCGGCTCTAGTATGTACTCGGAGTCCTTTGCCATTGAGAACACCCTTGTTGTCAGGACGGAACGGTTCAGGAACTTGAAGCAGGTCCAAGATTCTCACATAGATGGGGATTCGATGCGCGTCATTGACCAAATGCACTTACAAGGGAAAGCTAAGGTCCGCATCGATAATCCGAAGGAAACCATTATATCCAAGGGACTGCATGGAACCGCACATCTGAACAAACTGCTTTCTTCACAGACAGAGGAATGTGCCCCTGGATTCTCGCAATCGTGTGCGATGCTATCTTCTCTATTTATGCGAAACGCCGACGCTAAACGAGATACTCATCCATCGCCGGAAATGGAGATCATCTCTGACCGGCACACCGTTCCAGTCCGCATAGGGAATTAGAGTTCACCTGGCCGTAAAACCGGCGTCACGGACAAATACGCTAGACATCTGATGCGGGCTTCCAACCCCCGATCTTCATGATCACGCCCTCGGCGACGCCGGCTCGCCGATAGTTCCTTGCTGCTGTCCGGCGCAGGTCGTGAAAGAGCAAATTGGGAACCCCGCGGCTTTGCAGGCTTTTCCCACGTACCTCGAAAATCTTTGACGGGTTTCCCATTCGGCCACGTGAGCGCGTAAGCATGCGCTCCGTTGCCTTCGACGCATAGAGTCAGGAGCGCGTTGTCATCTTGACCTCTCGGCCCTCTTTGTTCTTCGTGATGCCAGGATGGAGTCGAATAGTCCAGTTCTCGAGCTCAATTTGATTGACTCTCAGCTTCTTTAGTTCGCTAATGCGCCATCCGTAGGTAACTCCGAGCTCTACAACCGTCTGGAACCAAAGATCCGAGCAAGACTCCAGCAGCTTTTCGTATTGAGCATCTTCCAAAAAGCCATCTTGACGGATATTGTTTTCGGCGAGCCGCGGGAATGCGGGAACAAAAATAATCTTCGGAGGTGTCGCCCTCCGCGCAAGATTGAACATCCTCTTGAACGCCGCGAGTTCCCGATTGATGGTTCCGTTTGCGGCTCCCTCGGCTTGGCGTCTATCGACGTATGCGTTCAGCAGAGTGCTCGTGACCTGCACCGCACGAAGAGATCCGAAAAATGGCCGGATATGAAGACGCCAGCGCGCCTCGCAGTCGTCCAGCGAAGCCTTGCCATTAATGCGGTAGTCGCGGAGAAAGTCCTAGGCAAGCTCCGTGACGCGAGTACGCTCTACCGTGGGTCCGATGAAATTTCCCGTCGTCACCTCCGCCAGGCGGAGATTCAATGCTCGCATTGCCTTGCGCTTGTCGGACGTTCCTATCGACTCCCGAAAGGGCTCCCCGTTTCCATAGAACTTAATCCACCAGTGGCTACTGTCCTTCTGCCGATAGATTCTCCCGGTGCCACGTGGGCGCCTCATTCTGCCCTCCGAGATCCGTTCCGGGAGTGGGTTGCGACCGCTGTTACCGGGAAACTAACATGCGGTGAATAGTCGTCGGGGATTGAGCGCTTGTGGTTTTCAACATAGCTGTCAAGATCCCGAATATCGAGGAGGAAGGGGCCTCCCTCGTGATCCTGCACAACCGGAAACGTGTCTTCTTGAATCAGGCGCCTCAGCTTCCAGTCGCTCATCGAGAGATATGCGGCCGCATCTTTGGTGCGGATGAGGCGCCGTTGTAATGTGTGTGTTGTCGTCATAAATGATTCCTCGTCATGAGTTCTCACGTCCGCTCACGAAATGGGGCGAACATATCGTGAAGTCAAACGCTGACTCGGTCAAATCAGCGCAGATCCGTGCTGGGGAGCGATGATGGAACTTGTTTCGAGGAAGGTCTTTCGGGGTACTCGCCGACATCAGGCAGGTAGCGATAGCATCCAGCCAAACAGGGGAGGGCTTGGGTGCTACACAGATCCGTCTGACAACAGATCCGTCTGACATATGACTGTGAGGAAGAAAACCCAAACTTTTCGAGTTTGGGCATAGTTTGGGCATAGTCGAGCGATTGAACGCAAACCGATATTCTTCGCCGTTACCTTAAGCCGCAGATTGCGAAAGTGTTATGCGTTTACGCGACGGAGACTTGGATCTTCGTGGGGCGAGATTCCTCTTATTTTAAGTCCGCTGCGTCTGCCAATTTCGCCATCCGGGCCCGCTTCTATATTATCGGGCAGATCTGGCCAGGCGCGTGCCGCATCCTATGTCCCCAGATTGCCGAGGGCCAGGTTCCGCGACGTGACGCCCCTTCTTTCCACAACTTGCTCCAAACCGCCAATCCCTCGTATCATCCGGCAAGAGCAACGATCATGAGCGAATCGGAAAGCAACAGTAACCTGCGCGTGAAGGGGCGTCTGATGTCCGCCTCGGAAATTGAGCGGACCCTTGTGCGCCTGGCCCACGAAATCGTGGAAAAGAGCAACGGAAGCGAGGATCTGGCCCTGGTGGGCATTAAGCGCCGCGGCGTTCCGCTGGCCGAGCGGCTGGGCAAACTGATCTCGACCATCGAGAAGCGGTCCGTGGATACGGGCGTGCTCGACATCCAGTTCTACCGCGACGATCTTTCGACAGCGGACATACGTCCCGTGGTGACGCCTGGGGCCATCGGCATCGACATTGAAGGCCGCGACGTGGTCATCTGCGACGATGTGCTCTACACCGGCCGTACGGTTCGCGCCGCGCTCGACGCACTCTTCGATCACGGACGCCCGCGACGCGTGCAATTGGCGGTGCTCATCGACCGCGGACATCGCGAACTGCCTATTGAGGCGACCTACGTAGGAAAGCATGTTCCCACGAGCAGCCGGGAGATTATCGAGGTCAAGTTCCAGGAAATCGACCAAACGGAGCAGGTGCTCCTGGTGGAGCGCACAAACTGAGCTTCAAGCTTTCAGCCCCCAGCCTTCACCTGAAAGCCTGCAGACACGATTCGAAACCGAAGGCCGAAAGCCGCTTTTAGCATGAACCCGGCCGTAGCTACGACTCGCCGCCAGCGCAGCACTCCGCCTGTGCCGGTTTCTCCATTTCCTTACCATCCCGGATCGCTGCTCTCGGTTCTCGACCTGACCGTCGAGGGAGTGAGCCAGCTTCTCATTCGTGCTACCGAGCTTGAGGACGAAGATCCGATCGGCCGCGATCATATCCTGGCCAAGCGGCGCATCGCACTGCTCTTCTACGAATCGTCGACGCGCACGCGCACCAGTTTTGAGCTGGCATGCAAGGCGCTCGGCGCCGACACCACTCTGGTCTCGAATCTGAGCTCGAGCATCGAGAAGGGCGAATCGCTGAAGGACACGGGATTGACGCTACGTGCGCTGGGCGCCGAAGCGATCATTCTGCGCCATAACTCGTCTGGCGCGGCGTGGCTGCTGGAAGAAATGACGCGTCTGCCGGTAATCAATGCGGGCGACGGCATGCACGAGCATCCCACGCAGGCGCTGCTCGATTTGCGCACGATATTGACGCATCTGCGGCCAGGGGTCGAGGGCGTCGCGCCCGATACGCTTGCCGGAGTGACGGTGATGATTACCGGCGATATTCTGCACAGCCGCGTGGCGCGGTCGAACATGCAGCTTTTGCCGCGGGTGGGCGCGCGGGTGCTGCTCTGCGGGCCGAAGGAGTTGCTCCCGGAGCAGGCGGCGAGGTCGGGTCCGGGCATTGAGATCGAACGGGACTTCGAAGCGGCGATGGCGCAGTCGCAGGCTGTGATGATGTTGCGCATCCAGGCCGAGCGGCTGGCCGGGCTGCAACTGGATCTGGACGAGTACAAAGCAAACTACCAGCTCACCGGGCAGCGACTGGCAGCGCTCGCGCCTGCGGCCGTGGTGCTGCATCCGGGGCCGATCATCCGCGGCATGGAGATTACGGCCGGCGTGGCCGATGGCGTGCAGTCCGCAATTCTGGAGCAGGTGACGAATGGCTTGGCGATTCGCATGGCGGTGATGGAGCGGGCGCTGATCGCGACCACGTGACGGGGTCGCGTTGAGAGAGGGTGTCGCGTGACACGTCCGATCAGATTTTGGCGAGTGACGCTGCAGTCATTTGCTGCACTTCTTGGATTGCTGGTACTGCTTGTACTTTATAGGTTCACGCAGCCGGTACTGTACTACATTCCAGCAGATTGCAATTGCACTAGCTACTCGGATCGAGTCGAAGGATACGTGGTTTTGAACCCTTATCGCAATCTCGCTCCAGAGCGAGCGGCGGACAAAGTTCTAGAGGATGCCCGCGATGGCAGAATCTCGCCTCTTGCCGCGCCTGAATTGGCAACTCGCCTGGCGAGTGATCGGGAACATTTCTCCAAATTAGGGTGGAAACTGGCATTTCGAGAGGATTCATGGGATGGGGCGACGCTTTACTACAAGTTGGACCCGACCGGCGGAAAGATGAACATCGATGTAGACCACGGATATGGGTACATGAACATGGTGAAGGAGCATGGCTCCTGGAAGGCCGAGGACTTCGGCGCTTCATATTAGTCCGTTCGTTCGACAGGTCACTGAAAGCTGATTTCATGATTAAGAAAAATGTGGAACCGCGCATTTGTGATTCGCGGAATGAAAACGGAGACCGCGCATGACAACGCTGGCAATTTGCGGAGGGCGGCTGGTCGATCCTGCGGCGGGCGTCGACACTGCCAAGGACATTCTGCTCAAGGACGGGCGCGTGGCGGACATTGCGGGGCCGGGCAAGCTTAAGGGCATGAATGGCGCGGAGGTTCTGGACGCTACGGGCCTCGTGGTTGCGCCGGGATTGATCGATATCCATGTGCACCTGCGCGAACCGGGACAGGCTTACAAGGAGACTATCGCGACGGGAACGGCTGCTGCGGCGGCGGGCGGATTCACCAGCGTGGCCGCGATGCCGAACACCACGCCGGTGAACGACTCGCCGGAGACTACGCGCTGGATGCAACAGCCGGAGCGCGGTGCGCAGGTGCGCGTGTTCCCGATTGCGGCGGCCACGCGCGGGTCGAAGGGTGAAACGATCAACGACTACGCTGCGCTCAAAGCCGCAGGAGCGGTAGCCGTGACCGACGATGGACGGCCGATCTTGAAGGACAGCGTGATGCGCGAGACTCTGGCAGCTGCGGCGCGCGTGGGGCTCACCGTGATCCAGCATGCCGAGGACACGCGCATGACGCAAGGCGCGAGCATGAATCTCGGTCCGGTGTCGTTCAAGCTGGGGCTGCGCGGCATGCCGACTGAGGCCGAGTCGAGCATGGTGGAACGCGACATTCGCCTAGTGGCCGAGTTGCGCGAGTCGCATCCGCATTTGCATGTGGCGCACACGTCAACGGCCGCGGCAATTGCGGCAGTGCGGCAGGCGCGGCGCAACGGGCTGCGCGTTACCTGTGAGGTTGCGCCGCATCACTTCCTGTTGACCGAAGAGCACGTCGGTCTCTACAACACGCATGCCAAGATGAATCCGCCGCTACGCTCGGCCGCCGACCGCGACGCCATGATCGAGGCGATTCTCGATGGCGTAGTGGATGCGATTGCCACCGATCACGCGCCGCACGCCATGCATGAGAAGGAAATCGAATTCGAGCTGGCGCCGAACGGGATTACCGGCTTGGAAACCGCGCTCGGGCTTTGCCTTCGCTGGCTGCACGGCGAGTGGAAGGTGCCGCTGGGCCGCGTGTTGAGCCTGCTGAGCGCGCAGCCGGCGGCGCTGCTGGGCTTGAAAGGCCGAGGCACGCTGGCCGTGGGCAGCTTCGCCGACGTGGTGGTCTTCGACTCCAAAGTCGAATGGACCTACCGCGCGACGGAATCGAAATCGAAGGCGAAGAATACGCCGTTCGATGGCTGGCCGATGCTGGGCAAGGTGCGCTGGACCTTGAGTGAAGGGCGCGTCGCGTACGCGAGTCAGTGAACAGTGTGCAGTCCTGAGTCGCCGTGAAGGAGGCTTTTCCTGTTTCCCATGGGGCCCAGGAAGTGCAGCCTCTCGATGTTGCTCTCGTGCGCCAGTTATTGGTTAAACAGGGCGCGAATGTCGGCGGTTTCAAGGACAGGTTTGGGCGCACCGTGGCGGGCCACGAGAAGCATGGCTTGGCCGATTTCATCCGTAGTCAGCACGTGATTGGGAAAGACCCGGCGCAAGAGCGGGAGGAGCGGGCGGCTGAGCGTGTAGAGGACGCGATAGGACGTAGTGCGCGAGCGGGCTCCGAAACGAGGCACGATGACCCCGGGGCGAAACATGAATGCAGCTTTAAAAGGCGAGCGCAGAAGGGCGTTCTCTGTGCGGCCTTTGACGCGCGCCCACATCGTTCGTCCGCGCTCGGAGCCGTCGGTGCCCGCGCCGGAGATATAAACAAAACTTAGGCCGGGATTGAGGTGGACGAGGGTTTCAGCGGCGCGGAGAGTGATGTCGAATGTGATGCGCGTGTATTGCTCTTCAGTCAGGCCCACGGAGGAGATGCCGAGACAGAAGAAGCAGGCGTCGAAGCCGGTGAGTTGGGACTCGATGAGCGCGTAGTTGGTGAGATCTGCGTGAACAGTTTCGCGCAGCCTGGGATGAGAGACGCCTGTTGCCGAACGGCCGATGGAGACAACTGACGCAACGTCGGGATCGAGCAAACATTCGCGGAGAACTCCCTGACCGATCATGCCGGTGGCGCCGAAAAGAAGGATGTTCACGCGGATCGACCCCCATGGATGAGCGCTCGATGGTTCATGGTTCGCAGTTCGCGGTCCTGGTCGGTGGGTCGCAAACGCTTAGCCTTTGCGGCGATAAAGAACCTGGAACTCGTAACCGGAGTTGGCCGGGAAAAGCGACGCCACGTGGCGCAGGCGCTCGGCGAGAGCGGGTGCGGCCAGAAGCGGATATTCGCGCTCGCGCAGGTCGTGATAGTCGAAGTCGACCGCGAGCGAAAGCATGTAGATGGCGAGCGCATCGGAGAAGGACGACTCGAAGAAGTTCATGCGGGCGCGCTCGTCAATATTCGCGCCGGGGGGACTCGCGTCGGGGTGATTCGCGCTGGGAGTCTTGGCACCCAGGTGAGGGTCCAGGGCGCGGCGGCGAGCCTCCCACGCATCTTGGCTGGTTTCGCCGCGCACCTGCACCTCGGCCTGCGACCAGGAAAGCGTTGAGAAGCTGTCGGGAACGCCGGCTGCCTCGACAAAGTTGTGGGCCACGTTGATGAAGAACTCGAAGGCAAGGCCAAAACGGTCTTCAACCAGGCGGGTGGAGATAAAGACGGCCTCCGTCGCGCCAAAAGCTGCGTTGCGGTGGCACACGGCGCGGTCGCCGAGTTCCACCGTGTAGGCAGGCGCAATAAGGTTCTCGCCGGTGTCGGCAATGGTGAGGGGAACGAAGTAATAGGCACGCTGGTGCAGGGCGGGAGCGAGCGGGGCTGGCACGGCGCCCACCAGGCGCTCCAGGTCAGCGTCGGAGATGCGGGTTTCGCCGAAGGAGGCGTAGCGAATGCCGTTGGGCGCCTCCTGTATGTTCGCCTGGGCGGCTACCTTCTCGGCATGCCACAACTCGATTTGCGCACCGCTGGCCATGAATTTGTATTCTAGTTGATGGGGGTCAGGCATGATGGCGAAGGCGATATCAAAATTAGAGGGCAGCGGACAGGGAGCGCGGATTTTCGGTTTCCCGCTGGAGGGTTTCAGCCTGTTTCAGAGTTTGCTTTTGGCGTTTGCTTCGGCGTTTCTTGCGTTTTTCGCCACTACGTGCGTCGCCATCTTCGCGCTGCTAGGCTGGAACGTGATCGGCGGGCACACGGTGAGCTACGTCGACACATATCTCTACGTCGGATTTCCGGCGGGAGTGCTGGTGCTGGCCGTGGCGCTGCCGCTTTTCCTGGCTTTGTGGGTGCAAGCTAAAGCAAAGAAGTAGCGGCCGCAGCCATCAAGGCGCACTGCTGAGCGCGCCGCCACTTACATTCCCGCGGGCTTGGGATTCTTGGGATCGAACTTCGCCACCTGTACTTTGCGGGCGAGACCGAGTTTGGCCAAGATCCAGATGCCCCAGAAGTTGGGATCGATCTCGTACCATCTGAGGCCGTGGCGCGCGGAAACCGGATGCGCGTGATGGTTGTTATGCCAGCCTTCGCCGCCGGTGAGCAGGGCCACCCACCAGTTATTGCGCGAATCGTCACGCGTTTCAAAGCGCCGCGAGCCCCACATGTGGGTTGCCGAATTCACCAGCCAGGTGGCGTGAAGACCAAGCGTGACACGCAGCAGAGCTCCCCAAAGAAACATGGCAAGGCCGTTTACAAAACCGCCCCAAACCCATCCGAGGGTGAATAACAGAACGGCGCTGAGGGTAATCGGCAACCAGTGATATTTGCTCATCCACACATGGAAGCGGTCACGGGCGAGGTCGGGCGAGTAGCGCGAGAGCGCCTTGATTTGCAGGTGCAGCGGCTCACCGAAGAGTATCCATCCCGCATGCGCCCACCAGCCGCCTTCGCGCGGCGTGTGCGGATCGCCTTCCTTGTCGCTGAGTTGGTGATGCACGCGATGTGTGGAAACCCAGAAGATAGGCCCGCCCTCAAGCGAAAGTGTCGCGAACACGGTCATGACATATTCGATCCATTTGGGCACCTGGTAGCCACGATGGGTGAGCAGGCGGTGATAGCACATGCCAATGCCCACATTGATGGCCAGCACATAGAGCACAGCCATGACAACGAGGCGCTGCCAACTGAAGAGGAAGAGCGCGGCGATGGCGCCCACATGAAAGAGCACCATCACGAACAACATCGGCCAGCTCAGGCCATCGCTGACGGCTTTGGCGCGGCCCATGCGCACGTGCTGCCATTTGGGGATGGCTTGCGACTCGACGAGCGCGGCTGTTTCGGGAACTGCGGGAGTCAGTGGGCTTGGAGTGATAGAGACGATTTCGGGCGACGGAGAAGCGGTGACAGATGCCATGGGAGGGGAATCCTTGAAAAAGTGTCGATGTGCCCACTTATATCTGAGCTTTATTGTATAGGAGAAGCCGGCGAATTCACCCTCAGGGGATAATTCTTTTGGGAGAATTATTTGTGAGCAATATTGATCATTTTTGGCGGAATTATTTGTGAGCATTATTGACCAGTAGGGGCGCTGATGGCGTCGGTGTCGCTCACGAAGATGCGCTTGGCATCGCCGCGCAGCACGCGGTAGAGGGCGAACTGACGCTGGGTCGATCCACGCAGCTCAAAGACCAGCTCGCCGCGATTGTCGGCCAGAGCGTCAACGGCGTCGACAAGGCGCATGCGCGGCGTGTCATCCAGGTGCGCGGCATCGGTCACGTTTTTGACGAGGACCGCGACATTGCCATAGAGATCGGGCTGGCCAATCAGAGTGACAAACTTCTCCTGCTCGCCCGTGCCATCGGTATGCGCCGAGAGCACCATGGTGGCGCCCGAGCCGTAGGCCAGCTCGAAGACGCGGAAATGCTCGTCGACCAGCGGAGCGGGCTGTGGCGGCGGGGTGGGTTGCTTGGGTTTGTGTGCCGTGGTAGTGCTCTTGTGCGCAGGCTTGGCGGGAGCGGGAGGCGGATTGAGGCCGAGTGCGGTGCGCGCCAGGTCTTCCATGGCGGCTTTCATCTTGCCTTCGTCGTCGGCGTTAGCCCAGATGTAATCCCACACATGCTCGGGCCGGTCGGTTACGTCACTGACGGCGACCTGCTGCTGTATGTCGGGCGGCATGCCGCGCAGGCTCGGCGTGACAAGCGCATCATAGCCCGCGGATTTGCCGCGGAAGAGATGCGGCCGGTTGGGATCGCTGAGCGTAGAAACATCGCTCACGTAGCCCTCATCTTCGTCGGACTTCTTCTTTTTGAGCTTCGGCTGATTGGAGCCGTTTGTAGATGTGTCGCCGCTCGATGATGAGCTGTCGGGCAGGCGATGCAGCTGGGGGCGGTCGGGATCGGACGCTGGGCTTGAACCCGAGTTGGAGCCCGAGCTGGAACCGGAGCTATCGCCGGCGCTGGAACCCGAAGCGTCGCCGCCCTTGTGGAGCGTGGGACGATCGGGATCGGGAGCCGGCGCATTGGGATCGGCGGGGCCCGAACCGCTCCCCGAACCGGTTGTTGAACCGCCGCTGCCGCCTGCGTCGCCGGCATGATGTTTGCGATGCAGGATAGGCGTGTCGCTTTGGGAATCGTCCTCTGCGTCGATCTTGGCCACCTGCTTGGGCGCGGGTTTCGCCGCAGGCATGGGAAAGTGCTTGCCGTAGCCCACCCATGCCCCCTGCTCGCGTGCCGCGGTTTCAATGTCGAAGAGACCGACTGGTTTGCCGTCATTGAATAGTTGGTATTCGACGTCGCCCTCAAGGGCCAGTGGAAAGGGCCGGGCGAGATATTCATCCGCGTCCTGAAACTGCTGGCCGTCGTAGATGCAGATGGGCACGAGGCGGCTGGTTTTGGGTTTGGCCTCATCGCCGGTCCACTCGAAGACCGCGACGGCGCGCATTGTGGGCGCGTGATCGTCGGGCTTTGCGATCTGGCCTGGATACTGCGCGGCACAGGGAAGCGCGGCCGCGAGAAAAACCAGAAGAGCCACCCACCCTAGGCGCAAAAGCAAAGACGCGCCGAGCGTACACCCCGCAGACTTGGACCTGTCTGCAGGGACCCCGTGGGCGGGGCACCCTACTGCCGTTATCCACAAGCTACTTTGACCTCTCAATGACACCTTCCGCACCTTGCAATAATAATCAGACTTGGAATACTCAAGCCTGGAATAATCAAAACTTGCGGCCACTCATCGGCCCGCACCATCTAGAACGAGGATATTCCCCATGGAGCTCCATAAGAAAGTCGCCGACTTCACGCTCAAAACAGACGAGGACAAAACCGTTAGCCTTTCCGATTATGCCGGCAAGCCGGTGATCCTTTTCTTTTACCCCCGGGCTGACACCCCGGGCTGCACCATTGAAGCCTGCGGCTTTCGCGACACCTTCAAAAAGCTACAGGCCGCGGGCGCGGTAGTTCTGGGCATCAGCCGCGACACACCCAAGGCGCAGGCCAAGTTCCGCGCCAAGTACGACCTCCCGTACACACTCCTTGCTGATGTAGACGAGAAAGTATGCAAACAGTTTGATGTATTGAAAGAAAAGAACATGTATGGCAAGAAGGTGATGGGGATTGTGCGAACAACCTTTGTGATCGGCCCGGACCAGACGCTGCTGCACGTCTTCCCAAAGGTTACGCCCGAGGGCCACGCCGAGGAGGTGCTGGCGCTGATCAAGGGATTGAAGCAGAAGTAGCGGAATTTGCGGAGCCAGGGAGCGAACAGCGTGGCGCGAAGCGCGAAAAACGAATTGCCGGGCCGACTGCTGCAACGCCGCCTCTTTGAAGCGCCGCCGGAACGCGTGGCGCGGCTTCTCCTCGGCAAAATTCTTGTCCAAAGGACAAAAGGGTGCAAGCCCATTGCCGGGCGCATCGTCGAGGTCGAGGCCTACCTGGGTCCGCACAGCAAAACGGCCGATCAGGCGGCCCACTCCTATCGCGGCCCCACGCCGAGGAACCTGGTGATCTTCGGGCCGCCGGGGCACGCCTATGTCTACTCCATTTATGGTCGCTACTATTGCATGAATGTCACTTGTGAGCGCGAGGGACGTGCCGGATGCATCCTTGTGCGCGCCCTCGAGCCTGTGGCGGGACTGGAGCTTATGGCGCGGAACCGGGGCCTGACGGGTGTCTCACCCTCTTCGCAAAAAGCGCGAAAAGGATGGGGCACGGACGCGGGGTTGGGCCCGGATGGAACGTGCGGCAAATTGAGAGAACTGACAGGCGGACCGAGCCGGTTGTGCCAGGCGCTGGGAATTACGCGGAGCGCGCACAACGGAGTGGACCTGCTCGATCCTAAATCGCCTCTGCAATTGCGCGACGACGGAATACGCGCCGGTCGCGTGGCAGTAACGCGCCGCATCGGCATTCGTCATGCCGTGGAATTGCCTTTGCGCTTTATTGTGGCCGGAAACATCTGCGTTTCCGGGCCGAAATCGATGGCCGGAACTGCATCTTTCTCCGTTTCCATTGCGTCAATTGACTGAAGCAGCACAAACCTCTGATTTTTATCCAAAACCCTGAAAGGATTCCCTGCACGTGAAAACCACCTCCCTGCTTCTTCCTGCAGCGGCCATTGCCCTGCTCGCCACAGCGATTTATGCCGCAACTAACGGTGCGCAGGCGCCGCAATCCGCCTCGCAAACTCCGCCACCGGCCGATCAACCTGCTCCGGGAGCTACGCAAGGCCCGCCGCCACAGGGCGCGGCGCAGGGTGGCCGCCCCATGCGCAACTTTCCCCCACCGACCAACCTGCAGGTGCTGCCTAAGGACCTCACCGGACGCCAGGTGCGCGACATCATGGAGACCTGGGAGGGTTCGCTGGGCGTACACTGCGATTTTTGCCATGCGCCCGACCCCAAAAACCTGGGCCCTAACGGGCGGCCGCGCTTGAACTTTGCCGACGATTCGAAGCCCAACAAGCAGATCGCGCGCATCATGTACACCATGACGCAGCAGATGAACAAGGACTACATCACGAAAGCGATGGACCTGGATAAAGATGGCATGGGGTCACCGGTGACCTGCGGGACCTGCCATCGCGGCCATGAGATGCCGGAAGATTTCGTGATTCCGCGCGAGGAGCACCGGGAAGGGCCGGGAGCGCCACCGCCCGCAGCAGGGGCAACGCCGCCGTCGGGCAATTAGCAACGTGTGCTGAAAGATTTGCCTTGAAAGGGCACCGCATCACGGGCTGCTCGAAAACTCGCTCCGTGAATTGGATAATTTGCTCATATTTTAGGAACTCCATGAGCCATGGTCTTCTCAAACTGTTCCAGTGTCCTGAGTCAGAAGTTCGCGTCACAAACAAGCTGTCATCCTGAGTGAATTTTGGCGCATTTTGCGCCAAAATGAGTCGAAGGACCTGCATTTCGGGATGCCAATTTATGCTACGAACTTCTGACTCACCACACCGGTAGTTCCCAGTGCGTATCGGTTGGCAATGGTACCTCAGAGAAATACTTGCGCTCAGAGAATTTTGTCTCCTGGCGATGCTCGATCGTGAATGAAAATTTCGCACCGGCCCCTTGCATATAATTACGCTGCTTTGGCGCACAATCTAGTCATGTGCAGCCAGAGCCATCTCCGGTCCATAGTGTCGAGGATGGTCCCGGTCCGTACCACCCGTACCCATACCCCCCTCCCCCCTCTAACCGGTCCGTACCACGTTCTAGTTACCCCCCCACCCCCTATTCGCCTCCGCCGCCATTCCTCTACCACCACTACCCCTGGTATAAGCCAGAAGCCAGAGGCTAGAAACTGCTTTTTGAAAAATCGGACTGTGAAACTGTGGAGCGTGCAAGCCATCAGAAATCAGCAACTTCCAACCAAAACCGAGCGTTCACACAGAAACTGTGAAACTGTGGAGACTGTGAACGATTTCGGGAAGCGCTAGCGCGCCGCGCGCTGGTATACTGAAGGTTCGGCAAGGCGAGGACGCGGGTTTCCGTTGAGTGCGCCAACCGCTCGGGCGGCGCCGAAAGTCCTTGAAAAACCTGGAGTATAACCATGGCACAAGTTTGCGATATCTGCGGCAAAGGGCCGCAATTTGGCAATAACATCTCGCACGCGCACAATGTGACGCGCCGGCGCTGGAACGTAAACCTGCAAGCGGTCAAAGCGATAGTCAACGGCGCGCCCAAACGGCTGCGCGTCTGCGCAACCTGCATCAAGGGCGGAAAAGTCGCCAAGGCTTAAGCGTTCCGCGCTTTCTGCCTCTTACGGCACAACAAAACCCCGTCCCGATTGGACGGGGTTTTGTTGTGCTTTAAGAACCGCGCACGCGTCAAGGCGGATTTTGAGGCGGATTTACTTGTCTGCCTTGGTAAAGGTAAGCGAAGCGGAGTTGATGCAATAGCGCAGGCCAGTGGGACGCGGGCCGTCGGGGAAGACGTGGCCTAGATGGCCGCCGCAACGAGCGCAGGTGACCTCGATGCGGCGCATGCCGAAGCTCACGTCCTCGTGTTCGTCCACGGCTTTCGAGTCCGCGGGAATCATGAAACTGGGCCAGCCGCAGCCGGACTCGAATTTGGCGCCGCTCAAAAACAGCAGTGCGCCGCATCCCGCGCAGTGATAGTTCCCGGTCTCGTGATTTTCAGTGAGCGCACCGGTGAACGGGCGCTCGGTTCCCTTCTCGCGCAGCACGTGATATTGCTCGTGGGTGAGCATGGAACGCCACTCGGCGTCGCTGTAGACAACCTTCGCATCTGAATCGCTCAAAACAGACCTCACAAGGGGACCGCAATTCGTGGCTCGTCGGCGTGGACTGTCACGAATCACCAATTACGATTCACGAACCACGAGTCAGACCTCTGCGATGACATCGATTTCAACCAGCAAGTTACGCGGCAGCCGGGCGACTTCGACCGTGGTGCGCGCCGGCAGAGCGTCCGAGCCGCTTTCGAAATACGATGCATACACCGCATTCATGGCGGCAAAATCGTTCATGTCCTTGAGAAAGACGGTGGCTTTGACGGCCTGGCCCAGGCTGCTGCCCCCAGCTTCGAGCACCGCTTTGAGGTTCTCGATGGCTCGTTCCGTCTGTTCCTTGATACCGCCGGGAACAGCCTGTCCCGTGATGGGATCGAGCCCACACTGGCCCGCGGTGAAGATGAGGTTGCCAACGCGCACGCCCTGCGCATAGGGTCCGATAGCAGCCGGCGCACCATCAGTTGTGATGATCGATCTTGTCATAGGGAGATTCTACGGCAGGAGTGTGTAGGGACAACTCCCCTGAGAGGAATTGCCCCTTGAATATTTCGAGCTGTGTGCGCTGCGTGGGGAACTGTTGTTTAGTGAAATACTGCCAGAATCGCGCTTCCTATGGCCATGGCCATCAGCCAGTAAGCGGCGTTGATGACGAAGAGATTGGCGCGGCGGCCTTCGAAAACGTGCTGCGCGAAGAGCGGTGGCGCCATGAATCCGAGCCAGCAGGCGACGCCCACGGCGAAGCCGTCGCTGAAGGATCTCACTCCCGTCATTGCAAAGATGTGAGCCATGATGAACGACAGAAGCAGGCATGCCAGTAAGCCAGAGGCCAAAGCAAAGATCCAATTCTTCGGCTTTTCGCCCGGGGCAAGGCCAATCAGTTTTGCCCAGGACTTCCTGAAGATGACCCCATACCAGAAGCCTCCAAATAGCCACTGGACTAACGCTGCAATCACAATCCAAACGTAACTGATATGCATTCTTAATTCCTCCAAAAAGGAGCTGATATTCGGCTCCCATACACACATCTCAGGTATTGGGGAAAAAGAACGTTAGCCCCGCCTGAAAGGAGTCGTCGCAACAACTCTCAGGGAGCCATGGACGCCATGTCAAGGTAAATCAGGGGACATGACGCAGAAATGTTACTGATTCGTCACCGCATCAATTGCGCGCCGGCGTGCTATCGCAAAACCTGAGTTGCCTATCTCGAAACCTGAAATGTGGGGTCGATGCGACCATCCGGGATTCCCGGGAAACGATCTTTGTTTCCTGGGCTGGGAGCATCAGGGAACAACGACCTTGAAGAGACTCAGCGGCGCTTAAGGGCTTCAAGTTCGTCCAGTGTACGGGGCCAATCGGAGCCGAGCAGACGCGAGAGGCTGCGGTCGGCAAGGAGCTTTCCTCCGGTCTGGCACGCTGGGCAGTAGTCAGTTTCGTTGTCGGCGTACCGAATACGTTGAATAGGCGAGCCGCAACGCCGACAGGATTGGCCAAAGCGGCCGTGTACCGCCATCTCCGGCCGGAATGCAGTCACGCCTTCTGGAAATTTTGTTTTGGCCTCGGAGCAGAGCCGTTCGATCCACAAAGAAAGCGTGGAGCGGGTGGCCTCGAAGAGGCGCTCCCATTCTTCGGGTTTGAGCTTTTGGGTGAGCGCGATCGGCGAAAGCTTGGCGGCGTGAAGAATCTCGTCGGAGTACGCGTTGCCCACGCCGCTGACGAGGCGCGGATCGGTGAGGGTGCGCTTGAGGGTGCGGTTTTCGGCGCTGAGCGCCGCACGAAACGCGGCTAAATCCGAGGAGAAAACTTCGATGCCGCCGGGGTCTATCTCGCGCAGCGCCTGCTCGCCGCGAAGAACGTGCAATGAAGCGCGGCGCTTGGAGCCAGCCTCTGTAAGGATGAGACTCCCATCCGAAAAATCGAGCGCGAGCAGCGCCTGGCGACCGGAGAGCTTGGCTGCGGGCGGCCGCCAGTGCAACCGGCCAGCGATCATTAGATGGATGACGAGCCAAAGCCGGCCGTCCGACGGAGTTCCGGAACCGCCGTCGACGCCAATCGCGATACGCTTTCCGATGCGGCGCAGCTCGCGAACAGTGCGGCCTTCGACCGCGGTGATGGGAGGCTCGGCGGTGCGCAAGACAAAAACGCTCTGCAGGCGCACGCGTTCGAGCGTCTTGCCGACGATGCGCGGCTCGAGCGCGGTGAGGTAGGCGGTAATGTCGGGCAGTTCCGGCATTGACTCAAGATTGCGTCTTGAAGGCAATGGTGCGCAATGGATCTCTTTCCATTCTCATTTGATGATTGCGTTGTCAATGAGGCGCGTGTCGCCGACCAACGCTGCGACGGCGAAGAGTGTTCCTGGAACAGCTATTTCCACCGGCTCGAGCGTCGCCCAGTTAACAACGGCGATGTAGTCGATGCGCGCTGCGGGCTCAGTGGCAAATACCGCGCGCGCAACGGCAATAAGCATGGATGCCCGGCGTTCGCCCTCGGAGACGATAAATTCCACGTGGTGGATTGTCTTGCTGAGGATGAGCGCCTGGGCGCGGTCGGTCTTTGTGAGATACGCATTGCGCGAACTGAGTGCGAGGCCGTCAGCGTCGCGCACGATGGGGCAGACGACAATTTCCGTCGCGAGATGCAGATCAGCGATCATGCGCCGGAGTACCGCAACCTGCGCCGCGTCCTTTTGTCCGAAGAAGGCGCGGTCGGGCTCTGCGGCAATGAAGAGTTTCGTGACCACCGTGGCCACGCCGCGAAAATGGCCGGGACGGGAAGCGCCATCGAGGCGCTCGCCCAGTATTGAAACATCGACAAATGTGGAATTGGGACCGTTTGGATAGAGCTCTTCGACCGCGGGAGCGAAGAGAACGTCGGCGCCTTCCGACTCGGCAAGCGCGCAATCGGCATCGAAAGGACGGGGGTACTGCGCGAAGTCCTCTTTAGGGCCAAACTGCGTGGGATTGACGAAGAGGCTCACTGCGACGTGCGTGCATGCGGTGCGTGCGGCGCGGATGAGTGAGGCGTGGCCCGCGTGCAACGCACCCATGGTGGGCACGAGACCGATGGTGTTGCCGCCGGCTACGTGTAGCGCACGGGACCAGTGGCGAAGTTCGTCGACGGTGCGGAGAACTTGCATCAGGCCTGATTCATCTCTTCACGCGCATCGGGATTCACTACCGCGTCGGCGTCGTGCGCATGTTCATGGCCGCCATCGACCTGAAATAAGCGGCGCGCGGCTTCAGGTAGATGATAACTCTCGGCGTCGGAGGGGAACGCATGATGCTCCACGTCTTCGCGGTAGTGTTCGACGGCGGAGCGGAAGAGTGCGGAAGCGTCGCCGTAGCGGCGCACGAATTTCGCCGCCGGTGCAAAGGTCAGATTCACCAGGTCGTGGAAAACCAAGATCTGACCATCGCAATCGGGACCGGCGCCAATACCGATAGTCGGAACGGGGAGGGCTGCGGTAATGGCTGCGGCAGCTTCGCGGGGAATGCCTTCAAGAACGATGGCGCCTGCACCGCCATGGGCCAGTGCAAAAGCATCGGCCTGGAGCTGCAATATGGCGTCCACGGTGCGCGCCTGCACGCGATAGCCGCCCATGCGGTGCACGCTTTGTGGGGTGAGGCCGAGATGGCCGATTACAGGAACCTCGGCTGCAACCAGCGCACGGACCAGTTCCACGCGCGGACCTTCGATTTTAACGGCTTCCGCGCCGGCTTCCTTGACGAAGCGAACGGCGTTGGCAACGGCTTCGGCGATTGTGCCGTGATAGCTGCCGAAAGGCATGTCGGCTACTACTAGGGCGCGGCGCACAGCGCGGCGCACGGCGCGTGTGTGGTGCAGCATCTCGTCCACGGTGATAGCCAGAGTGTTTTCGTGGCCGAGCACCACCATGGCGAGCGAGTCGCCGACGAGGATAAGATCGACACCGGTCTCGTCCACCAGGCGCGCGGTTGGGTAATCGTAGGCCGTGAGTGCGGAGATGGGCTTACCTTGGCGTTTCATCTCGCCAAGTGCGGGCATGGTGACTTTGGGAAGAGAGAGGCCGCCCGACGCCGGTGGCGGGTCGGAAGAGAATTTGGAAACACTCATGTTTGGCTCCAGTGCCGCTCCGCAGACCCAGGATGCGACCCGAACTCTACAAGTATAAGATGCTTCGACCAAGGATGGGAATCAACCAGCCGGAAATATGCGGCCTACCTACCGGCAACCCCGCAACCCTCATACAATAGGTACTAGGAACAATGAACCATGGGCGTTGGCGAGGGATCGGTGACGGCGACGTATCAACGCGGCGGAGGAATGCATGGCCTACGATCTGGCGATCGTATTGCCCACATATAACGAAAGCGGAAACGTCGGCCCGATGGTCGATCGCCTGGAAGGCGCGCTTGCCGGCATCCGCTATGAAGTGATCTTCGTGGACGACGACTCGCCCGACGGCACGGCAGACGTGGTGAGGCGGCTGGCCCGCAGCCGCGACAACCTCCGCGTGCTGCACCGCATCGGGCGGCGTGGATTGGCCTCGGCCTGCATCGAGGGGATTCTGGCCGCGTCGGCGCCTTTTGTAGCCGTGATGGACGCCGACCTGCAGCACGATGAAAGCATTCTGCCGGAAATGCTGCGCCGCATGCGCGAGGAAAATCTTGACCTGGCGGTGGGCTCGCGCAACATTGCCGGCGGCAGCATGGGCGAGTTTCCCAGCTGGCGCGTGAAGCTGAGCCAACTGGGCAGACGGCTGAGCCTGATGGGGGCCGAACACGAGTTGAGCGATCCCATGAGCGGATTTTTCATGGTGCGCGTGGCGACGTTCGAGCGCTTTGCCCACCGGCTTTCCGGCATCGGCTTTAAAATTCTCCTTGATATCGTGCTCTCGGCGGGGCCGGACCTTCGCATCGGCGAAGTGCCTTACCGCTTCCGCCTGCGCGAGCACGGCGAAAGCAAGCTCGATGTGCTGGTGGGCCTGGAATACTTCGAGCTGCTCGTCGACAAGCACTTGGGCAACCTGCTGAACGTGCGCTTTGTGCTCTTCGGCATGGTGGGCGCCCTGGGCGTCGGCGTGCATCTGCTGATCTTGAACGTGCTGCTTCACGCGGCCGGCATCAAGTTCGCTGCCGGCCAGGCCGTCACCACGTTTATCGTGATGATCCTCAATTTTGTACTCAACAACTCTGTCACGTATCGCGATCGCAGGCTGCGCGGTTGGAAGTTTCTCCGCGGACTTATCACCTTCTGCCTGGCGTGCGGATTAGGCGTGGCAGCGAACGTCTCGATTGCCAACGAAGCATTTCATCGCGGAATGCCGTGGGTGGTTGCGGCAGTCACAGGTTTGCTGTTCTCGTCGGTGTGGAACTTTGGCGTGACCTCCATGACCACATGGCGACAGGAGCGGCGCTCAAGCGAGCAACGCGCGCGCCGGCGAATCGAGGCAGCGGAGCAGGCCGTGCCGGGTGGAACCGGAAGCGCGCCAGCGAAGACGGCTTGAGGCGTGGCGCAGTTTGCCCGCTTGCGGCAGGACACTGATAAACAGAATGATCACTCGCATAACGACCGGAATCTACACAGGACTTGGCGCTGCGGTATGCGCGGGCCTCGCGGCGGGGGCGTATGCGTACAGGTCGCTGTGGCCGGGCGCGCGCATCTTCGGTGGTGCTGCGCTCACGGCGCCGGCGCGGCCCGGCGAGCTGGCCCTTACCTTTGACGACGGACCGAATGGCGCGTGGACGCCACGGCTGCTCGACATTCTTGCGCAGCGCGACACACGGGCTACCTTTTTTCTGCTGGGCAGCCGAGTTCTTGCAGAACTGGAACTGGTGCGGCGTATCGCGGCAGCAGGGCACACCATCGGGAATCATTCCTGGTCGCATGATAACCTCGCCCGCATGCCCACGAATCTCGTGCGCGAAGAAATTGAGCGGACCAATGATACGCTGCAACAGATCATTGGGGCGCCGGTGAAATTGTTCCGGCCGCCGTTCGGCGCGCGGCGACCTGAAGTCTTCGGCATTGCGAGGGAATTGGGATTGACGCCTGTGTTGTGGAACGCAATGACCTCGGACTGGAGCGAGCCCTCGGCGGAGCGGATCGCAAAGAGGTTGGCGAGAAAGATCAAGGGTTTGAATCGTCGCGGGCGAGCGGCGAACATTGTGCTGCATGACGGCGGACATCACGATGCCGCGGCGAATCGCGAGCCAAGCGTAACAGCCGCGGGGTTGCTGCTGGAGCGCTATGCGAAAAGCCACCGGTTTGTGACCGTGGATACGTGGTGCTGAAGCGTCGCGGCCGATTCAGCCGGCGAAGAACGCGAATACCTCACCCGCCGCTCGAATGGTGGCCTCAATGTCGGCATCGCTGTGCGCCGTGGAGATGAAGGCCGCTTCAAACTGCGAGGGCGGCAGCCAGACGCCTTGATCGAGCATGCCGCGGTGGAAGCGGCCGAAGGAGGCTGTATCGGATTTTGCGGCCTGTTCGTAGTTCGTCACCGGCCCACCCGTGAAGAACCAGGTCCACATGGCGCCTACGCGGTTGGTAGTGACGGCGACCTTCGCATTTGCGGCTTCCTGCGCAACGCTTGCAGCGACAGCGCGGGATGCGGCTTCGAGCCTCGGGTAGACTTCTGACGCGTGTTCCTGCAAATAGCCGATTGTCGCCAGACCCGCGGCCATCGCGAGCGGATTGCCGCTGAGGGTTCCCGCCTGATAGACCGGCCCCAAAGGCGCCAGAAGATCCATGAAACAGCGTTTGCCGCCGAAGACGCCGACGGGCAATCCTCCGCCGACAATTTTGCCCAGCGTAATCAAATCGGGATCGAGGCCGTACAGCTGGCACGCGCCGCCGAGCGCAACGCGAAATCCGGTCATCACCTCGTCGACAATGAGCAGGGACCCCTGCCGCTCGGTGAGCTTGCGCAGGCCGGCGAGATAGCTCTCGGCCGGTGGAATGCAGCCGGCGTTGCCCACGATGGGTTCGACAATGATGGCGGCAATCGCGCCGGGGTGTGCTTCGAAAGCTGCTTCGACTGCCGCAATGTCGTTGTAGGGCAACGCCAGGGTGAGGTGCGCAATCTCTTCGGGAACGCCGGCTGAGCCGGGGATGCCGAACGTCGCTACGCCGGAGCCGGCTTTGACGAGCAAACCGTCGGCATGACCGTGATAGCAGCCTTCGAATTTGACGATGAGTTTGCGGCCGGTGGCGGCGCGGGCCAGGCGAATCGCCGACATTGTGGCCTCGGTGCCGGAGCTGACGAAGCGCATCTTCTCAATCGCCGGATAGCAGCCTGCGATGCGCTCGGCGAGATCGGCCTCGGCGGCCGTGGACGCGCCAAAGCTCGCCGATTTGCGTGCGGCGCGCTCGATGGCTTCGACCACAGGCGGAAAGGCGTGGCCCAGAATCATGGGGCCCCAGGAGCCGAAGTAGTCGATATACTGGTTGCCGTCAACGTCGTAGAGATACGCGCCGTCAGCGCGGTCGATGAAGGGCGGCGCTCCGCCCACGGCGCGAAAGGCGCGCACGGGCGAATTGACGCCGCCGGGAAAGTAGCGCTCGGCGCGCTCTTGGAGGGCCTGCGAACGGGTGCGGAGCTTCATCCTGCGTTCAGTATAGAAGGCCGTCCGCCGCGACGTTCACGCGTTTCCCGCGATGCCCGACGAACCAAAGAATTCGAAAATGCTGCTAGGCGGGAATGGCTTAGCCAGAAGAGGAAAGTCATGGCCGAGCCTCTTCGAACCGTCGATCAACTGCTCAGTGGCCATGTTTCCCGACATGAGGATTACCTTGCATGAAGGCCGCGTTTGCGCCAGATAGATGGCTAAGGTCACGCCATCCATCTTTCCCATGACCACGTCGGCGATCACCGCGTCAGGGTCCCAACTGAGCGCAAGCTCGGCCGCATCTTCACCGCTGTAGACCGCGCGGGAGTCGAATCCCCGCCCCCGCAGAATAAGCGCCAGGGAGTCGGCGAGAATGCGGTCGTCGTCGACGACAAGGACCCGGGCTGGAGCTTGTTCACTAGTCATGAAGGAGATTTGAAGAAATTGTGAGGCGCCGAGTTCTTACTTCTGGTTTGGAAGCAGAAAACCGCCCAAAAGTTGGTCATCCGCCTGCCTTACCAGAGTAACCGAGGAAAACTATCCTCTTCGCGCGAAAGGAACGGTGGGACTCAGCCCCGCGTATCGACACGAAATGAAACCTACGCCGTGATCAAGTTTGGTTCATGCGATGGCGCGGAGGCGATGCGTTTTGTGGGAAATGCACCCGCAAATGCTGCTAGAATTCTGCTTTCCGGCTCATCCGCGCCGCGCATTTTCCAGGAAGAGAAGGCCTCCACCGTGCCTAAGGAAACCTCAACGAAATCCGTGACTTACGCCGATGCCGGTGTTGACATCCGCGGCGGCGACCAAGCCAAGGAACGCATCAAGTACCTGGCGCAAAAAACCTTTAACCGCAACGTGTTGGGCGGAATCGGCAGCTTTGGTGCGCTCTTCCGGTTGGACCTGCAGCGCTGGGAGAACCCCATCCTGGTGAGCTCGGCCGACGGCGTGGGCACCAAGCTGAAGGTAGCCTTTGCGCTGGGACTGCACCAGACGGTGGGCGTCGACCTGGTGAACCATTGCGTGAACGACATCGCCGTGCAGGGAGCGATACCGCTGTTCTTCCTCGATTACCTGGCAACGGGCAAGATCGATCCCGACGTGATTGAGAGCGTGGTGAGCGGGCTGGCCGACGGCTGCAAAGCCAACGGCTGCGTACTGATAGGTGGCGAGACGGCGCAGATGCCCGGGTTCTATGCTGACGGCGAGTACGACTTGGCCGGGTTCATTGTCGGCGCCGTCGATCGCGACAAAGTGATTACGGGCGCGGGAATCAAGGCGGGCGATGTGCTCATCGGGCTGCCATCCACTGGGCTGCACACCAACGGCTACTCGCTGGCGCGCAAGCTGCTGTTCGAAGTGGGCAGCTACAAGCCGACGCAATACGTGACCGCGATCAAAGAAAAAGCGGGCGCAGCGCTGATGAGGACGCACCGCAGCTATCTGCACGTGATTCAGAAGCTGGTGACGGCGGGGCTCACCACCGGCATGGCGCACATCACGGGCGGAGGAATTACGGAGAACCTGCCGCGCATTCTGCCCAAAGGCGTCACGGCGCAGGTGGAGATCGGCTCGTGGCCGGTGCTGCCCATCTTCGAGCACCTGCGCGAACTGGGCAACGTGCCGCAGGAAGAGATGATGCGCACCTTCAATATGGGCATTGGACTGATCGCGGTCATTCCCGCGGCCAAGTTTACGCGCGCTAAAAACCTGCTGGATCGCGCAGAGGAGAAGTTCTACGTGATCGGGCGCGTGGTGAAGGGCGAGCGGCGGGTGCAGTACACGTGAGTGGCGGAGCCAATCGCTGTGTTCGGCAGAAAACTGAGTAAATGAAAACTGGTTTCTCAGCAAAGATTCCTGTGCGTCTGGGCGTTCTGCTTTCCGGCCGGGGCTCGAACTTTCTAGCCATCGCCGAATCCATCCGCGCCGGCAGACTTCCCGGCGTGGAGATCGCTGTCGTCATTTCGAATGTGGCTGAGGCTCCGGGGATTGCCGTGGCGGTCGAACTCGGCCTGCCCCACGCAGTGCTGGTTTCAAAGGGCCGCAAACGCGCGGAGCACGATACCGATGTTGCGGCCTTGCTCAAGGCGCACGGCGTGGATCTGGTCTGCCTCGCCGGTTACATGCGCCTGCTCTCGCCGGAGTTCGTGGCGGCGTTTCCGCACCGCATCCTCAATATTCATCCTTCGCTGCTGCCGGCCTTTCCAGGACTCGACGCACAGCAGCAGGCCTTCGATTACGGCGTGAAGGTAACGGGCTGCACGGTGCACTTTGTCGACGAGGAGCTGGACCATGGCGCGATCATTTTGCAGCGAGCCGTTTCTGTTCTTGAGACGGACGACGCGCACTCGCTCGCCGAGCGCATCCTCGTCGAGGAGCACATCGCCTATAGCGAAGCGATTGCGCGCGTGGCGAGCGGCGAGTACGAGGTCCATGGGCGGCGGTACGTAAAGGCAGGGTAGGGGGTCGCCAATAGCGGAGGAGGAAATGGCGTGAGGAAGGCGCGAAGATCGAAGAAATATCTCTCAGAGCCTATTGATTCCCGCAAAAGAAATGACCTGCTCCGTCACAAAAGGCAACCGCAGATCCTTCGATTCGTTTTGGCGCGAGAGCGCACCAAAACTCGCTCAGGATGACAGCGTGGTTTTGATGCGAACTTCAGTGGCGGGACCCTAGCCGATATCGCGCAGATAGAGCCGCACCATGGTCTGGTTGAGCAGCTGGTGAGCAATCTCGCCGAAGGTGATAGGGCCGGTGATGTTCCCGGTTTTCTTTCCCTCAAGGTGCCCGTAACGATAATTCAGGATGCAGTTGCAGGCGAAATAGGGTTCCGCGTCCTGCGCGTCGATCTGGCGCGTAAAGGCTTCCTCGTAGTCCATGATGGGTTTGGCGAAACGATAGTCGACGCCTGGAAAGACGGGCGCGTAAAGATCGACTGTGTGCGCCGCGGGATCCACTTTCTGGATTGACACGTTGATCGAGCTGCCGCTGTAGTCGCCGATGAGAGGAATCTCCGTGGAGATTCCCTGTTCGGAGATGTAGTCGGCCAGATTCGCCTGCTTGCCGCCGACCCGGCATTGGGAGACGCGAAATCCGATTTCGCTAAAGCGGATCACTTCGCCGCCTGCGCTCTCAAAGATGTTGACGGTATCCAGATCGGCCATTTTGGTTGGCGGCAATGCTACGTGCAACGCCGCACAACGATCTTCGAGAACAGCTCCGGTGCGTCCGTTGAACACCGCGGGCACATCGAGGCCAATGCGGTCCACAGGCACGCCCGTAACCCAGCCCACAACGGGACGAAGCAGAAAGCCTTCGAACAATGGAGCCTGCTGGGCGAAGAGCCGGTGCACCTGGGTTCCGGCAGGCAGCACAAGAAACGTGAAGCCGTGTACCGGAGCGTCGCGGTAGATCCGCGCCAGATCCTCAGGGCCGTAATCTTCAGCCCGGGTATGGAACGCGAAGGAAGGGATGGGCGTGACAAAGATGCGGTCCTCCGCACGCAGACCACCTTCGTCCGCCATGAAGTAGGAGATGGTGCCGCCTACCCAGTTGCCCCTGGGGAGCTGGCTGAGAGCGCTGCGGCTGCCGGCGAGGAAGAGCGGCTCGCCGGCAGCGATGGCCGCCTGCACCTCGGGGATGGTCTGCAATGAATTGCTGATGGCGGCAGGCATATGGTTTCCCTTCCTTAGCGGAGGATCTGGGCGACTTCCGGGGGAAAAAGCGCTTCGTAGTGGCTAAAAAAGCTGTGCGTCTTCTCTGCGAGATGCCGCACGTTCGGGAGGGATTGGTCCTTTTCATAGCTCATCTTGTTTGAGTGGATGAGCAGGTTCACCGTCGGCCTGCGCGACTCCAACGGCTTTTTTCCGGTGGCAATCTGCTCCCAGACCGGATGGCTTGCATCAGGCAGCATAATAGGCCCCTTCCTGATTGGGAACAAATCTTCCCTCCATCCTTATCGGCGTCGCGGCGGCTCTCAATAGTGCACAGGTTTACTGATCTCATAAGGTCGCCCGCCAGCGTCCGAGAAGAACGCGGCTTCGCCCCTTCCCTTCGTCACTCCCGCACCTCATGTCAAGCCCCTCGCCCCGCACGTACTCCGCAATCCTTTGATTCTTAAATGATTACGGAACCGCTGTAATTTGCCGGGAATTGGCGTCGAATCGCCTACTCTTAAAGACAACCGAACAACTAGCGGAAATAAAGCGCCGGGCGATGGGATAGACCCTCCCCCTGCGGTTCCTGAATTCGTCTACAGTTTCTCTCCGATTGCGCGGGCAACTGCCAGAGCAGAGTCAGACCACAGCCATAAGCCGTCACGGCGCACCTCCCGGGGAAGCAGTCGCTGCTTTCCGTGGAGCGCGGGACCGCTGTTGTCTCTGTCGGGCGGCTCTTCACCGGGTGCCAAGACCGGAACCACGGCAACATCCGGGTTTGAGAGCCGTTCATTGACCATGCGCAGGGCCGGTGCCAGGTGCAATGCCGGCCCGCGCTGGAAATTTTCTGCGTAGTCGCACACACCCACGAACCGTGCTCGCCGCGGCAAAAAGAAGCGGCCCAAAGGAGTTTAACAATGAATTTGTTTGCGAATATCTGGAATCAACCCAAGACCTCGGCTGCGGGACTACTGATTGCGATGGTGAGCATTGCCGGAGTGCTGTCGCAGCAGGGCATCTCGCTGGGCAAGGCAGGAACGGGCACGGTGGTCACGCTGGTGAGCGCGTTGGCCACGGCCTTGCTGGGACTGCTAGCCAAAGACCCTGGAGCGGCGAGCCAGCAAGTCCGCTGCTCAACGAATCAGCAAGCCAGCGCATCGAGCAACGCAAAGCTGGGCGTGTGGATGCTGATCGCGCTGCTGATCCCTCTGCCCTGGATGCAGGGCTGCTCGGCGGTCAGCGTGGCGCAGGACATTGTGAACTGGACACCTGCTTTGCAAAGTGCGGTGGCCACGGTGAATTCGACCGCGTCGCTCCTGGCGCCTGCCGACGCGCCTATCTTCACCGCGGCAACCGTGGGCTTCGATGCGGCCTCGAACCTGCTGGTGGCGCAGGCAAAGGCCTACCTGGCCAATCCTTCGGCCAGCACGCTACAGCAGTTGCAGGCGCAGGTGGTCACGCTGCAGCAGCAGGTGAGCGCGGCACTTTTGCAGGCAGCTCGAATCGTGGACGCCAATAGCCAGCAACATGCCATGTCAGTTATTCAGGCCGTGGCCACCATCGTGAATTCGATTCTGGCGCTCGTGGCCTCCATTTCAAGCAAGGCCGACGTGACCAGGATGTCCGCTGCCACCGGCGTCAAGCTGGCCATGCTGCGGCCGTATCTCGACGACACACGCGCGGCAGAGATCGTTGCTGCGCATTACAATGAGCCACTGACGCAAGCGCGCGTGCAAGTGGCGCGGGCAGAGCAGATGGAGATGAACGCCGGGTTCTGAGAGCAGTTGTCAGTAATCTGTGGTCGGTTGTCAATTATTGCAACTGTGAAACGAGTCGGACCGCTTCGATTCCGAAGCGGCCCGATTTCTTATCTTCTCCAATCGCTCCTGCAAACTCTACGCATTCGTGTCCTTCGCTTCTCCCAAAATCAACTTGATCGTCATGCGATGCTGGCCGCGCAGAATCGTCACGCTCACGGTGTCGCCAGCCTGGTGCTTGTCCATGATGGCGTTGATGTCCTGCGGATCTTCCACATGTTGGCCGTCGATGGCGACGATCAGGTCGCCGCCCAGCATGATGGGCGTGTTGCCTACATAAGCCTGTTCGTGGCCGCCGCGGAGGCCCGCACGCTCGGCCGCTCCGCCGGGAAGCACGCGTTGGATGAGCACGCCGGAATCCGCCGCGAGACCCATTTGCGAAGCCAGATCGGGACCGATGGCAAACGAAACTATACCCAGCTCAGGCCGATTGGGATGACCGTAGCGCAGCAGGTCTGCGAGCACCGCCTTGGCCGTGTTGATGGGAATGGCGAAGCCAATACCCGAGCTCTGCTCGGCGCCGTTCGAGGCAATCATGGTGTTGATGCCGATGACTTCGCCGCTTGAATTGAGCAACGGCCCGCCGGAGTTTCCGGGATTGATGGCCGCGTCCGTCTGAATGGCGTCTTCAATAGGCGCTCCACTCTCGCTCCGAATAGGCCGAATGGCGCTGATGATGCCGCGTGTCATGGTTCCGGCCAGGCCGAAGGGATTGCCGATGGCGTAAACTTTTTGCCCCACGTTGAGCTGCGACGAGTCGGCCAACGTGACCGGCTGCAGATTAGGCGCGTCGATCTGCAAGAGCGCGAGGTCGTGCGTGCGGTCGGTGCCGATGACGCGCGCCGCAAACTTGCGCTTGTCGCTCAGCTGCACTTCAACGCCGCGGTTGGCGCCCGCCACCACGTGATAGTTGGTGAGAATGTGGCCGGCCTTGTCGAGAATGAAGCCCGATCCCTGCCCCTGCTGCGGAACGGTTCCATAGAAGAAGTCGAATACCAGCGCCGTCGAGGTGATGTTGACCACCGAGGGCAGCACGCGTTTATAGACTGCGATGTTGTTCTCTTCTTCGGCGTCGTACTTTGGCGCGGCATGGGCCTCGGTGAGTTGGAGCGGCGCATTCGCGCCCCCGCCGCCGAGCAGCGAGATGCGGCCCATGGAGTGCGTCGGCTGGAAATACGTCGTCACCAGCCAGAATCCGCCTAGCAAAATAAGAAGAATGACGAGAATTCGGCTCAATCTCATAGCTTATTTTTCCTGAAAGAGACCCCGAGAAACCATTACGGCCGCTGGAGAACAAAGTTCCCTAAACAAGGGCGACTGTCCTTCTTATTGTAGAGACAACTACCGAATAGATTTGTTGCTCTCGGCTTTGAGCCGCAGCCAGAGCGCCTGGACCTGCGCGCGCAACGATTCTAAATCGCCCGAATTATCAAGCACGTAATCGGCTTGCGCAATCTTTTCCGCATCCGGAACCTGGTGCGCAAGGCGGTTGCGCGCGTCAGCCTCGATAGCGTCAGGATTTGTCGCCGTGCCCCTGCCTGATGTTTGGATGCGCGCGACGTAGCGGCGGATCTTGATCTCGTCGGACGCGGTGACCACAATAATGCGGTCGATGCGCCGGCGCCAGTCGGCCAAAACACTGTCTTGATCACCACGAGCGCGGGCATCGCGCACCACCTCGAAGATGAGCGCCGACTCGATGATGGCGACGGTCGCCGGATCTCGTGCGAAGACCTCTTCCATCCATCGCCGCTGTGCCTCAATCACGGGCGGATGCACGAGGTCGTTCAGCTCCTGCAGCCGTTCGTGGCGGAAAGCAAGTTCGGCAAGACGCGCACGGTTCAGGCGGCCGTCGGCGCCAACGACTTCAGAGCCAAAGCGCTCGACGATCGCGGCAAAAGTCGGCTGGCCCGGCTCCATGAGCTGGCGGCCAAGGGCATCGGCTTCGATGACGTGCGCACCGAGCGTGCGCAGCATAGCGGCCGCGGTCGATTTGCCGCTGCCCAAACCGCCGGTGAGGCCGGCGCGTAGCACGAACTACAGTCCTCGCCGCAATTTGGCGGCGCGCACGGTGTTGGACATCAACATGGCAATCGTCAGCAGGCCCACGCCGCCGGGCACGGGGGTGTAGGCGCCGGCAATCTCGAAGGCCTTGGGATCGATGTCGCCGACAATCGTTGAGCCCCGTTTGGCGAATGCCGCTTCGCGCTTGGCGTCTCCCTTGAAGAAGCGGTCGAACTCCTCGCGCGTGCTCAGGCGATTAATCCCAACATCGATAAGTGTGGCGCCCGGCGTGACCATCTCCGGCGTGATGAAACCGGGGCGCCCGATGGCGGCAACGAGTATGTCAGCCTGGCGCGTAATCTCTCCGAGGGTTTGGGTTTTGGAGTGGCAAATTGTTACGGTCGCATTTTCATGCAGCAGGAGAATCGCTACGGGCTTGCCCACAATGTCGCTGCGGCCCACCACCACCGCGTGCTGTCCGGCAATAGGAATGTTGCTACGCTTCAAAATCTCGATGACGCCCGCTGGCGTGCAGGGCGCCAGCGCTGGCCGGCCGGCAAGCAAGCGGCCCGAATTCACGGGATGAAAGCCGTCCACGTCCTTCGCCGGATCGATTGCATCCAACAGCCTTTTGGAGTCGACCTGAGGTGGGAGAGGAAGTTGAATGAGGATACCGTCAATATCGTCGCGCGCGTTGAGCTTGGCGACGAGCGCGAGCAAATCTTCTGTCGTGATTTCGGCGGGCGGCGTAATCAGGTCGCTGAAGATGCCAAGTTCGGCGCAAGCCTGCACCTTGTTGCGGACGTAAATTTCCGAAGCCGCCACGTGGCCCACCAACACGGCCGCGAGTCCCGGCTTGACGCCGTGTGCGGCCAGCCGACGAACCTCTTCGACCACCTCCTGCTTGATGGTGGCAGCAAGCGCCGCGCCGTCGAGAACTCTTGCCATCCTGCCTCCAAAACTCATGGTATCGCTTCGCAGGGCGGTGGCCTGAGAAGTGCACCTCGTCACATCGATTTGTGAGCTATCTCACATACAACCCTTCATTTGATGCCTAACGTCAGTGCTGTCGAGAGTGTGCCAGATCACATCGCTGATCACCAAGCCCTCCCGGCGCCAGCTGTACGGAGACAGCGTTTCATGAGCGGTCTGAAGGATGCAGGACATCTTTTCCGGTTTGCGGGGCTCTTTGTGGTCGCGTTCCTGGTGTTTCTGGTGGTGCGCGGCTACGTGGTCCCAAAGACCTTTGGGCAATATGGGCACTACCGCGGGGCGGCGATTGGCGAAATTGGCGCGCGCCCGGTGAAGTTCGCTGGGCACCAGACGTGCGAGGGCTGCCACTCGGACATTGCCGATACCAAGACAAAGGGCGCGCACGCCCACGTAAACTGCGAGGCCTGCCACGGCGCGCTCTTTCAGCGTCTGCCTGCGCCGCCGCAGCCCAAAAGGAATCTCTACGAGCGTTTCGTGGCCCTGATCATTCCCCCGATTCCCCCCGATGCTCCTCTCGTTCTCCATGCCGACGACCCAGCGTCGGTGACGCCGACGAAGCCAGATACATTGGTGCTGTGCGCGCGTTGCCACACCGCGAGCGCGGCCAAGCCCAAGGGCTTTCCGCAGGTGGATCCCTCGGAGCACATGGGAGGCGTTCCCTGCGAGACCTGTCATAACCCGCACAGCCCGGCGATGGGATCTGATGCGAACGCTAGCCCCGCCGCGGGAGGTGCGAAATGAACATCAGCCGGCGTCATCTGCTCATTCTTTTGCCAGCCGCCGCAGTGGCCTGGAAATATGTGGAGGCAAGCACGCCCGAGGCGTCGCCCAACTACCAGATGAGCGAGCACTGGTGGGGCATGCTCATCAATATTCCCAAGTGCATCGGGTGTGGCAACTGCGTGCGCGCCTGTGCGACAGAGAACGACGTGCCCGATGGCAACTTCCGAACCTGGGTGGAACGCTATCACGTCACAGACACCAACATGACCGCGCCCGAGGTGATCTCGCCCGACGGCGGCAAGGAAGGCTTCCCGGTGGCGCAGGAGGACGCAGGCAAATACTTCTTCGTCCCCAAGATGTGCAACCACTGCGCCGATTCGCCCTGCACGCAGGTGTGCCCGGTGGGTGCAACGTTTGTGAGCCCGGACGGTGTGGTGCTGGTGGATCAGAAATACTGCCTGGGTTGCGCGTATTGCGTGCAGGCCTGCCCGTACGGTTGCCGCTACATTCATCCTGCGAAGCACGTGGCCGACAAATGCACACTCTGCTATCACCGCATTACCAAGGGGCTCACCACCGCGTGTTGCGAGGCGTGCCCCACGGGAGCGCGGCAGTTAGCCGATTTGAAGAATCCCAACGATCCCATCCACGAGTTCCTGAAGACGCATCCCGTCGAGGTGTTGAAGCCGCAGATGGCCACCGGCGCAAAGGCGTACTACTTCGGACTCGATGGATCTGTGCGATAAAGCAGGGACCGAGGGAACAAGGGAACAAGAAACCGGGGACCTAGAAGGCCGGAACCGGCACGACGAGCTAGAGGCTAGAAGCTAACAGCTAGGAGCTGTATTTATGAACGGCGTTGTAGGCTTCATGTATCCGAACGAATATGCTCTGCAGTGGAGCATATTGATCGTTTTGTACCCGTTCATCACAGGGTTGGTGGCGGGCGCATTCATTCTGGCGTCGCTGGAGCGCGTGTTCCGCGTGGAAGCGGTGAAGCCGACCTATCGGCTGGCGCTACTTACGGCACTGGCCTTCCTGCTCGATGCGCCGCTGCCCCTGCAGTTGCACCTTGGCCATCCCGAGCGTTCGCCGGAGATGTACTTCACGCCCCACGCCACTTCAGCCATGGCCATGTTCGGCTATGTATACCTCTGGTACCTGATGGCAGTACTGGTCTTCGAGATCTGGCTCGACTACCGCCGCGACATCGTGATTCTCTCGCAGCAATCGAAGGGCCTGCTGCGTGTGATCTACAAGATCATGACGCTGGGCTCGAACAACATCGGTGAACGCGCTCTGCACATCGACGATAAAGTAGGCTGGATCGTAACTCTGATTGGCATTCCCTCGGCATTCCTGCTGCATGGGTACGTCGGATTCATCTTCGGATCGATCAAGGCCAATCCCTGGTGGTCCTCGCCGCTCATGCCCGTGGTGTTCATCTTCTCGGCCATGGTTTCAGGCGTGGCCGCAGTCATGCTGCTCTACATGGCCACCACAAAGTTGCGCAAGCTGACCATCGACATGCGCTGCGTCGACACCATCGCGATGTACCTGTTCTACATCTTCATCATTGACTTCAGCCTGGAGATGCTGGACCTGATTCACCGCATTTATGAGGCCGACGAATCGTTCCGCAGCCTCGACTTCATGGTGCATACACGGCTCTACATTCCTCACATTGTGATCCAGATCTGCATTGGCACATTGACGCCACTCATCCTGTTGTTCGTCACACAGGTGATTCATCTGCGCGAAGCGGTGCGCAAACGTTTGTACGTTCTGTCGGGATGCCTGGCGATGATCGGCATCTTTGCCATGCGCTGGAACGTGGTGATCGGCGGTCAGCTCTTCTCCAAAAGCTTTCTCGGCTACACCACGTACAAAATGGAAATGGTTTCGCGCGAGGGCCTGCTGGTAGCCGTCGGCTTGACCATACTGCCGTTGCTCTTCCTGTGGGCGCTGGTCAAGTTGCTGCCTCCATGGCCCGAGAAGAGCCTGCAGCACGCGTCCGGCGATTAACAGCCGTGCGGCGCTTTTCACCGGCGAGGAACTATGAACTATCTCCCGGAAAACATTGACGGGCTCAGGCAACACATCGAAGCGTTGGACCGGTGTCTAGAACGGCTGGAATCAAGAGTGGATGCGCTCGAGCATCCACTCGCCGCGCACTGGCCACAGCCCTCGACTGAGATTAAAGCGCAAGTTGCTGCAGTGGTTACAGCAGGTGAATCTCCCGCACAGGTCGGCAGCCTCTTCTCAGTACTCGGCAAAGCTCTGCTGGGCATCGCCGGCGCATATGTATTGCGTGCCGTCGAGGAGACCGGCACTCTTCCGCGCTTGATCGTCGCCACTGCCGGCATCGTCTACGCATTTTTGTGGTTGATCTGGGCGGCGCGTGTGCGAGGCGGACCGCGCGTCTCGAGTTCAATCTACGCCGGCACATCCGCACTCATCCTCGCACCGATGCTTTGGGAGCTGACCCTGCGCTTCAACGTGCTGCCTGCCACTGCCGCCGCGGTCGTGGTTTGCGCTTTCGCGCTTACGGCCTTCGCGATCCCCCAGTTTGCTCCGATGCCGACGCGCGAACTCAAGCCGGTCGTGCGCGTCGCCTGCATTGCCTCTGCCGCTCTCGCGGTCGCGCTCGCCATCGTTTCGCACGCGCTTCTGCCCTTTGTGGCGGCGCTTCTGATTCTCTCTGCGGTTTGCGAGTTTGTGCCGGGATGCGCTCATGTTCCCGAAGCCGGAGCGCTGATCGCGCTCGCCGCCGACGCGGCCGTCTGGCTTTTGATTTATATCTACTTTGCCGGGCAAACTGCGCACGATAGCTATCCGCCCCTGTGCCGCGGCGCATTAATCGCTCCCGGCATTGCGGTCTTCGTAATCTTTGCGGCAAGCGTAGGTGTTAAGACGGTTCTACGCGCGCGACCGATCACGATCTTCGCGACCTTGCAAACAATCATTGCCTTTCTGCTCGCTTCGGTGAGCCTGGCGGACTTCGGTCAGCCGGCCGGCTTGGCAATTCTGGGCGCGGCGTGCCTGGTTTTTTCCGCCGCGTGCTACGCCGCGGTCTTTCGAGTCTTCGCTCATGCATCCGATCAGCGCAACACTACCGTCTTTGCCGCATGGGCCGCAGCGTTGCTCCTCACAGGAAGCTTCCTCAGCCTTTCTTCGTTGCCCTTAGTTCTGTTTTTTGGCGCCGCTGCGCTTGCGGTAATGTGGCTCAGCAGGCGGAACCGTTGGGCGGTCTTCGAGTTCTACGGAATGGTATTTCTGCTAGCCGCCGCGGTGGCTTCGGGGCTGTTAAATTTTCTGGTAAATGCGTTCGTCGGAGCCCCAGGCGGCGCGTCGTCGGTGGATGTGTGGCTGATCGCGGTGTGCGCCATGCTTTGCTATGCGCTCGTGCAGCCGCGCGAACCTGAGCGATGGATTTGGCAGGCGCTGCATCTCGGCTTCGCCGTGCTAGCGGTCGGCTCCGTGGTTGCGCTATTCGTCGACAGACTGATTGCGCTCACTGCAATCCGTGTGACGCCCGGCGCGCATCACCTTGCGTTGATTCGGACCGCGGTGTTGTGCATAGCGGCGCTTGTGCTGGTCTTTGGCGGCGCACGCTGGCGTCGCCGGGAGCTGACGCGTCTGGGCTACACCGCCATCGCGTTGGTTGCCGTCAAGTTGGTCACCGAAGACCTGCGCCACGGTCACCTGGCCTACATCGCCGCTTCCATTTTTCTGGTTGCATTCACGCTCATCGCCGCGCCGCGCATGGCACGTGCGCGGCAGAGAGCGTGACGCCGGTCAGCGCACCACTTGCGGATCGAAGATGCCGGGATGGAAAACCTGCGGCTCGTAGATGGGGTGCGGGCTAATTGGCGAAGGATTGATCGGCGGCTGGCCGTTTGGTTCCGGATAGACACGGTGGGGACGAATGGGATGCGGTCTCGGTGCGCGCCGCGCCTCGTCGATCAGCTTCATCTTGCTGATGTGCACATAACCCGTGTGGGGCAGCAGCGATTCCAGCACGAAGGTCTCCGTGCCCGCGCTCTTCAACTCGCGGTAGCGATAGATGCCCACCTCGCCCTCGCTGTTTTCCGTTCCGCCTGAAGGCATGTCGAGAAAATGCTCGGCATCGGCGACGCTGGGCGCCGAATGATTCTCGCCCTCGGTCAGGCTCTCGGCCGCGTAGGAGCGGACCAGCTTGGTCCAGTAGCGCGCCAGCAAGTCGGTCGAAGCGAAAAGATCCACCCACACGATTTCGCCGCGCACGGCTACGACGACGCCCACTGCGTGCTCGTCGCGCAACTTCGTCAGCACCTCATCGCGCGCTTTCATTACTGGCGCGGCGGCTTCATCCACCTTCTGGCTAATGACTGGATTTTGCATCATTTTGGCGTAACTCGTGGTGCCAAGCGCCATCGGCGGCGCGGCCTCGTACATCGGCCCGCCACTCGTACCGGAAGCGGGGGCCGAAGGAACCGCGGCCGCTTCCATCCTCGACATCGTGCCATTGACAGAATCCCACACCTGCTGCTGGTCCTGATCGACCATGGCACGCTCGCGCACCGCGGGCTGCACCATGAAGCTGTGAGCCAGAGATTTGTCGGATGTGCCGAAGACCGCCGAGCTTTCCGTCCAGCGGCCGGGCTCGATGCAGAAAACCGAAAGATCGATGGGGTCGGCATCGGCGGGAACGATGCGGTCCTTGGCGACAATGCGGTCCTGCTTGCCGCCTGTGACCACCTCGCCCGCCAGCAGAATCAGCGGCCGCTTGGAATGGTTGACCAACACCAGCGTATTCACTTCATCGCCGCGATACACGTCCTGTGGTTCCGCGTTGCCCCGCAGCCGCACCAATCCCCGCGCCCGTCCGGCTTCAGTCACTTCCACTTCGCCGCTCTTCAGTCCCTCGTCCAGAGTGATGAATGGGGTGATAAACGGCGCTTCCATTGCTGATTTTTGATCGGCCCGCACCACGGGAAACAAAAGCAGGTTGCCGCTCTCGATAGGCGCCAGCGCGCGGTAGGGGCCGTTTGCGTTTTCCCCCGGCCCGCCAGCGGCTTCGACCGAGCTCAGGTGCTGCCATGCCGCCAAGCCAAAGAGCAGTGCGCCGACAAGTCCGAATCTTTCCAGGTTTTTCATGATTCTCCTTCGCAGGCCCTGATTCCCCGGCCGGCCTGTGTACGTCGAACGATTAGCAGACCACTTCTTGCAGGGTTTTTCTGGGGACCGTATTTTGGCGTATCGTGAGGGCGTGGGGATGGCGCCAACCGAATCCGTAGCCAGCGCAGCGGAGAATGTGAACTCCATCGAAATGTTTGCGCTGGATGCCGCTCTGGCCAATGAGCTTTGGCGCGGTTGCGATGCGGCAAGTTGGGGCCTGACCCGCGACGAGTTCGATCAGATTCTGTTCGATGCGGGAACGGCGCAGAACTTTGGACTGCCCGAAGCCTCAATCGCAACCCCGGCCAATCGACAGCAGCAGGCCGCTTTCTTTCGTGGCCTCCACCTGGGCGATCTCGCGCTGGCGCGCGCCTGCGCAGGCGGGAACGAGCGCGCGTGGGAACACTTCGTTGCGGTCTACCGGCAACCACTGACGCGCGCCGCCATTGCCATCACCAAAAGCGAGACGCTGGGCCGCGACCTGGCCGATCAACTTTACGCCGAGCTTTACGGGCTAAAGGTACGCGAGGGCCAGCGGCACTGCCCGCTGCTTTCCTACCGCGGGCGTGGATCGTTGATGGGTTGGCTGCGTACTACACTTGCGCAGCGCCACGTGGACCACTACCGGCGCACGCGCCGCGAGGAACCGCTGACGCAGTTTAATGGTATCGGCGAATTCGACGCACCTGCGCCCGATCCGCCCCAGCAAACGCCGCCTGGCGAGCTCTCGTTGCTGGAGCAAGCGATTGAACAGGCCGTAAGCACCCGCGAAGCCGAGGAGCGCTATCTTCTCGCGACGTATTATCTTGACGGAAAGACTTTGCTTGAGATCGGGCGCGTGCTCGGCGTGCACGAGGCCACGGTAAGCCGCAGGCTGCGCCGCGCTGAGAAAGAGATTCGCAAGCAGATTTTGAAACACTTGCAGCGCGGCGGCATGGGCCGGCGCGCCGCGGAAGAAGCCATGGGCGCAGACGCGCGCGACCTGGAGGTAAACCTGAAAAAACTGCTGCAAAATTCGCAATCGGAGGCGTTCCAGGAACAGGCGACGACATGAGCGCGACAAGCCAGCACGGATTTCATCCCGACGCGGAGACCCTGAGCGCATTTGCCGAGCAGGCGCTTGAAGAGCGGGAGCGCGGTGAAGTGCTCGAGCATCTTGCCGTGTGCGCACGCTGCCGCCAGGTGATGGCGTTGGCGCGCGATGCGGCCGATGCAACAGCAGCCATGCGACCCCCCATAGCCGTCGCATCCAACGCCTGGTGGAAACAGCGGCGGCTGGTCTGGGTTCCCACTGCGATCGTGCCCGCTTTCGCCGCGGCGTTGGTTTCGGCCCATATCTGGTTGGTGGATCGGCACGAGGGGGACCTCAAGATCGTCGCGCGGAGTTCTACCCAGAGTGCGGCGCCGGCTTCAACTCCGTCTGCAATCGAGCAAGCAGCGGTCGTCCCGCCCGCTTTCCCCAGTCCCGCGCCTCCGGTGCACACTGCAAAGGATACACACCTCACCGAAGCGGAGCATCTTCCCGCGTCACTAAAGGGCCTCGGAACAACCGAGGCGCCGTCAAGGTCCGGAACCCCAGAGTCGGGAACCACAGATCAAGTCGCAGTCGTGCGCCAGGCACAGCAGCTTTCTCAAGCCGAAGCGCAGCAAGCGCCTCCCGAGGCAGCAGCGGGGACCGCGGGCCTTCCCTACTCGCAGCCGGCAGCCGCCGCATGGGAGGCTAAGCAAAAACAAGCCGAGCAGCAGCGCCAGGCAGAAGTGGACACGTCACGCGTGCGCGTCCTTAAGGCCAGGCCAGCGACCGCGGCGGCGCGTGGCGCCAACCAGCCTCTTCCGCCAGGTGCTATGCAAACTGTCACGATCTCGGCTGCGTCGTCACTCGAGACACAGCCGATCACACTCGCGGGGCGCGCACAGATCTCCGCTATCAAATCCGCACAGCCTATCCCCGCTCCCGTAAAGCAAATTCACCTGCCCAGCGGATTAGCGGTCGTGTCCAGTACGACCGCGGAGCATTTGGTGCTGGCCATCGACAAGCTCGGCACGCTGTTTTTGAGCCATGATCAGGGCAACACGTGGGAGCGCGTGAATACACAATGGACCGGACGCGCCGTCGAGGTCACCCAACTATTTTCAGTGGATGGCGCATTGCAATCTGCTCGAGCGACGCAAACCCAGCCGGCCGCCAACGCTCCTGCTAATGCCGGCGCTGCATCCACTCCCGCTTCGATTTTTGAGCTTTTTAATGACAAAAATCAGGCGTGGATGAGCACCGATGGTCGAATTTGGTCCTTAAAATGAGCCACTTAGCACGCCGCAGGACTGGATAAACAATTTTTTACTCTAGAAATTTCTTCCCGTGCCGATGAATCCACCATCGGAATGGGCGTGCCCGGTGCACCAGGTGTCTCTGCGCATCGGGAACGAACGTGGTTATCGCGCCTGTCGAACGATGAGCGAACCCAGGGAGGTGTTGCAGTGGGAAGCGACGAAGGACGCGTACAAGCGGCCACAATGCCCTGGGCGCATCTGCGGCTTCCGCCGTTCCCTCAGGTGGCTACCAAGGTCCTGCAAATGGCGAGGGATGAGAATGTGGAGTTGCATCATCTCTGCGATCTCATCTCGTCTGACCCGGCATTCGCCAGCGAAGTGCTCACCGTCGCCAATTCCCTGCTCTACGCGCCGCGTTATCCCGCCACCAGCATCCTGCAGGCAGTTGCGGTACTGGGCGCCAATGCGCTGCAAGGCATGTGCGTCACGGTGGGCGTACGCGCCTATCTCGGCAAAACCATGTCTTACCCCGCAATTCGCACTCTGTGGCGGCACAATCTGGCATGCGCGCTTGTCGCACAGCGGCTGACACAGGGGGGCTTTATCGACAAAGATACGGCCTTTACCGCCGGCATCCTCCACGACGCAGGACGCCTAGGCTTGGCGGTGATTCAGCCTGCCGCCTACGCTGCTCTGCTTGAAAAGCATACGGGAACCGCGCAGTCCATGCTCGACGCCGAGCGCGATCTCTTCGGCTGGGATCACTGCGAGACAGGACTGCAACTGATCCATGACTGGAAGCTGCCGGCGGAGTTCGAACCCGTGCTCTCCCAACATCATGGGCCGCGCCGCTCGGACGGCGCGTGGGATATTACAGAGCTGATCAAGGTAAGTTGCGCGATGGCCTCCGCCATCGGATTCGTCGCATTTGCGGGCCGCGAAACAATGCCTTTCGACGACGTCCTTGAGTTATTGCCCGCGCGCGAACGCAGGATCTTCCAGGTGGACGCTGAAACCTTGAAAAAAGAGGTGGCCGACAACATTCAAGCCATCGAGTCGGTGTAAGACGGCGCTTCGACCATTCAATTCATCGCAGCAACCATGAAATTTAACTACGCCCGCATCAGCTTGCGCTGCAGCTGCTCCAGCGTCTGCCCTTTCGTCTCTGGGAAGAACAACGCGACCACGACAAACTGCGCTACTGTGGCTGCGGCGAAGAATACGAATGGCGTGGCCGTGCTCATCTTGTTCACCACTACCGGAAACATCTGTGCGATGAGGGCGTTCATAAACCAGTGGCTGGCGCTGCCAACGCCCTGGCCCTTGGCGCGCACCGAGGTGGGAAAAATTTCGCCGATGTAGACCCAGATAACTGCTCCCTGCGAAACGCTGAAGAAAGCGATGAACACCACAAGCAGCCAGAGCAGTGCGCCGGAATGCGAATGCGTACCGAACACCCACGCGACGCCCGCGAGACAACCGGAGCAGCCGACCGCACCGATGAGCAAAAGCGTCTTGCGGCCCAGTTTGTCGATCAGCGACATGCCGACAATGGTAAACAAAAGGTTGGTTGCGCCGATCACGATCGCCTGCTGATCGCTCGATACCTGGCTGAATCCGGCAGCCGCAAAAATGTTATTCAGGTAATAGAGAATCGCGTTGATGCCGGCGAGCTGGTTGAAGGCGCCGATGGAAATGGCGAGAAAAAGCGGATAGCGGTACTTCCACTGGAAGACCGGTTCATGTGCAGTAGCATGCTCCTGCTTGAGCGCCTCCTGAATGTTGGCCAACTCCGCCCCAGGATCGGGGTCGCCCATCATTTTGAGAATTGCGAGGGCTTCGTCCATCCTGTTGCGCGAGGCCGACCAGCGCGGGCTACGCGGAATGCCGAAGAGCAGCGCGAGGAAGAGCAAAGCCGGCGCCGCCGCAATGCCAACCTGCCAGCGCCACTCTGCCGCGCCCAAGTGGAGCGTGCGGATGACGTAATTGGAGGTGTAGGCCAGCAGGATGCCGAACACCACGTTGAATTGAAAAGCTGCCACCAGACGCCCGCGCCACTTTGCCGGAGCGAGTTCGGCGATGTATACCGGTCCCAGCACCGACGATGCGCCAATGCCGAGACCGCCAATGCAGCGGAAGACCAGGAACGACGGCCAATTCCACGAGAGGCCGCAACCGAGGGCCGAGGCGACATAGAGCAGCGCTGTCAAGCGCAGCGTTTCGCGGCTGCCCAGCCGCTGGCCTACCTGGCCCGCGCCCAGCGCGCCGATCACGGTGCCCACCAACCCGATGGCCACCGTGAACCCCTTGTTTTGCGGACTGAGACCGTAGAGATTCACCAGGGCATCGATCGCGCCCGCGATCACAACTGTGTCGAAACCAAAGAGCAGACCGCCCAAGGCTCCGGTAAGCGTGGCTTTCGTCAGTTTGGAATTGGGTCGCATCTTGAATTGTCCGCGAAGTTCCCAACCATCCTACAGGGTTGCCCCCAGGTGGGCAAGGAGAGACCGGTCACTCGCGCGTCGGCAACGAAGCGCCGAGTGACTTAAGTCGCTGCCACGCCGCAGACGACCGTCTACTCTCAAGCCATTCGGGAGGTTTTTACGATGAATTCCGCAACCACGCTGCGCTCGATTGCCCTGGAGCATCCGGCTACCATTCGCGTCTTCGAACACTTTCAACTGGATTACTGCTGCGGTGGCAACCGGCCGCTTGGCGAGGTGTGCACTGAAAAATGCATCGCCGCCGAGTTGGTGCTGGCCGCACTGGCTGAAGCCGTCCACAATGAGCCGGCCACCGAGGATTTCACCCTCGCCGCGCCTGCCGAGCTCATCCGGCACATCGTCCAGACGCATCACGCGTATATCCGCAGCGAGCTGCCGCGCCTGCAGTCCATGGCGGACCGTGTGGCGACCAAGCACGCCCCCATGCATCCTGAAGCCACATTCATCCAGCGCAATTTAGCGCAACTGGCCGAGGAACTGATCTTCCATCTCAACAAGGAAGAACGCATCCTGTTTCCTTATATCGAAGGCCTGGAGCGGAGCCGCGAAGAGAATGCCGCGCCTCCCAACGCCTGTTTCGGCTCGGTCGAAAGCCCCATCCGGCAGATGATTCACGAGCACGAGGGCGCGGCCGGACTCATCGAGGAAATGCGCACAGCGACGCGTGGGTTTATGCCCTGGCCCGGCGCATGTCCCACCACCGGCGGCCTCTACTACGGCCTTAAAGCCTTCGAGACAGACCTGCACCGGCATGTGCATCTGGAAAATAATTTGCTCTTCCCCCGCGCCATTGCGCTGGAGCAGGAGTTGCTGACGGCGCGGTAGATCTGCCAGGCGCCGAGCGCATTCATTCCTGGGACGGCTCAACCGTTCGCGCGCGCGCTCGTGGGCAGCACCGCCAGAACGCGGCAGCGGTGCTTGTCGGCGGCGCTCCAGGCCAGCGGCATCTCGCTCTCCATGCACGCGCAATCGCCGGTCTCGAGCACCTCGTGCATGACGCCTGCGTCGAGGCGCAAGCGACCTTCGAGGACGTAAATCACCGCGCCGGTTTCCTCAAATGCATTCACGGCCACGGTCGATCCGCCGGGCGGAAACTCGATCACCTGTGCCATCAGGCGGAATCCCTCCCCATTGGCGTTTAATGGCGTTACCTTTACCGGCTCCATGCCGCGTCCGTTGCTATGCAGATGCGCTTTACGCGTAATGGAGAGTTTGTGGCGCGAGGGCTCGTTGAAGAAGTAATCCATCCCCACGCCGTAGACGCGGGCGATGGTGGCAAGCGTAGGCAACGTGGGAACCATCCGGTCCGTCTCGAGTTTGGAGAGCAACGCCGTGGAGAGCCCCGTTTCCGCCGCCAGCCGGGAAAGCGTGAGCCGTTTGCTGTTGCGCAATGAGCGCAGTTTGAGGCCTATGCAGTACGGTTCCAGAGACCAATGAGCGTACGAAATTGCCTTCGACATCGCGAGCTCCCGTAAAGGGTTGCAGAATCTGTGAACCAGTCTACGCCATCGGTTAACCCTGTGCCCGCGCCAGCAACTCCCGATGATGGGTTTCGTGCAAGGCGCTGCAACCTGCATCTCCTCAAGTCGCATCGGAAAAGATAGACTTCGCGTCATACGCGCAGGACAGCGCAGCCTTCGCCGCATGTTCCAGAGAGAGACCAGCATTCTCATGAAAATCTTCCCTACGCATACCATCCGTTCCGGGCTTTTTCAGGGTGCACGCATCGCGGCCATAATTGCCGCGCTAGGCGTGGCGCAGATGGCCGCAGCACAACCCAATCCGGCCGCGCCAAACCCCGTGCCGGACGTGCTGGTGCTAAGCAACGGCGACACACTGCACGGCAAGTTTGTGAGCGAGACCGCCGGCAAGGTCACCTTCCACAGCGATCCGCTGGGTGATGTCACCTTGGGCTGGGACAAAATCAAGGAACTTCATGTTTCGGAGAACTTCGGCGTCCTTGACCAACGCATTGCCACACAGAGTAAGAAGCGTAACGGGCAATTTCCTGTGGGATCCTTCGATGTCGCAAACCAGGCGGTCACCGTTCACACCGGAAACGCCACGGCTCCCATGCCCATTCCCGTCAAAAACGCGCAATACATCATCGACAGCACGGTCCTCGACAAGGAGATAACTCACGAGCCAAATTTCTTCCGGGTATGGAATGGCGCGGCCACCGCGGGCGCGACGCTCGTATCGGCGACCGACAACCAATATACGTTTACGGGCGCGATAAACCTGGTGCGCGCCATTCCCACCGTGACCTGGCTCGACACGCGAAATAAAACGCTTTTCGGCTTCAACGAATCGTATGGCAAAATCACCCAACCGGCATACGCTTATCCGGCGCCCCCTCCCGTCACCGGAACTATTCAGTCGCCCGCGGTCATCACCAAGTCGTCTATCACTCACCTGGGGGCGGAACGCGACGAATTCTTCTCTCCGCGCGTTTACGTGTTGGCGCAGCTGGCATTCGATCATAACTATGCGCAGGATTTGCAATTGCAGCAGATTTACGGCGGGGGTTTCGGATGGACGGTGGTGAAATCTCCTAAACAGGAGTTCGACCTCAGGGGCACCGCGCAATATGAGAAACAGCAGTTCTTGCCAACCGCAGGCAGCGTAAACCAGAATCTGGTTGGTTCGACTTTTTCAGCCAGTTACATTCTGCACCTTAAGCTGCTCACCTATACACAGGCGCTCTCGTATATACCCGCCTATAACCAGCCCAGCGCCTACTCCGCGACGGAGACGGACACAGTAGCTTTCCCGGCGTACAAGAATTTCAGCTCCTCGATCGGGACCATCGACTCCTACCTGAATAACGCACCGTTTGTGGGCACATCGACAACCCCGCCAACCAAACCGAATTCCTTCCAGTTCACCATGGGAGTGACGTATACGATCAAGTCGAAATACTGAAGAGCAGCTTGTAACCAGTAGCCGGCAGCTTGTAGCCAGGCTTCCCAGTGGGAAAGCTGCAGGCTACGAGCTACCGGCTACTGGCTGTTTATTTAACCGCCATCGGTTGCAGCCACGCGCCATTGCCCGCTGCGTCCCACACATCGAAGCGCACCCACTTCTTGCCCGTCGCGTCGAAGGGAATGCGGAAGGTCTTCGCACCAAAGGGTTCCGTATCGGTGAGGCGGATGATTTTGCGGTCGACCTTCGCGCCGTCGCTCCACACCAGCTCGGCAAATTCCAGCGGAAACGTGTATTCGATGCTGGCCGTGTAGACGCTCTTCGCGCCCGAGCCTTCAATGCCCCACTTGTGAAAGAGAATCTCGCCCGTGGTGCCAAAGAAATTGCCACTGCGAATACCCTCGACCACCGGCGCCCAGCTCTCGTTATAAGTTGGCACCTTGTCGAGCTTGAGATAGTTAATGGCCAGCAAAGGATAAGTATCGTCGCTCGGCACTTTCATGTAAGTGTCGCCCTCGGCCAGCATGAACTTGGGGCTAGGCGCCCAATTGCTCATGTCATCGTTGACGCCGAAGCAGCGCACCTCGCACAGCCGCTGCTGCGACTGATCCACCGGCAGCGACTCCCACGATCCGCCAATGAAGCGATCGCTCAGAAAGTAGCTCTTGTCTTTGTATTCGTCGGGATACATGGCCGAGCTTTTGGTGCGCGGATGTGCCACCCAGATGATGCCCTGTTCGCGATTGAGAAAGTTCTCCACATCCTCGGCCGACCCGAGATGGTAGACGTGGCCGTAATCGGCATCGTTTTCCTCAAAGGTCTGGTTCTCAGGACGCGGCGCGGCGTGCGAAAAGTACACGGGCTTGGGCAGCATCAGGTACCAGTGACCACCGAGATACACGTTCACCTCCTCAGCGGGAATCACCAGGAAATTTTTGTCGCTCATCTTGCGCGCGCCTTCAAAGTAGAGTTTCTGCTCGGCGAAGCGCTTGGGGCCCGGATCGGCAAGGTCGGAGTCGTCATGAAAATCGCCGAGATAGACAATGTTGATGCCGAGTCCGCGGAAGACGGGAACCCACGTAGGCATAAAGTCCGAAGTGCCACGGTCGCGAATCATCTCGTTGAAGTCGAGATGGAAATGGCCGGTAATGGTCTTGAAGCCGGGCACGGGCTTATAGGCATCGTCGTGCGTGTAGGCCATCACCTGCGGTTGCGCCTGGCGCGCGCCCTCGGCGCTCAGGTAATAGTAGACCGGCATGTGCTGCAATGTACCCGGCGGCGCGTTGTAGAGCGCGTAGTTATAAATCTGCGAACGCGCTACATGCACACGGCGGTTCCACACCTCATCGCTCACGCCCCACGGCGCATAGCCCGAGCCGCGCTCCGGCTGCATCACGCCGAGCGAAAACGAGTGGTCTGTGTCTTTGCGGTAATAAACGTAGCCGAGATTCACCTCGTTTTCGCGCGCGAAGAAGAATTTGTGCGGCGGCGGAAAGATGGCGAGCGAGCCCACGCCGGCATCGAGAATCTCCAGGCGATTGCGCGCCGCGAGATCGACCGGCTGCTCATTCAAGTCGCCGCCGAACTCGTATTGCTGCCACACCTGCGCATCGTCGCGCCACTCCAGCTTCGTGTTCGCGGCGATGGAGAAACCTTTCAATCCGGCCTTGTAGATGTAGGCCACATCTTTGTCATTGGTTTTGGCCACGGCCTCCTGACGCAGCAGGTTCGAGCCTTTGTACGCGGTGAATTCGAGGTTCCCGGAAAAGATGCCGAGCATGAGGCCATTGAAGACAACACTCACGCGGTCGCCATCGCTCTGTACGCGGCAAGCATTCGCGTTGTAGCTCACCGAGGCGCGCTTCACCTCGTCGGACGTGCGGCCCGGACCGACGAGATGCGAGTCGTGGCCGGGGATCTCGAGCGGCGCATCCCAGAAGACGTTCCACTTGTACTGTTCCTCGGCCTCGGGCGTGTCGTTGTGCAACTGCTTCAAGATATTGAGCTCTGTCGTCGCGATGCGGCGGCGACCGGTAGTCACCTGGAAATCCGGCTGGAGATCTTTGCCGAGCACGATCCACGCGCCGCCCGATTTTTGCGCGGCCAGCTCCGCGATGACCGGCTGCCCATTGCGCAACGCGAGCCGCGCACGATTCTGCTGGCCGCGCTCACCCTGCCAAACCATGGCAACGCCGTCGGCGCTCGCCGTCACGCTCACGCCCGCGATCGGCCGCCAATCCTGCATGTCGCAGCTCTGTGCTTGCACCCACGCCGCGCCTGCACACAATACCACCGCCCACGCCATCTGACCAAATTTCATCCGCATCTCCTCAATTCGCTCGCGATGTTTCTTCCGCTATCGACTATCGCTACGCGCAGCCCGACACGCCACGCGTCACACTTTCACAAAGATCTTCTTTCGGTAAAGCAGCCACACCGGCAGGAAACATACTGCGGTGTAGACCACCACGTAGATGAACGATCTCCATCCGGGATCGGGGATGGGCGTGAAGAAGTGTTGGAACACATATCGAAGCGGGTTCGACGGTTTGCCGCCGTCGGTGAAATGAATCTGCACGAGGAGCACGTAAAGCTCTTCGCTGATCACGTACGCCACAATTGCGTTCGAGCCAAAGACCAACCACGGCCACGCCAGCGCCTTGCTCCAGCCCTTCTGGCCCCAATCGTGCTGCTCCATCGCCCAATATACGATGGCCAGCACAAGGAGCGACCATCCGGCCGCCACAAGCACGTAGGAGCTGGTCCACATCTTCTTGTTGAGAGGGAACCAGATGGCCCATGGGTATCCCATCGCAAGAAATGCTGCCGTTCCTGCGATCAGGCCGAGCGTTTTGATGCGCGTGGGCATCCGTCCTTGCAGCCACAGGCCTGCAAGCAAGCCCAGTAGCGCAGTCCCGATCGCAGGAATGTCGCTTAGCAATCCCTCCGGGTCACGCGCGTTGTGTTGCGGCGAATCTTCATAGAGATGGCCGGGCATGAGCTGGCGATCCAGCCAGGCTACGATGTTTTGATCCTTGTCGAGGAAAGAAATGTCGCGGCTAGGTACGCCTGCTCCCGGCACCGGAACCCAGCGCACCAGCACCCAGTAGCCGATGAGCAGGCAGGCGAGCAGCGTCACTTTCGTCCACACGCGCCGATCCCAAAGATAAAGGAGCGCCACCACCAGGTAGCAGACGGCGATGCGCTGCAGAACGCCGTAGATGCGCCAATGCTGGAGATGGAAGTGGGGAAAGCCGTTGACGAACACGCCAAGCAGAAACAAAATCGCGGCCCGGCGAATCACGTGACCTGCGAGCCTTTTGCGCGAGTCGCCACGCCGCAGCCGTGCCTCGGTGGAGAAGACAATTGATACGCCCACTACGAAAAGAAACGTGGGAAAGACAAGATCGGTGGCCGTCAAGCCGTTCCACGCAGCATGTTGCATCTGCGGCCACGCACTGGAGCCCGAGTTATTCACCATGATCATGAAGGCGATGGTGAGGCCACGCACCACGTCGAGCGAAAGCAGGCGCTTTGTGTGTGCCTGAGCAGAAGGCAAGTTGATCATCCGGCTCCCCGTTCAAAACCGATTTGAGCGATGCTCAATACGCTACGCGCACGGGGCTCAATCAGCCAAGTAAAAAGCTGTCGACGTCTCCCATCTTCAGGCGTCCTTGGCCCAAACGGTGGAATCGCGGTGCCGGTCTCCTGTGACGTCCACCCCCTCCCGCTGGTACACTCGCCCTTTCAGGTATTTCTGAATTCTGGTTGCCGTCGTCCGGAGGTTTTCGTGTCTGAATCGCAGCCCGCTTTTCGACCCTTCGTTCCACCGGAAGAAGCCCCTCCCGAATTCACTTTGCGCGCGCTTCTTCTCGGTTCGTTCTTCGGTCTGATCTTCGGCGCCGTCACGGTTTATGTGGGACTGCGCGCCGGCCTCACCGTCGCGGCGTCGATTCCGATCGCGGTGCTCTCCATCAGCATTCTGCGCGCCTTCGGCCGCTCCTCGATTCTCGAGAACAATATTGTTCAGACCACGGGAAACGCCGGCCAATCCATCGCTTCGGGAGTCATTTTCACGCTGCCCGCGCTGGTTTTTCTCGGTTTCGATCTTGAATACTCCCGCATCTTTGTGCTGGCGCTGATCGGCGGCTGGATCGGCGTGCTGTTCATGATTCCGCTGCGCCGCCAGCTCATTGTGCAGGAGCACGCGACCCTTCCCTATCCCGAAGGCACGGCCTGCGCCGACGTGCTCATCGCCGGAGAGCGCGGAGGGTCGCTCGCCAGCCGCGTTTTTCTTGGTCTGGGACTGGGCGGCCTTTACACGTTCTTCCAGAACGGAAATCTTTTTGCGGCCTGGCCGGAGCAGCCATCGTATCAACCCGACTTCGGGCCGCAACATGTCCTGAAGGGCGCATCCATCAATGCCGACGCGACAAGCGAGTATCTCGGCGTGGGCTATATTATCGGGCCGCGCGTGGCGGGCGTCATCTTCGCCGGCGGCGTACTTTCGTGGCTCGTGATCATGCCGCTCATTTACTTTTTCGGCAAGGAGATCGCCCACCCTATCTATCCCGGCCTTGTGCCCATTGCGCAAATGGGGCCCAGCGACCTTTGGTCCACCTACATTAAACCGATGGGCGCAGGCGCAGTAGCCGCTGCAGGCGTCATTACTCTCATCAAAACTCTGCCCACCATCGCAAATGCGCTCACTGCGGGATTCAAAACTATGCGCCCCGGCACGGGCGCGCAGGCCAAACCCATCCGCACGGAGAACGACCTCTCCATGCGCGTGGTGATTCTGGGATCCGTGCTGATCGCCGCCTTGATGTTCCTCTTCCTCGAGTTCAAGCCGGTGCCCGGAGCGCAAGTCGGCTGGGCCGCGAATCTGGCCGCCTCGCTGCTGGTCGTCGTCTTCGGATTTCTCTTTGTCACCGTCAGCTCGCGCATCGTCGGCCTCGTCGGCTCGTCGGCCAGCCCGGTGTCGGGCATGACGATTGCAACGCTGATGGCGACAGCGGCGATCTTTCTCTTCCAGGGTTGGACCGCTCCAGCCTTCGGCGCGCTCGCCATCACAATCGGAGGCGTGGTCTGCATCGCTGCCTCGAACTCCGGCGACACTTCGCAGGATCTAAAAACTGGTTACATCGTCGGTTCCACACCGCGGCTACAACAAATTGCGCTCATGATCGGCGTGGTTGTGTCGACGATTGTCATCGGGTTCACGCTGAACCTGATGAACACCGGCCTGCAGGAGTTCGACGCCGCATCGCAGCCGTGGACTCTCAATGCTCCGCATCCCGGCGTGGCCCTCCAGAGCGACAATGCACACCTGCCCAGCCAGATTCGCGTCACCAGCGCCGACAAATCCGTGACCGTGCATCAGAAGTCCGAATACGTTGTGCTCAATGCCATCGGATCGACTGAGCTGCAGGACGGAAAGTATCTCTACTCGCCTGCCACCGGACGCATTGAGGTGCATTGGATCCAGGGCATCGGCTCGGCAGCCGCTCCGGCCCCGCAGGCGCGCCTGATGGCCACCGTCATTAACGGCATTCTCACACGCAAACTGCCGTGGGGTCTGGTGCTGATCGGAGTTTTTCTCGTCGTCGCGGTGGAGCTGCTTGGCATCCGTTCGCTGCCCTTCGCTGTGGGAGCGTATCTGCCGATTGGAACCACCCTACCGATCTTTGCCGGAGGCGTGGTGCGCCTGCTCGTCGATCTAGCCGCGAAGCGTGGCGGCGCCTCTGAAGCCGAGAGCGAAATTTCGCCGGGCTCACTCTATGCTTCAGGCCTGATCGCTGCCGGCGGCATCGTGGGCCTCTTCGGCGTAGCGCTCAAGGCGTACGAAGCCACCACCGGCAAGGGCGACATCCTCAACTTCCCGCATACCTTCCTCGATCACGCGGGTGTTTCTGTCGCGGCCTTCGCGCTGCTGGCGTATTCGCTGTTTTACTTCGCGAGGAAGCCACTCAAGAAGTGAGCTGAGCGTCAAACGAGCAACTGCTATCCGCTCCGCTACAATAGTGTGAAGCTCCTGCCAGCCGGGAACCCGAGTACCTGGTCCGCCAGGAGCCTTCACATATTATGCTGGCTGATAATCTTCTTGAAGCTCTTACGTTCGACGACGTTCTGCTGGTGCCCTCCTACAGCGAAATTGTGCCTGTCCAGGTAAGCACGCAAACCCAATTGACCAAAGCAATTACGCTCAACACGCCGCTGATTTCGTCGGCTATGGATACGGTGACGGAGTCGCGCATGGCCATCGCCATGGCGCAGCAGGGCGGCATCGGCATCGTGCACCGCAATCTTTCGATCGCGGACCAGGCAGGTGAGATCGACAAGGTGAAGCGCTCCGAGAGCGGCATGATCGTCGATCCCGTGACCATCGGCCCGGAGAAGACCATCGGCGACGCGCTTGAGATTATGCGCCGCTATCGCATCTCCGGCGTGCCCGTCACGCAGGGCAAGCTACTGGTGGGCATTCTCACCAACCGCGATCTGCGCTTTGAAACGCGCACCGATATTCCCGTCGGCGACGTGATGACCAAGGAACACCTGATCACCGTGGCAGTGGGCACCACGCTCGAAGAGGCGGAGTTCATCCTGCACAAACATCGCGTGGAAAAACTGCTGGTGGTGAACGATCAGTACGAGCTGAAGGGCTTGATCACCGTCAAAGACATCCAGAAAAAACTGAAATATCCCAACGCCAGCAAGGACGATCAAGGCCGGCTGCGTGTGGGCGGAGCCATTGGAGCGACCGGTGATTTCCTTGAGCGCGCGGCGGAGCTGGTGCGCAACCGTGTGGACGCACTGGCCGTCGACTCGGCGCACGGACACTCCTCACGCGTGCTCGAAGCAGTGCGTGAGGTGAAGAAGCGCTTCGGCGATGTGGCGCTGCTGGCCGGCAACGTAGCGACCTACGAAGGCGCGATGGCGCTGATCGACGCGGGCGCCGACGCAATTAAAGTCGGCATTGGGCCGGGATCGATCTGCACCACGCGCATGGTGACCGGCGCAGGCATGCCGCAGATTACCGCGATTGCCGAAGCTTTCCGCGCCGCGCACCAGCACGGCATTCCGGTGATTGCCGATGGCGGCATCAAATACTCCGGCGAGATCACCAAGGCCATTGCCGCGGGCGCGAGCTCGGTGATGATCGGGTCGCTCTTTGCCGGCGTCGACGAGAGCCCCGGCGAAACCATTCTCTACCAGGGACGCAGCTTCAAAACCTATCGCGGTATGGGATCGCTTTCCGCAATGAGCCAGGGCTCGGGCGAGCGCTACTTCCAGGGCTCATCCGATCTGGCGGGCGCGGATCGCGGACCTGCGGATGTGGTGCAACGCGAGCGCGCCAATGAAAACCGCCTGGCCAAATTCGTTCCCGAGGGTATCGAAGGGCGCGTTCCCTATCGCGGGCCGCTCGAAGCCATGGTCTTTCAACTTGTCGGTGGGCTGCGTTCCGGCATGGGTTATTTGGGTTGCGGCACGATCGCGGAACTCAAGGAGAAGGCGAAATTCGTGCGCATTTCCGGCGCCGGGTTGCGCGAGAGTCACGTGCACGATGTGATCATCACACGCGAAGCGCCCAACTATCATGTCGAATAACTGTCGCGGCGCAACCGCTGTTGAGCCGATCGCACGCCCTGGCCCCGCCGCTGGCCGTCGGCAAGGCCGCAGGGGCGTTGGCTACTGGATCAGCGCGTGGCTGCCGGTACTGATTGGCGTTTGTGTGATCGTTTTAGAGTCCACGCCGATGTTCGGCGCGGACCACACATCGGGCCCCCTGCGAAGGATCTTCCAGGCTCTCTTCGGTCCGGTTGGCGACGCGCGCTGGGATCTTATCCATCACTACATCCGCAAGACCGGACACTTTATTGGCTACGGACTCATCGGTCTAGCTTGGTTGCGCGCCTGGCGAATGAGTTGGCCTCGCACCCGATTTCGATTTAAGGCCGGCCTCGCGCTGCTGGGAACGGTGCTGGTGGCGAGCTGGGACGAATGGCACCAGACCTTCCTGCCCAACCGCACCGGCTCCCCATGGGACGTTCTGCTGGACTGCTGCGGCGCGCTGACGATGCTACTGATCGCATACATGTTTGTGCGACTCTTCTGGCCGGCGCAGTTGAAACGCGCATAACCTGCATTCGCCGCGCACCCGAATTCCGGCTCCAAAACACCGTCCCTGGCCGTTGAAGACCCCAAACGAAGGAATACGTTAGGAAGTTAGACCGAAGGCGAATATATGGGAAAATAGCGAACGCGGAGCCAACTTCCGGACAGAATTACATCCCAGTTCGTTCCCCATTGGCCCCGCAAAATCAGCGTCTCAACCCCCTCAGTTGCTACGTTATGATCTTTGTACTTGACACGAGTTCGGGAAATCTGGCGCAATGGAGCTGTACCCAGTCTGCCGGGTGCCGACATTTGAGCGGCCTAATCCTTCATGGTGAAATTACGGCACTACGAGAGCATAGACTAAAGCCAAAGGCAAAACGTGTCGATAACTGTATAGGCAACCTTGTTTGGAGCGTTTCGCATCGCTCAGATTACGGCAGGAGAGTGATATGTTTGGACGGAGACGGGGTACGTGGATCACCTTTAATCTTAAGGACCCAAAGGCCAAGACCGCACGAATTGGCACTGCCTGCATCTCCACGTCTGCGGAAAGCGCGGGCCATTTCCATTCGACAATTACCTCGGGGCGCGTAGCAGCTGTCAACGATTGGCTGGTGAGCGATCCCCCTATAGCTCCACCCCAAACTGTTCAAGATGAACGCGAACAAGCGCAAGTGTAAGGCCATTAGAGTATACGGCATAAACACTATCCAGGTACTCGGCTGACATTCCGTCGGGAACCGGAATGAGCTTACATGTCTCTTTACGTTCCGCTATCTTGATTGGCTTGAACCCTTCAACAAAGGCCATCACTCTTCCGGTTTCAGCATCGAAAATCGGCCCGCCGCTATTTCCGGGCACGAAAAGAAAGTTTACCTCCACAATTTTTACGTCGTTCAGTATTTGCCCATATCCGTTGTTGAGGACGGTGGTGTAATAAGCAGTTACGACGCCTTTTGCCACTCTAAAAACGGCCCCACTTACAGTGGTATTTCCATTCGAGTCAGCAATGATCTGAGCGAGGGGGTAGCCCGCTACTCCAATCTCTTGTCCTACTGGAACGTCTGCGTAGCTGATAGGCAGGAATGCCTGCCTCGGATGCGAGTCGGAAAGAAGAATTGCAAGATCCTGTTCGAAGAAGAGGTGTATATCCTTTCCCACGCCTTGCCTCACCTCGTGAACAATTCCGTTTTGCCCATCGAGATTATTCACGAGCGCATAGAAGTCACCCTCTTGGTGGGGATTCGTCGGATGGTTAATCACGTGCCAGCACGTCAAAAACACCCGCGAACTCACAAAGAAACCTGACCCCAATGCTGTACTTAAGTATTTACCGTCGCCTATCGGCCGATTTATAACCACCGAGAATACAGCGTGTCGGACATCCGCCACCACCTTAGGGAATGTTCTCGCCTTGCCGCTAAGACGACCCGTTGGGATGAAAATCCTTGTCATATGGCCTTACTCTATTTTCTTCTTTGTTCCAGCTAATATCGCCTGTGAATAACCCGTCATATTTCTTGGAGCGCCGAGATTGTCACTTCGGACGCTCGCAAATAAAAAAATGGCATCCGCCGCAGCGGATGCCCGTGATCTTGCGTGAGACTTGATGGAAGATGGTCGAACCTAATGAGCAGCGCGTTACGCGGCCTGTTCGCCGCCTTCGGGTTCTTCCGTTTCCTTCTTTTGCTCTTCGAGCTGCTTTTCTAGCTCGGCGCGCTTCTTGGCCTTGATGTCGGCGCGCTTCTGGCGCTTCACTTCCAGTTGCTTCTCCGCGCCCAGCAATTCGATGAACGCCTTTTCGGCGCCGTCGCCCTGCTGAAAACCGATGCGGACAATGCGCAGATAGCCGCCCTGGCGGTCACCATAGCGCGGAGCCACGACGTCAAAGAGACGCTTGACGGCATCGTCGGTGCGGAGGAAGGCGTGCGCCTGGCGGCGCGAGTGCAGATCGCCCTTCTTGCCCAGGGTGATCATCTTTTCCACGTGCGGACGAACCGCCTTGGCCTTAGCCACGGTGGTCTCCACGCGGTCTTCTTCGATAACGGACGTAGTCAGATTGCGCAAAAGTGCATTGCGATGACTGGTATTGCGTCCGAGCTTGAATCCTGCATTGCGATGGCGCATGATGAAAAACCCTCTTTCAGCTTGAGCTTTTAGCTCTTAGCCTTTAGCCGTTAGCTCATTGTGCCGGAACTGGCTGTCTCGTCCCGCACAATCAAGCTAAAAGCTGAAAGCTAAGAGCTGGTAGCTGCTCTTAAAAATTCTCCGTCTCGGTAGGCAACTGCAGGTCCACCGAGTCAAGCGGCTCGTCTTCGTCGTCGTAATGGCCAAAGCCTGCGGCCAGCGCCGTTTGCGGCGGAATGCTGGTGGGGCCCGGCACCGCGTTGCCCTGCTCGTCGATCTTCATGCCCAACGACAGTCCCATCTGCGCCAGGATTTCCTTGATCTCGTTCAGGCTCTTGCGGCCGAAGTTCTTGGTCTTGAGCATCTCGGCTTCGGTCTTCTGCACCAACTCGCCGATGGTCTGGATGTTGGCGTTCTTCAGGCAGTTATAACTACGGACCGAAAGCTCCAGTTCCTCGACACTCCGATTGAGATTGTCGTTGCGGAGCAGAATGCGACCTTCCTCACCGCGCGCTTCGGCTTCGATCTCTTCCTCGAAGTTGATGAAGATGTTCATGTGGTCCTTGAGCAGTTTGGCGGCCAAGCCGACGGCGTCGGCGGGCAGCACGGCTCCGTTGGTCCACACTTCGAGAGTCAGCTTGTCAAAGTCGGTGATCTGGCCCAGGCGGGCGGCGTCGACCACGTAGTTCACGCGGCGCACCGGCGAGTGCACGGAATCGACAGGAATGAACCCGAGTCCGAGGTCGGCGTCGAAGTTCTTGTCGGCCGAGACGTAGCCGCGGCCGCGCTTGAGGCGCATCTCCATGTCGAGCTTGCCGCCTTCAGAGAGCGTCGCGATGTACACGTTCTTGTCGAGAATGTCGACGTCGCCGTCAGCCTCGATCATGCCGCTCGTAACCACGCCGGGCTGGTCGGCTCGCAGGTAAAGCGCCTTGGGGCCTTCGCCCGCGAGCTTGAAGGGAATCTGCTTGAGGTTGAGAATGATGTCGGTCGCGTCTTCGACCACGCCGGTGATGGACTGGAACTCGTGCAGCACGCCCTCGATGCGGACGGCGGTGACGGCAGCGCCTTCAATCGAGCTAAGCAGCGTGCGGCGCAGCGCGTTGCCGATGGTCGTGCCAAAGCCCCGTTCAAAGGGCTGGGCGCTGAACTTTCCGTAGGTGTCGGTAAGCGTCTCGGCATCGACCGCAAGGCGCTTCGGCTTTTGAAATCCTCTCCACAACATATTCGTCTCTTTTCCCGCGCGGCGTGTACGTCGCGATGCATTTTGCGGCGGCCGCGCAAGTTCTCCTTTGGTTGGAATGCAGCCGGTAGCCGATAGCTCGTAGCCCGTAGCTTCGGAACTGCAAGCTACAAGCTACTGGCTACAAGCTCAAGGCTGTTACTTCGAGTACAACTCCACAATCAACTGCTCATTGATCGGCAGGTTGACGTCCGTGCGCTTGGGCAACTGCAGCACGCGCCCGGACATGTTTTCAAAGCTCGCTTCAAGCCAGGCGGGAACGGGGTTCTGCGCCGCGTACTGCGATGCCTGCTCGACAATTACGTGCTTCTTCGCATAGTCGCGAATCGCGATCTCGTCGCCCACGCTCACCTGGTACGAAGGGATGTTGACCTTTTTGCCGTTAACGGTGACGTGGCCGTGGCGGACTACCTGACGCGCCTGCCGGCGCGAGATGGCGAAGCCTAGGCGGAAGGCAACGTTGTCGAGGCGCCGCTCGAGTTGCTGGATCAGCAGTTCGCCGGTGACGCCCGGGGCGCGGTTGGCCTTCTCGTAGTATTCGCGGAACTGGCCTTCAAGCGTGAAGTACATGCGCTTGGCCTTCTGCTTTTCATGCAACTGCAGGCCGTAGCCCACGATCTTGGCCCTGCGGTCCTTGCCGTGCTGTCCCGGCGGGAAGTTGCGCTTCTCCAGCGGGCAGCGATCCGAGGTACACTTGGTGCCCTTTAAAAATAACTTGGTGCCTTCGCGGCGGCAAAGGCGGCATACTGCTCCGGTATAACGTGCCATTTCTTCTCCTGACTTCGGATGACGGCCGGTTTACGCGTAATGCAGCTTGGAGCCCGTAGCTTCTCTTCCAAAATCGAAGCTAGGTCACACAGACTTCATTTTCTGCATGGGACGTGTCGTCCCGGCCCAGTTATTCAAAAGCTCGTGGTCCCAAGCCTTTAGCTACAAGCCACCGGCTACGGGTTACAAGCTACCTCTTACACGCGCCTACGCTTCGGCGGCCGGCAGCCGTTGTGTGGCACCGGCGTTACGTCACGTATGGTCTTCACTTCGATGCCCGCCGCAGCCAACGCTCGGATGGCAGACTCGCGGCCCGAACCCGGACCGGCGACCCGCACATCCACGGCGCGCACGCCGTGGTCGCGTGCCATGCCGGCAGCGTTTGACGCCGCCTGCTGCGCCGCGAAGGGCGTGCCCTTGCGCGAACCGCGGAATCCCAACGAGCCCGAGCTCTTCCAGCTCAACGTGTTGCCCATGGGGTCGGTGATGGTAACGATGGTGTTGTTGAACGACGCCTGAATGTGTGCAACGCCGAACGGCACATTTTTGCGCTCGCGCTTCTTGAACTTTTTGGTCTTGCCCTTTTTGCCGGTCTCGGCCTTCTGTTCTGGTTTCGCCATTAGGTCTTCGCCGTCGCTTTCTTCTTGCCGGCAACCGTGCCCTTGCGCGGGCCCTTGCGAGTGCGGGCATTGGTGTGAGTACGCTGGCCGCGCACAGGCAGAGACTTCCTGTGGCGTAGGCCGCGATAGCTCTGGATGTCGATGAGGCGCTTGATGTGCATCGAGACGTCCTTACGCAGGTCGCCTTCGACGTCCCCTTCGTCCTCAATTACCTGCCGGACGCGGTTCACCTCGTCCTCGCCCAAGTCCTGGATCTTCTTGAAGGCGTCAACATTCGCCTTCTCCAGAATCTTGCGCGCGCGAGGCTGGCCGATACCGAAGATGTAAGTAAGCGCGATCCTTGCCTGCTTGTTGCGGGGCAGATCGACGCCAGCAATACGTGCCATTCTGATTCCTCTGCTGCTTCAGGTTATGTGCCCCCGGCCTCAACCGGTTCGCACGGGTTATACGGAGCGCCTCCTGAGGTTCATCGCAAGCCTTGACTCAAGCTAACTAGCCTCGTTGCCGTGGAAGTCTCCGTGCCTGCCAGGTCTTGCCTATCCCTGGCGCTGCTTGTGCTTTGCGTTTTCGCAGATGACCCGCACTACACCCTTGCGCGTAATCACCTTGCACTTGACGCAAATCTTCTTGACCGATGCCCGAACTTTCATGGCTCTTGTTACCCTTCTTTGCGTTGTAAAACAGTGGTTAGGGGTTAGTGATTAGTAAGACCGGCGACTAACCGCTAATCACTAGCCATCAATCACTTGTATCTATACACGATCCGGCCACGATTCAGGTCATATGGACTCAGTTCTACGGCCACGCGGTCACCGGGCAAAATCCGGATGAAATTCTTGCGCATCCTTCCCGAGACGTGGGCCAAAACCTCGTGGTTGTTCTCGAGCTTGACCTTGAACATGGCGTTGGGCAACGTCTCCAGGACGGTTGCCATTACCTCAATCGCATCTTCCTTTGACAATCAGTGTCCACTTCTGGCGCTCACGCGCCTTTGGGTTTTGGCGCTCGCGCGCCTTTGCCTTTTGGACCTGAGTATTGCTACTCGGTCAAAATTCTCGCTCCGTTTGCGGTCACCGCAACCGTGTGCTCAAAGTGCGCGCTCATGCTGCCATCGGCTGCCACGGCCGTCCAGCCGTCGTCCAGCACTTTCACATCCGGCTTGCCGGTGTTCACCATGGGCTCAATGGCAATCACCATTCCCACCTTCAGCTTCATGCCCTGGCCCGCTTCGCCAAAGTTAGGCACCTGCGGATCTTCGTGCATCTGGACGCCGATGCCGTGGCCCACAAAATCGCGCACCACGGAAAATCCCTGATCCTCGACCACCTTTTGCACCGCGGCTCCCACATCGCCCAGGGTCGCTCCCGGACGAACCGCCGCAATGCCTGCCTTGAGCGACTCTTCGGTCGTCTGCAGTAGCCGCGCAGCTTTGTCGTCAATGGCACCTACCGGCACCGTAATCGCCGCGTCGCCGTAGTAGCCATCGACCACCACGCCAAAATCCACCGAAACGATGTCCCCTTCTTTCAGGACCCGCTTCGGCGACGGAATGCCGTGCACCACTTCGCTGTTGATCGAGGTGCACAGCACGCAGGGATACCCATGATATCCCTTGAAGGCTGCCTTCACGCCCAGCTCCTTCAGCCGCGCTGCGGCGGCTTTCTCAAGATCGAATGTGGTAGCGCCCGGCTTGACCTTGCTGCGCACCAGTTCCAGCACCTCGCGGACCACCTGCCCGGCGCGGCGCATCTTCTCGATCTCCTGGGACGACTTCAGTACAACGGCCATAAAAACAGTTCGTAGTTCACAGTTCTAAGTTCACAGCCTCAATGTCCCGGTTCCAGCAAACTCTCACTGTGAACTTTGAACTGTGAACTGCCACACACACAAACCCGCCCGATGGCTACGCTTGATGGCGCAACCCTTCGACGGCGGCAACGATCCCGGCTGCGATCGTAGCGATCGGCCGGTCTCCATCCACTTCCGCAAATCGTCCCAAAGCCCGGTAGTGATCGACAACAGGCGCGGTAAGGGCTACATAAGCGCGCATGCGCTCCTTGAAGACCTCTTCCGTGTCATCGGCTCGCTGGACCAACGCCGCACCTTCAACATCGCAGAATCCATCTTTTTTAGGCGGATTCATGTAGATGTTGTAGATGGTCTGGCAGACGGGACAATTCCTGCGCCCCGTAATGCGGCGCAATAATTGATTATAGTTCACTTGGATGCTGACGGCAACCACTGGCATCGACTCGGGTTGCGCCGCCAGACGGCCATCCAGCCAATTAGCCTGGCCGAGCGTCCGCGGGAAGCCGTCCAGGATGTATCCCCGGGCCGTATCTGGTTCCAGCATCCTGATCGCCACCATCTCGTTAACCAGAGAATCGGGCACCAGCTCACCCCGACCCATGATCTCCTTGGCCACCTTACCCAGCTTGGTCCCCTGGGCCACGTTGGCTCGGAGCAGGTCGCCCGTAGAGATCTGCGGGATGTTCCAGGTCTTGACGAGTTCCTTGGCCTGGGTCCCTTTGCCCACGCCTGGAGCTCCCAATAAAAGAATCGGGCCGGGTGCGGTTTTCATTTCCGCGTCCCGGCCGCTTGCTACTGAAGGTTCAGAAGATACAGATGAATGCATTACCAGGTTTTCCTTCCGCGTATGCGACCGGAGCGAGGGGAAAAGCCGTCATAATGGCGCATGATCAGCTGCGATTCGATCTGGTTGACGGTATCCATGGCTACACCTACCACGATGAGCAGTGAAGTGCCGCCAAAGTAGAAGTTCACGTTCATTCCGTGAATCATCCAGGTAGGAAGATTCTCGAAAAACCTCCCGATAAGAAAAATCTTGTCAAAGCGGACGCCCGACATGAGGAAAGTGGGGATCATCTGGACCACAATCAGGTAGAGCGCGCCGACCAGTGTAATGCGCGTCAGAATGTCGTTGATAAAGTCGCTGGTGCGCTTACCGGGCCGGATGCCCGGAATGAACGATCCGGACTTGCGGAAGTTGTCGGCAATGTCGTCCGGACGCATCACGATCGACACGTAGAAATACGCGAAGAAGATGATGGCAAGAATGTTCAGCAGCTCGTACCACGGATAGCCCGGCGTAAGCGCCAGCAGGATGGGCTGCAGGAAGCGGCTATTCTGCACCCATTCCACCTGGCTGAAAAGCAATGGCGCCGACAGAATAGAACTGGCGAAGATGATCGGCATTACGCCGCCGGAGTTGACCTTCAACGGTAGGTGGCTCGACTGGCCGCCCATCATGCGCCGGCCCACAATGCGCCGCGCGCTCTGGATGGGAATGCGCCGTTCACTGCGCTCCACATAGACGATAAAGCCCACCACGGCGCACATGCCGGCCACCAGCAGCAGGACGACGATGATGCTCAGGGAGCCCCAGGCGTCGGTCTGCACCTTTTGCACCAGGCCCCACACGCCGCGCGGCAGGCCGGCCACAATGCCGGTAAAGATCAGCAGGCTCATGCCGTTGCCGATACCGCGATCGGTAATCTGTTCGCCCAGCCACATGATGAACGCAGTGCCCGCCGTGAGCGTGACTACGGTGAGAAGAATGAAGCTCGGACCTGGATGCAGTACCAGTCCCTGCTTGGTAAGAATGGCCGCAATGCCGATCGACTGCAGCGCGCCCAGAACCACGGTCATGTAGCGCGTCCACTGCGTAATCTTGCGCCGGCCCAGCTCGCCTTCCTTTTGGATGCGCGCCAGCGGCTCATACACCACGGTCAAAAGCTGGAAGATGATCGACGCCGTGATGTAGGGCATAATGCCCAGCGCGAAGATCGTCATGCGACGCAAGGTGCCGCCGCTGAACAGGTCCATAAGGCCAAACATGGAGCCGGTCTGCTGGCTGAACATCAAATCCAGTTGGTTGGAGTTCACACCGGGCGTGGGGATCCACGCACCCAGACGGTAAACGGCCAAAATAAACGCAGTGAAAAGCACCCTCTTGCGCAGGTCGGGAATCCGGAAGATATTGAGAAATTTCTCAAGCATATCGGGTCATCCGCTTCAGGCGCCTGGTTGCGCCGGCCAATTCGTACTTTGAATCGTGCTCTGATCCCATCATGCCGTGTTCCCTGATGCTCATAAGAGTACCGAATCCAAGGGAACCGGAGACGTGAGTTGCATCACAGAGCAAAAGCTGTCAACCATCAGCTCTCAGCTCCATCCCATTCCTGCGAACGTCCGCTTCCGCACTGCCTGACTGATAGCTGAGGACTGAAAGCTGGGTTCTTACGCTGCCGCCGGCGCCGTCTCGCCGCCCACCACCACGGCCTTGCCGCCAACCTTTTCGATCTTCTCCGCAGCGGATTTCGAAAACTTGTGTGCGTGGATGGTAATCGCCTTCTTGAGCTCGCCCGAGCCCAGAATCTTGATCAGCGCCTTCTTGTTCGAGGCCAGCCCTAGCTTGCGATAATCGTCGAGCACGATCTCGGCCACGCCCAGCTCCGCAATGCGGTCCAGATTTACAACCGTGTATTCGGTGCGGAAGATATTGGTAAATCCGCGCTTGGGCATGCGGCGGTGCAGCGGCATTTGGCCGCCTTCAAAACCGCGCATCAAACTGGTGCCTGTCCGCGATCCCTGACCCTTGTGCCCTCGGGTCGAGGTCTTGCCCATACCGGATCCCATGCCCCGGCCCACACGCTTGCGCCCGGTGTTGGCCTTCCGCGGTGCGCGCAAATTCGATAAGTTCTTCGCCATATTCTCCTCGCTATAGCGCCGTTTGGCTTCGATAAGCCATCCGACTCGCGTCTCTTCAGTTTGTGGTTCTTAGTTCGCAGTTCGAATTGCCGATGCGCACTGTGAACTGTGAACTACGATCTGTGAACTATTTTTCGACAATCCTCACCAAATGCGGCACGGCCTTCACCATGCCGCGAATGGACTCATTATCCACACGCTCCACAATCTGGTTGAGGCGCGTAAAGCCCAAGCCCTTCACCACCGCCTTGTGCTTGGCAGGTGTGGAGTTCTTCGACCGGTAGTATTGAATGCGAATCGTTTTGGTTTGAGCCATCACAGATCCTCCACCTGCTTGCCGCGCGCCGTGGCCACGTCCGCCCTGTCGCGCAACTGCCCCAGCGCGTCGAAGGTGGCCTTGATCACGTTGTGCGGGTTCGGCGAGCCGAGGCTCTTGGTGAGCACGTTCTGCACGCCCACCGAGGTCATCACCGCGCGCACCGCGCCGCCGGCAATCACGCCCGTGCCTTCCGGGGCCGGCTTCAGCAGCACCTGGCCCGAGCCGTAGCGGCCGAGCACCTGATGCGGAATCGTGGTCTCAGTTAAATGCACCTTCACCAGATTCTTCTTGGCGCTTTCGATTCCCTTGCGAATCGCCATGGGAACCTCCTTGGCCTTGCCCGATCCGTAGCCCACCACGCCCGACGCGGCGTCGCCCACCACCACCAGCGCGGCAAACGACATGTTCTTGCCGCCCTTTACCACCTTGGTGACGCGATTGATGGCCACCACCTGATCCTTCAGGTTGTACTGGTTGGCATCGAGTTTCTTCGTCAACATCGTCATTGCTGTCCTTTTGAGCTTCCAGCCTCTAGCTGTTAGCTTCTAGCCCCATCTCGCTTCCGCCTCTGTCTTTGCTCCAGCACGAAGAGCTAAAAGCTAGAGGCTAGAAGCTGTTTTTAAAACTCCAGCCCCGCCTCGCGCGCTGCATCCGCGAGCGCCTTCACGCGGCCGTGATACAGATAGCCACCGCGATCGAACACCACCTGCTTGATGCCCTTGGCCACGGCCTGCTCGGCAATTGTCTTGCCGATCTCCTTGGCCGCCGCAACGTTGCCGCCCGTCTTCGACTTGGCTTGCAGCGTCGACGCCGCAAGCAGCGTTTCGCCCTTCTTGTCGTCGATCACCTGCGCATAGATGTGGTTGAGCGAGCGGTATACGTTCAGCCGCGGCCGCTCCGCTGTCCCCGCGAGCTTCTCGCGGATGCGCGAGTGAATGCGCTGGCGAATCTCGTTTCTTCTGTTCTGCGTAATCATGTCTTCTCTCACCTATCAGCGGAACCGCCTCGCGATCCCGTTCGGATTTTCCAGGTTTCAGGTGTCAGGTTTCAGAGATCAATTGAAGCAGCGATTACCCGCGCGATCTACTGACACCTGAAACCTGGTCCCTGACACCTGCTTTATTTGGCTCCGGTCTTTCCGGCCTTCTTCTTCAGCCGCTCATCGGAGTAGCGCACGCCCTTGTTCTTGTACGGATCGGGCTTGCGCAACGAACGCATATCGGCCGCTACCTGGCCCACCTTCTGCCGGTCGACGCCGCTCACGGTCACGTGCGTCTGCTTGGGATCGATAGTCACTTCAATGCCCGTGGGCAGCGGAAACTCGATGGGGTGCGAGTAGCCCAACGTAAACACCACCGTGCCCTTGCCCTTCATCTCGGCGCGGTAGCCGATGCCTACAATGTCCAGTTCCCTGGTCCATCCCTTGGTCACGCCGAGCACCGCGTTATTCATCAAGGCGCGGCTCAGTCCGTGCAGCGCGGCCTTATCGTCGCTCGCGCGCTCGATCTCCAGGTTCCAACCCGATGTCCTCACTGTGATGCCGTCGGCGATCAACACGGGAACCTGACCCTTGGGGCCCTCCACCAGCACGGTGTTGCCCTCAACTTTATACTTCACTCCCGTGGGCAACGGGATCGGTTTCTTTCCAATACGCGACATTCTCTTGAAATTCCTTCGTGGCTTGCGAGTCCCGAAAAGCAGTTGTCCGTGATCAGCTTTCAGCGATCAGTTCGAACGCGTCTTCGTTCCACTGCAGCCGGCCGGCTGAAAGCCCGGCAGTTCGTAGTTCATGGTTCGTAGTTAGGTCAACCGCAGCGGTCAACTGTGAACTATGAACTGGTCTGATTTACCAGACCTCACACAACAATTCCCCGCCCACGCCTTCGCGGCGCGCTTGGCGGCCCGTCATCACGCCCTTGGGCGTAGTCAAAATCGAAATACCCAGCCCGCCCTGCACGCGCTTGATCTCGTCGCGGCCCACGTACACGCGGCAGCCCGGGCGCGAGATGCGCTCAAGGTCGCGGATGGCCGCTTCCGTGCCGCCGTACTTCAGATACACGCGCAGCACCTGCTTGCCTTCCTCTTCCTGGACCTTATAGTTCGAGATATAGCCCTCTTCCTTGAGAATGCGGGCAATCTCGGCCTTCAGCTTCGAAGCCGGTACATCGAGCTTCTGATGACGCGCCCGGATGGCATTGCGGATACGCGCCAGAAAATCTGCTACTGGATCGGTCAGACTCATTCCTTCTCCTTCATCCCCCGTTCGCCCGTCGCTTGCATGGCGGGAACCTGCGGGAATGGTTAAAAACTGCTGCTAACTTCTAGCTGCTAGCCTCTAGCTCGATCTTGCTCTTAACCCAGCGCCTGCCCCAGCACGAATAACTAGAGGCTAGCGGCTAGAAGCTGTCTTGCTACCAGCTCGACTTGTTGACGCCCGGTATCTCGCCCTTCAGCGCCAGCGACCGGAAACACAAACGGCATATGCCGAACTTGCGCAGGAAACCCCGCGGCCGTCCGCACAGTTGGCAGCGATTGTGCTTGCGGCAGGAAAACTTCGGCTTGCGCGCGTCCTTCACTCTTTTTGCAGTGGTTGCCATAAAACCCCTTAACTTCAGCCAGTAGCCAGTAGCTTGTAGCCTGTAGCTTTCCAGCCCTTCTCGTTGCTCAGCTCATTCACTGAGCCGAGGTCAAATCATTCGGTCGTCACCATCGTTTAAGCCGGAACGAAGCTACTGGCTACCGGCTGTTCTTACGCTCCCTGGCGGAAGGGCATGCCGAAGTGCTTGAGCAGCGCACGCGCCTGGTTGTCGTCCTTCGCCGAGGTCACAATAGTGATGTTCATACCCTTCAGCTTTTCCACCTTCGCGTAGTCAATCTCCGGAAAGATCAGCTGGTCGCGCATGCCGAGCGTGTAATTGCCGCGCCCGTCGAAGCTCTTGGTCGAAACCCCACGGAAATCGCGCACGCGCGGCAGCGCAATCGAGATCAACCGGTCGAGAAATTCGTAGGCCTTGTCGGCACGCAGCGTGACCATGGCTCCGATAGCGTTGCCCTCACGCACCTTGAAGGCCGCAATCGACTTCTTCGCCTTCGTGGTCACGGGCTTCTGGCCGGCGATGTGCGTCAAATCGGCCACCAGCGGATCCAGCAGCTTGGAGTTCTGCGTGGCCTCGCCCAGACCCATATTGATCACGATTTTTTCCAGCTTCGGCACCGCCATCGCGTTCTCAAGCCCGAGCTCTTTTTGGAGCGCCTGCTTGATCTCCTTGTGGTATCTTTCCTTCAACCTTGCCGCCATCTCTCTGCTCTCTTTCTTCCGGTTCTCGGATTGGGCTTGCGGCCCGTTTACCGTTTCGGAAGGGACTGGCCGTCCAGGCAATTGCGCTTCGCGCCTTTTCCTTTGGGCCTTTCAACCTTGCAATCCGTTGCCAGCTCTCCTTGCGTCTGGATTCAGCACAAACCCGCCGACTACTGGCAACTGTCCTGCTACTTCTTGGTGGGCAATTCCTGCCCGCACTTCTTGCAAATCCGCACTCGCGTGTCGCCCTCAACTTTGTGGCCCACGCGCGCATCCCCGCAGCTGGGACACACCAGCACAACGTTGGATACGTTGATTGGCGACTCCTGCTCGGCGATGCCGCCCTTGGTGCGCTGCCCGCGCTTGCTCGAGACCGTCTTCTTGACCACGCGCACGTGTTCCACCAGTACCGTGCCCTCGTCGGGGAAAACGCGCAGCACGCGGCCCGTCTTGCCCCGGTCAGAACCGGTAAGCACTTTGACCGTATCGTTGCGATGAATCATCAAACTCGGCATTTCTTCTCCAAAACCAGCTCGTAGCTTGTAACTCGTTGCCAGCAGCTACAGGCCACAGGCTACTGGCTCCCGGCTGTCTTTACACCACTTCGGGCGCTAAAGACACAATCTTCAAAAACTTCTTCTCGCGCAGTTCGCGGGCCACAGGTCCGAAGACGCGCGTGCCCACCGGCTCGTGATCGTCGCTGATCACCACCGCTGCATTCTCGTCAAAGCGGATGTAGGTGCCGTCGCGGCGCCGATGCTCCTTGCGCGTGCGCACGATTACCGCCTTCACCACTTTGCCCTTCTTCACGGTGCCGTCGGGGGAAGCTTCCTTCACCGCCGCGGTCACAACGTCGCCCAGCCCAGCCTTCAGGCCCAACCCGCCGCCCAGCGGCAGAATCACCTGCAACTTGCGCGCGCCGGAGTTGTCGGCCACCGCGAGCATGGTTCTCATTTGCACAGCCATGGTTACTTTCTCCTCTCGGCAGCCTTACTTCTCTTGGGATACAGCTTCGCCCGGAAGCACTGCGTCTTCAAGCTGGCCCAGCGCCGACCGCCGCACAATCTCTTCGAGCGACCACCGTTTCAGCTTGCTCAACGGGCGCGTCTCGCGGATGCGCACCACATCGCCCAACCGCGCCGAACTCTGCTCGTCGTGGGCATAGAACTTCTTCGTCGTGCGCATAATCTTCTTGTACTTGATGTGGGCCTTGCGCATCTCCACCGCAACCACAATGGTCTTCTGCATCTTGGTGGACACGACCTGCCCCACCTTCTCATTGCGTCTCGATGTCGGCGCGGGCGCTGCCGCCGTTTTTTCGGTCGCCGTCATTTGCCGGTCTCCTTAGCTTTCGCTGTCTTGGTCTTCGCCGCGGCTTTCGGAGCGGCCTTCTTCGCCGTCTTCGGCGCCTCGGTTGCAACAACCGCAGCGGGTTCTTCCGCCTTCACGGCCGTAACTACGGCAGCCGGAGCGGTCGGTTTTGCATCGCCGTTTTCGCCATGAATGCCCAGCTCGCGCTCCCGCGCCACAGTCTTGATCTGCGCAATCTCCTTGCGCAGCTGACGCAGCTTCTTCACTCCGTCGTTCTGCCCCATGGAAACCTGGAAGCGAAGCCGGAAGAGCTGCTCCGCGGAGGTCTGCTCCTGGTGCCTGAGCTCGTCGTCGCTCAAATTGCGAATCTTTGTGAGTTCCATTTCTTTTCCTAAGCTCCTAGCCTCTAGCTGCTAGCTTTTAGCTTCATCCTGCTTCTGCCATCGACCTCGCTTCAGCACGAAAGGCTAAAAGCTAGAGGCCAGCAGCTAGAAGCTGTACTTCTACTCCGCCGCCTTCGCCGCGGTCATCACCGCGCCGGGCCGCATTACGAACTTGGTCCTGAGCGGCAGCTTGTGCGACGCCAGGCGCATGGCCTCGGCCGCCAACTCCGGCGTCACGCCTTCCATCTCGAACAGGATCTTGCCCGGCCGCACCACCGCAACCCAGTGGTCCAATGCGCCCTTGCCCGAACCCATGCGGACTTCGGCCGGCTTCTTGGTGATGGGCTTGTCGGGGAACAGGCGCAGCCAGATCTTGCCGCCGCGCTTGATGAAACGCGTCATGGCAATACGGCTGGCCTCGATCTGCCGGTCGGTGATGTAACCGCACTCCATCACCTTCAACCCGTACTCGCCGAACGACAGCGTCGAACCGCGCCACGCTTTGCCGCGGCGCTTGCCCTTCTGCTGCTTCCGGAACTTCACTTTCTTCGGCATCAACATAACGAAACCCTCAACAACAGTTCACAGTTCTGAGTTCGTAGTTCTCAGTTCTGCGTATTCAATCAGCGATCCGTCTTAGCCGTGAACTGCGAACTGCGAACTATGAAATGCCCCTAAAACACGCTCTTCCCAACCGGCGGAACTTGGCGGCGCTTCTGCTCGTAAATATCTCCGCGATAGATCCACACCTTCACGCCGATCACGCCGTAGGTCGTGTGCGCTTCCGTGAAGCCGTAATCGATATCGGCGCGCAGCGTGTGCAGCGGCAAGCGTCCCTGCAGGTACCACTCCGAGCGCGCGATTTCATTGCCGTTCAGCCGGCCGGAAACGCGCACCTTGATTCCCTTGCAGCCGAAGCGTAGCGCCGAATCGACGCTCTTGCGCATCGCCCGGCGGAAGCTCACGCGCTTCTCGAGCTGCAGCGCGATGTTCTCGCTCACCAGCTGCGCGTCGAGTTCCGGCTTATTCACCTCGATGATGTCGATGAACACGTCGCGGCTGGTGCGCTTGCCGAGCTCCGTCTTGAGCTTCTCGATCTCAGCGCCCTTGCGGCCGATGATGATCCCCGGGCGCGCCGTGCGGATGAGGAAGCGCAGCTTGTTGCCCGGACGCTCGATCTCGACCGAGCTCACGCCCGCGGCCTTCAGCTTCTCGCGCAACTCCGCTTTCAGCTTCACGTCCTCGACCAGGAGCTTGTCGTACTCGCGCTCTGAGAACCAGCGTGACCGCCACGGCTTGTTGATTCCCAACCGGAATCCGTAAGGATGGACTTTTTGTCCCATACTTTTCCTCTCAAAAACTCCAGGCCTACTTGCCGGCCTTCTTCTTGGTTGCCGCAGCCTTGGCTGCCGGCTTGGTTTCCTTGGTCTTGGCCGCGCCGCTCTTGGTTGCGGCCTTGGGAGCAGCTTTCTTCACTTCAGCTGCCGCGGGCGCTGCCTTCTTTGTCTTCGCTGGCTCCGGCGCAGCCGCAGGTGCCGGCTCTTCCACCTTGGTCACCAGTCCTTGCGCCGTCTGGCGCTCGGCCACCGAAAGAATAATGTGCGTAAGCCTGCGCTGGTAGCGGTACGCCCGCCCCATCGGCGCGGGACGGATGCGCTTCATGCGCGGCCCGTCGTTGGCAAGCGCCAGCTTGACGTAGAGATTATCCACGTCGAGATCGATGCCCTGCTCGCCGGCGATGTACTTGGCGTTGTCGATCGCCGAGGTCAGCAACTTGTGCACCACCGGAGCGATGCGCTTCTTGGTGTAGGCCGCCGTATCCAGCGCTTCCTGCACCCCGCGCCCCTTGATCAGATCCAGCACCAGCCGCACCTTCTGCGGCGACACGCGCTGAAACCTCGCTTCGGCCCGGTATTCCCTTGTCTGAACTGCCATACTCATGCCTTCCCCGCAATACAGCTATTAGCTTTCAGCCATTAGCCCTTAGCTTTCCCTGCGGAACGATCGGCACTGCATCGTCCCAAAAATCTCTTTGCCGCCTCCGCCGCTGCCCTGCCTCGATCGAGCTACAGGCTATGAGCTAATGGCTACAGGCTGCCTTTTACGCCGGCTTGGCCGCGGTCTCCACAGCCTTCGATCCGCCGGTGTGACCCTTAAACGTGCGCGTCGGCGCAAACTCGCCCAGCTTGTGTCCTACCATGTTCTCGGTCACGTACACGGGTACAAACTTCTTGCCGTTGTGCACCGCGATGGTGTGGCCCACGAACTCGGGAAAGATCGTCGAGCGCCGCGTCCAGGTCTTGATCACTTTCTTGTCGTTGGCCCTGTTGAGCGCCTCCACCTTCACCATCAGGTGCGCATCCACAAACGGCCCCTTCTTTGTCGAACGTCCCATAAAGAAAAGCTCCTATGCGTTCCTACTTCGCCCGCCGGCTCACAATCATCCCGTTGGTGCGCTTGTTGTTGCGCGTCTTGTAGCCGCGCGTGGGCTGGCCCCACGGGGTCACCGGATGACGTCCGCCCGACGTCTTACCTTCGCCGCCGCCATGCGGATGGTCGACCGGGTTCATGGTCACGCCGCGGTTGGTCGGCCGGATACCCATCCAGCGATTGCGGCCCGCTTTGCCGATCGAGATGTTCTCGTGATCGGTGTTGCCCACCTGGCCGATGGTCGCCATGCACTCCACCAGAACCTTGCGCGTCTCGCCGGAAGGCAGCTTCAGCAGTGCGTAATCGCCTTCTTTGGCCACCAGCTGCGCCTGCGCGCCAGCCGAACGCGCCATCTGCGCGCCCTTGCCCGGACGCAATTCAATGGCATGCACCGTGGTGCCCGCGGGAATGTTCTTGAGCGGCAGCGCGTTGCCCACCAAGATGTCGGCCTCGGGACCGGAGCTGACCGTGGCGCCCACCTTCAGCCCTACCGGCTGCAAAATGTAGCGCTTTTCGCCGTCGGCGTAGCTCACCAAAGCTATACGAGCTGACCGGTTGGGATCGTACTCGATCGTCGCCACCTTGCCCGGCACGCCATACTTCTCGCGCTTGAAGTCGATGAGGCGAATCTTCTGTTTATGCCCGCCGCCCTGATGGCGGATGGTCAGATCGCCCGAGTTGCGGCGTCCGCCGGTGCGCTTGCGCGTCGTCAGCAACGGCTTGTGCGGCGTCGACGTCGTCAGATCGTCGGTCACCAGCGAGGTCTGAAACCGCAGCGTCGGCGTGATCGGTCTGTATGTCTTGATTGCCATCGTTTTTGTCCTACAGTTCACAGTTCTCAGTTCGTAGTTCTTAGTCCCTCTTCGCCGCGTGTCACCCTACTGCGAACTGTGAACTATGAACTCGTCTTTTACAGATTGCCCACGTACTCCGGCAGCTTTTCGCCGGCCCTCAGCTTTACGTACGCCTTCTTCCAATCCGGCTTGTAGCCGGCAAACTTGCCGCGGCGGCGTTCCTTGCCGGCAAAATTCGCAGTGCGCACCGCAGCCACCTTCACCTTGAAGAGCGCTTCCACGGCTTGCTTGACTTCGGTCTTGGAGGCATTGGGCGCAACGTCGAACACCAACGTGCCTTCAGTTTCTTTCACGCCCAGACCCTTCTCGGTGATGATCGGGCGGCGAATGACGGTATAGAGTGTCGGCATTACGCAACCTCCTTGGCGGCAGCCTTGCGTCCAGCCGCACGTTTCGACGTGGACTTCAGAAGGACCTCGGCCAACTGCTCAATGGCCGCCTTCGAGAAGATCGCCCGCTCGTAGCGCAGCAGATCGTAAGGATGCACTTCGTTATTCAGCACCAGTTCCACACTCTCGAGGTTGCGCGCCCCACGCAGCAATCCCTGGCTCAATGTCTTGCCGTTTTCGACAAGCAGTGCCGAACGCGTCACGCCCAGCTTGTTCAGCGCTTCAAAGTAGAGCTTGGTCTTGCCTTCCTCGATCTCGAGCGAATCGACGACCGTCAGCTTGCCGTCGGCCAGCTTCGAGGCCAGCGCCGAGCGCAGCGCGCCCAGCAGTTTCTTGCGCGGGAAGGGGTAGTCGTAGCTGCGCGGCTGCGGTCCATGCACCGTGTAGCCATGACGCCACAGAGGCGAGCGCACCGAACCGATACGCGCCCGGCCCGTGCCCTTCTGCTTCCACAGCTTCTTGCCAGAGCCGGCAACTTCGGTACGACTCTTGGTCTTGTGCGTGCCCTGGCGCAGCGAAGCGCGATAGTGCTTCACCGCTTCCCACAGCAGAGCCTCGTTCACCTGCTCCGGCGCAAAGATCGCGTCGGCCAGCTCCATCGAGCCCACTTTCTCGCCGCTTAAATTCACTACATCCACTTTTGCCATCGTCTTCTCTTCTTGCCGGCGAAATTTCCACCGGCTTCGAACTCTTGCGCCCGTCAGGGCGCGGCTGCCGCACCGCAGGTGCCTATTTCTTCTTCACTGCCTTCTTCGAAGCCTTCAACGGATCGACCGTGGTGGATCCGGCAAAACCACGGCGCTCACGCGGCGGAGTCTTGGCCTTCGAGATCAGCACATAACCTTCACGCGGTCCCGGCACCGCCCCCTCGACCATCAACAAGTTCTCGTCGAGATCGATGCCGCGGATGCGCAGGTTGCGCACCGTCACCTGGTCGGTCCCGAAATGGCCTGGCATGCGCTGCCCCGGAAAAACTCGCGAGGGAAAACTGGACGCGCCGATCGAGCCCTGCACCTGGAACATGTGCCCGTGCGACTTGGGTCCGCCTGCAAACTTATGCCGCTTCACCACACCCGCAAAGCCGCGGCCCTTCGAGGTGCCGATCACGTCCACAAACTTGGCATCCGTGAAGATGTCCACCAGCACGCGATCGCCCGCCTTAGTCTCCACGGCGCCATCGGTTGCGGCTTCGACGTCCACTTCCTTGATCAATTTCACCGGCGGAGCCTCGGCCTTCGCCAAATGCCCCGTCTGCGGCTTGGTCATCCGCGAAGCCTTTACAAACTCCACGAGACCAATCTGCGCGGCGTCGTATCCATCCCTCGCCGCCGTCTTCAACTGCGTAATCACGCAGGGGCCGGCCTGCAGCACCGTAATCGGGTGCACGTCGCCCTTTTCGTCGAAGACCTGCGTCATGCCGATCTTTTTTCCCAGAATCCCTGTGACTGCCATCTTTTCCTCACCTCATCATGCGAGCCTGAATATCTCGCACTGCCGGGCCCTATGCGGGCTTTTCTTGCTGCTTTCTCCGCTGGGCTTCTGCGCCGTAAGGCGCGGCTGCCGCACCGCAGATGCTCACTTTTCAAACGCCTTGATCTCGACATCCACGCCGGCAGGCAGATCGAGCTTCATCAGCGCGTCCACCGTTTGCTGCGTGGGCTCCAGAATGTCGATCAGCCGCTTGTGGGTGCGAATCTCGAACTCCTCGCGCGACTTCTTGTCGACGTGCGGAGAGCGCAACACGCAGTACTTGTTCTTGATCGTCGGCAAAGGAATCGGTCCCGCCACCGTTGCCCCGGTGCGCTTGGCCGTGTCCACAATTTCGCCGGTCGATGTGTCCAGCACGCGATAGTCGTACGCCTTCAACCGGATGCGAATTCTCTGTCCTACCATGACTTCCCTTCAGTTCCCAGTTCTTGGTTCGTAGTTCTCAGTTCGTTTCCCGAACGCTGCCGGCTATGAACCGTGAACTACGAACTCGCCTACTTAATAATCTCCGAAATCGCGCCCGCGCCCACCGTGCGTCCGCCTTCGCGGATAGCAAAGCGCAAGCCCTTTTCCATGGCCACCGGCGTAATCAGCTCAATCTGCAGCTCCACGTTGTCGCCCGCGCCCACCGTGCGTCCGCCTTCGCGGATAGCAAAGCGCAAGCCCTTTTCCATGGCCACCGGCGTAATCAGCTCAATCTGCAGCTCCACGTTGTCGCCCGGCATCACCATCTCGACGCCCGCCGGCAACTCCGCCACGCCCGTCACGTCCGTCGTGCGGAAATAAAACTGCGGACGATAGCCCTTGAAGAACGGCGTATGACGGCCGCCCTCTTCCTTGCTCAACACGTACACCGAGCCCTTGAACGTGGTGTGCGGCGTGATCGATGCCGGCTTGGCCAGCACCATGCCGCGCTCCACGTCTTCCTTGGCAGTGCCGCGCAACAGGATTCCGGCGTTGTCCCCGGCCATGCCCTCGTCCAACTGCTTCTTGAACATTTCCACGCCGGTGCAAACCGTGGTGCGCGTCTCGCGGAAACCTACGATCTCCACGTTCTCGCCCACCTTCACCTTGCCGCGCTCGATCCTGCCCGTGACCACAGTGCCACGTCCAGAGATCGAAAAAATATCTTCAATCGGCATCAGGAACGGCAGATCCACCGCGCGGTCCGGACGCGGCACGTACTTGTCCACCGCCTCCATCAGCTCGTCGATCTTCGCTTCCCACTTGGCTTCGCCGTTCAGGGCGCCCAAGGCCGAGCCGCGAATCACCGGCACATCGTCGCCCGGGAACTGGTACTTCGAAAGCAGCTCGCGCACTTCCATCTCGACCAGGTCGGTCAGCTCTTCGTCCTCGACCGCATCGCACTTGTTCAGAAAGACCACGATGCAGGGCACACCCACCTGGCGCGCCAACAAAACATGCTCTTTCGTCTGCGGCATCGGTCCGTCCGTCGCCGCCACCACCAGAATCGCGCCGTCCATCTGCGCCGCACCCGTGATCATGTTCTTGATGTAATCGGCGTGGCCCGGGCAGTCCACGTGCGCGTAGTGCCGGTTCGCGGTCTCGTACTCCACGTGCGCCGTCGCGATCGTGATGCCGCGCTCCCGCTCTTCCGGCGCGTTATCAATCGAGTCGAACGAGCGGTACACATTCTTCGGGTTGTGCTTCTGCAGCACCTTGGTGATGGCCGCCGTCAGCGTCGTCTTGCCGTGATCGATGTGCCCGATAGTCCCCACGTTCACGTGCGGCTTCGAGCGATCAAATTTTTCCTTCGCCATAAAAGTCCTGAATCCCTTTCATCGCTGTGTACTGCCTGTTCAACCTCAGGGCGCCGGCGGTCCGGCTCCAGCCCCAAAAAACTTTACTTGCCTTGCGCACGGCCAATGATCTCATCGGCAATCATGCGCGGTGCTTCTTCGTAGCGCGAAAACTGCATCGAATACGATGCCCGACCCTGCGTGGACGAGCGAATCTCATTCACGTAGCCGAACATTTCCTTGAGCGGCACCATGGCCTTGATCACCTGTGAGCCGGCGGCATGTTCCACGTGCTCGATGCGCCCGCGCCGCGAGTTGATGTCGCCGATAATCACGCCCATGAACTCATCGGGCACCGTCACTTCGACGGCCATCACAGGCTCCAGCAGCACCGGCTTGGCTTTGTGCGCTGCTTCCTTGAACGCGACTGAGCCGGCAATCTTAAAGGCATTTTCATTGGAGTCCACTTCATGGTAGCTGCCGTCAAACAGCGCCACCTTCACATCGACCATCGGGAAGCCAGCCAGAATGCCGCCCTCCATCGCGCCGCGCACGCCCATATCGATGGGCTTGATGTACTCCTTGGGCACCACGCCGCCCCTGATCTCGTTGATGAACTCGTAGCCCTTGCCCGGCTCATTGGGCTCGATGCGTAACCAGCAGTGGCCGTAGTTACCCGAGCCGCCCGTCTGCCGGATGTACTTGCCCTCAGCCTCGGCCACTTTGCGGATGGTCTCGCGGAAGGCCACCTTGGGCTCGCCCACGTTGGCTTCCACCTTGTGCTCGCGCTTCATGCGGTCCACTAGAATTTCCAGATGCAATTCGCCCATGCCGCTGATGATCGTCTGCCCCGAATCCTCGTCGGTACGCACCTTGAAGGTCGGATCTTCCTCAGCCAGCCGCGAAAGGGCAATGCCCATCTTCTCCTGGTCAGCCTTGGTCTTGGGCTCGATGGCAACCGAGATCACCGGCTCGGGGAATGTGATGGCGCCCAGAGCAATGGGATGATTCGGCGAGCAGAGCGTGTCTCCGGTCTTGATATCTTTCAGGCCCACGCATGCGCAGATGTCGCCGGCCAGAATCTCTGTCACGTCCTCGCGCTTGTTGGCATGCATCTTTACCAGGCGTCCCACGCGCTCGGTCCTACCCGTGCGCGGATTCATGATGGTGTCGCCTGTCTTGAGCGTGCCCGAATAGACGCGGATAAACGCGAGCTTGCCGTATTGATCGTTGATCAGCTTGAACGCCAGCGCTGAGAACGCTTCACTGTCTTCGCACTTGCGGCGTTCGATTTTCGAATGATCGTGGGGATCGATACCTTCAACCGGAGGCTTGTCGAGCGGGCTGGGCAGGTAGTCGACGACTGCGTCGAGCAGCGTCTGCACGCCCTTGTTCTTGAATGCCGATCCGCAGATGACCGGGAAGACCTTGAGATCGATGGTGGCCTGGCGAATGCCCGCCTTCAACTCTGCCACCGTCGGCGTCTCGCCCTCGAGAAACTTTTCCAGCAGCACATCATCGGTCTCGGCGATGGTTTCGATCAACTGCGCTCGAAACGCATTCGCCTTCTTCACCAGGTTGGCGGGAATCTCCTCAATGGAGAACTCCGCGCCCAGAGTCTCATCGTGCCAGATGATTGCCTTCATCTCGATCAGATCCACAACGCCCTTGAAGTTCGCCTCGGCGCCTACGGGAATCTGCAGCGCCACGGGTTTTGCTCCGAGCCGCTTGCGGATGGTCTCGAGCACATGCTCGAAGTCCGCGCCGTTCTTGTCCATCTTGTTGACGAAGCAGATGCGAGGAACCTTGTACTTGTCGCCCTGCCGCCACACAGTCTCGGTCTGCGGCTGCACGCCCGAAACAGAATCAAACAGCGCCACCGCGCTGTCCAGCACACGCAACGAGCGCTCCACCTCAGCGGTAAAGTCCACATGGCCGGGGGTATCAATAATATTGATGAGGACGTCACGCCAGGTGCACGTGGTTGCGGCCGAAGTGATCGTGATGCCGCGCTCCTGCTCCTGCTCCATGTAATCCATGGTCGCCGTGCCTTCATGCACCTCTCCCAGCCGGTGCGTGATCCCGGTATAAAACAGGATGCGCTCCGTCGCCGTCGTCTTTCCGGCGTCGATGTGCGCCATGATCCCGATGTTCCGGCAGCGATTTAGAGGTACAGTGCGAGCCACGATTCAAACTTCCTTGCGGGATGCCCTTCCCCGCGGTTCGGTCTTGCGTTAGGTCAATCTGTTCCGGCTTCTTGCTTCAAGCTTCCCGGAGGAATCAAGCTCTGACACCTGAAACCTGAAAACCTACCACCGATAATGCGCGAACGCCTTGTTGGCCTCGGCCATGCGGTGCACGTCTTCCTTCTTCTTCATGGCAGCGCCGCGTCCGTTGGCTGCATCAAGCAGCTCGTTCGTGAGCTTGTCGGTCATGCCCTTCTCGCCGCGGCTGCGCCCGTAGGTAATCAGCCAGCGGATAGCCAGCGAGGTCCGGCGATCGGGACCTACCTCGATCGGCACCTGATAGTTGGCGCCGCCCACACGCCGCGTCTTCACTTCGAGCAGCGGCTTGCAGTTCTCGACGGCCTTCTTGAAGAGCTTGAGCGCGTCATCGCCGCCACCCTTTTCCTCCAGGGTCTTCATCGCCTGGTAGAAGATGCCCTGGGCAGTCGACTTCTTGCCGCCCCACATCATCGAGTTCACAAACTTGGTCACGAGCGTCGACCCATAAACCGGGTCCGGCGCCACTTCCCGCTTCGCAATGTGCCCTTTTCTTGGCATAAATCCTCAAAAAACAGCTTTCAGCTATCAGCCGTCAGCTCTCAGTCCGTTCGTGCTAGCCCCGCCACACTCGTCCAAAACCCGAGAGAGCGGAGCTCTACTTCTTCGCCGCCGCGCCGCCCTTGGCGCGCTTGGCGCCATACTTCGAACGGCTCTGATTGCGTCCAGCCACGCCCACCGAATCCAGCGTTCCGCGGATCACGTGATAGCGCACACCCGGCAGATCCTTCACGCGGCCCCCGCGGATAAGCACAATCGAGTGCTCCTGCAGGTTGTGCCCGATGCCGGGAATGTAGGTGGTCACCTCAATCCCGTTGGTCAGCCGTACGCGAGCCACCTTGCGCAGGGCCGAGTTCGGCTTCTTGGGCGTTTGCGTATACACGCGCGTGCACACGCCGCGCCGCTGCGGCGAGGCCTGCAACGCGGGCGACGCCGTCTTGTAACGCGGGGCCGTGCGCCCCTTGCGAACTAGTTGATTAAAAGTCGGCAAACCGCAACTCCTTACTTCAAGAAACCCATAACTTTCCACTTCACAGCCGCACAGCCCTTCGGGCCGTTCTGGTCTCGGAGCAGAGCATCACCCTGCTCAAAGCACACAGAACCCCTGTGGCTACCGCTTCACGTCTGTCTTCGTTCCGATCTCAGACGAAAACCGGGACGGTTTGCCGGTCGCTTTCCGCAATTTCACAGAAAGGCCAGCGCCGTATCCCGCTTCCGGCCCGCATAGCCCTCCAAGGTGGGGGAACGCGCGGCGCCGATGCGAGTGTCTCCTGCCCTCCGCAAGAAGAGAGCTATTCCGGAAACCTGTCTGGCCGGCCAACTTCGCCCAGCCCGGGAACCCCGCCCCGTCAATCCCGCCTCAACTGGCCAGCCTGACCTAGCGCTTCCCAACGCAACCAGCATAGAAACACACAACTAGCTGCGTTCTTGCGAACCTTTAAAAGATAGCAGGAAAATGGCGGGTGAGTCAACGACGGTCAAAAGTTTAAGCCGGGACGGTCGATAATTACGCCGGCCGTTCAGTTCTACGCTGCCTTTACCCGCTCCACGGCCAACCTCAGCCCCATCGCTCTCAGAACCGCCGTCAGGCTCTTCAACTCGGGGTTGCCCTCTTCGGATAACGTCCGGTAAAGTTGCGTCGCGTTCAGGTTGGCCTTCTCGGCAACCTTTTGCACGCCGCCAAAGGCCTTTGCCATCTGGCGCAGCACAATCAGCAGCTCGCTCTGGTCGCCGTCTTCGAGAATGCTGTTCAGCATCTCGATGGCATACGAAGGATCCTTCTGAAACTCCGCAGCCATCGCTTCATCGTGCGCCCGATCTCTCATCATGGCATTATACCAATTATTTTCGTTTATAGACGAATAGGTCAAGACCGAATCAAGACTCTATCTGGTAAATTGATCGAATCATGAGGATAGGTCTGATCACGGGAATGATCGCACTCCTGCTTTCGTGGCCAAGCGTGAGCCATGAGCAGCAGGCCCCAGCCAATCAGAAAAATCAAGAGAGGCAGAACACATCCAATCCTGCCCCACCTTCGCATGTGGTCATCGAACCATCTCCCGCAATCGATCAGTTGAAGCCCCTGCCCACCACGAGCCAGCCAGAAACTCAAGAGAAGCCGTTACCGCGATTTCTACGACCAGAATGGGTCAACGTATACGTCACAGTATTTTATGTCTTGATTTCTTGGCTCATGCTACGCAAGATTAAGCGCCAAGCCGATTTGATGGAAGGCGCGGCCAAGGATGCAAGAGAGTCCTCTGCAACTGCAACCGCAATTGCCAAACAGGCTGCGGATGCCGCCAAAACCAGCGCAGACGTAGCGACCGGGATGTCTATCCCAACGCTGGTAGTTCACCAGTTGGGGCAAGGTGATGTGGGGTCCATAACCTCCGAAGCCTTCTTTCAGTTCCCAAAGGTTAAGATAGCAATCAAGAACTACGGCCAAACGCCAGCGTTTTTGAAGTGGTGGTGTCTGTGCTTCACTTGTGAAGAGTTGCCTGAAGTTCCGATTTATGATGGACCCGCAGTTGGAATGATTCTCGATAAGGAAGTCGTCCAACCAAACGATGTCTACATACTTCCAGGATTGGGGTTCCCTCATCGGCAAGAGTTCTCCACCGAGGATGTGCAGGCCATCGTTAGCCGAGAAAAAATCTTTCGTGTGTATGGGTACGTCTGCTACGGCGATATTTTTGGTAATCCGCTTCGACGGCTCAAGTTCTGCGAAACCGTTCTCAATATTTTTGGGGCTGAAGGAGCGATCTGCGATTGGGTGGAGGGAGTCGCACCTCCGGCGTACACTGGCACTGAGCAATTTCCCACCCAAAAACTAACACAGCAGCATTCCTAAAATCCCAATTTAGGACACAAGCGATTTACGCCACCTTCAACCGCCCCACTGCCAGCCTCAGTGCCATCGCCGTGCAAGCATGAACCAAGCTAAATGCTGCCCTTCCCCGCCTCTTCCTTCACAATCTCCCCATCGCGCATGGTCAAAATGCGCCCCGCAATCGCCGCCGCTTCGGGATTGTGCGTGATCATCAGCGTCGTCTGGCCCAGCTCGCGGTTCGATCGCAGCAGCATCTCGAGCACCGCGCCGGAAGTCTTGGTGTCCAGGTTGCCGGTAGGCTCGTCGGCCAGCAAAATGGCTGGCCGCGTGATGAGCGCGCGCGCAATGGCCACGCGCTGCTGCTCGCCGCCGCTCAGCTCCGACGGCCTGTGCTCCAGCCGCCCCTGGATCGCCAGCATATCGCACAAGTGGTCGAGATACTTGCGATCCATCGGCTCCCCATTTGGACCCGAGGCGCGTCCGCTGATCTCATAGGCGATCTCGATATTGCCGATGCCCGTAAGCGTGGGCAGCAAATTGAATTTCTGAAAGACGAAGCCAATGCGGTGCTTGCGCAGCCGCGTGCGCTCGGCGTCGTTGAGCGAGGCAAAATCCACGCCATCGATCACCACGCGCCCCTCGGTAGCCCGCGTGAGCCCGCCTAAGAGGTAAAAAAGGGTCGACTTGCCCGATCCCGACGGCCCCACGATGGCGACAAACTCGCCCGGCTCGACGGCCAGCGAAACTCCGCGCACCGCAGCCACCTGGATGCGGCCCTGTGCGTAGACCTTGGTCAGATTTTCGGCAAGAATGATGTGTTGCGACTGTTCGGTGGGCACGTCTGTCATTGTAAATGCGGGCCGGGGGCTCACCGGGTCTTCCCCAGGAGCGCCACCCGATTCCCGATCGGCTCTCCTGTCCCGGTATATTGGGCTTATGCGCCTGACAGCACACTGCTTTGCCGTCACCGGGCTGGGTTATGCAACGCCCTGGTGCGTGAATGCCGGCTTCATTGCGGGAGAAGAAACCACGCTGATTGTCGATGCCGGTGGAAACACTTTGGCCGCGCAAACCATTCACGGATACGCCGCAACGGCTAGGCCCGTCAACAAGCTGATCCTCATCAACACGGAAAAGCACTTCGACCACATCGGCGGCAACAGCTTCTTTCACGGCCTCGGCATTGAGATCTGGGGCCACCCCGAGCTCAGACGCACGCGGGAGGAGTTCGAAGCAGAGATTGCCGAAATCAACGGCGCAATTCACGACCCGGTGCGCCGTCAGCGCAAAGAAGCCAACGCCTTCTTTTATGACACGCATCTGACCCTGCCAGACCATCCTGTCGAAGCGGGCCACAAGTTTTCTTTGGGCGAACTCAGCGCTGAAGTTCTGTTCACCCCAGGCCACACGCAAACAAATCTCTCGGTCTGGGTTCCGCAGGATGGCGTGCTGTACACAGGCGACTGCGTAGTTCGCGAGTACCTGCCCAATCTTGATGCAGGCACGCCCGCCGACTGGCCGCTTTGGCTTGAGTCGCTCGACAAAATTGACGCGCTCCATCCGGAGTTTCTCGTGCCCGGACACGGGCCCGTCGCGCGCGGAGCCGCAATTAAAGACGCGCTCGATTCCATGCGCAGTGTCCTTCGTGAAGCCATCGAACGCGGCCTGTCGCCGACCTCGCCCGACCGGAGATGAGAAGGGGAGTTCGCGCGCCGCGCGGGGCTCGTCATCTTGAAAATAGAGCACTGTTCGGTTGACTGGTCGCTCGGAATCCGCCAGCGTTACACGCAGCGCCTGACAGAAAAGAAAAGGGGAACGCCCCGCGTCCCCCTTCAAAAAACTACATTTGTTTCTTCCGCCAGCGGCCTACTTCTTTTTGCCCGCAGCCTTCTTCGCCGGCCTTGGAGCCTTCTCGTTCAAAAGCGTCTCCGAATCGGCCGCGTTGAATGGATAGATCTGCTCCGATTGCTGGCCCGTCGCGTTCAGCGAAACATCGACACGGCGGTTTTGCGCCAAAACGATGACGTTCAGTCTGCGCAGCATCTTCGTCTTGTCGGCATCGCTCAATTCAGGATTCTCTTCGACCAGAGCTTTCACCTGATCGGCCGAAAGGTCCTGCTCTTCGCCAACGCCGCGCGTTTCGATGTTTGCCTCAGGCACGCCCTGCTCGACGAGGAACTGCTTCGCGCGATTCACGCGCCGATCGGAAAGCGCCAGGTTGTAATCCGCCGATCCCCGCGGGTCCGCGTGTCCGGTCAGAGTCAAGTCGGCATCGGGCTTGATTGCCAGATAGCTCTTGAAGTCGGCTGCCAGAGTGGTCAAAATCGCCTGTTGGCTCTCGACAAGCCCGCCGTCGGGATGCTCAGCCCTGGGTTGAGCCGTCGGGAAGAAGACACTGTGCAGCGCCAGCCGCGCTTCGAGCCGCGTCTGCTCTGGCGTCGGCCCTGGCGGAGGCGGAGGCGCAGCGACGCTCACCATCGCGGTGGATGAAGCCGAATGCCCCTTGTCGTCCGACACGTTGCAGGTAACGGTCGATTCGCCCGTCGGTGCCCCGGCTGAATTGTAGGTCGCGGTTGGGCCATTTCCCGTTACCGTACCTGCCGACGCGGAGTAGCTGTACGTCAGCGAGCGATTCTGCGGGCTCACCCCCGTCGCTGTTACCGTGGCCGTATCGCCAGGGTTGAGCGTGCTGGGGCTCGCCGAGCAGCTGACCGTTGGCGGTTCAAAAGGCTTCACCGTGATCGTTGCCGTACCAGATGCCGTCTCCCACGGTTTCAGGCCTTCCTTGCCCGGCCTGCCTTCTTTCACCGTGCAAGTCGCGGTGGACTCTCCCGGCATCAGCGAACTGGTATCCACCTTAGCCGTTGTGTCGCTGCCCGTCACGCCCGTGCCCGACCAGATGTAGATCGCATGAGCCTTCGGGTCCAGCCCCTCTGCCGTCGCCGTCAGCGTCACCGGATCGCCGGCATAAACCGACGCCGGAGTGGCCACGCATGAGACCGTTACCGGCGGCGGCGGCGCAAGCGAGCCCAGGTGGAATACCAGGCCACCGCTCAACCGCGCGGCATTGATGTTCGCCCGGCCGCCGTATGGACCTGGGCCCCAAACCGCGTGCATGAACTCGTAGTCCGCCTGGAAAAGCCGGATCGCCAGATGATGGTTCAGCCACGGCGTGTCATAGTCCAGGCCGCCGCCCGCCGTAAGAGCGATTCCCCATCTGTTGGGTTCGAAAATTGGTCCGTTGATCTGCGCCGTATCGACGAGCGCGTGGACGAATGGAGTCATTCCCTCGGCCGGGAAACGGACGATGAGACCACCGCCCACGGTTTGAAAGCCATCGTTGGGACCGTTTTTGTGTTCCCCAACTTCAGCTTGGAGACCGACGTAGCGATTGAAAAAGTAGGCGCCGCTTCCGATCGCGCCCTCGTTTACGGCTTTATACGTCCCCGAAATCGGAGCACCCGCGGGGTTTGTGGTTGTGACCGTTCCAGTCGGCGCCAGGTAACTGTAGCCGAGAAAAATGTCCCATCTGGAAGGGGAGTCGTCCGAAGCTGCCTTCGCCGGTGAATTCGCCTGGGCCAGCAAAACGCCGGGCATCAAAGCCAGCGCCAGGCATGTCAAAAGAAGGTTGAGCCTTCGGGATGCGGAAAAACACTTAATGAGAATCACTTTGGATACACCTCCATAGGGTTCGATGCACCTCCATTTCGATGCACCTTGATGGGATTCAATTATTGTCTTAGGTCTTCCAACTGACAAGGAACATGCGGGCCGGCTGCATCGTCTTCCTACGGCTACCGCGGTGCGAGGGTCGATCGGAATCCCAATTTTTGGACACGTTAAAAGTGGTTTAGCGGCCTTTAGGAAGCTGCAACACTGCCGGCCTCTCGCAGTGTCCTAATAGTGCGTTGCTGGTCAGTAACCTGCTCAGTTACACGAGAGCCCCTCAAGAATGAGAAGCTTTCCTCTTGATCCAGGAAGGAAAAGAGAAGCACAAAGTCCACCGTACGCCCTATCTGCCAACTAAGATGCTCAAAATTGACCAGAATCGCTGGCCGGAAGCGCGTAAAGTTGCTATTATCGCCAGCTCCCCCCGTCCAGGCTGCGCATCACAGCCCTCCGAAATAATCTCTGCATACAAATCAAAACGCCAACTCAAAAGCTGGCAAAAGCCGGGAGGAATCCCGGCGTGTCTACTGAGCAACGCCGCGATAAGACCCTACCCGGCCTCTCGATTGATGAGCCAAATACCCTAAAATAGTTCTGCATCGATCTACGACCCAGGATTCCCGCATGGCTACCGATCTGAAATCTTCTCTCGTTACTTCGCTCGAAGCCGCCGCCGCCAAGGCCGGTCTCAAGCTTGTCTCCGCTACCCAGGGCGCAGGCCACAACGGCCGGCCCACCGCCGTCTTCGAACTTGGCCTTTCGGGTAAAGAAGCTGCCGGCCGCTCACTCAAGCTCGAATTGAGCGACGCCTTCGACTTCGACAAGCCGCACTTGCTGCCTGAGATGGAGGCCCATCTCGCCGGCGAAGCCAAGCGCCTGCGCAATCCGCGCGCCGAGTGCTACGTCACCCTTGGCGGATTGCCCCTCGCCTTCGGCAAATTCGCGTGGCCCTTCCACCGCTCGGTCTCCGGCTCCGACACCCACATCGTTCATGGCGAACTGCAACTGGCCGACGGTGGAACGCACGGCCTGCACGCCAAAATCTCCGCCAGCGTCACCCTCACTTTTGCCGAGATCGTGCCCGCCATGGAGCAGCCCTATGCTGAAACCTTCATCTACAACGCCGTCCGCAAGACGGTTGACATGGGTCAGCTTGAGTTTGTGAAGTCCGGCAACCGCCAGCCCGTTCCCGTCACCACGCGCTACTACAGCCGCTGGCAAAAGAAGTTCATCTTCACCGAGACCGACGACAAGGAGCGCCTGCGCTACCTGTTGAGCAAGGTCTACTGGCTCTCGGGCGTGCTGGGCGCAAGCAAGCCCGTCTGGATCGCCGACCCGCGCGACGCGCAGTACCTCAACACCAGCGAAGCCGACCTCCTCCGCATGGCCAGTCACGAAGCCGGCGAGGGACTAATGGTTCTCGAAGGCGAGTTTGCCGCCGCAACGCCCGCGCTCATGGCCCACGCCGCCGAATATCAAGCCATGCTAGAAGCCGCCCTCGACTTCACCAAGCCCAAATTCAACGAGTCCATGCGCTCCGGCCACGCGAATATGTAAGGGATAGAGCTTCTACCGTGAGCCACATTTCCAAAGAAACAGGCATTTCGCAGAACGCACCGGAATCCTGTCCGGTCCCATGTCGCACGTTCCGAACGGTTGGGCCGCGATCGTGACAATATTTGCCGATTGGGTCACGCGGGGGTAGGAACTGTCCCTGGGGCCACAGGTAATGGATGGCCCGAGTTCAAACCTATAGATCAGTTGAAATGCCGTGTTCGAACCATTGCAGATCGCACATTCAAATTGGAACTGCTTGGCATTTTCAACCGCAGATTGTCTGAGCATTGGAGGGCCGCTCACGGCTTCCAGCGACTCAATTCCACCGTCGGGCCGTAGCGCGATCTTCAACACCACATCGCCGGACACATGGGCAGCGAGCGCAATCGGTGGATAGGTAAGGGGCAGGAGCTTGGTAATCGTGAATCCGATTTGCGTCTCACCCTGCGAAGTGGGAGCTTGAGCCAGAGCCCCGCGGGAGAGAACAACGCATAGGCAAGATATGAGAAATCTGGTCATAATTTCGCCCTCATGCTTGATACAGCAATCAGTTTAAGCTTAGGAATAGTTTGACAACCTGAAGCCGGGTGCCTCAACTCCAGATTTTCGTACCTGGAATCACACGATCCCGCGGACCCGTCTTCTTGTTCCCTTGTTCCCTGCGCTAAAGCGCCCCCCCGCACCCCGCGCAGAACCTTGCCCCCACCACATTCGCCTGCTGGCACCGCGGGCAAGTCGTCATCGGTCCTGGTTGCACACCCACTACTGGCGGCGGCATGTTGATCGTCACGTTCGTGGGATTTCCCCACATCGGCACCGCAATTCCCAGCGACGCCGCGATGGCCGCTGCCTGCATGGCGTTGTACTCGCGCACCCGTCCCGGCATGAAGAAGCACTCAAAGAAGCCCAGAATCGCCGGAATCCCGCTCCAGAACAGGCAGCAGTAGAGAATGCCCAGCCCCGTGCGCCGCAGATAAAAATGATGCAGCCCGAAGGTGCCAAGAAAGAGCGCCAGCAAAACGCCCACCACCTCGTCGCGGCGCATGGCTTCGTATTGCTGGTAAAAGATGGCTTGCGGGTTGGGATACGTGTACGTGCTCATGAATGTTTCTCCTTGCTGTCTTTCAGGACCTGCTCAGTTTACGCAATTGCGTGCCGCGCAGTTCCCGCTTGTACCGCCAGTCTGGGTGCCCCATCCTCGCGACGTCTTTGTTTTTGTCGCTAGGGTGGGGTTCGTCCCCATTTCAGGCGACCCCAGCATTGTCCCACACCACAATGCAGAGCTAGGATCTAAATCGTATGACGAACTCACCCAACGTATCTGCCGCGCAAAGCGGCACGTTCTTGATCGGCGGCGACCTGCCCGTCAACCGCCTCGGCTACGGAACCATGCGCCTGGTGGGCGAAGGTGCGTGGGGCGAGCCGGCCGATCCTGAAGAATGCCGCCGCGTACTGCGCCGCGCCGTCGAGCTCGGCGTCACCCTCATCGACACCGCCGACGCCTACGGTCCCGAGATCGCCGAACGCATCATCGGCGAAGCGCTCGCACCGTACGCGCCGGGTGTAGTCATCGCCACCAAGGGCGGCATCACGCGCCAGGGTCCCGCAAAAACCGAATACGTAGGCCGCGCCGGCTATCTCATCCAATGTGTCGAGATGAGCCTGCGTCGGCTGAAGCTCGAGCGCATCGATTTGTATCAGTTACACAGAATCGATCCGCGCACTCCGCTCGAAGAATCCTTGGGCGCACTCAAGCTCATGCAGGAGCAGGGAAAAATCCGCCACATCGGCTTGAGCGAAGTCACGCCGGCCGAGATCGAGGACGCGGAAAAGATCGTCCCTATCGTGAGTGTCCAGAATCGATACAGTCTGGCCGACCGGCGTCATGAGGAAACTCTCATCTATTGCGAGCGGCGCGGCATCGGCTTTCTATCTTGGTATCCCTACGCGGGCGGAAAAATGCTCAAACCCGACCACCCCGCCGCACAATCTCTCGGCCGCATCGCCGCGCGCCACGGCGCCAAGCTTGCCCAGCTCTCCTTGGCATGGCTCCTCAATCGTTCGCCGGTTCTGCTACCCATTCCCGGCACCTCGAAGATCGCACACCTCGAAGAAAACATCGCCGCCGCCCAACTCCACCTCACCGCCGAAGACTGGGCAGAAGTGGAATCCGCCGCAACGAGTGTCCCGTAATCCCGATCGATCGTGCTACTCTGTGCTCAATCGAGCAAGTTCCGGTCCAAGAAATCATGCAATCCCTTTCCGTGGCGATCGTCGCGTGCAACGAAGCGGACAACATCGGCCGCACGCTCGCCAGCGTCGCCTTCGCGAACGAAATCAATCTCCTCGATTCCGGTTCCACCGACAAGACCGTCGAGATTGCCAAGAGCTATGGCGCGCGGATTTTTGTAGAGAGCTGGAAGGGCTACGGACCGGGAGTCAACTCCGCGCTCGACAAATGCACATGCGATTGGATTCTGAATCTCGACGCGGACGAGTGGCTGACCCCGGAACTCGCCCAGGAGATTCAAACTTTGCTGAGCGGCCAGCCCCGCTATAACGCCTACTGGGTTCCCAGGCTTAATTTCATCTTCGGCCGGTGGATGCGGCACGGCGGCCTCTACCCCGATTGCAAGCTCAGGCTGTTTCGCCGCGGATGCGCGCGGCTGCCGGAGGACACCGAGCCTCACGCCACGCCCAAGACGCGGGAGAAAACCGGCCGCCTGAAAAACCACATGCTCCACCGTCAATATCCGTCGGTGGAGTATTACATCGAACACATGCAGCGTTACAGCAGCGCCTCCGTTCCGCTGGTGTTGCGAAAAGGCAAGACTAGCGCATCTGTCTTCGCGTTCCTGGCCAACACAGTCGTCAATCCGGCGCTAACGTTCATCAAAAACTACATCTTTCGCGGCGGCTTTCTCGACGGCAGAGAGGGCCTGATCTTCCATCTCAACCATTCCGCCTACGTGAACTGGAAGTTCGCGAAGGCATGGGAGGCGCATCGCGCAGCCGCGGCCCAGACAGATCGCTCTGTCACGTCCGCGAGCCAGATTCACGATTCCGGGGCGCCATAATACCGATGAAGCCGACGACGAATCGACCCTCTTCCAGCGCAACGCCAGACGCATGAGACAGCACGATATACTTTCGCCATGCAGCCTGCGAGTATTGTGTCCACGGTCCTGAACGAGGCCGAAGACATCGACCGGACGGTGGCGAGCCTGCTCGCCCAGGTTCCTCCATCAGCGGAGGTGATCGTGGTCGACGGCGGCTCCACAGACGGTACATGGGACAGGCTGGAAGCGGCTGCGTCGCGGGATTCGCGGCTGGTCGCGATCCGCGACGAAACCTGCAGCCTCAAGTTCACCGCCGGCCCTATTTCGCGCGGGCGCAATGTAGCCATACGAGCAGCCAAATCGTCCATCATTGCCTGTGCAGATGCCGGCTGCACCTACGCGCCCGATTGGCTCAGGAATCTCACTGTCTCGATTGTTGCCGGCGAAGCCGAATATGCAGTGGGCGGGTCGTGTCTCGACGAGAGTGGATGCACGGTCTGGGACGTAGCTTCGGCGCCGTTCTTTAGCATCCGCCTGTCGCCCACCGAACCTACGAAATCCTGCACGGCGCGGTCGATGGCGTTCTCGAAGGCGCTATGGGAGCGGATCGGCGGCTTTTCCGAGAAGTTGCTGGTGGCCGAGGACACGATGTTCGATCGCGAAGCGCGGCGGCTGGCCAAAACCGCCTTCGTCAGCAACGCGAAAGCGCATTACCGGCCAAGGAACACCTTCAGCTCGGCCTGCCAAACTACGGCTCGCTATGCCATGGGCGATGGCCAAGTGGGCGTGCGCTGGAGCCGACTGCTGCGCAACGCCGCCCGCTGCATCTTTGAGGTGCTGGCGCTCGCCTGCCTGCCCTGGAGCTTCGTTCCGTTGCTCGCAAGTTTCGCGCTTGAGTTATGGTACGCATATCATCGCGACTGGCGGCATCTTAGCCGTTTTGGCGCGAAGGCAATCCTGGCCCGGTTTGCATTTTCCATTGCCGTGCCATGGGTGGTAGCCGTGAACCAGATCCGCGGCTGCTTCTCAAAAAAGCAGTTGACCAACCCGCAGAATGCGGGCACCAAGGATCAAAGACCTGAGTCAGTTAATTGATTGGGCGGGATCAAAAATGGCGCCGCACATGCGCCACAAACGCGATCATCCGTAGCAGCAACAAGACCACAAACAGCGCCACAGCCAGAATCACGAACAGATTCCCGCCACGCGTCTTCGCTCTTCTCGTCTTTGCCTTGCGCTTCATGCCGAAAGTTGAGCTTCATCATACCGCTCGAAGCCGACCTCAAACGTGCCGCGGACTCGCAAACTTGCTGACTCACTTTCTACTTCCTATTCCCCATTGGCTACTCCCTGGTCACTGCTACCTCGCCTCCCGAGCGATCCGCTATCCTTGAAGCGAGGAACGACCATGCCAATTGCTCTACTGCCCGGCACCAAAATCAAAAAAATCCTGACTGCGCTCGAAGGCAACTGGCAGGCCGAGATGGAGGGCTTTCACACCTACACCACGCTGGCCGACCGCGACGCCGATCCGGTACGCGCGCAAGTGTTGCGCCACCTGGCGCAGGCCGAGATCGAGCACGCCATGCTGTGGGAGGGCCGCATCAAGGATCTGGGCGGATCGCAGCCGGTCTACACCGGCGGCCCGGGCGGACTAGCCGACTCGCTGGCCACGCGCGCCGGCGGCATGGGTCTGGCTCTGCGCCGTCTTGAGATCGAAGAGAGCCGCGACATCGCCCGCTATGGCGAACAGCTCAAGGCCCTCGGAGACGAAGGGTCGGTCGCGATTCTCGAGCACGTCATCCAGGACGAAAAAGACCACTACCGCGAATTGGGTTCGCTCATCCGCGGCCACTATCAGGTCCCGGCCGGCGCGCACAAAATCGATGCCAAGGCCGTACTTGAAGAGATGCTGGCCAAGCGCAACGAGGGCCGAAAACAGGCAGGCGCGTGGATCGGCGACGCCATCTACGGTGTCAACGACGGACTCGGCGCCATCTTCGGCATCGTGTCAGGTGTGTCAGGAGCTACGGCCGGCGATCCGAAATATGTTCTTTTGGCCGGGCTCTCGGGAATGATCGCCTCCGCGCTCTCCATGGGCTCGGGCGCGTATCTGGCAGCCAAGAGCGAGCGCGAAATCTACCACGCCGAAATCGCCCGCGAGCGCGAAGCCATCCAGATGAACGGCCCCGAGGCCCGCGAGTTGCTCTCGCTCTACTACCAAGTCAAGGGACTGCCCGAGCAAGACGCGCTCCACATGGTGAACCACATCGCGAGCGATCCCGAACAATTGCTGCGCGCCTTGGCCGCCGAGCGCCTCGGCACCAGCGAAGAAGCGCTCTCGAACCCCCTTGTCTCCGCCACGTCCGGCGCGCTCTCCACAGCCGTCGGCGCCATCATTCCGGTCATTCCCTTCTTCTGGATGAGCGGCATCAATGCCGTCATCGCCGCAGCCGTAATCTCGCTCGCCGCGCACTTCGCCGTAGGCGCTGCCAAGTCGCTCATCACCGTCCGCTCCTGGTGGTCCTCCGGCCTTGAAATGACCGTAGTCGGCGCCGCCGAAGGTGCCGTCACCTACGGCATCGGCATCTTGCTCGGCAAGGGCGGAATGTAGTTCGCGTTGCGCCCGGCAATACTACCGGTGCTCATTCGCAAGCCAACTGCAAATCGGCCTTAGCTAGCCGCAGGGCCGGGGCAATGCTATATCATCGGCCGTGAAATCTATCTCTATTGCTCCAATGGGTACGGAAATACCAAGCTCTCCAATACCGCTATCGAAAAGAAATTGTCTGTCGGCACTACAACACGGAAATGGACAACTACGAAAACTCTTCTGGCTATGGCGCAATGACGGACACAGTTCATGCAAACCATACATTTCGAAACATCCGCGGATTTCCGACATTGGCTGGACGAAAACCATGCGCAATCAGATGGTATATGGTTGCGCATTTTCAAAAAAGAGTCGCGTGAAAAATCTCTGACCTATGCTGAAGCGCTTGATCAAGCGCTTTGCTATGGTTGGATCGACGGTCAGAAGAAGCCCTTCGATAAACTGTCATGGCTACAGAAATTTACATCGAGACGCCCCAAAAGCGGCTGGTCAAAACTAAACACTCAGCATGTCGAACGTCTCATCAAAGCAGGAGCAATGACTCCTGCAGGGATGGAAGCGGTTGAAGCAGCAAGGGCCGACGGTCGATGGAAAGCCGCCTATGCTTCATCCAGGAGTGCTACGCTGCCTGGAGATTTTCTGAAGGAGTTGAGTAAGAATAAAAAAGCAGAGGCATTTTTTAAGACACTCAACAAGGCAAATGTTTATTCGATTGTTTATCGTCTTGAAACGGCCAAGAAGCCAGAAACCAGAGAAAAACGGATGAAGACGATTCTTGCCATGATGGAGCAAGGCAAAGCATTTCATCCTTAGTGCATCCCTCCGCCACTCGGCGCAGCGCCAGGACCGTTCTTGCTCAGCATGAACGCCAGCGCGATCAGCACAATCGACGCCCAGGAAAGCTCCATGTAGACATCCTGGTAGCCCTGCATCTGCGCCTGCTGATTGAGCTGCTGGTAGATCTGCCCCAGCGCCATGCCGTTGCTGTTGGCCGCGCCAAAGGAATTGCCCAGAAACCCCGCCAGCGCCTGGCGGTGCTGCTCGAAAGCAATCGTCCCCGGCGTCATCGCCTGCTGTAGGTGCTGCTCATGCCACATGGCGCGGCTGGTCACTTGGGCATTGGTGATGGCGATGAGGATGGATCCGCCGATGTTACGCACGAAGTTGATAAGGCCCGCGACCTGGTTGCTCTGCTCCCGGGGCATGCCGATGTAAGCCGCATTGGTGATGGAGATAAAACAGAAGGGCAATGGCAGCATCTGCACCACACGCAGCCACGACGCCTCAGCAAAACTCATCTGCAAATTCGTCACATCGGCCGCGTAGCGGAAGGTGATGACCAGCAGCGTAAAGCCGATGGCGGCCAGGTAGCGCGCCGAGACTCGGCTCGTGGCGAAGCCGGCGAACGGCATCATGAACACCAGCGTGACACCGCCGGCGGTGAGCGCCAGGCCTGCCGTAGTCGCCGTGTAACCCAGCAACTGTTGCGTGAACTGCGGCTGCAACACGGTGTTGGCATTCAGCACACCGCCCACTAGCAACATCAGGAAACAGCAGATGGCGAAATTCCTGAAGCGGAACAGGCGCAGATTGATGAGCGGTTCTTTCTGCCGCCATTCCCAAACGAAAAGGCCCACAATGCCGAAGATGAAAAGGAAGCAGAAGAAGCGGATGAAGCCCGAGGAGAACCAGTCGTTCTCTTCGCCCTTGTCGAGCATGATCTGCAGGCCGCCCATGGCGAGGGCAAGAAACGACAGACCCATGTAATCCATGTTGCGCAGGCGCGACATGTCGGGTTTGATCCACGGCGGATCTTCCACCAGGCGCGTGACTAGAATGAAGGCCACGATGCCGACAGGGATATTGATGAAGAAGATCCAGCGCCAGGAAAAGTTGTCGGTGATCCAGCCGCCGAGCGTGGGGCCGATGGAGGGCGCGAGCACTGCGACGAGGCCGTAGAGCGCGAAGGCCTGGCCGCGCTTGTGCGGCTCAAAGGAGTCGGCCATGATGGCCTGCGCCATAGGCTGCATGCCGCCGCCGAATGTGCCCTGCAGCACGCGGCAAAGCAGCAGGATGGGCAGCGACGGCGCCGCGCCGCACAGAAAACTTGCCACGGTGAATCCAGTGATGCAAAGCACGAAGAAGTTGCGGCGGCCAATCAGCGAGCTGACCCAGCCGCCGAGCGGAAGCACAATGGCATTCGAGACCAAGTAGCTCGTGAGCACCCAGGTGGCCTCATCGTTGCTGGCTCCGAGTGAGCCGCCTATGTGCGGAAGGGCCACGTTGGCGATGGAGGTGTCTAGCACCTCCATGAATGCCGCCAGCGCCACCGTCATGGCGATGAACCAGGGATTGACCCGCGGCTTCCACTGCGCATGAGCCTGAAGATCGGGATTGATCGCGGTTGCCGACGTACGTTGTGCGATGGCCGCACCGCGCCCGCCCGCAGTGGCGGAATCGGAGGGCAGTGCAGGTATCGCGGTGTCGGCTGCGGACAACGGTGGTCTCCTCGAGACTTGCTGTTTTTTAGATGCAGTTGGCCAAGGAAAAACGGCGCGACGACTACACCGGAAGCGCAAGACATGCGCCCCGGCGACAGAGCAATATACGTACAAGTAATAGATTAACAAGTTTGGATTTGGGTTCAGGGATTCCATCGCAGGCGGGTCAAAGATGGGAGGGCGAGTTGGATGGGAGGGCGGATTGCACGGCTCGAGCCGCTTCTTTACGCGATCCTGATGCGTTAGGGTGTATCGCCATATGCGAGTGGGCCGCGCCGCGATGCGTGCGCCATCAATTCCAATCAAAAATTCTTGCGCGAATGGTAGACATTCCGTATACTCCGACTTATCCCGCTCTCCGGTACGCCCGTCAAGCACGCGTATTCTTCCTCGAATTGGCTGCCGGTGACGCGATGCACTTCGTTCAAGCCCGCCCCAGCGCAGGCGATGTTTTTCAACTCTCGCTTTTTTTGACCAGCCGCATTGCAAGTCTTCGGTCGTTGACTCATTGAGACAAACGAAGAATCATCTGCACGCAGAATCCCCCTACGATTCGCACAAACGCAGCGTTCAGATGCAGGGACGAGCTTTACTCACTGCACGATCCGGCGCCGAGAGAGAAATTCCACAACGCACGCGCTCATCATGGCGCAGGTAAAAGCGGCCGTTTCCAAAGAAAACGGCCACTCAAAATGGGAGCGGTGTCCCCGCGCGGAGGCTGTGGATCTGCTGCGCGGAAAACCGATTCCGCATCACCGATTCACTTAGGAGGACAGTAATGAAGTTCACCCGATTTTTTGCGTTCGTGTCTCTGCTGGCGGCCTGCGCTCTAGGAGCGTGGGGGCAGTCGACTGCAAGTCTCTCCGGAACCGTAATGGATCCCAGCGGCGCTGTGGTTCCCGGCGCACAAGTCACCGTGCACAGCCTGGCGACGGGCACCGACCGCGTCGTGAAGACGGATTCAGCAGGCATTTACGTTGTGCCCTCGCTGTTGCCCGGTGGATATTCGATCGCGGTGACGGCCAGCGGATTCGGTGGATACAAACTGCAAAAGGTAACGGTTTTGGTGGACCAACCGGTGACCGCCAACGTGCACCTGGCCATCTCCACCGCCGGAGAAACCGTACAGGTGAATAGCGCCGCGACGGAGATCGAGTCGCAGACCATCACCGTGGGTCAGGTGATCGATAACACGGCAGTGCAAGAGCTGCCGCTCAACGGCCGGCATTTCCTCGACTTGACTGTTCTGACGCCGGGTGGTGTGGTGGCGGATACGACTGCTGGCAGCCTAGTGACGCCGAGCCGCGGCCTGGGCGCCAATGCATTTATGACGGCTGGTAACCGCGAGGACTCGAGTAACTTCCAGATCAACGGCATCAACCTGAACGACATGAGCCAGAACCAAATCACATTCCAGCCGTCGATCAGCACCACCTCTGAGTTCAAGATCGACAACCAGACCTTCAGTGCGGAGTACGGACGCAGCTCGGGATCGATTGTGAACGTGGGCACGCGGTCGGGCACGGATAAGTTCCACGGCGAAGCATTTGACTACTTCCGCAACGAGGCGCTGGACGCGCGCAACTACTTCAATCGCAGCTACAACCCTGCCACGGGCGTGACACTGCCATTCGGCACCGGCGACAAAGCGCCGCTCAAGCGCGACAATTTTGGCGCATCGGTGGGCGGCCCGATCTTCAAAAAGCACACCTTCTTCTATGGCAGCTACGAGGGCCTGCGGCAGCATCAGGGGATACTGCAAAACGGTGTCGTGTTCAACGCGGCGCAACGCGCCTACATCACCTCAGTCGGCAATCCCGCAGCTATCGCTATCCTCAACGTGATTCAGCAGCCGAATAGCGGAAGTAGCTACGTCGGCTTCACGCCAGGGCCGGTACAGATTGATCAGGGCACGATGGATATTCTGCAGCAGATCGGGACCGCCGACCAGTTGCATGGCTTTTACGCTCTCCAGGAAGACACGCGCACCGAGCCGAGCTTGCAGTATACGCTTAACGTTATTCCTGGCTGGGGCGATCATCGCCACGCCAGCCGCCAGATCGGAACGCTGAACGAGACGCATACTTTTAGCACGACGCTGGTGAACGAGGCGCGGCTGGGCTTCAACCGTATCAATATTGCGTTTGTCCCCAACGCGCTGGACAATCCTGCTAGCTTCGGACTGGGCACGGGCACCACGGGCAACGTGGGCCTGCCGCAGATCACCTTCACAGATCTCAGCCTGCAGATTGGCGGCCCGTCAGGGTTTCCCCAAGGGCGGTTCGACACCACCGGCGTGGGTTCCGACACAGCTACATGGCTGCGCGGAAAGCACACGGTCAAGTTCGGTGGCGAGTTCCGCCGCTTCCTCGAAGCCAGCTTTGCTAACGATCCCGGCACTCTGACCTTTGCCACAAGCACAGGCACTACTGTGGGACAACCGGTAAGCGCCAACGATTTTGCCAACGGAGTGGCCAGCGGCTACACCCAAACACCGAACGATATCGTGTTCCGCGCTTATGTGAACGCTCTCGGTCTTTTTGTGCAGGACAGCTACAAGATCACACCGAACCTGTTGGTCGAGGCTGGCCTGCGCTTCGAGTGGAACGGCACGCCAAACGAAGCGGAGAACCGGTTTATTCTCTTTGAACCTTCCGGCCCGTCGCTGGATCAGGTGGGTACCAATGGCTACAGCGAGGCCTATAAGCAGAACTTCAACGTTGAGCCGCGCGTGGGCTTTACGTACGACGTGTTCGGCAGCGGCAAAACGGTAGTTCGAGCTGGCTTCGGACTGCTGGTCGATCAGCCGGTTTTAACCAATATCAGCGGCCTGGCTTCGAACCCGCCGCGCAGCAATGCGGTCTCGTTCAACGGCAACTCTTCCACCACAATTCCGGTCGCGAACCTTTACAAATCCGCGCTGGCGTCGGGCCTGGCGCTCGCCATGACCAATCCCAACTTCCGCAATGCCTACAACGAGACCTACAACCTGAACGTGCAACAGGCGATGCCGTGGGGCATGGTGAGCTCGGTGGGTTATTACGGTTCGGTGGGACGGCACCTGCGTATCCGCACCAACGAAAATCAGACCGTCGGTCCGACGAACGTTGCAAACACTCGTCCGTTCCTGGCGCTGGCCTCTACAAGCCCGATTGATCCAGGCTCTTCCATCAACTCCAACATCGCCGAGGCCAACAGCATTTCGGCTTCGAGCTACAACGCCATGTGGACCACGCTGAGTAAGAGCATGCAGAACGGGATGGAGTTCAGCATGAACTTTGAGTGGGCCAAATCGCTCGACATCAACTCATTGGGCGGACAGGGCGGATACACCCTGGAGGACAGCACCAATCCCAAGCTGAACTGGGGCCCCTCGGATTACGACGTCCGGCTGCACTACGCGGGGACGGCGGTGTACAACCTGCCGTTCAAGCGCAACGAGCTGGTACGCGGCTACCGTATGGAAACGATCTTCCAATACCAGACGGGCAATCCAGTCAACATCCTGGCCAGCAGCGACAACTTCAACGGAAATACGGGCGAAGTGCGTCCCAACCAGGTGGGCCACCTGGTCCGCCAAAAGATGCAGATTCCCGGCGCGACCAACGTGCAGTTGTTCCAGAGCAGCGGGCTGGCCTCTGGCGGAAATATCTGCGACATCACCAACGTCACTTCTTCCTGCATCTTTGAGATTCAGGGAACGCAGGCAAGCTCAACCGCCTCGACTGCGCCCTCTGCGTATACCGCCAACGGGACAGTGCAGCGCAACTCGGCCTGGGGTCCGGGCTATGCAGATCTCGACCTTTCGGGCGAGAAGGAGACGAAGATCTGGGAGGGATTGTCGTTCACCCTGCGCGCCGATGCGTTCGACATCCTGAACCATCCCAACTTCGGCCAGCCGTCGGGCAACGTGCAGTCAGCGACCTTTGGCCAGATCGCTGCAACCCGCTTCGCCACCAGCGATGGCGGATCGTCGCGGCAGCTCCAGATCAGCGGCAAGTTCACCTTCTGATCGTGGTTTCACAACACGGGCGTGCGTTGCCTTGCGAGTGCAGGGCTGCGCACGCCCATTTACATTAGGGAAAAGTGGAATGGGCCGGTTTGATGAGAACCATCCTTCGGGAGCTTCGGATGACTCTACATGGAATGTCCTGTCGAGCGCGCCGGAGGCGCAGCGTTTGTTAGCCCCGCGCTTCAGCGTGGGGAGAGCAAATCCCATATCTCACTCCGGAGTCCCGTAGGGACGGTGCATCTCTTTTGTGGAAATCAATAAAACCCGCATCCATTTTTTGTTCTTACGGCACGAGTTAACTCGTGCCCTTTCACGACGCTTTTCATCTGACCCACTACCGCGAAAGGGATTTCACCATGCGCCGCCGCACTTTTATTCAGACACTTCCTCTGGCCGCCGCAGCCTCCGCCCTCGGCATGACAAGCCAATCCGCCGGCCTCGCACAGAGCGCATCTGCCACGGGCACAACCGGCGAACTGCCCAAATTTCAACCCGACAACGCGGAGCGCTTTCTCCGGCCCGATGTACACGCCGGGGATCGGCCTTCTGGCGCGAGCTTCTCCACGCGTTCGCCCGCACTTGGCCTGAACGGCGCCGCGGGCACGGCGCATCCGCTGGCTACGCAAACTGCTATCGAAATGCTGAAGCGGGGCGGCTCGGCCGTCGACGCGGCCGTAGCCGCCAATGCCGTGCTTGGCTTTGTCGAGCCGGTCAGTTCCGGCCTCGGTGGCGACTGCTTCGCCTTCGTCTGGGATCCAAAGGCAAGCAAGCTGATGGGCATGGCCAGCTCCGGCCGCTCTCCGAAATCTCTCACGCTCGAAACCGTGCGGGCGCGCGCAAAAAATGGCGCCATTCCCGCGCTGGGCGCCGTCGCGGTTTCCACACCTGGCGCGCTCGACGGCTGGTGGGCGCTGCACCAACGCTACGGCAAACTCAAGTGGGCGGAGCTGTTCGAGCCCGCCATCCACGCCTGTGAATTCGGCGATCCCACGCCGCAGATCATCGGTTACTATATCAAGCGCAACATGGCGGCGTTTCTCCGGCCCGGCTCAGGCGTTGAAGAAACCTCCAACGCGGTCAAGACCTACACGCCGGGTGGTGTAGCGCCGAACGAGTACGACGTGCGCACGAATCCGGATCTCGCGCACACCTATCGCATGATTGCCGAAGGCGGACGCGACGTTTTCTACAACGGACCGATCGCCGAAACGATTGACGCGTATTTCAAGCGCATCGGAGGCTGGTTGTCCGCGGAAGACCTGCACGAACACCATGCCGAGTGGGTCGAGCCGCTGGTGACGACCTATCGCGGCGTCCAGGTCTACGGCATGCCCGCCAACACGCAGGGCCTCGCAACGCTGCAGATGCTCAATATTATTGAAAATTTTGAAATGCGCGGTTACGGATTCCAGTCCCCCGAATCGCTGCAGGTACAGATCGAGGCCAAGCGCCTGGCCTACGAGGATCGCGCACGCTATTACGCCGATCCGCACTTCGCCAAGATTCCCATCGCGTGGCTCAACTCCAAAGACTACGCAAAGGAACGCGCCAAACTAATCCAACTCGATCGCATTCTCACGCCTGTCCATCCAGGCGAAGCGCCGAGCCACGGCGACACTACCTACTTCACCACAGCCGACAAGGACGGCATGATGGTTTCGATTATTCAATCAAATTTTCGCGGCATGGGCTCAGGACTCGTGGCCGACAGGCTCGGCTTCATGTTCCAGGACCGCGGGCAACTTTTCTCGCTGCAGGACGGGCACCCGAACATCTACGCGCCGGGCAAGCGCCCGTTCCAGACCATTATTCCGGGCTTTGCCGCAAAGGACGGCAAGCCGTGGATGTCCTTCGGCGTGATGGGCGGCGACATGCAACCGCAGGGGCAGGCACAAATCATCCTGAACCGCGTGGACTACGGGCTGGACGTGCAGGCCGCCGCCGATAGCCCGCGTTGGCATCACGAGGGCTCGTCGCAAACCATGGGGGAAGATCGCCCCGGTATGGGGCCAATTGGATTGCTGCGCCTCGAAGCGGGTGTGCCGGTTGCTACGCGGAAAGCGCTCGAAGATCTAGGCTGGCCGATGGGACCGAGCGACGGCGGATTCGGACGCTACGAAGGCATCGAAGTTCGCACCGAGGGTGGGCAACGCGTTTACGCGGCGGGCAGCGAGATGCGCTGCGACGCCGTCGCGCTGGCATACTGAGAACTTATCCCTAAACTTCGCATTCGCGTAGCGCCGGTCTCCAGACCGGCTGTACTGGCGGCGTCCACGCCACCAGCCGCGATGTGCGGGTCAGAAGAATCGCGGCGTCTGAATGCGGCTAAGCGCTCTAATTCGCCACTGGCACGCGATCGATGTGGTCGATAACCAGAACCTGAATGGGAACCTGCTGCGCCTTCAACTCGAGCCCGAGAGTTTCGCGCAGTGCGGTGAAGACGGTTGGCAAAGTGGAGTCCTGCTCAATATCCGGCGCGAATTGCAGTTTGATGTCGTAGCTGCCTGCGATGCCGGTTTGGTCTGCGACGGGGAGGTCCGTTGTGTGCTGCAGCATCTTAGCTAGATACGGCATGGACCAATTGAGGCCTTCGAGGTGTCCCGCGCCAGCACTGATGCGAAATCCGGGGAAATGATCGCCCTTGGTGGTTTGCAATTTGGGCCCTCCCTTAGCGACGATCAACGCATAGCCGCGCACCATCTTCGTTTCGAAGTGCGCCGCCAGACGGAAACGCTCCGCGAGGAGATTTTGCAGGCGTGGCTTCAACTCCTCACGTGAAAGCTTTATTCCCTCCTCGGGCTTGGCTTCCACATCGTAGAAATTCGAGTCCAGCCAAGAAGGCTTGCCAGAGATTTGATCAGCTTCGACACCATAGGCCATCTGAATGAGGAACTGCACGGTGAGGCTGTGGGCCGAAAAGCGGCCGATGCCAGGAAGGCTCCAGTAGCCTTGGCCGGGATCTGGATTCGGCGTGGGCTTGATGGTGGCTGCCTCGAAGGATGCCTGTTGCGCAATCGCGCACGCAGCCGCGCAGCAAGCAAACAGAAACCCCAGACACAAGACGAAACGGCGTTGCGCGATCACTTCCGGAATTGTACTCCGCAAGATCGCTCCATCAACTAGCCGCGCGAGGAAACAACCTTTCCAGTTCGCAGGTCAAGCAGAAATGGCTCTTCGCGGTCGCTCTTCATATCCCAACCCGTTCCGCACAGCAGGCCCCCGTCGATGTCTGCAATGCTTACGCCTTCGTCGGAAAGTTTCGCCGACTCCCACGCCTGTCCGCCCGGCCCCCACGCGAAAATGGCATGATGGCCAACGAAGAGCAGCAGGTTTTCTCGAACCACTGCGCGCACTTCGAGAACCGGCCGGTAGGAAATCATCGTGAAGCGCTCGGGAGCGGCCGTGTCGATCAGGTAGGCGTACCCTCCCGCGACAGCGCAGATTTCTTCTGGTTTTGGAGTAGACCAGATGCCAGTGGGAACTGCAGGATCGCGAAAGCCTAGGGCACAGGTGGCGAGAAACGGCGACGCATCCGGAGCGTCGGGACGAATCATAATCTCGAGTGCGCCGCGCTCCACCTCTTCGGCCTCTTCGGCCGCGCGCGGATAAATGAAGTGCCATGACGGCAAAATCAGCGGCCGCGCGGCAAGTATCTCCACCCGCCACCGATGCGGAAAACTCAGATTGACGGTCGGATCTGGGATCGTCCTCGGCTCAGGGTTCAAATCGGTCTCCCTCAGGCTCTTCCTACCGTTCGCGCGCGAAACCTCGCTACCGTCTGCAGCCGGTCCAGCCCCGCCAACCCCGCTAGCTCCGCTAACTCCGCTTGCTTCACTGCTGCGCTTTGTAATTCCGAATCCATCGCAACTGTTCTTTGGTGTCGGGAACCGGGTAGCCGCGCGCCGCTTGAATAGCCGCCAAAGCGTCCTTGGCATTCCAGCCGAGTTCAATCAACGTGCACGCCGCGGTGAGCGGTGCCCGACCGATGCTTCCCCGGCAGTGCATACCGATGCGTTCTCCCGCGCGAAGCCGGTCAGCCAATCCCGCAACAAAAGCGCGAAATGCGGGCAAGCTCGCCGGCACATGAACATCCTGAATCGGAAAAGAGAGAAACTTCATGCCCGACCGCTCGGCAAGCGGACCTTCCTCGCCCAGGCCAAGCCAATCGGCCTCTTTCGGTTCGAGCAGCGAGACGAGCGTCTGCACGCCGCTGCGCGCAATCTCGCGCAATTCGTCTTCGAGAATGCTGCCGCCGTAAGGGCAAAGCACAATCGCCAGCGGTACAGGCGGATTTGCTTCAATCCAAAGTGCTTCGTCCACGCGCTTCGACCCTCATTACTGCTCAAGCTAAGGCCCAACAGCTTGTGCAGCTCCTTTACCTTGATCATAGATGGACTGACTCAGGCAACTCCGTACCTGCGGTCTGCATCATAGGTTGCCTGTGTGAGCTTCTCGCGCTTGACCATGGGCGGTGGAGCAACGCGGCGTTATGTTGGCGCGCACACATTCGGGCCCCGTCGACGGCAAGCCTCCGGAGATGCCCTGGATTGCATCAGAGTCTCTGGAGGCTTGCCCATAAACCACGCCCTCCCCAGAGCACATTCGAGCCGCAAACCGGTAGCTCTTTTGAGAAGCAGGTCTGAGGCTCGAATGCAAACCGACTTGCCTCTCTCTTCCCCCGGTACATACCGCAGCAAGCCGTGTGCCGCGGAGCCCTCCCCGCAAGATGCGAGAATAAAGGCAGCGTTGGTTTGCGGTACACATCTGTCCGGTGCGAGGGGCCATTCAAAAGATGCTGCGCGTTCTGTCTACTCACTTGTTCCTGAATCATCGTCTGCACCCTGGCCTGCTTGAGCTTGCGGAGCGCTCCGGCGCTCAAGCCGTAGAGATCTTTGCTGCGCGCCAGCATTTCGACTACACCAGCCGCGAGCACGTGACGGAGCTAGCCGAGTGGTTCCGTTCGAGCGCCCTCCAGCCGTTCTCCATGCACGCCCCGCTTTATCCCGACCGCGAGATGGGACGCGCCGGCGCGCCCACGCTGAATGTGCTGCACCCTGAGAAGGCCCAGCGCATCGACGCCATGGACGAAATCAAACGGGCGATCGAGTCGGCCGAGCACATTCCGCTGCGCCATTTTGTGGTGCATCTCGGCGGGCGCGACGATATGTGGTCGCCGCGCACCATCGAATTTGCGCTCACCGCGCTCGAGCATCTGGGAGCCTTTGCGCGGCCGCTCGGCGTGGGCTTGCTGGTTGAAAACCTCTTGAGCGATGCCACCACGCCGGAGCACCTCGTCGCCGTTCTCGAGATGGGACACCTCACCAACGTCGGCGTTTGCCTCGACCTCGGCCACGCCAATATCACGGTGGGCACCGCGGACGCGATCGCTACACTCGGCAAGCGTATCGTCACAGTGCACGTGCACGACAACCACGGCATGAAAGACGAGCATCTGTGGCCAGGCAGCGGGACCATCGACTGGAAAGCAACGGCAGCGGCCCTCAAAGAGCTTGCCGCGCCTCCCGCAATGGTGCTCGAGATCAGCTCGTCATTACCCGAAGCAAACGCCGCGCTCCCTGGCCATATCGAAGCAGCCTTCGCGCTGTTCGGGTAATGGCCTCGCGCGGCCTGCCCTAACTCCGCCGGGCGCCCAGAACGGGGCCCCCACGGGCAGGTCTTCGTCCGTGGGGTGGAGCTTCGGCGCGTCGTTGTTTTTTACGCCTAACCTGGGATCCCACAGACCTCCAACAGGTCGAGATCCATGCGATAAACGAAGTAGCACCGCTACCTCCGCCAGCCTCGCTTTCATCAGAGAACCGGCATTCTAGGCAGAGGCCTGCAACTCGTGGGCAACAGGCTGAACCGGGCGCAGCTGTTCGCGCGTGCCGCGACCGTTACCGTAATAGTTTGGGTTGCGGTCAATCCGTCGCCCGTCGCCGTCACCACGATATTCGACGAGCCGGTCGCCGCCTCTTGCGCTGCCGTGAGCTTCAGCGACATATTATTCATTTTTGCGCTCAAAGACGCGCCGAGCTGGTTTGTGGACCACGTGGCCGTCACGCCGCTGGGCAAGCCGCTCACACTAAAACTCACGCTGCCCACGAACGACCCTCCCGTGACGGCAGTGAACTGAACCGACGCCGAGCCGCCGTCGGCGACCGTCGCAGTTTGCGCCGTCTCCGTCAACGTCAGGGTGGCGGGACCAGAGGTCGAACTCGGGTTCCATCCATTCACCAGCAGTGCGCCATCCACCGATCCCAGCCCTGTGGCAAGATTGTAGGTCGCGCCGTTCGCCGCAAAGCCCGCAACGCCGGGAACGCTGTTGTTCCCCGCCAGCGTGGGATGAAAAGGATCGGGCGCCGCGCCTGCCAATGCGTAGAGGCGGGCATTCACGCTGCCCTGGCCTTTGCCATTTTCTTTCTCGGTCACCAGCGCGATGATGCCGGCAAACGAAGGCGTGGAGGCCGACGTTCCTGAAACAATCCAGTTGCTGCCGCCCTCCACCATGAAGTAGCCGTCGTGATTCGCCGCCGAGAGCGATACATCGGGCACCGCGCGCATTCCACCCCCCGCATTGGTTCCGCTCACGCCTTCTTGCCACGCAGGCTGACTGTACACCGTGCTCGCGCCACCGCCCGAAGCCCACAACCCTGTGCCGCCATCGAGCGCGCTCTCGTTCCACGCCTCCTCGGGAATGTAGCTGAGCGCCGAGCCGTACGTGGAAGAATTCGTTGCGGACCAGTACTCGGCCGCATTCGCGCCCTCGTTGAACTCCGTGCCGCCCACGCATGTGGAATAGGGCGAGCTACATAGCCCATTGACTGCGGCGGACGTTCCCGAAGTGGTATTGCCCGACTGACACCCAGCCGCGCCCGCGTCGCCCGAGGAGACGAACACGCTCATTCCCTGGCTCGCCGCCTGCTCCCATAGGCTGTTATAGAAAGCCAGCTCTGTTGAGCCCATCTGCCGCTCACAACTTCCGTAGCTCACGCTCACCACGGGCGCCGTAGCATGATTCACAATGTACGACGACGCCAGATCGATGCCATCGGTCGACCCCGTGGAGGCGGCAATCACAAGAGTCACCGCCGCCTCAGGCGCCACCGCTCCGCTCCACTCCACGTCCAGCGTGGACTCGCTTTGATCCCCGCTCACGAAGCCGGGATTCGTCCCGTCCACAATCACCGAGGGCGTGTCGGACGCAAGACCGGTCATGGAGCGAAAGTTCGCTACATCGCTCAAGCTGATGTTGCTGCGCCCGGCAACGGCGATTGCCGCGCCCGATCCGTTGGTGCCCGCGCTGTAGAGCGAATTCAAATCGTAGATCGTCGCAATATCCGCCGGGAAAAGATAGTGCGTAGCGCCAGCCGAATATTCCGGCTGCGTGGCAAGCAGCTTCTGCGCTGCAATCTGCGAGGTGCGCCGAAAGTCGTTGAGCGTCACCACGCCGCTCACCACCCCGGCGAGCGCTGCGGGAATCTGCGGGTCACTGGAGTTGGCGATGTGTTCTGCGCCATCCACGGGATAGCGGTGCAGCTCGGTGTGAAAGGCGCTAGCCACTTGGCCCGCAGTGCCCGAGAAAACGATCGATCTCTGTCCGGCGGGAATCTCTTCCACCGTGAATCCATGCTCCGCCAGCCACGCCGTCACCTGCGCCAATTGTGTTTCATCGGCTCCAAACTGCGCGCCAAACTCGGCAGGCGTAAGCCACCTGTGATACTCGGGCGAGTTCGGATCTTGTTGCGCTTCAACCAAGGCATCGAGCGCTCCCTGTTGCGCCGGCGAAGACTCAAGCGCCAGCAACATCCGGTCGAGCCGCGTGCCTGCGTCAATCGCCCCCTCGTCAATTCCAACGCGCGCCCGCAGCGGCACATTGCCTGCAAGCGTCACGAGATGCGTCTCGTCGATTGGTGGGTTCGGGGGCGCAGAGAGGCCACTCGATGAAGGCGCAACACGCACGTCGCCTCCGCAACTTGCGAGCAGCAGCAATGCGGCAAAAAATGAGATGTCTCTTATCCGAGCGGGCATTCTGACCTTCCCAAAGGCCAAAAACCGTAGCCCGCCTGGTTTGGCGCAGCCGCGGTCTTTGCCTTTTCTCATTCATCGGCGCAGAATGCCGGCGACTGAGTAAGAAAGGCCTGAATGTGTGCGGGTTCGACTTACGAATGTACTTGGAGTGAGCTAATGGAACCAGGGAACAAGAAGGGCCAAGAAAACGCTGGGGCTCGGGAGTTTTCTCGTTCCCTTGTTCCCTGCTTCTAACAAATCCGCGGCAGCTGCTCGCCAATCATGGTGGGAATCACGCGGTTGGCGCCCATCGCAGTGCGCGCAACCAACATGTTTTTGTGCTCCGCGGTCACGTGGCCGATGCGCGCAGCGTCACGGCCCAGCGGATGCGCGCGCAACACTTCCAACACGCGGTCGGCGGCATCGGGCGCGACGAAGAGCACCGCTTTGCCTTCATTGGCCACGTACACCGGGTCGAGCCCCAGCAGCTCGCACGCGGATTGCACCTCGGGCCGCACGGGAACGCTCGTCTCATCGATAGCGACGCCCACATTGGAGGAGTGCGCGATTTCGTTCAACGTGGAAGCGAGTCCGCCGCGTGTGGGATCGCGCATGACGTGGACTTGAGCGCCTACGGCGTCCAAAACCTCGGCAATCATGCCGTTGAGAGCTGCGCAATCGGACCGGATCTGGCTCTCGAACTCTAGCCCCTCGCGCACGCTCATGATCGCCATGCCGTGGTCGCCTATGGTTCCTGAGACGATGATCGCGTCGCCGTTTTTTGCTCGTTTTGGACTGACCTCAGCGTCTGAACGAAGGATGCCCACGCCCGCGGTGGTGATGTAGCAGCCGTCGCCATGGCCGCGTTCGACCACCTTTGTGTCGCCCGTAACAATCTGCACATGCGCGGTTGCGGCGGCCTTCGCCATCGCGTCCACTATCGCCGCAAGCTGAGCCAGTTCGAAACCTTCTTCGAGAATGAAACTCGCGCTCAGGAACTTCGGCTCCGCGCCGGAGACGGCAAGATCGTTGACGGTTCCGTTGACAGCCAATTCCCCAATCGACCCGCCGGGGAAAAACAACGGCTGCACCACGAACGAATCGGTACTGAACGCGAGACGCGCGCCGGCAATTTCGAGAACCGCCGCATCGCCCAGATTCTCAAGCACCGCATTGCGGAAGGCCGGCAAAAACAGATGCTCAACCAACTCGTTGCCCAACTTGCCGCCGCCGCCGTGGCCCATCACGATGGTGGGATAGTCGGCCAACGGCAGCGGACAGCTCCAGTTCGAAAAATCTGGCGAATCGTTCCTTGCCTTCTCACTCATTCGCAACCTGTATTTACTGAGTTAAGGATGTGGAAACCTGGATATTAGAGCACGGGCAGATTTGTTGTTTGCAACGATTATTCCAGATGCAATGAGGAACAATCCGACAATGTTAAGAATCAGTTCGTCGTTTTGAAGATAATTCCAGTTGGATGGCAAGAGCAGGAATGGCGCACCGATTGCGTAGAACAGCGCATAAAACGCCCTTTCTGAGTCAACTCTTCCATACAGCGAGTATTCGACAATATAGATGGCAGGAAGATATGCGACGTACCCGCAAAGAAAGCCCAAGAATGTGCGACAAACCCAACTCCACATAGTCTTTCACTTTCGCTTTGTAATTCTGCCTCGCCTGTCAGGATCTCAACCCACTTTCCCCGCACCCGCCAGTTCTTCCGCCGACAAAAACCGCCCGTAGTTGTAATACGCGGCGCAGGCTCCTTCGCTTGAAACCATGGTCGCGCCGAGCGGATGGCGCGGCGTGCACTCTTTGCCGAAGGCCGGGCACTCGGCGGGCTTGATGGCTCCACGCAGGACATCTCCGGAACGACAGAGCGGCGACTCTTCGGTGTGTATACCAGTGATATGAAAACGCTCTTCGGCGTCGAACTCTTGGTAATCGGCATTGAGACGCCAGCCGCTCTTAGGAATCACGCCGATGCCGCGCCAGGCGCGATCGGTGACCTCGAAAACTTCGCTCAGCAGCTTTTGCGCCGGGCGATTGCCCTCGAATGTGACCACGCGGCTGTAAGCGTTCTCCACCTCGTGACGTCCGCTTTCGAGTTGCACCACCGCGCGGCGAATGCCGTCGAGCAGATCGAGCGGTTCGAAGCCGGTGACGACGATGGGCACGCCGAATTTCTCTGCGAGAGGCGGATACTCCCAATAGCCCATCACGCTGCACACGTGGCCGGCGGCGAGAAACGCATTCACCTGGTTGCCGGGCGACGACATGATGGCTTCGATCGCAGGCGGCACCAGAACATGCGAGACGAGAAGCGAAAAATTCTTCAACCCGCGCCGCTTTGCCAGATGCACGCTCATGGCGTTGGCCGGCGCAGTGGTTTCAAAGCCCACGCCGAAGAAGACCACTTGCTTGTCAGGATTTTTGACGGCGAGTTCGACAGCGTCCAGCGGCGAATAGACCACGCGCACATCGCCGCCGCGGCCCTTCACCTGGAACAGATCGCCCTCGGTGCCGGGCACGCGCAACATGTCGCCAAAGGAGCAGAAGATGACGCCGGGCTGCGCGGCAATAGCCAGCGCCTTGTCGATGAGTTCGAGCGGCGTAACGCAGACCGGGCAGCCGGGACCGTGAATCATCTCCACGCAGGCCGGCAGCATCTGGTCGATTCCATTTTTAATAATCGAGTGCGTCTGCCCGCCGCAGACTTCCATAATCTTCCAGGGGCGAGTGGTGACCTGCGCAATCTCCCGCGCCAGCCTTCGAGCGATTTCGCCGTCCCGAAACTCGTTGAGGTACTTCATTCCCCGCTTCCGCCTGCACGACCAATGGGTGCCCCACATCTCGATTTTGAGATGTGGGATACCACGAACCTCAACCCATCTCTCTCAATTCACCACGACCTCTGGGTGCCCCACCTTCGCCGCTTCGCGTTTTTCGCGAAACGGTTAAGGTGGGATACCACAAACCTTAACCCCCATTCTCAACTAACCACGAAAACTGGGTGCCCCGGGTCTCGATTCTGAGACCCGGGAAAGCTCAACTGGCTTTCTTCGACGCCGCCTCACAACTCCCATCCGGGCAGCGCGACTGCGGTCTCTCGGCCGCCCGCGCAAAGGCTTCTTCTTCGCTAGCCAGTTCTTCGTCGAGCACGCCCATGGCGCGGAAGTCTTCGAGCGTCTGTTTGGCCGTCTCCTCGTCGATCTTCGAGAGCGCAAAGCCCACGTGGACGATGGTGTAGTCGCCGACCTCGACCTCAGGCACGTAGTCGAGGCAGACCTTCTTGACCACGCCGCCGAAGTTGACGCGGCCCATGCGGATAAGGCCGTCGGTAGTGATCTCTTCCACTTTTCCAGGAATCGCCAGACACATAGGACTTTCTTATACCGTTCAGGGGCAGCGGTCAAATGTGATTTGAATCACCCGCAGAGAGGCATCCCCTCCCCCCCTGGGTATTTTGGCTAAAGTCCTCATGTCATGAAGGTTACGGAGGGAGTGGTCAGCCAAAGTCGTCCAGTTAAAAGAGTTATAGATAAAGTCGTCCAAACAAATGGGTTACAAAGGGCCTTTGCGCCGTTCGCGTGGTGCAAGCGCAAGGCCTGAGCACATTCTCTTGCGATTCCTGCCGTTATTGTGCGCCGAAACGGCGAAATGATCTGCAAATCCGCACGGGGAAAAACGTGAAGAGCTGGGGGGAACAAATGTTTGCAAAAGGGTGAAAGAAGAGCGGCCGACTGCTGGCTGTATACGATTTTCAAACACGCATTGCTTATGCAGAGGCAGAATTCCAAGCGGCGAGCACAGCCTGCTCCTTCTCTGGTGTTAGCGGATCCTGCCAGGGTGTCTGCGGATTACGCCAGTCGATAATTTTGGGGTGCTGCGTTCTGTAGTATTCGAGAAAGTCTAAGACAGTTTCATTGAACGGTCTTGGTTTCCAACCAGCTTGGAACGCCCTTTCACTGCTGATCTGAGCAAATCCTCGCCACTGCGGGTCCCAACGCCAACCGATGAAATGGTCCCAGTCCGCGATGCCCTGTTTTGCGAGGAAATCCTCGGGAATCCAAATCCATTCGGTATCCGAATCTGTTACTTCGTTGCAACCTGCAAGGAATTCGCGGAAGGTAATGGACTTGCCGGTGAGATTGAATGTTCCTGTAATATGCCGCTCCACTGACATGATCAAAAATCGAGCGACATCTTTGACGTCAACATGTTGATATGGATCGCTACCATCGCCTGGTCCAATGTGTCTTCCTCCCGCTTCTGCGCGCAATAGCCAGGAAAGCGTATCTGGGCCAGTACCTCCCCATCCATCGATTGCGGTTGGGCGGACGATAGTGAGCTTGTCACCTACGATTACCTTGAGGCGTCGTTCACTCTCTGCCTTAGCCGGCGAATAGTCCTCTTCATTGCCATTGAACGCTCTGGTTGGGGCATCCTCATTCATGTTCGCATGAGCATAGGAGGAGTACGCCCCGATCGATGAGACGTAGAGGTAGTGCTCGGTTCGATCTTTCAGAAGTGCAGCAGTACTGGCCGCAATTGTCGGCTCGTGAGGCCATACGTCAATCACAGCATCCCATCGACGCGATCCTTCAAGCGAATGGAGGTTCTGCTGTTGAGCATCTACGGCACGAACCCCTCTGAGCTTTTCCAACTGTGGGAACAGTTCAGGGTGAGTAATACCTCGATTGAACAGAGTTACGTTGTGGTCGCCAATCAGAGCTGCTTCAACGATGGCGGGGCCTAAATATCCTGTTCCACCCAAGATCAGGATATTCTTGCGTCGGCTCGTAGCAAGTGCTGAATTTGAGAAGGCCGAACCTGCTATCGCAGAACCGCTGACAAACAGCGTCTTTTTCAGAAAATTCCTACGTTTCATGCGCATACCTCCTTTCACCTTCGACGGAGAGGTTGCACGAAGGAAAGCCATGCACAATTCTGCCAACTCCATTCGCCAGGCGCCACTGGTGGAAGGCAGGCGCGTTGTTCCGGTCGAGTGGCCGGCTAGTCGGAAACCATCAACTCACCAGGAACGATAGGCCGAGTGCGAGGCAGAACCCCGCGTGCAGCCGCAACACCGAAAACCGCAAGCACAGCCACGAAAACCACCAGCTTGATAAGGCTTCCGGTGGAATCTTCCGGCAGCGTCTTCCAGAGCACGAGCAGAATGGTTTGCGCTGCGGTGACGGCCCAGACCGATCCGTAAAAGTAGCGGCGCTCCCAGCCTTCGCCCTTGGTGGAGCGGCCGACACGCGGCAGTTTGCCCATCATGCCGAGCAGCAGAATCAACGCGCAGAGCGGCGAGTAGGCGTAAAGATAAATCTGCTTCATCCGCCAGACGCCGGTGACGGCCGCATAAACCAGCGCCGCCATATTGAGCAGCGCATAGTTCAGCACGGCGTTCCACGCAAAGGTGTAGCAGACGCGGCGATAGAGCGGATTGGGCTTGTCTTCGTCGAAGCGCAGGATGTAGGGGCGATGCTCTGAGCCGGGCAACTGCGCGTTGTAGCCGGCGATGCCGGTTCCGATGAGCACCGCGGCCAGCCATGCCCAGTTGAACCAATGAAAACCACCTGAGAAGAGGCTGAAGGTAAGCGGCCCGGGCGCCAGAAAGAAAACCCAGATCCAGATGGGCCAGTGACAAAGGCGATAGACGTTGGTGTTACGCTCCCGGATTTTGCGCTCTCCGGCGTACTCAAGCTTTCCACTGTATCCCATGGCCGGAGTCTCGCAAAGCGGACGAGGCCGAGTCAAATAGCGAGTCAGCAAGTTAGCGTGCGCTCAAGCCCACGTTCGCGAGTTCGCTCGTCGGCAAATCCCGTCTGTTTCACTTACGCGCGAAGGCAACGACCTTGGGGCCGATCGCGGCGGAGCACTCGATGGGCGCCATATGGCCGCAGCCGGGAAAGACGTCGAGTTCGGACTGCGGGATGAGGCCGCGCATCTTCTCGCCTTCCGCGAGCGGCGTAACGCGATCAAGCGATCCCCAGACGAGAAGCACGGGCATCTTCAGATGCGGCAGGTCGTTGTCGACTACGTCCTGCGCCGTGAACATGGTGGCAAGCGCGCGCTGCACCACCCAACCGTGGCGGCGGAAGTTGCCCAGGATGTCGCGAGCCACGAACGCGGGAATGGGCTGAGGCTGCGGCGAGAGGAGCGCTTGCAACTGGTGGAGCTGGGCAATGTTGGTAGGCGTGAAGAGCGCGGTGTCGAACGGCGGCGGGACGTCGAGCCCGGCGGCATCGAAGAGCATAAGGCGGCTGACGCGCTCCGGATGCTCGGTGGCAACGAGCACCGCAATCCATCCGCCCATCGACCATCCGCCGAGCTCGACCTGCTTGAGTCCCAGCGCGTCCATGAAGCCCACGACCACGGCGGCCTCGTCGCGCACCGAATAAGAAAAATCCTTGGGCCGATCGCTTCGGCCGTAGCCAACGAGATCGGGAATGTAGACGCGAAATCCGGATTGGGCGAGATACGGCGCGAGCTTACCCCAATACTCCGCGCTGGCGCCGAGACCGTGCACGAGCACGACGGCCAGGCCGTTGGACGGTCCCTCGGCGAGATAATGCACGCGATGGCCTGCGACCTCGACCGAATGGCTCTCAATTCCCGAGAAATCTTCGTGCAGGTACGTCCAGGCGTTGAAATAGCTGACGGGGCCGAGGAAGAATCCGGCTGTCGCGATCAACGCGAGCACGAGCACGGACAAGAGGACAAGCTTGATCCATCGCATCGGACGGTTTGTGGGGCTTTTGACAGAATTGGTCATGACTCAGCCTCTTTCTATTTTCAAGGTCTGCGCTCGTTGCCATCCTTTTTCGATGACGCGCACGGTGATGGGATCGAGAGCGAGGTCGCTATGGCTGTTCCACTCGGCGCGCTCTACCCAGCGAACGGCGTCGGCGTCGGAGGCCGCTTGCAACGCGCCGCCAGTGACGCGACACAGGAAATCGGCGATCACGTAGTGGTAGCGGACGCGGGCGGCCTCGCGATAAATTCTGTCGATGAGTTCGACAAGCTCAATCGGCTCGACAATAAGTCCGGTTTCCTCGCGCGTTTCGCGGGCGACGCCGTCGATGATAGATTCACCCAGTTCAAGCAAGCCGCCGGGCAGCGTCCAATGGCCTTTTAGTGGCTCACTGCCGCGGCACACCAGCAGCACGCGGCCCTCGTCGACCACGACCGCGCCCACGCCGACCAGCGGCGTTTGAGGAAACTCGCGTTGCACCTTTTCCATTTTCGAAAACCTTATTCCCGCTTCCGCGAGTTGGCAAGTCAGCGTGCGCTCAGGCACACCCTCGCAAGTTCACCGGCTTCGAGATCCGGGTCGCACCGGAATCGTATGCCTACCGCTATCATCAAATAAAGACGCGAAGGAGCGAAAGATGGCGGAATTCACGTTGAGAATCGATGGAATGCACTGCGGTTCCTGTGTGCGCCGCGTGAGCCAGGCGTTAGCTACGACCCCCGGCGTGGTGGTGAACGAAGTTCGCGTTGGAGCAGCTCTGCTGACTGCAGCCGAGGAACCCGCGCCGGTCGAATCAGCCATTGCCGCCCTCGCCAAGGCCGGCTTTGCCGCGCATCTCGAATCATAACGCGCACAACTGGAGCCGCCGGTGGCCTCAAACATACGAGAATCGAGCGCACGAGAATCGCCCACACGAGAATCGTTGACACTTCCTGTCCTGGGCATGACCTGCGCTTCGTGCCAGCACCACGTGGAGGAAGCATTGCGCGCCACGGCGGGCGTGGAGGAGGCGCGCGTGGATTTGATGGCGCATCGCGCTAGCGTGGTCTTCGATGGCGCGCTGGTTAGGCCCGAGCAACTCGTAGAAGCGATTCGCAGCGCCGGCTACGATGCGGTGCTGCCTCGGAATGGCGATCCAGCCTCACTCGCGAAGGACGAGACAGCAGGCGCGGAGGCGAAGGCCTGGGTAACCCTGGCCGCAGGCGCGGCCGCAATGCTGCTGGCCATGCCGCTGGGAACGACGATGGGCACGCCCGATCACTTTCTGATGCGCGCACTGCCGTGGCTCTATGCAATCCCAACCTCGCTGCTGCGCTGGTTCCTGCTCGGACTGACCGCGTCGGTCGCCGCGTGGGCGGGGCGCGGGATTTACTGGAGCGCTGTGCGCGCACTGCGCCACGGCTCCACCAACATGAATACGCTGGTGAGCCTGGGCACGGGCGTCGCGTTTTTTTATTCGGCCTACGCAACGATCAGGCCGACGCCGGGACGCGAAGTGTATTACGATGCGGTACTGCTGATTCTGGGGTTTCTACTACTGGGCAAGGCGCTGGAAGCAAGAGCCAAGCGGCGGGCGTTGTCGGCATTGGACTCCCTCTCGCGGTTGCGCCCGGCCACGGCGCGGCGCCTGGTGGAAGGCGTGCAAACCGTGGTGCCGCTCGAAGAAGTGCGGCCCGGCGACAGCATCGTGGTGCTCCCCGGCGAGCGCTTCCCCGTGGACGCAACGATTGTAGAGGGGCGCACCACGGTGGACGAGTCAATGCTGACTGGCGAAGCCACGCCGCTCGCGCGCGAGGTGGGATGGCGCGTGCTCGCCGGGTCGCTGAACTATGACGGCGCGGTGGTGTGCCGTGCACAATCGCTCGGCGAAGAGACGGTGCTCGCGCAAATCGCGCGCATGGTGGATCAGGCGCAGAGCTCGCGCACGCCAATGGAGAGTCTGGCCGATCAGGCAAGCGCCATCTTTGTGCCGGTTGTGCTCGGGCTTGCGGCCGTCACGTTTGTGGCGTGGCTGGTGGCGGCGCACTCACTGCCGCTGGCGCTTGCCAACACGGTGGCCGTGCTGGTGATTGCCTGCCCGTGCGCGATGGGGCTGGCGGTTCCGGCGGCACTCACTGTGGCCGTGGGCCGCGGCGCACAGCTCGGCGTGCTCTTCAAGGGCGGCGAGGCGCTGGAGCGGCTAGCGCACCTGGACGCGATCGTTCTCGACAAGACAGGGACACTGACCGTAGGCAAGCCGGTGCTCGAAAAAGTGCATGTACTCGGTAGCCGTGCCGAACGCGATCTGCTGCGCTTGGCCGCCGCCGCCGAAGAGCGATCGAATCATCCGCTGGCGTATGCGGTCGTGGAGTTTTCCAAAGGCCTTGGACTGAAGTGGGAGCCTGCACAGGATGTGCAGGTTTTTCCCGGACGCGGACTCTCGGCACGCGTCGAAGAGCACGAGTGCCTGTTAGGCAACGAGGCGCTCTTCAACGAGTTTTCTATCAAGCTGCCGACGGACGTGGCCGCGCCAGAGCCGGGCGTGACGCGGTTGTGGATGGCGCTGGATGGCGCGGCAGCCGCGTACTTCGACGCGCGCGATGCATTGCGGCCCGACGCGGCTGCGGCCATAGCGGCCTTGCGTCATGCCGGCTTGCGAGTGTTGATGCTGACCGGCGACTCGGCTGCCGCTGCTGCGCCCATCGCACAACAGGCAGGAATCGGCGAAGTGGAAGCCGGCCTCGATCCGGCAGGCAAGTTGGCGCGGATTCGCGCACTGCAGCAAAGCGGCCTGCGCGTGGCCATGGTGGGCGACGGCATTAACGACGCCGCGGCGCTGGCCACGGCCGACGCCGGCATCGCCATGGGCAGCGGAGCCGATCTGGCGCAGGAGGCTGGCGACGTGCTGCTGCTGCGCACGCAGCCGATGGCCATTCCAGCGGCGCTCGAACTGTCGCGGCAAACCGTTCGCGTGATGCGCCAAAATCTCGGCTGGGCCGTGACCTACAACCTGCTCGGAATTCCGTTGGCCGCCGGAGCTCTCTATCCCGTGTTTCACATTCTGCTCACGCCGTGGCTCGCCGCCGCGGCCATGGCGCTGAGTTCGGTGTGCGTGCTGGGAAACAGTTTGCGTCTGCGCGCGTGGCAGCCGGCTTCGTTCGCCGCGACTTCGCCACGGTAAACTAAACACAGGTTCTGCTGTGCGCATCCTCACCCGCTACATTCTCGGCGAAATCCTCTCCCTCACGCTCATCGGCTGCGCGCTTTTCACATTCATCTTGTTTATGCCGCAACTGCCGCACACGCTCGAGGTGGTGGTGCGCAGCAGTTCCACGTGGATGGATGTGGCCGAGGTGTTTCTCTTCACACTGCCCAACCTCTTCAAGTTCACCATTCCCATGGCGGTGCTGTGGGGCGTACTACTCGGGTTCAGCCGCCTCGCAGCCGACAGCGAAATCATTGCCATGCGCGCCTCGGGGCTGGGCATCGGCTATTTTGTGCGTGTGGCATCGATCGTAGCGGTGGCGGGCACGTTGCTCGGTCTGGGCAATTCGCTCTATCTCGCGCCGCGCGCCAATCAGGCCATCCTCGAAATGGAGCAGGCTCTCGAAACTTCGCAGGCGTCCTACGAGATCCAACCGCGCGTGTTCTATGAGGATTTCAAGAACTTCGTGCTCTACGTGCAAGACGTGCGCGCCGGTGCGGGCGCGGCCAACTGGCGCCAGGTGTTTATGGCCGACGTGAGCGACACGGCGAATCCGGTGATCACGACGGCCGCGTCGGCCACTGTGGTCAACGACAACCCGCAAGAGCTGATCATGCGCCTGCGCGACGGGCTGCGCGACGAGACCGTAGCCGACGAGCCGGGGCAGTCCAACATCACGACGTTTACCACTACGGACATGCCGCTGGCGCTGAGCCCTACGAGCGACGTGCGCCTGGGGCGCATGGATACGAAGCTCTACGCGATGCCCATGAGCACATTGTTCGAGCGCATCCACGAGCTGAAGGGGAAGCCCGACGCAAAAAGCCTATTGATTGAGATGCACAGCCGCCTTGCGCTTCCTGTGGCCTGCCTGGTACTGATGCTGCTGGCAGTGCCGCTGGGTGCGGATTCGCGGCGCGGCGGCAAGAGCGCGGGAATCGTGTTCACCATTCTGCTGGCGTTCGTGTATTACTTCCTCACGATGATCGGGACTGCACTGGGGCACCAGAGCCGGCTGCCCGCATTCATCGCCGTGTGGACGGCCAACATTCTTTTTGCCACGGCCGGTATCTTTCTGCTGTGGCAGATGACGACCGGAGGACGAATCTTAAGCACCATGGCGACGTGGGCCACGCGGTTGCCCAAGTTTAAGATTTCCGCAGTGGCCAATGGATTCCAGCTTCCCGCGCTTATCAACAGATTTCGCGCGCGCGCGCAGCGGGCAAACGGGACCGGCGCGCGGGGGGTTTTTCCACGCAGCGTCTTTCCACGGATTCTGGACGAGTACATCCTGCGCGAATTCCTGACCATGTTTTTCCTGGTGCTAAGCGGGTTCGTAATGCTGATCATCGTGTTCACCTTCTTCGACCTGGTGGGCGACATCCTGCGCAACCGCATCGCCCTCTCGTTCGTAGGTGAGTACTTGGTGAACCTGACGCCGAGCATGCTCTACCTCATCACGCCGTTGGCGGTGCTGATCTCGGCACTGGTCACCTTCGGCGTAATGAATCGCAACAGCGAGATCGTCGCCATTAAAGCCACGGGCATCAGCCTGTATCGCCTGATCGTTCCCATTGTGGCCGTGGCGGCAATGCTGGCCGTGGCGTTGTTCCTGTTCGACCAGTACTACCTGCCGCAGGCCAACCGCCGGCAGGAAGCACTGCGCAACGTAATCAAGGGACGCCCGCCGCAGACCTACCTGAACCCCAGACAAAAATGGATGATGGGCCCGAAGCCGCTGCCCGGCGAGCCGGGGCGTATTTACTACTACGAGTTTTTCGATCGCGATCGGAGTGAGTTTGCCAATCTTTCCGTGTTCGAGTTCGAGCCGGCCACGTTTCAGTTGACGCGACGCATCTTTGCCAAGCGTGCGGTGTGGAACGCCGATGCGGGTACATGGGCTTTCGAGAGTGGCTGGGTACGCGACGTGCAAGGTGCGAATGTGACGAATTACCGCATCTTCCTCAAGACATCTTTTCCCGAACTGCGGACTACACCTGCTTACTTCTGGAAGGAAGCCGTGCCATCGGATGAGATGAACTTCGGCCAGCTCGACCGCTATATCCGCGACTTGCAGCAGAGCGGCTTCGACACTAAGCGCCTGAGCGTGGCTCTGTGGCACAAACTCTCGTATCCGCTAATCACCGTAGTGATGGCGGTGCTTGCCATTCCCTTTGCACTTTCCATGGGGCGGCGCGGTTCCATTGCCGGACTGGCCGTGGCCATTGCCGTAGCGCTCGCGTACTTTGTGATCGACAACCTCTTCGGCGCCATGGGCTACGTGAATTATCTCCCGGCCTCAATGGCCGCTTGGTCAGCGGATGTGCTGTTCGGGTTGGTGGGCGGCTATCTGCTGCTAAGAACGCCGACGTAAGAAAGACAGGGAATAGGGAGTAGAAAATAGGGAATAGAAAGAAGCCGGTACCTTGTAGCCAGTAATCCAAAGCTAGGAGAGAGTTGCCCATGGCGTCAACGGTTTTTCTCTTGTGGTTTGTTACAAAAGAAGACGAGGAAAACGACAACGGCCTCCTGATTGGTGTCTACCAGACTGAATTCGGCGCGACGTCGGCAATCGAACGACTGCGCACGAAACCGGGCTTTGCGGACTATCCGGAAGGATTTCAAATCCACTCGCGCGAGTTAGACCACGGCAGCTGGACCGAAGGATTTGTCAAAGCCGATGCCTGATGTTTATGGAGATCCGGAATCACACATTGTTAGGCCGATTGAAATAGTCGGCGAGTTTTCCCCTAAAACAAACGGCCCCGTACAATAGAAATATGTTCGGAGACCTTCGCCCACTCTATCCCTACATGCGCCGCTACCGCTGGGGATACGTGCGCGGCACACTGGCCTGCGTTGCTACAAATACCGTCGCCGTGCTGTTTCCCACGGTTCTGGGCATGGCCGTCGATGCCATCAAAAACGGCACCACCCGCCAACACATTCTGCTTCTTGCCCTTTTTCTCGTCGGCATCAATCTCGTCAAGGGCGTCTTCATGTACGCGCAACGCTGGGTTCTGATCGGGATCTCGCGCGAGATTGAGTTCGACATGCGCAACGACCTGTTCAAGAAGCTGGAAACGCAGGACTCGGGCTTCTATCAGCGCTACCGCACCGGCGACATCATGGCACGCATGACCAACGACCTGAATGCAGTGCGCATGCTGCTGGGGCCGGGGCTCATGTACAGCGTGAATACGATTTTCCTAAGCGTCTTCGCGCTGGTATTCATGCTGCACATCAGTCCCTGGCTTACGCTGGTGACGTTGGCGCCGATGCCGCTCGCCAGCATCTTCGTGCAGTATGTAGGCCGCAAGATTCACGAGCGCTTCGAGCGCATCCAGGCCAGCTTCTCCGATATCTCAGCGCAGGCCCAGGAAAATTATTCCGGCGTGCGGCTGATCCGTGCCTTCGCGCGCGAGGAGTCGCAGACGGGCCTCTTCGAGCAGCTGAATCGCCAATACATTGGCCGCGCGTTGCGGCTGGTGCAGCTCATGGGCATGTTGTGGCCCACGCTCGAATTCATCCTCGGCGTGTCCATGGTGATTACCCTGCTGGCCGGCGGACACCTCGTGCTCGCGCACCGCATCTCGGTCGGCGAGTTTGTGGCCTTCAACACCTACATGATCCTGCTCATCTGGCCGATCATCGCAGTGGGATGGGTCATTAACATCTTCCAGCGCGGCACAGCCTCGGTGACGCGCATTGACGAACTGCTCAAATCCGAACCCTCCATCCGCTCCGCCCACTCCCTGGTTTTAGCTTTTGGACCAGAGACGGATCAGGAACTCAGAGGCGAAATCGAATTCCGGCATCTCAGTTTCAGTTATGACGAAGGCCCCGGCGCGACGCCTGTACTACGCGATGTCTCGCTGCACATCCCGGCGGGATCGAGCCTGGCGATCGTGGGGCCGACGGGCTGCGGCAAGTCCACGCTCGTCAACCTGATTCCGCGGCTCTACGATGCGTCCGAGGGGGCGCTGCTCATCGACGGGCGGCCGGTGCGCGAATATCCGCTCGGAGTTTTACGGCGCAACATCGGCATGGTGCCGCAAGAAACCTTCCTATTCAGCGAGACCATCCGCGAGAACCTGGCCTTCGGCGCACCGCATGCCGATGCAGAGGAGCTTCTGCAGGCAGCAGAGGCGGCGCACATCCGGCGCGAGTTCGAGGAGTTTCCTCAGGGCTTTGAGACTATGGTGGGCGAGCGCGGTGTGACGCTCTCCGGCGGGCAAAAGCAGCGCTCAGCCATTGCGCGCGCACTGCTGCGGCGGCCGGCAATCCTGATCCTCGACGATGCACTGGCCAGCGTGGACACCTACACCGAGGAACGCATTCTCGGCGGCCTGCGCAATTACACCGCGAACACAACCACCATTCTCATTTCGCATCGCGTGTCGACAGTGCGCAACGCCGACCGCATCGCCGTGCTCGCCAAGGGAAGGATCGTCGAGCTGGGAGGCCACGAGGAACTGCTCGCGCTCGATGGCTATTACGCGAGCCTCTACCAGAAACAGCAGCTCGAAGAAGAGCTCACCGTCGCAGGTTAGCGAGTCGGCGTGCGCTACGCCCATCTCGCGAATTCCCTTAATCCCACCCAAGCGGAGTCTGAACGGGCCCTCGCGTACGGGTAGAAATTAAGCCGTCCAACTGGAACCGGTGGCGGCGTCGGCCCGTTCTGACGCTGCGGATCGCGACGGCACGGTGAGCACCCGCGACGACGCGGAGTCGATATTGGGATCGCGCGCCACTTCGCGCCAGGCGTCGCGCACGTTGCGGACACAGTTGATGGCGTATTGGAATTTCGTTTTCGAGGCCGACTGCGAGGCCTGTAGGATCTGCGCGAAAATCGCAGCATAAAATTCGCTGAGCGCCTGGGCTGGCCGTCCCCCTATATCCATGCGCAGCCGCGCCTGCAGGTGGATGATGATGTCGAGCGCGCGCTTGGCTGCGGCGCGTCGCGCGTCCGCATCGCCGCGTTCCACCGCGGTGATTGCTGCATAGAGAAAGCGGATGATTCCGTCATAGAGCGCCACCACGAGGTCGACAGCCCCCGCGCCGTCCAGCACATGTTCCCGATAACTTGCCATCTGATCCAGACTCCTTCTGCATTCCTGTTTTGCGCTGTTCGTTTTTGCGCTGTCTCCGGCCCCGCGCCGGACTTCGTCCTTGAGAACGCTCCGCGGCCGGTCTGCGATCTTTCGCGCTGGCCGGGAAAAAGAATTTCGTTAACCGCCGCTCGTGCCCTGGTTGTAGCCTGTGACTGCGGAATACAGCTCGTTAATGCCCTGCAACTGCGAGGGCAACTCCTGCATGATTTGATTGGCCTGATTGAGCTCCGTGGTCAGGCTGGACTGCTGCGCGGAGATGTAGGTCTGCTCTTTGGATACCTCTGCGTTGAGCACGGATTCGGTCGTGCTGTTGGCGTTTTTGGCCAGTCCTAAAATGCCTGTAGACGTGCTGGAGCCGGCATTGGTGAGCATATTGGAGAAGCTCTGGCCCCAGCTGTCGGTGTTCTGGAAGAAGCCCGCTACGCTCGCATAGTCGGTATTGAGTATGGAATCGAGCGAGTTGGCGTCGAAGGTGAGCGAGCCGTCATTGTTCACGCTGATGCCGAGCGTGGTCAGGCTGTCGATATCGGACGAGTTGGTATAGCCGAGGGAGGAGACGGTGATGTCCTCGGGGTCGTAGAGACTCGAGGTCACACTCAGTGCGCCCGTCGAGCCTACTGTGTTCGAGGTCAGCGTCAGGCTCTGCGAACCATTGGTGTTGTTCACAATTAAGGCGCTGAATCCGAAGGAATTGTTGGGGTCGTTGATGTAGTTCTGCAAATCGGTCAGTGTCGCGCTCCCCCCCTCGGCCTGGGCCACGTCGCTCATATTGATGGTTTGCGAGGCGCCCGTGCCCACATTGACGGTCAGCGAACCGGTAAGCGTGTCTGTGCTGCTCAGAGCCGATCCCAGCGTTCCGCTATCGGCGGTGGTAGCTGTATAGCCTTGCGTGTCGGAGTAGCTAAATGCAGTGGGCGTGCTGGCCCGGATCGCCGAAGTCACTGTGAGCGCGCCGCTCGATCCGGAGGTCTGCGAGGCCAGCGTGAGCGAGGATTGCCCGTTATTCGTCGCTACACCCGCCGACACTCCGGAACCCGGAATCACAAGCCCGGAGTCGATCGTGAGGGCACCACCGCTGAGAGTGGCTGAAGAAAGCGACAATGTCGACGTGCCGTCGCCGTTGTCGGTCACCGTAGCCGTCACGCCCAACGAGGAGTTACTGGGATCGTTGATGTAGGTGGCAATGTCTGTGAGTGTGGTGCCGCCCTCGGCCGTGTCTACATCGTCCATGGAGACTGTTTGTGGCGAGCCCTTCCCCACCTGAATTGTCAGTTCGCCCCCTAACTCGGGTGTGGTGCCGGTCAGGAGCGAGGTGTTTGTCGCCGTCAGAGAACCGGTATCGCTGCTCGATCCGCCGGTATAAGCGATTGGCGTGTTTTCCGCGGCGGTATTGATGGCGGCCGCCAATCCGGCCAACGTGTTGTAGTCGGAACCCGTGCCGGTGTAAAAGGTGCCATCGCCGTTACTGCCGCCCGATGGGGGCGCACCGACCACGAAGGTCACCTTTGGACCGCTGCCCGCCTGGATGGTCATGGAACTGGAACCGGTGAGCGTTACGCCGGCGTCCGCCGTAACCGAGTCCATATAGCCGTTGGGATTATTCGCATCGATGTTGTTGAGCAGCTCCTGCTGTAGCAGGGAGAGCGTGGGAGAGCCGAAGAGCGGCTCCGGCGTGCCGGAGCTGGTAAGGCCTTCCTGCGCGTTGACGCCGCTGATGAGCGCATTGTAGTCGGAAACAAACTGGTTGACCGCGCTTTCGACGCCCGTGTTGTCGTTGCCGATGACCACCTGCACCTGTTCCAGGCTGCCGTCCGACTCCGCGGCGCTGGGCGCGAGCAACTGAAAAGAAACGCCGGGTATGAGGCCGCTGATCGTATTCGAAGCACTGGTCAGGTTGACGCCGTCCACGGTCAGATTGGCGTTGGTGCCGGTGACGGTCGAGGTGTAAGCCAGGGCGGTAGCGGGGTCGGCCACATTGGAGCTGACGGCGAGCGTTCCCGCGCTGCCCGCGGTGCCAGAGGTGAGCTCGAGGCTCACGGTGCCGTCGCCATTGGGCACGATCGAGGCGCTGAAGCCTGTGACGTTGGGATTGCCGTTTGTGGTGCCGTTGATGTAGTTCTGCAAATCGGTCAGCGTGGTGCCGCCTTCGGCGGTGCTCACGTCGCTCATATTGATCTGCTGCGCGCTGCCGCCGCTGCCCACGGTGACGCTGAGGATTCCCGTGCTGCTGAGCGTTTCAGTGGCGCTGGCGACGGCCGTCATCAGTGCGGTCGAGGTGGTGGCGCTCGAACCCGTGCCGGTGCCCGCCGTAACCGTGGCGCTGAGCGTGTTGCTGGCGGCGGCGCTGAGCGAATTGCTGGTCACGGTGAAATTGCCGCTGGCGCCCGGAGTCCCGGAGACCAGGCTCAGGCGCGTACCGGTAGCATCCGTGAGCACATTGGCCGAGATGCCAATGCCCGACGAGTTGATGGCCGAGGCGAGCGAGGAAAGCGTATCGGCGCCGCTGCCGGTATAAACCGTGTTGCTCGCCGGCGTACCTGTCGCTTGGCCCATCGTGAAGGTCTGTGCCGTCCCGTTGCCCAACTGCAATGTGACGGATCCGCCGATGGACCCGGCGAGCGTGCTTGAGGAATTTTGGATCTCGGCCAGGTACCCGCTCGCAGACTGCGCCAGATTTTTGACCTCGACAGAGTGGGTGCCAGCCGTAGCCGCAGAGGTGGCCCCGGTCAGCTCCAGCACGTTGGTATCGGAGCTCGATCCCACCTTCTGAGCCATGACGCCATCGAATTGCGTCAACGCGCCCATGTCGGTGGAGACACTGGAGAGCAAGGTCCCCAGGCTGGAGATAGCCGTATCCTGGCTATCGAGAGAGCTCAGTTGGTTCTTCCAAGGGGTTTCCACGTTCTCGAGGTTGCTCATGATTTCGGCAACCGTCGAGCTCACGTCGAAGCCCGTGCCGCTGGTCGGGGACCCGAAGCTCAGTCCGACTGTTCCCATGGAACCCTCCTGCAGTCCTCATGCAGTCACGAAACCAATCGCATCGAAGACGGATTTGAGAAAACTCATCTCAGTAAACGTGGCCCACAAAAGCAAAGAGGGGCATCCATAGGACGCCCCCTTTGGTTGGCGATTCGCCCGAGGGGCGAACGCCGGCTCACATCGTCCCCGGCGGCGCCTGCTCAATGCCTGCGCGCGCGCCGGGAGCTTCAGTGGTTCGACTCCGGCGGCGGTTGCTTAAACCTTGGTGCGCCGCCGGAGGTTAAGTTCCTCCACCCCTGAGACCAGACATCGGTCGCTGGAGGTTAGGAGTTATCCCACCCCAGCGACCAAAGACCGGTCGCCGGGGACCCTGGGTTATTGCAACAGCTTCAGTACGTCCTGCTGCTGCGAGTTAGCCTGTGCCAGTGCCGCGATGCCGGTCTGACTCAGGATTTCGTACTTTGACATGTTGGACGTGGCCGTCGCATAGTCGGTAGCCTGCACCGCATTCTGCGCCGCTTGCACGTTCTCACTCTGTGTGCTGAGCACGGAGCTAACCGCATTCAGCGTGTTGATCTGGGCTCCGATGTACCCGTCCTGCGCCGCCACATCGGCGATGGCTGAGTTGAGGCTGGTTAGCGCCAACTCCGCATCGGACTGGCTTGACAGATCGGTGGAGCTCAGCGACTGGCCCGCGCCATCGGAATAGCTGATGGTCGCGATTCCGCTGCCGGACTTCTGATCGGCAACCATGTTCGCTGCCGTAGGCGTACCGTTCGTTGGCAGAGTCGACGAGTCGTAGATCTTGGTGCCGTCTCCGCTCGACGACAAGCCGACGTTGTAGGCCGCCCCTGAGTTGTACGACAGGGCCGCGCCAGTTGTGGTATCGGTGAGGTTGGTGAGCGTCGAGTTGACGTTGACCGTGCCTGTTGGACCTTCCGTCAGCGACGTCAGTTGGATGTTGCCGAAGGAAGTATTGCCCGTGGTGTTGGGAACCCAATTCGCACTGATGCCAAGCGAACCTTGGTTCGCGTTGATGTAAGAGATCAGACCCTTCACCGTCGCCGCGTCTCCCGCGGCAGCGACCTGGGCCATGGTCACAGTCTTGTTCGCGGCGCCACCCACGTTAAAGACCAGCGAGCCGCTGAGTGTATCGCTATTGCTGGCCAACTGTGTGGCGTTCGTGGTCGTGGCCGTGGAATAGCCACCCGCGGTCACATCCACCAGGGAGTTGCCGAGGGTGCTGGTGTTGGCGGTGATGTTGCCGCCGCTGTAGCTTGTGGAGGTGCCTGTTTGGGTGAGAGTCAAGCCGGTGGCCGTGGCCTGAGCACTCACACTGTTGTTTGAGTAAGCGGTGATCGCTGCGGCAACGCTGGCCAGAGTGTAGCCGGTCGCGCCGGCTGCATTCGTGGTGGCGTAGTCGGTGCCGCTTGGAGCCGTGTTATCGAGGTAGAACGTGTTCGAGGCCGCGCCGGTAGTGTTCGATCCGGCGCCGAGGACGAAGGTGTCGGCTACCGAGCTTTTCAACCCGGTGCCTCCAACCGTCACCGCATGTGCGCCATTCGAATAATCGGTCAGTACGAGGCCGCCTTTACCCGCACCGCCCGCGTTGGCGTTCCATACCGCGGTCACACCGGTTGTATTGCTGCCGGAACCGGCAATGACGCCCGTGTTGATAGCGTTTGCCAGCGTTGCCCAGGTATCGCCTGCTGCGGCGTTATAGGTTAAGGTGTTTCCGCCAACGGCGAGCGTGATTTGACCGCTCAGCTGATTGGACTCCGAGTCGTTGGCTGCGCCGGTGTCAAGCACAGTGACGGTGGGCGCGCTGGCCCCGCCGGCTGCAGCCAGAGACGAACTCGCATCCTTGGCAACGGTAGCCGCCGTGCCGGCGTTGACAACCGTCATCTGCCCGGTCATCATGTCGTCGGTGTTGACCGCGACTGCGCTGTTGGCGCTGTTTGTCGCCGTGATGTTGAACACAGCGTTGTTGCCCACGGCCCCGGTCACCCCATCGGTAATCGTGCCGGGGGTCACGGCGCTACTAACTGCCAGCGGAGTGAAGCTGCCCGCCCCCAACGAATTCGTCATGGAGATGGCGCCGATGGTGCCGACCGTGCCCTGCAGGTAAATGGCGTCATCAGTGCCGCCAACTCCCCCGTTTGCCGAAATCCCGGTTATTGAAGTTGCCTGGTTGATGGCGGTAATGAGGCTGGCGGAGGTGTTGGCCCCGGTGTAGATGGCCCCGGCGACCGCCGCGGTGCCGTTGGTGGGCGCGTTGCCCATGATGAATGTCTGGGTGGTCCCGCCGCCCAAGGTCAGCTGAATCGCGCCGGTCAGAGTTGTGGAGCCCCCAATTGACGCCCCGCCGGGCCCTTGCAGAACCGCCGTGCTCGAAGTCGCGAACGTGTTGTCGGTGCCGTTGGCGGGCGTAACGGTGCCGGTTCCAGTCGAGTCGACACCGACCGCGGCGCTGGTGTCGGTGGTGTCCACCAGAGTGGTGGTCCCCGTTACCGTGATTGGGTCGATTCCGACAGTGTTTCCGGTCAGAACCAATCCAGGCGTGCCGGCGGCGCCGGCCGTGGCATTCCACGCCGCTCCGTAGCCGAGAGCTGCTGAGTGTGCAGCGATCGCTTGGACGAGTCCGGTATACGTGTTGCCGCCCGCCTGGTTGCCCAGGTAGTACGTACCGTTGCCGTCCGTTCCGGCGCCGGTTGTGAATGTCGTCGAGCCGTAAGAGTTGGTCAGGGTAATGCTGCCCGACAGCGTGTTGCCTACAAGATTGGTTCCTGAACCGTCATCGAGGACCGTCTTTGCCGCGGTGCCAGCGGATACCACCGTTGTGCCGGCAACTGTCGGACTGTAGAGGTTCAGTGCCGCGGCCGTCGCTGAGGAAGTGAGAGGCGTACTCCCCATCGTCACCGAGATATTTTGGTTGGTGACCGCGGTCGCATCCGTCAGCACGAGTCCGCCCGTACCTGCTGCTGAGGCATTGACGCCGAGGGTGCTGGACTGGCCCTGGATTGCTTCTGCCAGACCCGCCAGCGTATTCGCTGCCGCGCCTGTGTTGACGCTGTCATTGCCGGTGTAGATCGTGCTCGCGTGAGCGCCGATCACGTTCGTTCCACTGCCGACGACGAATGTGAAAGACTGGGCATCGTTGGCTATGGAATTGGCGATCGTGATGCTGGTGCCGACAGTGAGATTATCGGTTGACGCTTCAGTTCCGCTGCCTGTGCCCACGGTGACCGTCGAAGCGGTAGCTGCCTGGTATTGATTGCCGGCAACCGTTGTGGCGCCCGTTTCCACCGTGACAGTGGTGGCGGCGGTGCCACTTCCGAAGATGGGAGCCTGCGTGCTTCCCCCAGTGGTGGTGACGCTCAAAGCGCCGGTAACGCCCGTGCCATCGGCCAGTGCGAGGCTCTGTGTGCCATCGCCGTTGGTAATGACATTCGCGGTCACGCCAAGGGTCTGCCCCGTGGCGTTGGTGACTGAGTTGGTCGCGCCGGTAGACCCGTTGATGACCCCGGCCAGCGTGGCCAGCGTGTTGTTACCCTCGCCGATGGTGAAGGTCTGCGATACGTTGCCTTGGTTAATGGTCACGGTGGCGTTCTGAGCCAGCGTTGCGCCCGCAGCCAGACCTGTCAGGTCAAGCGTGCCGCTGGTGCTGGAAGAGCTGGGAGCTACGCCCGCCGATACCAATCCGCCGGTAATCTCGATGCCGGATTGCGCACCGCCGCCTTGCACGCCCGCCTGGGCCTGCGTGGCAAAGGTGGCCGTGAGGCCGAGTCCCGACTGGTTGATGGCGTTGATCATGCCGCCTACGGTGTTCTGATAGCCGGAGTTTCCGCCCGTCGTGATCTGGGCCGATGCGGTTGTGGATTTGCCATCCGCGCCCGGAACCAGGTAATTGACGTTCATCGTGGTGGTGCCGCTAGCGTTCAGCGTGTCGTTGATCGAGGCGTTCGCCGTGCTCGTCGACAGGTTCATGAACACATTGTTCTGCCCGTTGCTGTACGACATGACGCCGCCGGTGTCACCCACGTTGGCTGAAGACAGCCCGCGGATGCTCAGGCTGTTGATTGAAGAACCAGCCGTCGAGGAATCGCCAGTGTAGATATCGGTCTTGGAACCGAAGACCTGTTCCTGGTTGTAGGTGGTCGTGGCGCCAATGTTGTTGATCTCGGAAAGGATCGACTGGTATTCCTGGTTGGCTGCCGTGTCCTGCGAAGTATCGAGCGTGCCGTTGGAGGCTTCCGTAGCCAGCGATACAG
>JBEKPD010000009.1:0-88129 GCA_049521075.1 Occallatibacter sp.
GTACCCAGCTAAGAGTGCGTTGTACGTCAGGCAGGCCGGGCGCAATTCGGCCCAGGATCGACGGGTCGGGTATAACTCCATACCCGGTGCTCTCCACGACGCCCGTAAATCGCAAACCCGGGTCAGACATAAGGTACACGTCCGCAGTCATACCTGGCTGGACATGCTTCAGCTGCGTCTCGCGGAAGTTCGCAAGCACCCACCAGACACGAGTGTCGATAAGTGTGAAAATCTCCTGTCCTATGTGAGCATAGGCGCCCTGAGAAATGACGAGGCTCGTTACACGTGCATCAAATGGAGCGTAGACGCGGCATTCGTTGTAGTTATATTGGGCGTTGGCGATTGCGGCGGCGCGTCCCTGCCGTTGCGTCACGAGGGGATCGAGGGTAAGTACGCTGGATTGCGATTGTTGAAGCTGTGCCGTACTCTGCTCTGCCGAGGCTCTGGCTTCCGCCAAGGCGGCCAGCATCGAGTTGAGGTGGGCTCGATTGAGAGCCAATTGCGATTCGGCTTCATGCACGGACTGTGCGCTGGCCCGCTCTGTCGTGCGTGCCTGGTCCACCTGGTCGACGGTAACGTATTGTTTGGCGAGCAGAGGCTCGACGCGGTGCAAGTTGTTTTCGGCGTATGCCGACTCGGCCCTGACCCGATCCAGCGCAGCCTCAGAGTGCGCGACATCGGCCTCCGCCTCGCGGATCGATGCTTGCGCCCGGTCGACGTTTGCGGTGGCACTGCGGGTTGCCGCCCCGGAGGCGGTGACGGCGTGCACCTCGGCCTGAATGCGACGCTGTTCGTCGACGATCTCGCCTTCGAGGGCGGCTTGGTCCGACACTGCGCGGTCAACGGCATACTTATAGGGTCGATCATCGATTTCGAAAAGTAGATCGCCCTGTTTAACGGGCTGATTGTCGGCGACGTACAGGTGTAGTATCGGTCCCTCGACGACGGGAGCGATTCCAATGTAATTGGCAAAAATTTCCGCGTCGTCGGTCTCGGGATGGCGGGTTGTGACCAAGTAGACAGCAATCAAGCCGACTATCGCCAGCAGAACCATGGCTGCGGTGAAGACGCGACCGTACCAATGAAGTTTCGCGGTGCGATTATCTTGCTCGGGTTGGCTGGTGTCTTCAGTTGGCATTGCGTTTACCTAGCTGTAAAACAGCAGCCACAAGATGCACGCGAGGAAGATCGCCATGCTGAGATACAAGAGCACAGGTGCAGCCAAGTGTTCGGCAATAGCAGTGCGGGCGATCAGCGCCCGTGCCCCCGTTGCCAATACAAGACCACCGACGGAGCAGAAGATCCACACGGGGAAATAAGAGCCGAAGATGGTGTATTCGGGCCCGTGGGAGCAACCAACTAACACCAGCGGTGCCAGAGATAGACCCGCGAAGGGACGAAGTGTGGTCATTCGCCGTCGATCGCGGCCCGTCAATTCGGCATTCATGTCAGGTGCACCCACATGTGTCGAATGTTGGTCCTAATCATGCTCACCTCCTCGTCGATACGACTCGATTGAGCCACAGAGTTAAGGACCGAATCTATTGGACGAAGGTATCGATCAATACCTTCGCATCGGATGATCGCGTTAGCGCCAACACTAGCTTGCTCAAGAGAAATCTGGCCTATGTAGCCCGTAAGGATGATGTCCACCGATACTTTGGGATCGATCAATACGTTCGTCCAATAGACTCGGCTCCGTCGTTCTGCCGTAATCGTCACTGAGCGCGAAAGAATTGTTTTCGAGTTCCGCATAGGCGGGCCAGATGCACATGGCAACGAGTTGAGTGGTTTATCAACGCGGTGAGGAAGTTGTTCGGTCCAAAGTCAAGCGGCAAACGCATCCGGGCAATTGCAAGAACTGGGCGAGGCACAGGTAATTCTTGCGACGGCGCCCATACAGGAAAGGCGTGGCCAGCGATTACCGGCATCTTGCTGGAATGAACCGGAAGAAGGTTCGATTGATCGGATACAACCCATCATTGAACGTTCTACTTTTGTCGTTGCTTCTCGCCTTCTCCGCGGTGCGAGCTCTGGGGCAATGTGCCGGCAACGTGTCTTCACCCGCCGCCGCTGCGGACTGCGCCGCTCGCGAAACTCCTCGCGAGGGAACAGCGGTTCTCGATCCCGCTTACCCCTACACCTTGGCTGAGCTGATTGACGTTGCCGAGCATCACAATCCCAGCACACGCACGATCTGGGAGCGCGCTAAACAGAAGGCAGAGGAACTGGGTTTGGTAAAAGCCGCCTATTATCCCGAGTTAGACGGTTTAGCGGCCTTCGGCGACGAGAGACTGATAAATCCGTTCCCGAAGCCGCTGGCACCTCGCGGCTACGTGATGGTGGAGCTGCCAGTCGTCCGGCCCGAAGTTACGCTCCGATATCTAATCTTTGACTTTGGTAAACGCGAAGCAAGCGTGCACTCCGCGGAAGAGGAGAAGCTCGCCGCGGGTGCGGATGTCATTCAGGTAAATCAAGCGTTGGCGTTTCGCGTTGCGAGTGCTTACTACCAGCTGGTGACCGCACAGGAAAGATTGCAGGCCGCCCAGGACACATTGCGAACTGCGCAAACCACGCAGGATGCGGCTGAAAACAGACTGAGCAACGGACTTGCAACTCTTCCCGATGTTCTCAACGCCCGGGCCGAAACGGCGCAGGCTGCGTTCGACGAAGAATCCGCGGACGGAGACGAAAAGATTGCGCGCGTGACGCTGACTGAAGCGGTGGGAGCTGATCCGTCTCCGGACATAGTGATTGACAGCCAGAGGAGTGCGCCGTTGCCGGAGAGACTCACAATGTCGATCGAGGCGCTGATCGATCGCGCGATGGCGAATCGTCCCGACCTCATGGCGCAAACTCTGCGAATCCGCTCCGCTGAGGCCCGCATTCGTGCAGCCAGCGCAGAGTATAAACCGCAGATTGTTCTCACGGGTTCGGCAGCGCAGACCTCTGTGTGGCCCACATCGGACTACGGCCAGCTCGGTTCCGCGAGCGAGCCTACCTGGTCCGTCGCACTCGGCATTGAGTGGCGCATCTTTGATGGAGGTGTCCGCAAGAACGAACTGTTGATCGCCAAGTCGGAACGCCGCGAAGCACAGGACGAACTCACAACGAAAGACGATGAGACGACGCGCGAGGTTTGGACTGCTTACATAGGATTTCGGACGGCATTGCGGAAGCACGATGCTGCCGTGGCGCTTCTCGAATCCGCCAACGCCTCTTACTCGGCATCGCTCGACGCATACAAATATGGAGTCAAGAATCTGGTGGATGTTGTTACCGCGGAGAAAGAGCTGGCCCAAGCTCGACTATCCAATGTCTCCGCACGATCAGAATTATTTATAGAGGCTGTCAATCTTGAATTCGCCACCGGAAATCTGCTGAGGAATCAACCGCCAGCGACAAGACTTCAATCTCCGGACGGACAACATCCTTAATCCCCAAGGCAGGTTCCCAGGTGTCGAGCGGTTTCGATCCATGAATGGTCGCGCGGAACCGATCTTCGCTGGCCAGCTACTTGATCCAGCGGCACCAGCGCCGCGTTTTCGCCGCGGGCTGCCACCATCACGCCAAACTGTCCCTTGGCGATGGCATCGGCACAGGCCGTGCCCAGGCGCGTAGCCAGGATGCGATCGGCCGCGGACGGTGTGCCGCCGCGCTGCACGTGGCCGAGAATGGTTACTCGCGATTCAAGGTGCGTGAGCTCCTCGAGCTGATGGGCCAGGCGCAGCGTGTTGTCATGGTGCCGAATCTCAAGAGCGGCGATGGCGTGCTTGGCCTCGATCTTGTCGTTCAGGCTCTTGGCGCGTTCGAGTTTCTTTTCCGCGGCATCGAAGACGCGCGCGTCGTCGCGGCTCATGGCGCCCTCGGCCACGGCCACAATGCTGAAGTTGCTGCCGCGCTTGCTGCGCTGGCCGATGGCCTCGGTGATCTTTTCGACGTCGTAAGGAATTTCGGGGATGAGGACCACGTCCGCGCCCCCGGCGAGTCCGGCGCCAAGCGTGAGCCACCCAGCGCGATGACCCATAATTTCAGCCACGATGATGCGGTGGTGGCTGTGCGCGGTCGAGTGCAGACGATCAATGGCTTCGGTCGCAATGTCCAGGGCGGTGGCGTAGCCGAAGCACGAGTCGGTCATGGCCACGTCGTTGTCAATGGTCTTGGGCAGCGTAATCACATTGATGCCGGCCCGGTGCAGGCGCAGAGCGCTCTTCTGCGTGCCGCCCCCGCCAAGGCAGACGACGCAATCGATACCCCACTTCTTGAGATTGTCCCGGATGGCATCCGTCATGTCCTTGGTGCGGCCGTTGATCTCCATGCGATGCGGCTTGTCGCGGCTGGTGCCAAGAATGGTGCCGCCGACGGTGAGAATGCCGGAAAGCGTAGCGCGATCCAGATCGAGCCGCCGGTTCTCAACCAAACCGCGAAAACCGTCGCGGAAACCCACGATTTCCATGCCGTAGTAGCCGAGCACGGCCTTGCCTACGCCGCGGATGGCTGCGTTTAGTCCAGGGCTGTCGCCGCCCGCGGTGAGAATGCCGATGCGCTTGATCTTGGTGGCCATGAACAACAAATATCAGACGAGGCGGAGTTCGTGTCGAGTAATTGGCCTTGGGTTTCAGCGAATGTGACCTCTCTCAGTAACGGTGGGCGTCCATTGTTGCTCCGAGTGGTGGAAAGACGCGGGAAAACCATGACCCGTGCCAACCACCGTCCCATTGCGCACTGGCGACGCGATGCTCTAAGCTCGATAGCCGAGGATCTCGATACCAGCGCAGGGAATCGCGGCGGCTGAGACGAAAGCCACGAAGCGCGCTCAGGAGGATGCAATGACCGATCCTCGTTCCTGGAATCGCAGAGAATTCGATGTTGCACAGGCCGGATACTTTAACGTCCTCAGGCCTACAAGATGGTTTTCCGCCGTGCGGCTGCCGGGGGGCTTTCGCTATCGCCTCAAGGGAGCGGAACCTGAGAACCCTGCGATGGCTGCGACTCTGCCGCCTGCGCCTGGATCACTATCCTCGCCGAAACTCGATTTAGCCCACCATGCTGTCGGCCAGGGAACGGCAATCCCGCCACAATTCGCACTACTCGGCACAGAGAGAATTCGTCTCGTGCTGCCTGTGTCGATCGTGCTGGTGGCGATTGCGATCATGTACTGCATGGTGGTTTGGATCGGCAATTCCTAAGGACAGATCCACATATACGCGCAGCAGAGTGCGGTTTGGGGCCGTGCTAACAAATCACGCCTCACAATCGAAGATTCCTGCGCCACAGGCAACCCCGACCGACCGTTTGCAATCCAATTCGCTAGGATTCCTAATTTTTTAGCGACGTCGCCCTCAAATCCGGGTTGGCATGAATGAGTGCGCTGCTCGAAGCCTGCTCCGGAACGGAAGGAGAGGATATGACCGTCATGCTTTGCTCTCATCGCCGTATTTTGTTCTCGCTTCTGCTGGTCTTCTTTTTATCGCTTGCCGGTTGCATGGGCGGCCCTGGCGGCGCTGGCTTACAAGACAAGTCGTCGGCGAACGTATCTGTCAGCGCTTCCGCGACCAGCGTCACGGAAGGCCAGGGCGTGACATTGGAGGCCTACGTCAATCCGGTTCTGGCCACAGGAACCGTGACTTTCTATAGCGGATCAACTGCGATCGGGACGGCGGCGCTCAGCGAGGGTCTCACTACAGAAATCGCTCTGCTCCAAACAACGTTCAGTTCCGTCGGTCCGCAGAGCATCACTGCGAAATACAGCGGAAACGATTTCTATTCGGCGGGTACATCCGCGGCCATGACGATCGGCGTTTACAACGGTAATCTGGCATCGTCCTCGGTGACTCTGCAGGCCTCAACGACGACACCTCAATATCAGACCAATGTGATGTTAACGGCTACAGTCTCTCCCTCTGCCGCCACGGGTACGGTCACTTTTTATAACGGGTCGACCAATATTGGCAGCGCTACTGTGAGCGGGGGCGCCGCCAGCGTGACGGCTTCGTTTGCGGCAGGAGGCACCGCGACACTCCACGCGGTCTACTCCGGTGACTATAACTATCTTTCCAGTACTTCGAATTCGCTTGCGATGACCGTCAGCGGTCCGCTGGTGACCTCGACAACTCTCAAGGTTTCAACCAGCTCCGTCGCGATCGGCGGAAATGTTACATTGACAGCCACTCTTACCCCTGCGACAGTCACGGGCACGGTTACGTTTTATAACGGATCGACTGCGATAGGCACGGCGAACGTTAACGCGGGCGTGGCCACGCTGAATACCACGTTTGCCGCGTCCGGCCATATCACCCTGACGGCGGGCTTTGCCGGAAATTCTTCGTGGGAACCGAGCGCATCGAATCAGGTTTCTCTTTTCGTTACCGGCGACACGCCCGACACTGTCGTGCTGCAGACCGCGCCTTTCTCGGTGATCATCGGTTACTCCGCGACACTGACGGCTACGATCACACCGGCCGCGGCTACGGGCAGTGTGACCTTTTACGATGGAACGGTCGTGCTCGGCAACTCCACGGTATCCGGGGGCGCGGCCACGCTGGTGGACTCCTTCATGAGCGCAGGCGCTCAGAATTTAACTGCTGTCTATAGCGGAGATACAACGTATATCTCGGGTATCAGCAGTCCCGTAACTCTGCAGGTGAGCGATCCAGGGCCAACGCCGACCACAACCGCGCTGGCGCTGAGCGAATACTCAGGCTACGACGGAGATTTTGTCACGCTTACAGCGACTATCGTTCCTGCCGCGGCTACCGGGCAGGTCGACTTTTACGATAACGGAAGCTTGGTGGGGCACGCGGTGGTTTCGTCCGGTACGGCCGCGTACTCGCAGGTCTTTACGCAGGACGGTGACAATGAGATCACCGCGGTTTACCAGGGAGACATTACGTATTCCTCGAGTAAGTCCGCCTCGCAGGATCTCGTACTCAGCGAACCGCCTTCTTCGTCAAATCCCACTCCCTCGTGCCCGTCAGATCCGATCGATTGCCAGATTGAGTGCCCTGAAAATCCGAGCTGTACGTTGAACTGCCCGTCCGATCCAACCCTTTGCTCGATGGAGTGCCCTGGTTATGCGGGCTGTCCCACCGATCCCAGTAGTTCTTCACTGAAGAGAAAGCAAGGGTTCAACCTGGACGCGCCCTTGAAACTCAGGGAACCTCTCTTGATGTTCGACGGGTTCAGGAAAAAGGGATGCTGAAGGATTGGCATGAGCATAGATAAAGCTTTGTCGATCCGCTTTTCGGAGTTGGCTACTATCTTCGCCCTGATGTATGCTGGCCACACTCATTCTCAGGTCAGCCCTAGTGGAGATTAGTGATGCAGATTTATCGTGGGTCGGTCGTTTTCTGCCTTTGCGCTATGCTTTGCCGCGCCCAAGCGACAAAGACAGACCAGGCACTGTTCAGTCAAGTACGCGAAAAATACGATGCTCCGTTCAACAAGGACTTGCAGTCGTTCAATTGCGCTGTCGATTTCAGCTGGAAGCAGCACTGGACCGAGACGACGCGTGTAGGCGATGAGGGGACAGACGAGGAAATCGAAAAGCTCATTCAGCCGATTCGGAACCGCGTCGAGGTGACGCAACAGAAAGTCTCTGTTTCCTCCGGGCTAACCGACGACGAAATGAACAAGCTTCCCTACGAGGGCATGGCTGAGGGCCTGTTGGAACATGCAGTGGAGAAGAGCCTCTATACCTGGCTGACTGGAAGTACGAGAGCGATCCTTGGCAATCCGGCCACGCTGGTCTCGATCGAGCAATCCCCGTCAGGCTATAAACTTACCTTCAAGGTTCAGGACTCTGATATCGAGTTGGTTCTTGCTCCCGACATGCGCCTGCAGAGAGGCGGTATGAAAGCAAATCCAGCGGACCATATCGAAACATTGTTCGAGTCTGGTCAACACGGGTTCCATTTGACCTCAATGACGATGGGTGAAGACGGAAACTTCATGCCGGGCAGCCGCCTGATCTACACCTATACCTACCAGACCGTAGGCGGTGTGGAGTTACCCGAGCACGTTGCCGTAATCAGAGAGAGTCACCACGAGGTCTGGCGATACACACTGAGCGACTGTAGCGCGAAGACCAGTAAATGATTCAATGATTGCCGATCAACCCTCGCCGCTCAGGATTCTTCGGCGGGCTCGGCTCATGCGCGCAGCCGTCCCGCGTCAGATCTTGCCCTAACCTGTGCTACGGGTGCGTCTATCTGGCCTTTCTCGACCTTTCTGCCCATTGAAGAATCAGTAGGTTATGGGCTTTGAATGGCGGATGAGGCCGTGCCCCTTCAAAACAAAGAGTTTCTCTACACCTGTATTGGGGCACTCGCGCCTGATTGGTCTTTTTGTGCAGGCCGATGCTTCTTTTGAGGCATAGTGCCGACTTACGGATGCGGATATAAGTATTGTGACGCGGATATATAAGTGTAGCGAACTCGAAGCTGCCAGGTTGCATTCGGGGCCCAAATCAGAGGCTCCACGTAAGCTGTATGTTAGAGGACGGAATGGTTCTCTTAGCGAAGGATTCTGGCCTGCGCGACGGAGTGCAAAAAAATCGGCCCCCGTCGAAACGGGGGCCAAGTTGCCTTGGTTCTCTCGCGTTGCGAGAGCTTTTTTGGCGGCCAGACGGCGGGGTAGCCGTTGGCAGGAGCAAAGCCTCGGGGGAGGGCGTACCGCTATTTACGGTTGCTCCGCGCCAGCTGAGGCAGGAGCGCTTTGGGGGGACGCGTCTGCCCGGGCCGCCAAACTGTTTTCCATCAACGTTAGATGCACGGTGCTGGTGCGCACCCGCTCCGGCTTTTGGTTACTGTCGCCTGAAGCCGCGGCTTGGACGTTGCCGAGAGCCACGAAGTGCATGCGGTAGATGGGAATCTGGTGTTCAGTTGCAAGGTAACGCTCGACCGATTCGGCCAGGCGCTGTGAACTCTGGATGCCTGCGCTGCCTGCGGCAGGCGAGTGCGCTTCCATTTCCAAGATATAGCCTTCGCGACCGGTCAGGCTGGCTGCGATCTGATCGAGCTTGGCCTTGGCATCGCTCGAAAGCACCGGGCTGCCGCCATGGAAGCCAATGTCGAGATCGGTGATCTGTTGGTATTGATCGAGGCCGTTGACCGTACCGTTGAGCTTGTCAACGTGGCCCGAGGCCTGCTGTGCAGTGTTGTTGGCATTCAATGCCTGCTGGTTGGCCGAACTCGCGGTCTGGTTGGCGGCATCGGCGGAAGATTGAGCCTTTTGGATTCCTGCCTGCGCACGCGCATCCACATCCTTGATGTCACGCGCGTTGCGAGCGTTCACGTCATCCAGTTCCGTGAGCCGGTCGTTGATGGGGTCGGTTTGCTTCTTTACCCACTTCTTGCCGGCGAAGGGATTGACGCGGCCCCAGAAGCCTTCCTTCGGCTGACCCATCGGGTGATTAACTGCGGGGGAGGGCTGCTGTTGCGATGCCGAAGAAGATGTGTTCTGGGAACTGGAATCGGATGTGGGTGTCTGAGCATCTTGCGCACTTAAGGGCAGCGCGATGGCCGATGCCAGCGCTAAAGTTGCGAAACTGCGCGGAAATGTAAGGAGACTATTTGTAGTTTTCATCAATGTACCCCTTTTGGAAGCGCCCCCCATAGAACCGGCCACGGGTTGAGCGCTTACGTGCTCGCCCAAATAGATTGCAAGGCGGGTGCCAAAGTAGGCGCGGAGCGGAAGGAAGGATGTATCAGATTGATTCCTTTTTGGTTAGATGGAAACGCTTGTGCTTGAGGTCTCCCGGTATGGCGCAGAAAACGCGGAGGTTACCGCGTAAATTTTGCATGCTCGCGTAGTTTCTACCTGGTAAGAAGGTGTAGGGCCTGCTCACACCATTGGGCCATCCACCCCAATAGTGTGAACAGGCCCTAGCTACTTGGAATCGACGTGGACGATGCGGAGGTCAGGGAAGGCACCGTCCCATTGATCGGGAACGCGATCAAAGGCCAGACGGAAATCCGCAGCATCGCCGGGCTTGAGCGGAGCCGCGGTGAGCGGTTCTATGTCGACCTCTGGCTCGCGGGTGCGGATGATGCGGAGCGGCTGGGTTTCGTTCCATGCCACCTCATGCACCGCGTCGCGAAAGAGGACCTGGACAGAGATTCCCGTGACGGTGCGGTTGCCCTGGTTGGCGATGTGGCCGTCGAGATAGGTGACCTTGCCGCCAGACAGGTTGGACGACTCGCTCATGGCCAGGTTGCTGATGGAAAGACTGGCGGCGTAGGGATCGGCGGCCGCGGAGATCGGCGTCACGGTTGGCGCGCCTTCGCCATGCTCGTAGACGAGAAACATCCCGCCGACAGCGGCGATCACGATGGCAGAAGCTGCTGCCAGAGGAAGCCAACTGCGCTCCGATTTGTCGGGTGGGCGAACGAGTTGGGGACCTGTGCTCACGAGCGAAATTCTACACCTGTTGGCGCGCGACGACGCGGCGCTGACGATGAAACCTGTGCGACTAAACCCTCGACAGGCACAGCGGCGGCCGAGCCGGCGCTATTCATCAAATTGCCATCTTTTTCAGGCATCCTGTACACAGCCCTAGCGTCTAAACAGGTAAGAGCAGAGTTGACCGCGACCTTCAAGAGTCCGGCATCGGGCTCGCGGGAACCAGAAGAACCGGGGTTCCGCAGCTTCCCCCCCAGGTGTTGAAAGGCAGGCCAGCCATGCAAACCTCCTCGCAGCCGGTGGCGAATACGCCTCCAGTTGCTACGCCCGAGTTCCGTGAGCCGAATCTGAGCGCCGAACGGGCCTACCAGGGCCTGACCATCGCTTTCATGCTTTTGCTCCTGGCGAGCCTTTGGCTGTTCCGGTAAAACGTATGTTTTGCGTCGCGGAGAACGGGGCTAAGCCCGCTTCCGATTTTTTGGGGAATTCAACCGAAGCGGGCCTGCTTGACTCCCTTGCGGCAATCCTTGCCGCTCATGCGCACACGGATGCACATTTCAGCGAGCCGCGAAAGCATGCGATCGCCGATGCGGTCGCCCAGCGACGGCTCGCGCGCGGCGCGTTCCACGTCGCTCTGGTTTCCGCCGCCCGCCGGCAAGTCCTGGTAATTGGTGGTGATAATCGTCGTCTGGCGGTTGTTGTACCGCGTGTTGAGGATGAGCGCGACCGTATCCCACACCCATTCATTGGGTTTTTGCGCGCCCAGATCGTCGAGCACCAGCACCTCGGCGGCGAAGATGGGCTGCAGCAATTCGAGTTCGGTGGTCCTGACCTCGGGGTTGTAACTGTTCTGGATGCTTTTGAGCAGCTCGCGGTAGTCGCAGAACCGGCCTTTCACTCCACGCTCGCGCACCAGTCGCTGCAACACGCCCACGGCTAAGTGGGTTTTGCCTACGCCCATATTACCGATAAAAAGCAGGCCCTTGCCCGCAGTACCGGCTGGGTACTCGTCGACGAAGCGGCGCGCAGTAAGCAGCGCTTCGCTCAGCGAGCGGTCGGCTTCGTGATAGATCTCGAAGGTATCGAGCGTGCAGTCGCGGTAGCGCGCGGGAAGTTGTGTCGCAGCGATGCGTCGCCGCTCGCGTTCGGCATCCTGGCAGCCGCAGGGACGGCTCACCCAGTTTTCCCGGGCGTCTAACACGCGCACCAGACCCGTACCATCGCAGTTTGAACAGACACTCATTCCGAATTCCAGCCTAAAGCACGGGGCCTCAGGCGTACGCGGTGCAGGGTCGGTGACGGAATGTGGAAAAGCTGTTGACAGGCTGCGCGCGCGAGGCCACCTAGCCGGTGTATGTGGCCGACCGTCTATTTTCCGAAGAATCCTTTCAGCGATTTGACCGGATTCTGCGTGGTGGAGTTATTCATGATTCCATTGGCCGCCTGTTTGAGCATCTTGCCCACGTCGGCGTGGATCGACGGATTCGATGCGGTTCCGGTGATGGTGAGCGGAATGCCGCCGCTGTTGGATTTAGAACCGGAATTGGAGCTCTTGCCGAACAATCCGCCGACGGCATTGCTCACAACTCCGCTCACTGCGGACAAAGCCGCGATCTTTGCATTCAGTTGAAAGTTAAGTTCATCCGAAGGGGAGACCGTGCCATCGCCGGTCGCGGACCCGATCTTCGGAATCTCCGCATCGATATTGCTGAAGCGCGTGCCTTGCGGGGAATTATCGACGTTGGCGCTCAACTTTTGAATCTCGGTGCCGCCTGCGGCGCCGCTTAGGGGCTTGATGCCCTGAATCTTCGAGCCAAGATCGAAGCCCTCGAGCTGACTGTTGTCGAGCTCGATCGGTCCCGCGATGGTGAGCGCATTGGCCGGGCCGGTAACGGCGAGACTGGCGGATAGCGTGCCGCTTTTGAGACGCGAGCCGCTGGGCAGCATCACTCCCGCGGCAGGCAGCAGTTGCTCCACCTGATCGACCGGGAGATTGGGCGCGGAGAGTTGCAGATTCAGGACGGCCTCGGTGCCGTCATGCCGGAAACTGCCGGTGATGTGGGCCGCCATCGAGCCAGTGTTGATAGCAATGTCGTTCACCTGGCCGGTGCGCGATGAGAGATTGTTGGAGAGGCTGAAGTTGATATCGACAGGCTGCGGAGCAGGCGATCCGTTGCGCGCCAGTTTGAGCTGGGACGCCGCGGCTTTTCCGGTCGTGGTCAGGTTGCCGCCCTTCGATGTGACTTGGGCGCTGAAGTCGGCAACCATGGAGATGCCGTCGCCAGGTTGAATCGCGCCCGCTGCCAAGGGATCGAAATGCTTGATGTCGAGCGTCGCGTCAAAGGGGGTCATTGACGTATCGTTTTGCGTTACGGGCCCCGCCGTGCCTTTCAGACTGAGCGAGCCACCACCCGCAACTGTGAGCGAAAGTTCGAAGGGGAACGAATGCGTGAACGATAGCTGCTTCACGGTCAGATTCACATCCGTGCATTTGAATGGATTGCCCGCTGCGGGCAGCGAAGAAAGTGCGGCGCTGCCGTTCTTGATCTTGAGCAGGTTCACAGTGAGTGAAGGCACGGCGCCAGTCTGCTGCGATGAGGATTGCGATGCGCTCGTGCCCAGCGAAGAAAAATTCCAAGTGCCGTTGGCCGAGTGGATGAGCTGAAGCGATGGAGAGTCGACGGTGAACTTTGTGATCTGGACCGAGTGGTGAAAGATCAGCGGTGCTAGTTCGACGCCGATGTGAAGCTTCTTGGCTTCGAGAAAGGGGCTAGTGGAAAACGCCGGATCGTCGGCGATGGATATGTTCTCGGCAACCAGGCTGCCCGTGAGTAGGGAAAGGCCGATGTGGCCGAGGGTGACTCTGCGACCGAGCGCGCTCGAAAGATCGTTCTCGATCTTGGGGCGGAATGTGTCGACGTTGATGAAGAACGGAGCAAGGACGAGAACGATGATGACGAGAACGGCAGCCGCGATGACCGTTTTCACCCAGCGCTTCTGTATCAACGAGTGCAACCGCATGGAGTTTTCCTCCTCGCAAAGGGACTGGCTGGAATTGTAATGCTTGCCGGTGCGGTGTCCCAGTGGTTCGTGCTATAAATCGAAGCCCCGAAATGCAGGTCCTTCGACTCGGCCGTCCGCTGCGGCGAACGACCTCGCTCAGGATGACAGATCAAATTCAGAACTCAGAATGACATTTTCAGAGCTCAGAATGACATCCGGTTTTTCTCGCTCAGGACGAATGACATAGTAATTTTGCCGCGAACTTCAGGGACAGGGTACAAGGTATGCATCGCGCAAACATAACTGCCGGTTTCTGCGCGGCCGTACCGGTTTAGTCCGCCGCGGTTGCCTCTTTTTGCGTGGATCTGGCCGTGTGTCCAGCGGCGGGCGCGGGAATCGCCTCCTGATCCGTCTTGCTTTCGGCCAATTGCATAAGAAAGTCCTGGGACGAGAACTGTTGCGCGTCTTTGCTCAGTTTACTGGCGCGCAGATAGCTGCCATCGGACTGTTGGATGCGGGCTTTGACGGTGTCGGCCATATACGCAGGCAGAATTTCGTTGTGGATGCGCGTGATCACTGCCGGGTCGCGCACCGGAAAAACGACCTCGCAACGTTCGAAGAGATTGCGCGGCATCCAGTCGGCTGAGCCGAGATAGATTTCGTCGGTGCCGCCATTGGCAAAGTGGAAGATGCGCGAATGCTCAAGGAAGCGGCCGACAATGGAGCGCACGCGGATGCGTTCCGACAAGCCCTTCACGCCGGGCCGCAGGATGCAAAGGCCGCGCACGATGAGGTCGATCTCGACGCCGGCCTGCGAGGCCTGGTAGAGCGCCTGGATGATGGAGGGCTCGAGCAGGGCGTTCATCTTGGCCACAATGTGGGCGGGGCGGCCGGCCTGCGCGTGTTCCTGCTCGCGGCGGATGAGGCGCAGAAAGCTTTCCGCCATGGTGAGCGGCGCCACGAGTAGCGGACTATAGTCGTCGAGCTCGGCGTGCGCGGTGAGGTAGTTGAACACCATGTGCACGCGCTCGGCAATCTGCGGATCGCTGGTGAGCAGGCTCAAGTCGGTGTAGAAGCGCGCGGTGTCGGGGTTGTAGTTGCCGGTGCCGAGATGGCAGTAGCGGCGCGTGACGCCGTCTTCGTCGTGGCGCACCAGCATGGCCAGCTTGCAGTGGGTCTTGAGCCCCACCACGCCGTAGAAGACCTGTACGCCGGCGTCCTCCATGCTGCGCGCCCAGCGAATGTTCGAAGCCTCGTCGAAGCGGGCCATCAACTCGACGACCACCGTCGCCTCTTTGCTTGCGCCGGCTTCGGTCAGTGCCTGGAACATGGGCGAGTCGTGGCTGGTGCGGTAGAGCGTCTGCTTCATGGTCACGACGGCTGGGTCCTGCGCGCCCTGCTGCACGAACTCGACCACGGGATCGTAGGAGTCGTAGGGGTGATGCAGCAGAATGTCGCGATGGCGCAGCTCGTCGAAGATGCCGGTTGACTTGCGGCTCAGCAGAAGCGGCTTGGGTACAAAAGGCTGGAACTTGAGGTCGGGGCGCTGCACGTCACCGTAGAGAAACATCAACCGCGAGAGATTCACCGGGCCCTCGCCACGGAAGACTTGATCTTCGTCGAGCTCGAAGTTCACCCGCAGCCGCTCCACAATCTCCGCATCGCCGCTGCTTTCGATCTCCAGGCGCACCGCGTCGCCCTTGCGGCGGTTGTGCAGTTCCACGCGGATGGATTCAAGCAGGGACCGCGCTTCTTCTTCCTCGAAGTAGAGGTTCGAGTTGCGGGTGACACGGAACGACGCGGCGCCAAGCACCTCATAGCCGCGGTACATGCCGGCGAGATGCTGCTCAATCAGGTCCTGCAGCAGTAGGTAGTCGTGGTGGCCGTGGTCGGAGGGCAAGCGAACAAAGCGCGGCAGGGCGCGCGGCACCGTGACCACGCCCAGCACCTGCGGCCCGGAGCTGCGGCGTTTGGCGCGCAGCAGTAGAGCCAGGCAAAGCGCCTTGTTGAGCACGCGCGGAAACGGATGCGCGGGATCGATGGAGATGGGCGTTAATAGCGGATCGACTTCGCGCTGGAAGTAGCCGCGCGCAAAGTCGGTCGCTTCCTCGCTCAATTCTTTCCACGCCAGCAGCCGGATACCTTGCTTGCGCATCTCGGGCAGTAGTTGCTTATTCCAGCAGTGGTACTGCGCGGCCACAAACTTGTGAATTTCGGCGGTGAGGGTGGCGAGCGATTGGTCGGGGCGCAGGCCGTCGAAGCCGGGCTCGCGGTAGCCATCCTCGATGCGCTGCATTAACCCGGCCTGGCGGATTTCCACGTACTCGTCGAGGTTGGAGGCGGTGATGGCGAGGAATTTGACGCGCTCCAACAGAGGATTTGTAGCGTCTTCCGCCTCTTCAAGCACACGCCTGTTGAACTGCATCCAGGAGTAGTCCCGGCCGTTGAAAAGTTCGGTTTTCTTTTGACCTCTGGCCATACGCCCGTCCCGGGAGCCGTGCTGGCAGTCTACAGCGTTTCCCTGGCCTTCTGCACTACAGAACGATGAATCGTCTGGATTCGCAAGCGCTGCCGGCCGGCGAAACGCTTATCGGTAGTTTCATGATTTCAGGAGAGAAGATTCGTTGAATGGCTCGTGGAATGGAGATGGATCGCCGCCTGCAATTGTGCGCGTGCGCCGATCCTGGCGTGGCAGAATGGCGGGAAAGCCCAGCAGATAGCGATGAAATACGTCCAGAGGAAGCGGGCGGCTGAACAAAAATCCCTGGAAATCAAAGCAGCCCTGTTGCTCAAGGAAGCGGCGTTGCCCGTCTGTTTCCACTCCCTCGGCGAGGACGGCGACCTCTTTGGCGCGGGCCAGGGAGATGGTGGCCTGAGCAATGGCGGCGCTGACGGGGTTGTTCTGAATGTCGGTTACGAAGGAGCGATCGATTTTGAGCTCATCGATCGGGAGGCGCTGCAGATAGCGCAGGGAAGAGTAGCCGGTGCCGAAATCGTCGAGGGAGAAGCGGAGACCGCATTCGCGCAACTGCATCATCTTCGAAATCACGTCGTCGGCGTTCTCTACCACCGAAGTTTCAGTGAGTTCGATCTTGAGGTGTTCGGGGCGGGCGCCGGTGCGGTCGAGCGCGGAGATCACGTGGTCCGCGAAATCGGGTTGGGCAAACTGGCGGGCGCTCACGTTGATGGAAAGCGTGAGTTCGGCAGTGAGTGGAGCCGCGGCCCAGCTGGCGAGGCGGCGGCATGCGGATTCCAGAACCCAGTCGCCGATGGAAAGAATGAGGCCCGATTGCTCGGCAAAAGGAATGAATTCGATGGGCTGCAGGAGGCCGCGAACCGGATGCTGCCAGCGGATAAGAGCCTCAGCGCCGATCGGTAATCCGTGACTGATCAGTGGCTGGAAGAACAGCACGAATTGATCGGATTTGATGGCGAGGCGGAGATCGGCCTCCAGCGCGGCGCGCTCGTTCATCGCGGACTGAAGCTCCGGCGCGAAAAAGCGAATCGTATTCCGGCCGGCGTTCTTCGCCTGGTACATGGCAAGTTCCGCCTGCTGCAGCACTACGTCCGCGGTTGGAGAATCCTTGCCGAAGATGGTAATGCCGATGCTGCAGGCAGTGAGGTACTCGCGGCCCCCGAGGTGGTGCGGCTGAGAGAGCGCTGACAGAATTCTCATGGCCTGGGACTCGACATGGGCAGCGGCTTTTTCGGTTCCTCCATTCAGGTCGTCGATGAATACAATGAACTCATCGCCCCCCCAGCGCCCGGCAGTTCCGTTCTCGCGAAGGCACGTCGTTAGTTGTCGCGCTGCCTCCATCAGCATGCGATCCCCGGCTTTATGGCCGAGCGTGTCGTTGATGTTCTTGAAGTTGTCCAGATCGATGAAAAGCAGCGCGCAGAGCGCATCGGCGCTGGCCAGTTCCAGCGAATTGTTGAGCCGGTGCAGAAGATGCCGCCGGTTGGGAAGCGCAGTTAGCGGATCGTAATAGGCCAAGTTGCGGATCTCTTCGTGGGCCGCTTTGAGCTTTTCGAATTCCCGCTTTTCGTGCTCGAGCCGGGCCATCCTGACCCGAACCACTAACCAGCCAAGCCCCGTCGGTACGAGAACGCAGATCGAGAGGAACCACCACGACTCATACCAAGGGTAGGGAATCGAAAACGCAAATTGCGCTGTATCGGAACTCCATGGGCCGTCTGTCTCCCGCGCCTGGACCTCCAAACGGTAGCTTCCGGGCGCCAGCTTTGCGAATTGCAAGGTCGGCTGCGTCGTCTCGCTCCATCCAGCCCTGTCGGTCAAGCGGTAACGGTAAACAACGCCCTCCGAACGGGAGGCATTGGGCGCGGCGAAGGTGGCGATCAGCGAGTCAGCCTTTGGGGAAGTCCGGGTCTTGCCGAAGACATCCACGCGGCCCATCTTCAGGCGAGTGAACACGACGTGAAGGCCGGCTTGCGGTCCGCTCCGCGGCTGCGGTTTGAACCGGGAAAGACCGGCGCTGGTGCCTATCCAGATGGTCCCATCGGGATCGGCGGCAAAGCTGTGCAGGTTGCAGTCGTTCCACGCCAGTCCGTCGTCGGCATCGTAATTACGCCAATGAGAGCCGTTCAGAACATTCACTCCGTGTTCGGTACCTATCCAGAGCTGTCCCAGGGTGTCGAAGCCAAAGAAGTAGACCAATCCCTCATTGCCAGGGCGCTGGACGCCTTTTTCGATCGTGAGGTTTGTCGAATGCAGGCGGGCGCGGTCGATGCCGCCGCCGAAGTGATAACCGATCCAGAGTGCGCCATCGGGAGCCGCGCCAAGCGACAGGACTTCCTGGTTTGAGAGGCCGCTGGAACGGTCGAACCGCAGCCACTTGCCATTGCTGAGAGCAAAGAGCCCGTCCAGGCCGCCCGCCCAGATGGTGCCATCCGTGGTCTGGGCGATGTCCCAGATGCGGCTAGCGGGAACATCGCGCACGCGGTCAAAGGTGCGGTACGGGGGATTCGAAAGGAAGAGTCCCGTCTCGGTACCCACCCAAAGTCTCTTCTCGCGATCAAAGCGCAACGTATAGACGGATTGGGCGGTGAGGCCCTGCGCTTTGTTGATCCACGTCAGGCGGCCGGTGCGGGTATCTAGGTTGGCCACGCCGCGCGTCTCGGTTCCGATCCACAGCGTATCGCTCAGGACCGTATCGCTCGGGGCGGGAGCAAATTGCACCGTGTGCGTGCCGAGGCCGGCCAGGGCCGGCACCTGGCTCCAGCCAATGCCCGAGGAACCGAACTGGCCCCGGAGAAGGCCGCCCTCGGTGCCGAGCCAGATTGTGCCTGATCGCCGCGCGATTTCATAGATGATGTCGTTGGCCAGTCCGCTCGTCTCCGAATAGGAATCCCACTCCCCATAACCGCGCCATTGCACCATCCCGCGGCCGGCCGTGCCGATCCACAGCGAATGATGCCCGTCCTCGAGGGCTGCGTACACGATCCCGTGCAGCCCATGGGCAGCATCGAGCACCTTCCAGCCTTTCGGCTCCTGAATGAGCAGCCCTTCCGGCGTCGGCAGCAGGATATGTCCGTCGCGATCCAGCGATGGAACGCCAATGGTCGAGCTCTCCGGGATAGGCAGATGGGGCTTTTCAAATCGCGCATGACCGGCGGGCCGGACAAAAACTCCCTCATATCGCACCCGCACCCAAAGGGAGCCCTCGCCGTCTTTCAAGATGCTCGTCACCTGGCGTGCGGGGAGCCCGCTCTCGCGTCCGATCACGGTTGTTGTTCCATCGTGGATGTGGCAGAGTTCCATGCCGCATCCATACCAGAGAGTGTTGCCGTCTGCCAGCACGCCCCATGCTCCGGGCCCGGAAGCGGCGGGCGGACGCGGCAGCATGCGGATGTTCAATCGATCGCGGGTGCCAGGCTCGATCGTGATCTCGGCCAGTCCGGCGTCGGTGCCAATGTAGGTGCGGCCGTTGTTGCCGGAGCGAATTCCCTGGGCCCAGTTGACGCTCTTGAAAGGGCCGGGAACAGCCTGGAAGCGGTTGTCGCGCAGCCGGTAGAGACCGATGTCTCCTCCGGCCAGCAGCGATCCGTCGGGAGCCTCGCCGAAGGCCACGGCCGAATTGGCAGGAACTCCGCGCGAGACACCGAAGGCCTGGAAGCGTTCACCGTCGAACCGGTAGATACCGTCTTCGGTGCTGACCCAGAGAAAGCCGATGTGGTCCTGATAGATCTGGCGAACAGCAAGGTCGGCCAGACCCTCGGTGTTCCCGTAGGTTCGCAGGCTGTATTCCTGGGCTCCGGCCGCGGAACTAACGAGAAGCAGAAAAACCCACGCATTGTTTCTGGGCAGACGCACGTCTAATCAGCCTTTCGGCGGAAATTAGCGATTCTTGAGGTGCGATCTGCGACAGGTAATGCAACGGAAGAGGGATCAGGGCGGCGCTGGGGCGTGGAGCTTGTAACGTTGCGATTGGTGTGAATCGGTTGTGGAGAGCGACTGATCGGATTCGATACACCGGATTCGGCGCAATGCACGAAATAACTCACCTGGGCGAAATTTGATAGTCTTCGGACCGTGAGGAAACCATGAGTCCTGTCAATCGCCGTGCCATATTGCGTTCTGCTGGAGTTGCCGCCGCTGGCCTTGCGCTGCGCCGTACACTCTTCTCGTTTCCGGCCAGTCTTGGTGTGCAGTACAGCTCGGGCGGCGCAAGCCGGTCGGGGTTTGGGATGGCCGCAACAACCGCGTACGGCAAAGTCGACGGGTATGTCGAAGACGGAATTGTCGTCTTCCGCAGCATTCCCTACGGCGCCGACACAGCACCGGTACGTTTTCAGGCCCCGCTGCCACCCACGCCATGGACCGGCGAAAAATCCTGCGACTCATTTACTACGCGCGCCCCACAACTCACGGTGCTGCGCCCGAATTCCGCGCCCAGCCTCGGCTCCGTTGGTATGCCGCCCGCTGGAACCGTTCCGCGTGTTGCGCCCGAAGCCGGCATCGAGAGCGAAGATTGCCTGCATCTCAACGTCTACACGCCTGGGTTGCGCGACCATCGCAAGCGTCCAGTGCTGGTGTATTTTCACGGCGGAGCTTACAACAATGGCTCGGTGAACAGCCCGCTCTACGACGGCAAGCGGTTGTGCAAGCGCGGTGACGTGGTGGTGGTTACGGTCAATCACCGCCTCAACGCATTTGGGTTTCTCTATCTGGGCGTGATCGATCCGAAGCAATATCCCGACTCCGGCAATGTGGGCATGTTGGACCTGGTGCTGGCGCTCAAGTGGGTGCGCGAAAACATTGCCGAGTTCGGCGGCGACCCTTCTCGCGTTTTAATTTTTGGACAATCGGGTGGAGGGGCGAAGTGCGCCACGCTGATGGCCATGCCTGCGGGGCACGGACTGTTTGACCGCGTGATGACCATGAGCGGCCAGCAGGTAAAAGGCGCTTCGATTGAGATTGCATCGAGGCGAACCGAATTCATGCTGCAGAAGCTCGGCGTCACGCAGGCCAATCTCGCGGACCTGAAAACCATGCCGTGGCAAAGTATCCAGTCTGCGGCCATCGCCACCAGCTCCGACTGGCTGCCGGTGGTCGACCATGTGGTGCTTCCGCGTGATCCCTTTACACCCGACGCGCCGCCGCTCTCTGAAAACGTGCCCATGATGCTGGGCAACGTGCACGACGAGACCTCTGTGCCCGTGCGCGGCACGCTTACCTGGGAAGACGCACCGGGCGTGCTAAGAGGCGCCGTTGCCATTTACCTCGGGCAATATACGGCAGAGGAAGTGATTGCGAAATACCGCACCATTTATCCCGATAAATCGCCCATCGAAATCGTCACTGCGGCGGCCACGGCCTTTCGCGCCTGGCCGGGACAGGTGCTCGAGGCAGAGCGGCGCGCGAGCAATCCCAAGAGCCAGCCGCACACCTGGGTCTATCAGATGAACTGGCATCGCAACGCTCCCGGAGCGCGCGCCATGCACACTATCGACATCCCTTTTATGTTCGACAATCTTGGCGCCGCGCCGGGGCAGATTGGGACGACGCCCGAAGAACTAGCCGCCGCGCAGCCGCTGGCCGATGCCATGTCGGGAATGCTGATTCATTACGCCGCAACCGGCAATCCCAACCATTCAGGCCTGCCCAACTGGCCTGCATACGATCTGAAAGAGCGCAACACCATGATCTGGGACAGTACGCCGCGCATCGTCAGTGACCCGCGCGGCGAAGAGCGGCGTTACGCGGCCGGCTCGCCTTACCGCCAGCCAGGGACCTATTGATGACGATGGGGGACACGATTTCCAGCGCGATTTTCGCCCCGGCCGCGCGGGCCGCAAGCCACATTGAACCCCATTCGATACACTAGATTTAAGAACCGCACCGCGACTGAAACGCATCCATTAGGGGTGACGCCATTTTTGGCCGGCCGTAACGGTTTTTCTGAGTAAGGTTGACATTGCCAAAGCACTCCAAGCAAAGCAGATTGTGTTTCTGGGCCGCCGGCCTTTTGTTGAGCACTGTGGTCTCGGCCTATTCCAGCCAGGCAGCCGCGCAAACCGCACCCGTTCCGCCCTCACCCGTTCCCGGGCCGCCCTCGGCCGCGAGTTTTCAAGGCAGCGTTCCCAAGGGAACGGCATCGGCCGAGACCATCGATCTCTCGCTCGATGACGCTATGCAACGCGGATTGCAAACGAATCTCGGCATCATATTGAGCGGCACGCAAACCGCAGGCGCGCGCGCCCAGCGTCTGAGCCAGTTGCAAACCCTGCTGCCCGCGGTGGATTTCAACGCCAAGGAGTCGGAGTTGCAGACCGATCTACCCGCCGAAGGTTTGCGCATTCCCGGCTTTCCCACGATCATCGGACCCTTTGGATATACCGATCTGCGCGCTTCGATGACCTGGTCGCTGGTCAATGTCTCGTCACTGCGCAATTATCTGGCCGCGCGTCACAACTTTGCCGCTGCCGGACTCTCAGCCGAAGACGCGCGCGACCTGGTGGTGCTCACCGTGGGCAACGCATATCTGCTGGTGCTGGCCGATGAGACCGAAGTGAGCAGTGTGGAGGCGCAAGTTGCTACCGCAAAAATCTCGCTGGATCAGGCCGTCGACAATCATCAGGCGGGCACGGCGCCGTTGCTCGATGAGCTGCGCGCGCGCGTGGACTATCAGTCGCTCGATCAGCAGTTGATTGCGGCGCAGAACGCTCTGGAAAAAGACAGGCTGGCCTTGGCGCGCGCCATCGGATTGCCGCTCGACCAGAAATTCAATCTGACGGACAAGGCGCCCTACACGCCCTTCGACGGGCTCGATGTAGACGCGCTGATCAAACAGGCGAAGGAGAATCGCAAGGACCTGGCGGCGCTGGTGGAACAAACCGCTGCGGCAGCTGAACAGCGCAAAGCGGCGACTGCGGCGCGGCTGCCCACCGTGGAGGCCGACGCCGACTATGGCGATATTGGCACCACGCTGGCTCACTCGCACGGCACCGTGGATGCGACGGGTACACTCAGTGTTCCCGTGTTTGAAGAATTTGCTCTGCGCGGCCAGGCGCAACAGGCGCAGGCGCAGCTCGATACCACGCAGGCCGAACTCAGCGACAAGCGGGCGCAGGTCGAAGCCGATGTGCGCGATGCGCTGCTCGATATCGGCTCTTCGCAAAAACAGGTTGAAGTGGCTGAGTCAAGCAGATCGCTGGCCAATGAAGCTCTTAAAGAGGCGCAGGAACGTTACGCCAACGGCGTAAGCGACAACCTGCCCGTGAGCCAGGCGCAACAGTCCGTAGCCCAGGCTGAGGGCCAGTACGTGACCAGCCTTTACCGGTACAACGTGGCCAAGCTGAGCCTGGCGCGCGTGCTGGGCGCCGGCGAGAACTACAAGAAATACGTAGGAGGAAAGTGAAGTGGCGGATCGAACACTACCAGAAGAAAATGATTCGGCAGCAGAGACAGAGATTGAGGCGCCGCCGTCCCGCCGCAGAGGCATTGTTATTGTTGCCGTTGTTGTGGCTGTGCTTATCGCGCTGGGCGTCTGGTGGCGCTCCACCTACAGCGAGGACACTGACGACGCGCAGGTGAACGGCCATCTCATCCAGGTGAGCGCGCGCATCAGCGGACAGGTGCTGAAAGTGTTTGTCGATGAGAACAAGGTCGTCAAGGCGGGCGACCCCATCGCCGAACTCGACCCGCGCGATTATCAGGTTGCTGTGGAGAATGCCGAGGCCGCGCTGGCCAGCGCTCGCGCCAACGCAGTGGCGGCCAGTGTGAACGTGCCCATCATCGCCGAGAACACGAACAGCAACTTGCGTTCGGCGAACGCGGACGTAAGCGGCTCGCATGCCGCCGTGGCCCAGGCCGAGGAGCAATTGGCCGCGGCCCATGCGCGCGTGGCCCAGGCCCAGGCCAACAATACCAAGGCCCAAGAGGACCTCGAGCGCTACAAGCCGCTGGTCGAGAAAGACGTGATCAGCAAGCAGCAGTTCGACGCCGCCGTGGCCGCGGCCGACTCCACGAAGGCTGCGCTGGCCGACGCGGTGGCCAGCCAGCAGGCGGCCCAAGAGGCCGTGAGCGTGGCCCGCGATCGCGAAACGCAATCGCAGGCGCTGCAAAAGTACGCGGAAACCGCTCCGCAGCAGGTAGCCGCGCAGAATGCGAAGGCCAAGCAGGCCCAGGCGCAGGTCGATCAGGCGCAGGCCCAGCTCGATCAGGCCAAGCTCAACCTTAGCTACACCAAGATCGTGGCGCCGGAGGATGGCATCATCACCCGCAAGAGCGTTGAGATCGATCAAAACGTTTCCGCGGGACAGAATCTGCTGACCCTGGTTTCGCTGCAGGACATCTGGGTGACGGCGAACTTCAAGGAGACGCAGCTCAAGCACATGCAGGCCGGGCAGTCCGTGAGGATTCACGTCGATTCGACCGGCAGGGAGTATCAAGGCCGCGTGACGCAGATCGGCGGTGCCACCGGCTCGGTGCTCTCGCTGTTTCCGCCGGAGAACGCCACCGGCAATTACGTCAAGGTGGTGCAACGCGTCCCGGTACGCATCGATTTTACCGACCTCAAGAACGAAGACCCGAACCACCAGTTGCGCCCCGGGCTTTCGGTTGAGCCTAAGGTGTGGGTGAAGTAGGGCGGCGATTGTTTGCATCGTAGGCCGCACTGCTGCAGTCAACAGCTCGCTTGCGTACTATTCCAGGTCCCCAGATGCGAGGGACCTGGGGGCCCCCAGAGTTAGTTGCTGGACTCGCTACCATCGGGACAAGGACCATCCGCCCTTTGGATTGAAGAGGGACAACCGGCCTTCCTCACGGTAGTTCCTCGCGCAGTTTCAGCCATTCATTCAGCACGGAATCGCTAGGCAGTTCGCCGCAATCGGCAAGCACTTTCACAACATTAAGCCTGTGCTTAATGCGGAAAAGCTCACTCAGATCGTCGCGCAACCGCTGACGATCTTCCGTATCCGTATTGGATGATTTCTTCGCCAATGCACGAAGCTCTGCAAGCGATGAGATTTTCTCCTTTGCCGATTGCACTGAAAGTTTTAAACCCTCCATGACCCAGTTCAGGATGACTTCCTTGTCTAGTACAAGATGATTTGAACGTGACCCCATCTTCGCTATGAACCAAGATCGAAGCTGCATGGCCCACAATCGGGCGTTTTCGCTCTCTATGCCACTGGATCTACGTGCCTCCAACTCCACAGCTCGCACGGCAACTTCAGCCCAATCCAGGCTGCCTTGTTGCTTCGCCAAAGGCGCTACATGGTGGAAAATTACCAACATGCTGAGGCCCGGAAAGGTTTTACCGTCCTCGAACGGATGAAGGTATGCGCGCCACGCCTCAGGCCCTTTATCCCTGAGAGAGTTAAATATGCTTTGTTGGTTGCTCTGCATTTCGTGTTCCACGGCTAGCAAACTCCCCCAGGACATCCACCGCCTCCTACAGGCTGCAAAATACTTTGCGGGATGTACATTGGGGGGATGATGTCTCGAAATACCGAATCGAAGAATGCCCCAAAAGCAGAAATGCCACTTTGTATAGCGGATTCACTCTGGGCTGCGGTTGCCCCTGGCCCTAAATAAAGACCACTGTTTGCAGTGACTTCGATGATCATCGTTTCCCCTCCGCCGGTAGCAACCTGCGCTGTACCGGCTCGGCGGGTGGCTCACCCTTTTCCATCTTCATTCTCCCCTATCGAGGGTGGGAGAGCACAAAGCTCAACCGTTCTTTTCAGCGTATCGGTGATGCTCGGGCAGTTGATTCCCTTGCCGGAGAGGGCCGCGTCATGACGGAGCAATTCTGCTCCGCTTCCGACAAGCAAGGTTCATGCCTGCCCACCCCTATAGACTGAATTGCAGCACCTCCATGAAAGATTCCATCCACGTTTCGAAGGAAAACTACCTCAAGGCCATCCTCGAGGCCGACGCCGAAGGCCTCCAAGTGATTCCCGCCACGCTTGCGCACTGGCTTGAGGTTTCTGCGCCGGCGGTGACCATGGCGCTCAAGCGCCTTAAGCGTGACGGCTTGGTGGAGGTGGGCGCGGACGGCATCGTGCGCCTGACCGCGCAGGGGCGCGAGACGGCCTACCACACCGCTCTGCGCCATCACCTGATTGAGCGCATGTTGAGCGAGGTCTTCGGCATGGAGTGGCACGAGATTCACGAGGAGGCGGAGCGGCTGGAGCACGCGGTCTCGCCGGCCTTCGAGGCCAAGCTCAAAGAAAAACTGGGCGAGGGCGGCGCCTGCCCGCATGGCAACGCCGTGCTCCCGGTGAGCCCCGCCGAGCGCAAACGCAAAGGCGAGATTCAGCTCTCGCAGGCGGCCGAGGGCAAGCGCTACGCCGTCGTCAGCCTGCAGGAGCGCGATCCCAAGCTACTCGAATTTCTCTATGGAGCCGGCATCGGGCCCGGCAAAACCCTGAAGGTACTTCGCCAGAACTACGATGAAACCGTTTTGATCGAGTTGGCATCTGGAAACTCCATCCTCGGCCGCCCCGCCGCCGATGCCGTCTGGCTCAAAGCGGAAAAACAGTGAGCGCGGTGGGATACGGATCCCGCGAAAAGATGCCGCCGTCGTGCCCCATCCTTTTTCCGCGCCGCTTTAGCGGAAAATGGACGGGAAGCCGCGCCATGGTCTATCCGCTCGATCAATAATGAGACTGTCGAGACAGCGTGGCAAAAATCCAGCTCCGCCGCGCCGGAAGATCTGTGAACGGAGATGTTGAAACGACCGTAGGGCAACTGGTCGGCTGCTCCAGGCCGCGTTTTTTTGAGACTGGAAAGCAAGCAATCCCACCCATCGTGCGTTTCTGATGTGAAAGATGGGACGCCTATCTGTATAAAACCCTGGCACGACCGCAACAGCGCAAGCCATATCGGTTTTTTCGGGAGATTCGATGGAAAGGTTTGGAAAGATTCTTCGGCGGAACAGCGATTTTCATTTCTCGGCGTCTGCGCTTATGGTGTTTGCGTATTTGTATGTGTTTTTCTCCCGCATACATCGGTTAGTCATGTTTGACTCCGACGATTGGCTAAATATATCTCTACCTCGCAATCCCATCCCCTTGTGGCATGCGTGGAATCCTGTTAAGGTGCTGCCCGAAACCCTGTTTTCGATGGCTGGGTACTTTGCGGCGTGGTTTGTCGCGCCCGTTACCGGCGACTACTTTTTTGCGGTTACGGCAGTCTCTGCCGCTATAACATCCGTTTGTATTGCGGCAATGTTCTATGTGCTGTGCAAGACGATAGAGAAAGTGTTTTGCATAAGTAGCGCTGCCTGCATTGGCGCGGCGTTGTTTTTCCTGGAATCCTGTTTTGTGATTTTCTGCGCGAACGATGCGAATAATCGCTTTATGTTTTGGGCGCAAAACTTGACATGTTACTACCACTATGTCATCCCCGCTATTCTGAATGCATCCTTGGTGCTGTATTTGATGAAAGTCGGCGAAATGGATGTGCTCTATGGGCAATGGGCGGCATGGCAGAAATCTTTATTTGTGTTCGCTGTGTATTTCGCCATATTCTCCAATATCTGCGATAGCGTGATATTGGCCATGTATGTTGCTTGGGATATTGCATTGGAGATTTATCGGGCAAATGGGAGTATTGCCGGAAAGATACGTGGCTCCTTCAGGAACAGAAGAATATTCTGGATCATCCTTATGGCCTGGATTGTGTCCTTGTTGTTTGAAGCGAATGGCGGTAGATCCCATGCAATTGGGATGGATACGTCATTGCGGTTGCGCATCTCGGAGTCGTTTAGTGAGTTCGGAAGCTTTGCTTACAGCGGCACCTGGGCAGTACTTGCGGCCCTCGCCGTGTATACAGCAATTTATTTGAGTATTAGAAATAAGGCATTGGAGAAACGTGAGGTATTAATGGTTGCTACTCTGCGGACAGCGGTATGTCTGGCGGGAGTATTTGCATTCCTGATAATTGTGTGCTCCAAAGCGGGCACTGGATACGCCGGGCGTGCGGATGTTATGTTTGGCGTATTCTTTTATGGCGTGCTGTTTGTTGCTATATGTATCGCCTTTATCGTTAAGAATGTTCCTTCGGCCAATGTGTTTATAGTGCCATTGGTCCTGCTTGTGCTGGGAGCCGATACCGTATATGCGGGCAGGTCGTACGCTGAATCGAATGCAGGTAATCACTCTCCCGGATATTGTCTGAAGGTCGATAGAATGATAGCGGATCAAGTGAAAGACGCGGTGCAGCAGGGAAAGAGCCAAATGATACTGCGTGTTCCCAAAGGGGATAATCGTGACAATTGGCCGCATGCTATATACATGGGGGACAGGCCTATCCGCACCCTCTATTGCCATGGAGTAATTGATAACGATTCGTTGAAGGCAACCGCGGTCGAAGTGGATCCTTCAATGGATGATCCCGTGAAATAGGTTTCCGAGTATCTGGATCGCTTGAAGCAGCAGGGGACACAGCCCCTACCATTCTATTTCCGCGCCAGATCCCCGCCGCGTGAGTTCGCACGCTCCTGCCCCGGATTTAGCCTGCAGAAGCAGAGCAAGCTGACGATCGAGCGCTACTCGGTCGACTGAGCCATCCTCCTGGCAAGGAAGCCAGTCGTCCAACTCTGAGAAGAGCATCCATTGGTAGGGTGGAATGAACACATTATCGCTTGGGTAGCCACAAGGCTGAAGGATCTTCATCCCGTCCGAGATGAAGCCGGCGTAATAGCTGAAACAACTCTTGCCTACGATCAGAACTGCTCTCCGGCCGTGGGCCCCTTCTTCGAGGCCAAACCAGGGAGAGCGGGATTCGCCTGTAATGCGCATCTCTTTAGTAGACGGCTCAAATCGGGATCGCCGGCGGACAAGCAGCGGCTCACTCTGAAAGTTGTTTGTAATGTAACATAATAAAAAATATTAACCACGATTAATACCCTGTGGCATACTGTAGTTGAGGGACCTAGCCGGTCCCATTCCAGGCGCATGTCCACTGAAGTCGTAACCCGAACCGTGCTCTCCGAGCCCTCGCTGCCCGAGGTGCACTCGAGCGTGCGCATCTCCCACTCGCCCATCTTCTGGCGGCGCCTGCTTGGCTTTGTGGGCCCGGGCTTCCTCATTTCCGTGGGTTATATGGATCCCGGCAACTGGGCCACCGACATCGCCGGCGGCTCGCAGTTTGGCTACACCCTGCTCTTCGTCATCATGCTGTCGAACCTGATGGCGGTCCTGCTGCAGAGCCTCTCGCTCAAGCTGGGCGTGGCCACGGAACGCGATCTGGCGCAGCTTTGCCGCGAGAGTTACGGACCCAGGACCAGCTTTGCGCTTTGGGTGATCGCCGAGATCGCCATTGCCGCCTGCGACCTCGCCGAGGTCGTCGGGTCGGCCATCGCACTCCAGCTTCTCTTCCACATTCCACTCTTTTACGGTGTGCTGATTACCGGCCTCGACGTGCTGCTGATTCTGCTTTTGCAGCGCTGGGGATTCCGCTACATTGAAGCGCTGGTGATTGCGCTCATCGGCGCCATCATCGCCCTCTTCGGCGTGCAGATGTTCCTCTCCCATCCTGATTACTGGCCCGCCTTGCACGATCTTTTGATTCCGTCTGCGCGCATCGTCACCAACCCGGCCATGCTCTATATCGCTATCGGCATTCTGGGCGCGACGGTGATGCCGCACAATCTTTATCTGCACTCCTCGATCGTGCAGAGCCGCCGTTATCAACGCACGCCCGAAGGCAAGCGCGAGGCCATTCACATGGCCAACATCGACTCGGCCCTGGCGCTTACGATTGCGCTGTTCGTGAATGCGGCCATTCTCATCGTTGCCGCGGCCGTGTTTTATCGCAGCGGGCATTTTGAAGTTGCTGCCATTCAGGATGCCTTCAAGCTGCTGAGCCCGCTGCTCGGCGCGGGCGCGGCCAGCACGCTGTTCGCCATCGCGCTGCTCGCAAGCGGCCAAAACTCGTCGATTACCGGGACATTGGCGGGGCAGGTAGTGATGGAGGGCTTCATTCATCTCCGTCTGTCGCCGTGGCTGCGCCGCCTGATCACGCGCTCGCTGGCCATCATTCCCACCATTCTTGTGGTGGCGTTCATGGGCGAACAGGGAACCGAGAAGCTGCTCATTCTGAGCCAGGTGATTCTCTCCTTCCAGCTCAGCTTTGCCGTGATCCCGCTGGTACTGTTCACCGGCGACCGCAAGCGCATGGGCGAGTTCGTGAATGCCCGCTGGCTGCAGGCGTTGGCATGGACCACTGCCGTAGCCATCGCCGGGCTCAACGTCTGGCTCCTGGTCGAGACGGCACTCGGCCGCAACTGACCTCCCGATTTCGGATACATCTCTCGCGGTCGCATCCTCCCCACAAGGGTTATTGCAGAGCCACCTTTCTCGTGTTTGAATGACTATGATCTCCACGTGCCATCCTGCGGCCGAACGATCAACTGCTTGATCCTATGAGCGATACGTACAAGCACGAGCCGAATGCACCATCTGTCGCCGTCAGCGACCCTCCTGGCCCAGGCAATGAAATCCCCGTCTCCAAGTTCGAAGTGGTGCCGTACGGCGACAGTACAAACGAGAAAGAGTTGTACTCGTTTCGCGAACTCATGCCTAAGCCAGTGGAACCGGATCCCGCAAAAATCAAGAGCCAGCCGGTGCCTGTCAATAAAATTCTCATTCCCGCTGCGTCACTGGCGTTCCTCGCGTTCATCGCTGTTGCCGTTGCCAGGCTATTCCAGCCCGCGCCGCTCGTTTCCTACGTCGACCTGGGCGGCCAGCGCTTCGATCCCGCGTCCTTGAGCGGCCGTCTTATCGCCAAATGGGAGACGAGCGGTTCCTATCAGTTGTTCCTCGATCCCATCGGCCAGCAGCAGGCAGCCAACTTCGCGGCCCTGGCAGTGGATCCGCCCCGGCAGCTCTCGGTTACGATCCGTCTGCTGGATGACGGGGGACGCGTAGTTTGCCAGAAGCAGATTTTCTTTCCTCCGCCGGTGCCGCGCGCAGCGGACGGCAACTCTGCTCCGCCGCCCGAACCGCCGCTTGGGCCGCCGCTCCAGCCGCAGCAGACCGGGGCCGGCGACACGATCCAGAATATGAACGGTGAAAGCGGGCAGATTGCAGAGATCGATCTCAGAGGTCCGCTCCCGTGTCCGCAAAAAGACTTCGCAAAGTTCAAAACCTGGGATTTCGTTGCCGATTTTCCGACCCCGGCCGAGGAGGTCGAATGGCAGCGACAGGAGAAACTCACCGCGGCGAAGAGCCACGCAGCCAAAGGAAAACCATCGGTGCACATCGCGCGCCTGTCCGCATCCATTGAAGGCGACGACGTGATAGTCGGCGACAACCCTTCGCACGGCACGGTTCAGACTAGCGCTGGGCGCGTGTTCTTTCTGGGTGAGGGGGGCATGCGCAACCGCACGGCTGCGTGGCAGGTGTTTCCCGCCGCCATTCACTTCCGCTGCGACAAGAACGGCTCCTGTGCCCTCACACGCGCCAACTCGCCCGTGGTCATGCAGGCGCGCCTGGTGAAATGACAGGGAACAGTGGCTAGTGATTAGTGGTTAGCCGCCCGCGGCCAATCAACGCCTTCACTAACCACTACTCACTATCCACTAAACACTATCCACTATCCACTAACCACTGCTGTACCATGGTTGCGATGCACGTTCTATCTGCAGCCGAGATCGAGGCCTGCGACCGCGCCACCACGAGGCGCTTCGGCGTTCCCTCGATTGACCTGATGCGCGCGGCCTCCTCGGCTGTAGCGGCTTTCGCACGGGAGCAGTTTCCGCACGCGCGGCGTGTGACGGTACTCTGCGGGACCGGCAACAACGGCGGCGACGGCATGATGGCAGCATGGCTGCTGGCCGAAGCCGGTCTCGACGTTACCACAATCCTGTTGGGCGCACCCGAAAAACTGCGGGGCGATGCGGCCGTGGCGTGGAGCGAGCTCACCAGCCCTCCGCGCGGCGCGGTGCATGTGGCCGCGACGGCTGCTGACCTGGGAAAGCATGACGACGCGCTGGCCGCCGACCTGATCGTCGATGCCGTGTTGGGCACCGGATTCAAGCCGCCCATGAAAGGCATGGCGCTGGCTGCATTGGAGTGGCTCGAGAAGAGCGCGGCACCGGTTCTGGCCCCCATTCTTGCTGTCGATCTGCCCTCCGGCTGGCCTGCCGATGAAACCAGCGCCACCACATCGGGCCCGGTCTTTCCCGCCGATGCCGTCATTACTTTTACTGCGCCCAAGCCGGCGCATGTTTTTGGCGCACTCACGCGCCATTGGGATCAGCCCGTTGTGGTTTCGCCTATCGGCTCGCCTGACGCCGCCATCGTCTCCGCGCTCCAGATCGACTGGGCCGGTTCGGCACTCGCCCTCACGCAAACGCCGCGCGCCGCCGCGGCCAACAAGGGCAGCTTCGGACATGTGCTTGTGGTCGGAGGCTCCTTCGGCTGGGTGGGAGGCAAGGCGGGAGCGCCGGCCATGGCGTCCCTGGCCGCATTGCGGGCCGGCGCGGGCCTGGTCACCGCGGCTGTTCCTGCGCCCGCCCTGCCGGTGGTCGCCTCGTTCGCTCCCGAGTTGATGACCTGGCCGCTCGCGGCGACCGAGGCTGGCCAGATCTCCGCAAAGAATCTCGATGCCACGCAGATTGCCGCACTCACCGCGGGAAAAACCGTGCTCGCCATCGGCCCGGGATTGGGCCAGAGCACGGAAACCGCAAAATTCACGGCAGGATTGCTGGCCGCGACAAAAATCCCTGCCGTCATCGACGCGGACGCACTCAACATCCTCGCCACCAAGCCGGTCCTGCTGGCAAAACTCGCCAAGGGGCGCACGCTTGTGCTCACACCGCATCCTGGCGAGATGGCGCGACTCATTGGCAGCACCGCTGCCGAGGTTCAGGCCAACCGGCTGGAGACGGCACGCAGTTTTGCCGAACGCCTCGGCATCACGCTGGTGCTTAAAGGCGCGCGCACACTCATTGCGCATCCCGATGGCCGCGTGGTCGTGAATACCAGCGGCAATCCAGGCATGGCTAAAGGCGGCAGCGGCGACGTGCTCACCGGTCTTATCGCGGGCCTGCTGGCGCAATACCCTGAAGATGCCGCACGCGCGGTGGAGGCTGCGGTCTATTTGCACGGAATGGCTGCGGATCTGGCCGTGCGCGAGGCCGACGAGCACACGGTTCTGGCCACCGACTCGCTGGTGTGTCTTGCGCATGCCTTTCGTTCGCACAGCAGTCACATTGCTGCCGACGGCCAGAACCGGTACGTCTGGTTGCAAGGGCACTGCCTGCAGCAAGCGAATAGAGCGTGCTGCACCCAGCGTTAACTGTGGACGCCCTTGCGCACCCCAACCAGCGTCAGCAGGACCGCTCCCAGCAGCCACATGAAATTGGGTTCGGGCGTAACGGTAGCGTTGATGAGATTGATCTGGCCGCCCGCTATCTGATAGCTGTCCTCGATGCTTTGGCCGTCCTGGAGTGTCCCAACGATATCTCCACCCGAGAATTGCAGGCCGGTCCCATAGATGTTAATCACGCCATTGTCCTGAACATAGAAGGCATCAACGGCGCCGGAATAAGTGCCACCCGTAACATTCACGGTCGCGTTGCCCTCGGTGTCGAGGCCGAAAAACTCCCCATCCACTTGGCCTCCGGAAATACTCAGAGTGCTGTTGGAGGCGGCTCGAATCGCTTCACGGCCCGAATAAGTTCCGCCTGAGAGAGCACCTGTGCTATCGGTAGCCTGCAGCATATCTAAACCGGGGTCTGCGTTGGATCCGTTGAACGAGCCGCCCGAAAGCGTGAAGTTGTAAGAACCCTCAATATTGAGGCCAGACGTGCCCGATATGGAGCCGCCAGAGACGCTGAACGAGCCATTGCCGTCGGCAAAAAGCCCGGCGCTGGAACCAGTTAGGCTCCCGCCGGTCATATTGAGCTGGCTGGTGTCGCTCAGCTCGAGACCCCACTGTACCGAAACGGACCCGATGCTCCCTCCCGGCTCGAGGTCAACGATCACGCCATTGTACGCGTCCTGGGCGCCCGCACCCTGATTCGTGTTGACGATCACCGTACCGGGTCCCACGAAGTCGGCCATTGCGGGGTGAGCAAATAACACTGCGACCGCGACGCCGATGGCAGCGAGTCTTCCCCACTGATTCTTTGTCCACCGCTTCTGAAGGTTGGCGCCAGGCAGCCGGCGTTCGGGCGCAATTCGAAAGGCGCAAAGCAGGGGAATGTGACGAACGAATGTCATCGAGAGTTACCTCCACGGTTTCTTCTGGAATGTCTGCAAATGCGATGATGCGGGGAAACGCCGGTAAGGGATCCGGAGGGTAACGAGGGGGAATCGTACCCAGCCATAGGGTACCATAGCCCTTGAGGGTTGGATCCTGCAGCGAATGCGACTTTCACGGAAGGTGCATAAAGTCGCATGACGGCAGACCGGAAAATCCATACTGTCGTCGATTGGCGTAAGGAACGGGCACGATGCCCTCGGATAAAGATGCAGGCGAGGTTTGGAGATGAGCGACGCCGCAGTGGCCGCTGAAGGCAGAATGTACGAGTTCACCACGCAAAGCGGCGCGGACACCATCGCCGTGGGCCGCAAGCTGGCCGAATTGCTTGCGCCCCCGCAGTTGCTGTTGTTGCAGGGCGAACTTGGCACAGGCAAGACCACGCTGGTCAAAGGCATCGCCCAGGCCCTCGACGCCGCCGATCCCGACGAGGTCACCAGTCCCACCTTCACGCTGATTCATGAGTTTGACGGCACGCGCCATGGCAAGCCGGTGAAGCTATTCCACCTCGATGTCTACCGCTTGGAAAGCGAGCGCCAATTGGAGACGCTGGGCCTTGACGATCTGCTTACGCCCGATGCGCTGGTTCTGGTGGAGTGGGGCGAGAAATTCAAGAGCATCCGCAAGCGCTCGAACGGCGAGATCGTGATCGCCTCAGAAGGTGGCGACGCGCGCAAGATCACGGTGACGCTGAAAGAATAGCCAGTCAGCAAGTCAACCGGCGATAGTAAGATTCCTGAAGTCTACCCGATGAGCAAAATGCGTGGAGGGCAGCCATGAGTGCTTCCTCAACCGGCTTGGAGCGTTTTTCGTTGTGCGTCGATCGCGCAATGAGCTCGTCTCCGTCCGCGTTGTTTCGCGCCTGGACGGAGGAGTTTGAGCGCTGGTTTGCGGCTCCCGGTTCGGTGGCGATGAGCGCGCGTGTCGGTGCGCCGTTTTTCTTTGAAACGGAATTCGAAGGCACGAGACACCCACATTACGGCCGATTCCTGCGGCTCGAAGCCGACCGTCTGGTCGAACTTACCTGGGTGACCAGCGCAACCCTAGGCGCAGAAACGCGAGTGACCGTGGAATTGACTGCGGAGGGAAACGGGACCGAACTTCGGCTCACCCACGCGGGGTTCCCCGACGAAGAGTCGAAGATCCGTCACCAGCAGGCCTGGCCCAACGTTCTGGCGCACCTCGATGGGTGTCTGGCGGGGAAATGAGCCTGCGAGTCTCCGCCTCGCTTCTCTGTCTCGCGCATGACCTGATACAAGTTCATCAGGACCAGCATGAATCGCATTCCCTTCACCGAAGTCCATGAAAGCCTCGCCGCCGTTTTGCGCAAGCTCGGCTTTTCGGCCGATCGTGCCCAGACCTGCGCCCGCCTCTTTGCCGAAACCACGCGCGACGGCGTCTACACGCACGGCATCAACCGTTTTCCGCGCTTTGTAACCACCATTCGCAACGGCTGCGTCGACCCCGCAGGCGAGGCCACGGCCACCGCGCGACTGGGAGCGCTGGAGCGCTGGGACGGACACAAAGGCCCCGGCAACTTGAACGCACTGGCCGCCATGGAGGGCGCCGTTGCGCTCGGCCGCGAGCACGGTGTTAGCTGCATTGCGATGGGCAATACCAATCACTGGATGCGCGGCGGTACCTACGGCTGGCAGGCAGCCGAGGCCGGCATGATCGGCGTGTGCTGGACCAACACCATGCCCAACCAGCCGCCCTGGGGTGGCGTCGAGCCGGTCATCGGAAACAACCCCCTGGTGATTGGCGTGCCGCGAGCCGCAGGGCCGGTGGTGCTCGATATGGCCATGTCGCAGTTTTCCTATGGCGCGCTCGAGAGATATCGCAAACGCGGTGAATCGCTGCCTGTCGATGGGGGCTTCGATGGCGAAGGCAACCTCACGCGCGATCCCGGCGCCATCGAGCGCTCGCGGCGCCTGCTGCCGACCGGCTATTGGAAGGGCTCGGGGCTCGCCGTGGTCCTCGACATGGTGGCCGCCATAATGGCGCTGGGCCGGGCCACGCACCAGATCGCTCCCGACCCGGAGCGCGAAGCCGGTGTCTCGCAGATGTTTCTGGCTCTCAATCCCGCAGCCTTCGGGTCCCTGGCGCAGGCTGAGCAGATCGCCGATGCCGTTATCGCGTCCCTGCATAACTCCCAGCCCGCCGCGCCTGACGGCAAGGTACGCTACCCTGGCGAGGAGACCCTGCGCATCCGCGAGGAAAACCTACGTCTCGGCCTGCCCGTCGAATCGGCGGTTTGGGCCGAGATTCAGGTGTTCGAACAGTAACCTGTTGCGAAAAAATGCTCTCCGGGCATCCCAATTGGCGGTAAAATCAGTGCATTCCCCGAAACAGCGGATTCCTTGCCTAGGAATCACAAAAATGGGTAGCTCAAAGCCCTCGATCAAAAACAGGTTTCCTACCGATCGAAAGTGGGAACACGAGCCAACGAGGAACTGCGCGGCAGCATGGACTACGGGACGTTCTTTTTTACGAACATCGCCTCGGTCACCGTGTTTACGGTATGCATCGGCGTGCTGGCTTGGAATAACAGGCAGGTCGCGGGAATGCTGTGGTTCGTCGGCGCGCAGCTTGTAGGGCTCATTAAGCTCATACTGCAAGGGCTGGAAGGGAAAGCCCCAGCAGTTTGGTCCAGCATGACTGCGAACGAGCTATACCTGGTTTCCATCGCCATGCAATGGATGGGCCTGTATTGGTTCGTGGTGCGCAAACCCTTCAAACATCTCCTGGTCTGGATTCCTATCGGTGTCGTTCTGGCAGCGTACACCGTCACCTTTTTCGTAAGAGTTCCCTACACCGGCAATGTGATCAATGTCCCCTTTATCGTGTTGTGCGGACTCTCGGCATGGACCCTGTGGAAGCACCGCAAGGGGCAGTTTGCCGGCGTAGCGCGCATCAGCGCAGTCATTGTCTTAGGGCAGGCTTGCGTGGCCACCTATCGCGCCGCTCTCACCAATCTTCATTACATGCGCCCTTGGGAGACCGTGAGCGCCCATAGCGACCCGCACTGGCTCTACTCGCTGGCCCTGGCGGCCTTCCTCGCCGCCTGCATGGCCATGTGTGAGATGTGGTTCCTGGTGACCGAATTGCAGGGCGAGCTTGACCGCCAGGCGCGCACCGATCCACTGACCGGCGCGCTGAATCGCCGCTCAATGGATGAAGTCGCGGTGCGCGAAACTGCACGCAGCCGGCGCTACGGCAACGCGCTCAGCATGATCGTGCTCGACATCGACAATTTCAAGTACTTGAACGACACGCGGGGGCACGCTGCAGGCGACTGTGCGCTGCAGTCCCTGGTGTGCCGCCTCAACTACATGCTCCGCAAGCAGGACGCGCTGGCGCGCATGGGCGGCGAGGAGTTTGCAATTCTGCTGCCCAATACCGCGTGCTCGGCGGCGCTCACCATCGCCGAGCGCGTGCGGCAGGCCGTTGCCGATTTAGAAATGCCGTTTGAAACCGATCCTGTCAGGATGACGGTCTGTGCCGGAGTCGCGCAGTTCAATCCCGCGTACAACTGGGAGGAAATGATGCGGCGCGCCGATGGGGCCATGTACGCGGCCAAACGGCGCGGGCGCAATTGCGTCTCCGCATATTCCGAGCCCATTGCGTCTTCCGATGGAAATCCGGGCTGCGTCGATGTCGACAGCCTCAAGTTTCTTCCCTCTGCCTGAGCGCTCTTCCACAGACTGGCGGGCGGCCCGAGCGCGTCAATGAAAAATCTCCGATAAAAAATCTGCGCCTGGAGATCTGCCCGTTGAGCTGGCCGTTCGGGCCGGGATTAGCATTTCAACAGCAATCCTGCTGTGTGGGAAAAGCGCGATCCCGGGCATCGAAAACAACCACGAAACTGTCGCGTTTCAGGACTCACTCGGCTCTCCGCCTGGAAATGACCCGGATGTGGGAGCGCGATACCCCTCGACTAAACCAGGATTCCTGCCGATATGCAGTAGGAACGCGAGCCAACGGAGAGCTCCGCCGCAGTATGGACTTCGGGACTTTTGCCTTTACGAACATCGTCTCGGTCGTTGTGTTTACGGTGTGCATCAGCGTGCTCGCCTGGTATAACCCACGTGTCACTGGGATGAAGTGGTTCGCCGGTGCGCAAGTTGTGGGAATAGTTAAGCTCGTCCTTCAAGGGCTGCAAGGGAAAATCCCGGCCATATGGCCCAGCCTGGTTGCCAACGAGCTGTACCTGGTTTCTATTGCCATGCAATGGATCGGCCTTCATTGGTTTGTCGTACGCAAACCCTTCCCTCATCGCCCGCTGTGGATTTTGATCGGAGTGGCTTCGGCGGCAAACATCGCAACTTTTTTCGCAGGAATGCGCTACACCGGCAATTTCGTCAACGCACCCTTTGTCGGATTGTGCGGTTATTCGGCATGGATCTTGTGGAAACATCGCAATGGGCCGTTTGGCGCTGTAGCCCGTGTCAGTTCTCTTATTGCTGGCGGACAGGCAGTCGTGGCGGCGTATCGCGCCACTTTCGGCACTTTACGCTACAGCTTCTCAGGAAGTTCGATCAATGCCTGTACCAATCCGTACTGGATCTATTCGCTGGCTGCGGCGGCGTATCTCGCCGCCTGCATGGCCATGTGCGAAATGTGGTTCCTGGTTAATGAGTTGCAGCGCGAGCTTGATCGCCGCGCGCACACCGACCCCCTCACCGGAGCACTGAATCGCCGTTCGATGGAAGAAATTGCGTTGCGCGAGACGGCGCGCAGTCTGCGCTACGGCAACGCGCTCAGCATGATCGAGCTCGACATCGACAATTTCAAGCACCTGAACGACACCCGCGGGCACGCCGCAGGCGATTGTGCGCTGCAGGCCCTAGTGCGCTGCCTCAACGGTTCGCTCCGCCAGCAAGATTCGCTGGCGCGCACGGGCGGCGAGGAGTTCGCCATCCTGCTGCCCGATGCGACCTGCGAGGCCGCGCTCACTATCGCCGAGCGCGTGCGCCAAGCCGTGGCCGATTTAGAAGTGCCCTTTGAAACCGGTGCGATCAGGATGACGCTCTGTGCCGGCGTGGCGCAGTTCAATCCTGCGTGCAACTGGGAGGAAATGATGCGGCGCGCCGATGGAGCCATGTACGCGGCCAAGCGGCGCGGGCGCAATCGCGTCTCCGCGCGTCCAGACCCCGGCGAGCCCTCCGCAGAAAAACACACTGCCGATCTCGACAGCTTCGAGCTTCTGCCCACTTCCTGAGCAGTCTTCCACATGTGAATCTCGGCGCAAACGGCCGGCCGAGCCAAAACTGTCGCATTTCCGGACTCACTCGGCTCTCCGCCTGGAAATAACTCGAATGAGTATGTCAAAAAACCTCGATCAAAGTAGGTTTTCTGCCGATATGAAGGAGGAACGCGAGCCAAAGGAGAGCTCCGCCGCGGCATGGACTACGGGACTTTCTTCTTTACGAACACCGCCTCGGTCAGCGTGTTTACGGTGAGCATCTGCGTGCTCGCATGGTACAACCGGCGCGTCACGGGAATGCGATGGTTCGCCGCCGCGCAAGTTGTGGGGCTGGTCAAGCTGGTCCTGCAAGGTTTGGAAGTCAAAACCCGGCACACCTGGATTAGCGTCGTCCCCACCGAACTTTACCTGGTTTCCTTCGCCATGCAATGGATGGGGTTCCATTGGTTCGTCGCACGCAAACCCTTCCGGCAAGAGCGCCTCTGGATTCCGATTGGCGCGGTTTTAGCATCGAACACTGTCACTTTTCTCGCGAAAATTCCGTATACCGGCAACGTGATCAACCTCACGATTGTCACGTTGTGCGGATTATCGGCATGGAAATTGTGGAAACACCAGAGGGGACTTTTTGCCTCCGTATCGCGCGTCGCGATCGCGATTGTTTGCGCGCAGGGCGGTGTGGCCGCTTACCGCGCGGTTCTCACGAATCTGCGTTATATACGCCCTGGGCAGGCGGTCCAAGCACAGACCGATACCGCCTGGCTCTATTCGCTGGTTGCGGCGGCATTTCTCGCCACCTGCATGGCCATGTGCGAAATGTGGTTCCTGGTAACTGAATTGCAATGGGAACTCGACCGCCGCGCGCACACCGATCCGCTGACCGAAGCGCTGAATCGCCGATCGCTGGAGGAAGTGGCGTTGCGCGAGAGCGCGCGCAGCCTCCGCTACGGCAACGCGCTCAGCATGATCGAGCTCGACATCGACCACTTCAAGCACTTGAACGACACGCGCGGACATGCCGCGGGCGATTGTGCTTTGCAGGCCCTGGTGCGCTGCCTCAACGGTATGTTGCGCCTGCAGGACTCGCTGGCGCGCACGGGTGGCGAGGAATTTGCGATTCTGCTCGTCGATACCTCGGGGCCGGAGGCGCTCGCCCTTGCCGAGCGCGTGCGCCAGACCGTGGCCGAATTAGAAGTGCCCTTTGAAGGCGATCCGATCAGGATGACAGTCTGTGCCGGCGTTGCGCAGTTCAATCCCACGTGCAACTGGGAGGAAATGATGCGGCGCGCCGATGGCGCCATGTATGCAGCCAAGCGGCGCGGGCGCAATCGCGTCTCCGCGCGCCCAGACCCCGAACAATCTCATGCGGATAAACGGGGCGGCGTCGCTCTCGATGAATTAAGCCTTCTGCCCACGGCGTGATTGCCAGTGGGCGAGCGCTCTCCATCCACGGCAAGAAGCTTTGCCCTCGCTCAGAACTCCATTTCGCTCAGAACCCCATGATGTTGTAGCCGCAATCCACATAGATCGTTTCGCCCGTCACGGCGCTCGCGAGGTCGCTCGCGAGGTAAAGCGCCGTGCCGCCCACTTCGCTCTGGTCCACGTTGCGGTGCAGCGGCGCTCGCTCGGCATGCGACTTGAGCATGTCGCCCAGCGCGCCCACGCCGCGGGCGGCCAGCGTCTTGATGGGCCCGGCCGAGATGGCGTTCACGCGGATGTTTTTCGGTCCCAGCTCATAGGCCAGGTAGCGCACCGCTGATTCAAGTGACGCCTTGGCCAATGCCATCACGTTGTAATGCGGCACCACTTTTTCTGCGGCGTAGTAGGTCAATGTGATGATGCTGCCGCCTTCCGTCATCAGCGGCAACGCGCCGCGGCTTACCGCAATGAGCGAGAAGACGCTCACGTCGTGGGCGATGCGGAAGCCTTCGCGGCTGGTGTTGATGAACTCGCCCTTCAGGTCCTCGGCAGGCGCATAGGCAATGGCGTGCACCAGGATGTCGATCTTGGCGTACTTTTCCTTGAGCGCCGCAAACAGGGTTTGGATTTCCTGGTCGTTGGACACGTCGCACTGGAAGCCGCTCGAGTCCCCGAGCTCATTGATCAGGTCCTCGGCCTCGGCCTTCATACGCTCGTTCTGGTAACAGATGGCCAGTGTGGCGCCAGCCTCGTGAAGTTTTTGGGCGATGCCCCAGGCGATCGATCGCTTGTTGGCCAGCCCGAAGACGACGGCTGTCTTGCCCGCCAGGTTAATCATGCGATGAGAGTTCCTCCGAGAGTTTAGTCCAAAAGGGGAAAACGGCGGAGCCGCCGCCAATTGTCAGAATATCAGAGCGATTTTCGCGGTTCTCCCATCATTTTGGCGTGTGCTTGCGCGGTCGCGGAAAAGGATGGGGCACCTGTTAGCCTTCCAGCCTCACCCGCCCAAGTCGATCAACTCCACATGGCCCACGGGCCGATTCAGGAATCGCGAGCCGAGACGCTCGAATTTTTCCACGGAATCGGTGGCGAAACAACGCACCTCGGTCTCAACCCTTGCGCCCGTAACCGCCGGCGTCACCCGTCCATTGCAAAGCTCGACAGCCGCTTGCGCCGCGGCCTCGGCCGAATCGATTACTTTGACGCCCGGCCGCACCGCACGCTCAATCAAGGGCCGCAGCAGCGGATAATGCGTGCAGCCGAGAACCAGTGTGTCCGGCCTCAGGCCGTGGGCCGTGGCTTCGGATCGCAACTCGGTCAGATAGATTTCAATGATCTCGGAGGTCACAGGATGGTTCGTCCAACCCTCCTCGACCAGCGGAACGAGCAATGGGCAGGCCTTCTCGAGTGCGCGCAATCCACGCGCCTGGCAGGCGGCTGCGTAGGCATGGCTATGCACCGTGGCTTCCGTGGCGATCACCAGCACATCGCCCGTGGTGGAAGCCTGGCGCGCGGCAGTGGCCCCTGGCTCGATCACGCCCAGCACCGGAACCGGCACCGCATCCTGAATGGCGTCGAGAGCCAGTGCGCTCGCCGTATTGCAGGCGATCACCAGGAATTCCGCGCCCTGTTCGCGTACTAGGAATTGCGCGCTCTGGGCCGCGTAACGCGCGATGGTGCGCCGCGATTTCGAGCCGTAGGGCAGACGCGCCGTGTCCCCGAGAAACGCGAAGCGGGCGCGCGGCAACCGCTCGATGAGCGCACGGAGCACTGTCAGTCCGCCGAAGCCGGAATCGAAGACGCCGATGGTGGGAGTTGTCATTGAGCTTGAGGCGGCGGTCACGGGTGAACTACCTCGGTTAGCGGAGGCTGGGCGGCAGGATAGGTGCGCGTCAGGTCAGCGTGGCCGGCCAATGTGGCGCGCGGCTGGCCGTCCACCAGGAATCGCACCTCCCTCACGCGCGGCATGTTGGCATTGAGCGTAGCGCAAATGGAAAGAACGGTGAGCGTCTCGGTTTCGAGTCCTGAGGGATGACCGGCTACAAACGCGCTGGTCAGATTCACCACAGCCAACTGCGGTGATGTGGTCGAGGTCTTCCCACCGGTGATGGGCACAAGAAATACTTGTGCGATGGAGCTGATGCCGCCGGGAACCGGGTGTGTGGCGTCGGGTGCGGCATCGAGGTCGAACAGCTTGCCCAACACCGCGCGGGCGCGGGCTTCGGGATTCTGCGGCAATGGAAGGGTTAGTATGCGCGGCGCGACGGAGTTGTCCGCATCGCTAGCCACCATCAGAGTGGCCTGCTCCACGGGAGCCACCTGCGGCGCCTGCGTTGGTGCTGCAACTTCGCCGAGCAACAGCCGCTCGTGCGCGCGCCGCAGTTGGTTCCACAACACGCCGCCCATCGTCACCGCGGTCAGGAGCAAAATCACGAAGAGAACAGTCTGGTGACGAGGAATCATGGCTGTCGCTCCCCCAACGTATCGGATCGCCACTCCACCAACGCAGCTGCCAATGCCTGCGCCACTTTTGCCTCGAAATCCGCATCGTCCGCGCCCGCCGCGTCTGTTCGGCGCTGCGGCGCAATCTCGACCGCGACGGCAGGGCAGGTCATACTATCGATCGCGGGCAGCGCAGTGCGACCCAGCGTCACCGTGACGCCGGCTTGCGTCAGCGCCGAATTCAGTGCGCCGGCCAGCGCCGTGCTGCGCACGATCCATGTCGACTGCGCCTTCCGCCACGGCACGAAGCGCACATCCTTCGCGGCGGGAAGGGAAGAAAGAAATAGATGCACGGCGGGCCCGTTGTTCGGGCTTGCCAGTGCCGCATGCAGATTCAGGCAGGCCGCGGCGTTGGCGCGGTTGGCCATCTCTGCGCGCCGGTCAGCAACAACGGCCGCGTCCGACTCGCGTGTCGTCACCACGGCAATGCCGCGTGCCATGAGCAGCGAACGCAGCTTCACGCTGAGCGCCAACGTTAAGTCCTTTTCGGCTTGGTTCCCGAGCCGCGCGCCAGGGTCGTCGCCGCCGTGGGCCGCATCTAGCACCACGACAAAATGCGCTACGCCGCCGGGCGCGGGCGGGGCTGGAGGAGCCTGCGCAAGGGCAGGGAAGCACATGAAAAGTGCGAGGAGGGCGGTAAGCGATCCAGAAAGTCTGCGGGGATGGTTCATTCCTTGCATCTTTCCGCCTATCGCTCGCGGCGTTGATAAGACGTTTGCGCCAGCTTTCGTTACCTCGCGGCCCAAAACCTCATCCCAATGCATAAATCGTCAAGCCGCTCAGCAGTTTTGGGAAAAAGTCGGTAGATTTTTGCGGCATCACCTCGCCCGCAAAGGCCACTTCGCGCAGCTGCTCCATGGTTACGGGGTTGGTCAGGAAGGTCACGTCGGCTTCGCCTTTGCGCACCTGTTCAACAGCTTCGCCCGCATCCCTCAGGTAGCGGAGATTCGTCTGCTCGCGCACCTTTTCGGCGTCCAGGCCAAGCAGCCGGTCGAGAACGATCGTGTGCAACTGAGCCAGATCGAGTTGCCGCTGCCGCTCCGGCACATCGGCGAGCGCCTTTGCCATGGCTTCCGGTTTGGCCCGTAGCAAAAAGTCGCCGCCGCGCGTGACGGCCACAAACGCCGTCCCGCTTTGTGCGGTCAAAGTGCCCAGGTAGCTTTGCGCATCGCCCGACGCCAGCGCTTCAACGTTGAAAAATTCTTCGGCCTTCGCGCGAAATGTCGCTGGATCAAAAGCCGCGAGGCTGTGCACCACGCGATGCGTGGGCAGAATCACCAACCCGTCCGAATCCATGTTTACGAAGGTCATCATCACCGCGGCTTCCGGATAGGGCGGCTGCGGCAGGCCGGTCGCACTCAACTCCGTCTGCGCCGCTGCGGCATTCCCGTGCTCCTTCGCGTAATTCAGCGCAGTTTCGTAACGATGGTGCCCGTCGGCGATGATCAGCTTTTTGTCGGCCATGGCCGTGGTCAACAGGCGGATGGTCGAGGGATTGTTCACGCGCCATAGGCGATGCACCACCCCGTACTCATCGGTCACTTCGGCGTCGGCGTTTTCGTTGCCGTCGTAGAGAATCTTCTCTACGCTGCCCGAGGGGTCGGAGTAGAGCATGAAAATCTGGCCGAAGTGTGCCTGCGTGGCCTTCAGCAGGTTCAAGCGGTCATTTTTGGGCTTGGAGAGCGTCTGTTCGTGACGGAACACCACGTTTTCCGCGTACTCCTGCAGTTTACCGAGAGCGATAAATCCGCGCCGCTCCTTCATCACGCCGCTTCCGGGAACCCGGAAGCGTTGCGCATAGGCAAAAACGCACGGTTCGTGCTCCTGCGCCAGCACGCCCTGCTCGCGCCAGGCGCCGAAATCCCGCGCCGCACGCATATAGACGTTTTCGCCCCGCTCGGCGTCAAACAATTCAGGCAGGCCGAGGATGATCCGGACAAGATTGTACGGGCTGCGCTGATAGTAGGCCTGTTGCATGGCCGGTGTGATCTTGTCGTAGGGCTGGGTGACCACGTCGTCCAGCCGGACCACGGAAGGATTGTAGCGCCAGGCGCGAAAAGGATAAATGCGAGCCATGAGGAAGGTCGTGCTCCGCCGTAGAAAAGGTGGAATTTGTTCCCGGTCCGCCGTTGCGGGCGGTGAAATCACGGGGTGTTCAGGCTTGATTGTATCCCAGCGCCGCGAGCGGCCGGCGTTCGCGCATGTTGAAGTGCAGGGTATCGGCTTGACAATCCGCTGACAGCAGAGGTGTGCCGATAGTGGTAATATCGCCTTCAATCGCTCATGGTGCCGCATGAAGACGCTTCCCCAAAAGCGGGTTAGCCACAACGGAGACGGCAAGCTTGCCCAGGCTTGCCGCCAGGTCGGTTTCTGGGCGCTGCTTGCGGTTTTGTGTGCGGCGCGGATCTGGGCCCAGGAAGATCAGCTCAACAAAGTCCACGTGGAGCCGCCGGGTAGTTCGTCTGCTCCTGCCGCTGAGCCCAAAGGTGCTGAAACAGGCCCCGAATCCGGTCCTGCCGCGCTGCGCATTCATCCCGGCTCGTTCATCCGCTCGAACGTGGATATGGTGCTGGTCCCGATTACCGTTACCGACCCGTTGAACCGGCTCGTCACGGGTCTCGAAAAAGAAGATTTCCAGGTCTTCGAGAACAGCGGGGAGCAAACCGTTTCGAGCTTTGCCTGCGAAGATGCACCGGTCTCGATCGGCATTATCTTCGACCTCTCAGGTTCTATGACCTCCAAGCTCGTCCGCGCGCGGGAGTCGATTCTGCAGTTCATCAAAACCGCCAATCCGCAGGATGAGTTCTTCGTCATCGGTTTCAACGACCGGCCGGAGCTGATTGAGGACTTCACCAGCTCCGTCGAACAGATTCAGGCGCGGCTAGCCACGGTCCACGCCGAGCGTCGCACGGCGCTTCTCGACGCCATCTACTACGGCCTGGCCAAAATGAAAGACGCCCACCACGAGCGCAAGGCGCTGCTGGTAGTCTCCGATGGCGGCGATAACCGTTCGCGCTACACCGAAGGCGAGGTGCGGGCAGAAGTGCGCGAGGCCGACGTGGAGATTTATTCCATCGGCATCTTCGATCCCTACGCGCCCACTCCAGAGGAGCGCACCGGCCCGCAACTGCTCGACGACATCAGCTCCGCCACCGGCGGGCGCATGTTCCGTGTCGACGACGTGGACGAAATGAGCGATATCGCCGAGAAGATCTCTACCGAGCTGCGCAACCAATATGTGATCGGCTATAAGCCCAAAGACCGGACCCGCGATGGCAAGTGGCGTAAAGTGAAGGTGAAGGTAAATCCTCCACCAGGACTGCCTCCGCTAACCGTTTATGCACGCACCGGGTACTATGCGCCATTGCAGTAACGCGGTCTTAGCCGCGCTTTTCATCGTATCGGGTCTTTTGCTCCCGGCCCAGCAGGCCCAGGGGCCGGCTGGCGCGCCCCCGGCCGCAAAGTCTCCGGCGCTCACGCAGGATACCGATCCGGTGCGCTCACCCGACGCGGTGACCCCAGCGTCGCCCGCTGGAACCATTCGTAAGGAGGGCGAGGGCTACCTGCTGCACACCAACGTGGAAGAGGTGGTGCTCAACGCCACTGTGCTCAACGGTACCCAGTTGGTCGAGAACCTGACCAAGGATGATTTCCAGGTCTACGAAGACGGCGTCAAGCAGAACATCATCAGCTTTCAGCACACCGATCTTCCTGTGTCGCTGGGCCTGGTGGTTGACAACTCCGGGTCGATGTATCGCAAGCGCCCCTCCGTGAATAAGTCGGCTCTCGATTTGATCGAGGCTTCGAATCCGCAGGACGAGGCCTTCGTTGTCAACTTCTCCGACGAAGCCTTCATCGACTGCGAATTCACCTCCGACATCAGGAAACTTCGCGACGGGCTCTCGCACATCGACTCCCGCGGCGGCACCGCGCTCTACGACGCAGTGGCGGCTTCGGCCGACAAGCTTGCCGCCGACGCCAAGCGGCCCAAGCAGGTGCTGGTCATCATCACGGACGGCGACGACAACGCATCGACTCTGGACCTGGAGCAGACCATCCGCCGCGTGCAGCAACTCTCCGGGCCGGTGATCTATTCCATCGGATTGCTCTTCGGCGACGAGATGGATCGCGCCGAAGTACGCCACGCGCGACGCGCTCTCGAGATGCTCTCCCAGGAAACCGGGGGGCTCGCATTCTTCCCCAAGTCCATCGAGCAGGTCGACGAGATTGCCGCCGAGGTGGCGCGCGACATTCGCAGCCAGTACACCATCGGCTACCACTCCACCAGGCCCACCTCGGTCACGGGATTCCGCAAAGTGGAGGTGACCGCCGAGTCGAAGGGGGCGGGCAAGCTTACGGTGCGCACCCGCACCGGCTACTTCCCGGCAGTGCGGCCGGTCAACCAGGCCGAGAAGGCGCCGAAATAGATGACCGATGCGTAGAGATTCCCTTTGCGACCTCGCTCAAAACTACACCGTCATGCTGAGCACAAACCTGCCGATCGGTCAGGATGACCGTTCAATTTTGTGCTCAGGATGACCACCTGGGAGGTGTTTTATGGAACTGAGATGGAAACCGTGGCGACTCGCACGAGCGTTTGGGCTTTCCTTTCTGTTGCTCGCAGTTTCGCCACATTCGCAAGCGCAACTCGTGTTGATTACCTTCGATCATCCATTCCAGGCGCAAAAACTGACGGGTGTTGCTCTCGATCCTTCAGGGGCAAGTGTTATGGGAGTTCTGATCGAGGACTGCGACCCAACGTTTAAGCGGGTTCGGAAATCCGTATGGACCGATGAAAACGGCCGTTTTGCGTTTCGCAGAAGCAACGCCGGTACGACTAATTATTTGCGGGTGAGCAGGAACGGGTTCGATCCGATGCGTATGATCGTTCAGTTGAAACCTGGTGCCAGCGCTGAGCTCACAATTCAGCTTCAAATCGCAACCTGATTGTCTTAACTGCATTTGACGCCGCGCAAATCGCCGCTCAAAGAAAACCGCTGGGCTGCTTCCATGTTCGCCACGATAAGCTAAAAGCTAGGAGCTAGCAGCTAGAAGCTAAGACCATGTCCCCATACAAGTACTCAACTCTTGCCGTCCACGCCGGGCAGCACCCTGACCCGCTGACGGGCGCAGTGAACGTGCCCGTTTACCTTTCCTCGACCTTTGAACTCACTGGCATCGGCACGGACCGCGGCTGGGACTACTCGCGCGCGGGCAACCCGACCCGCGACCGCCTGGAGGCGGCGCTGGCCGCGCTCGAAGGCGGCACCAGCGGTCATGCTTTTACCACCGGTATGGCGGCCATCTCCGCGCTTGTGGCCATGCTGCGCGCGGGCGACCATGTTGTCTGCTCGAGAGACGTCTACGCCGGTACCGTCCGCTTATTCGATCAAATTGTTTCGGGCTATGGCATCCAGATCGAGTACGTCGATACCAGTGACCTCAAGGCAGTGGAAGCGGCCATGAAGCCGAATACCAAGCTCGTGCACATCGAGACGCCGAGCAATCCGCTCATGGTGCTCACCGACATTGCAGGCGTGGCGAAGATCGCCCACGCGCATGGCGTCGAAGTCAGCGTCGACAACACGTTTCTATCGCCGGCGCTGCAGAGCCCGCTGGCCCTGGGCGCCGATATCGTGATGCACTCGACAACGAAGTATTTGAACGGCCACTCCGACGGACTCGGCGGCGCACTCATCGGCTCCAAGCCCGAGCACAAGGAGCGCTTTCTGCTCGTCCAGAAAGCGGCCGGCGGCGTGATGTCGCCCTTCGAGTGTTTCCTGGTGCTGCGCGGCATCAAGACGCTGCCTCTGCGCATTCGGCAGCACGAGGAAAACGGCCGCGCAGTAGCGGAGTTCCTGTCGACGCACCCCAAGGTGAGCAAGCTCGCTTATCCGGGCCTCAAGAGCCATCCGCAATACGACTTGGCGGTGAAACAGCAGAAGGGCTTTGGCTCCATGATGAGCTTTGAGCTCAAGTCGCGCGAGGAAGCAGGGCGGTTCCTTAAGGCGATCAAGATCTTCCTCAGCGCCGAATCGCTGGGCGGCGTGGAATCGCTGGCGTCGCACTCTGCCACCACCACGCACGGCTCCGTCAGCGAAGAAGTGCGCCAGAAGATGGGGATCAACGAGGGCCGCGTCCGCCTCTCCATCGGCGTCGAGGACAAAGAAGACCTGATCGCCGATCTCGACCAAGCGCTCAAGGCAGTCTGACGAACCATGCCTGACTTTCCGCTCCTGCTCGCGCCCGTATTGCTCGCAATCGACACCTGCGGGCCTTCGGGCTCGGTGGCCCTGGGGCGGATTCCCGGCCGCGATCTCGAAGTCCTCGGGCAAACCGAGCTGGCCGGGCGAACCTACTCAGCTACGTTGGTCTCCGCAATTGCTGAGTTGCTGCGCTCGGCAGGCCTCGAACTGGGCAGCCTTGGTGGCATCGTCGTCGTGAACGGCCCCGGAAGCTTTACCGGCGTGCGTGTAGGCGTGAGCGCTGCCAAGGGCCTTGCTCAGGGCGCAGAGATTCCCGTGGTTGCCATCACTCGCCTCGAAATCCTCTCCCGCAAATCCAGTGTCCCCTCGGCCGCGCTTGACGCCCATCGCGGCGAAGTCTTTCTTCGTCTCGAACGCACGGGCTCGGCGCCAGTCGAGCTCCTGGCCGGTCCAGAGGAACTCGCCGCCATCGATCCCGTGCCCGCGCGCGTCGCCGTATGTGACGAGGGAGCCGCAGCCGTGCTTGCCCGCGTCTGGCCGCAAACCCAGCTCGTCCGCACGGCGCCGCCTCTCGCCTCCGACGCGCTTCGTCCCGGCGAGGCGCGGCTCATCGCTGGCGCTGTCGTTGACCTAGCGCTGCTCGATGGTCACTACCTGCGCCGCTCCGACGCCGAGATCTTTGGCGCCGATGTCTTCGCCCAGGCCGCCGCGGCGGAAGCGAAGGGCGCGTGAAGGCTAAGATCGTGAAGACTGGGATCGAGATCCGACCCATGGCCGCTACTGACCTCGCCCAAGTGCAGGCCATCGCAGAAGGCTTTCCCGAAGCGCCCCATTGGCCGCAGTCGGCCTACCTGAACGCCCTGAATTCGCAAATTGACCCGGAATCCACCCCGCGCCGCATCGCCCTGGTCGCCACTGACCCCCAATCGGGCCCCGTCCGAGGCTTCGCCGTCGCCAACCTTCTACCCCCGGAGGCCGAGCTTGAGACCATCGCCGTGGCTCCTGCAAGCCAGCGGCAAGGTATCGGCCAATTTCTTTTTCACGCCCTGGCGGCCGAACTCCAGGCTGCGGGCACCCGCGAAATTCTCCTTGAGGTGAGGGCCTCGAACCGGCCGGCGCTGACTCTTTACAGGCTGCTGGGCTTTACCCAAATCGGCATGCGGCCGGGCTACTATGCAGATCCCATAGAGGATGCGGTCTTGATGCACCTACCCCTCGGCTAAGCCGGAAAGGCCGCAATGCCTCCTCGCCAGCCGTCTATCCTCAGCCCGGCATGGTCGCTGCCCCGCCCATTGCGGCTCTGAAATCCACAGGCTTCCATTACCTTCGGCGATTTTGTGGCTTGCGAATTCTGCTACGGTGGCGATATATGTAAATGTTCTAATAAAATTGGTGCTCTCGGCTGATAATCCAGACTGAATCACCAATGGAGGTGCTTGATGGACGAAATCCAGATTTCCGCGCTGAGCGACGAGCTTGATCGCCTACATGCCGAACATAGCCGCTACGCCCAGCGTTTGGAAGAATTGCTGCAAAAGCCCTATCTCAGCGAAGACGAGCAGCTCGAGGAAGTGCGACTCAAGAAACTCAAGCTGCATGCCAAGGACCTGATCTTTGCGCTCGAACGGCGTGTGCCGGTTGTCGCCTAGATCGCAAGTCTGATCGCAAGGTTAGGGATTTTCGCAGTCAATTGCCCATCGGAACGCCCCGGCGGTGTTCCATTGCGCAGTGTGTCCCCCGCGGCGCCCGGCCAGCGCTGCCACTGCTTGGAAGCACCGTATAATCGTTGGGGACAATGGTTCGCGATGGTTACATTTACGCACTCGTCTTGCTGCTCGTGGCAGCTTTCTGTGCCATATTCACCGGAAGCTTCTGGCTGAGCTCGGTTCCGCTGCTTCTGGCGGCCTTCTTCCTCTGGTTTTTTCGTGATCCTCAACGCGCCATTCCTCTCGGCAAAGGTTTGATCGTGTCCCCGGGCGACGGCCTGGTCACTGAAACCGCATCAATTAACACTCCCGAGGGCCCGCGCCAGCGCATCAGCATCTTCCTGAGTGTTTTCGATGTGCACGTGAACCGCGCGCCCATTGCCGGCACGGTGAGCCGCGTCAATTACCAGAAGGGCAAGTTTCTGAACGCTATGAATCCAGACTCGGCCGAGCGCAACGAACAAAGCGTCGTCACCTTACGCGGACAGGGCGAGGATGCGGGCTTCGAAATCACCTTCAAGCAGATCGCGGGACTCTTGGCGCGGCGCATCGTCTGTCGTTGCACCGAAGGCCAGACCGTCGAGCGTGGGGAGCGCGTGGGCCTCATCAAATTTGGCTCGCGGGTCGATGTTGTGCTGCCGGCTAACGCCGAGTTGCGGGTCAAAGTGGGAGAACGAGTGAAGGGCGGCGCCAGCGTACTCGCTTCCGTCTCACACCCCACCGGCGAAGACCAGCCTTCACCCCAGGAAGCAGAGAGCGCTTTCCGGGGACCCCGAGTGCCGGCGGGGACCCCGAACCTGCCTTCGGGAGAGTGCGCATGAGCCACTTCGATCTGGCGCAAATACGGTCTAATCCGCATCCCCGTCTGCGCCGCGGCATGTTCCTGTTGCCGTCGCTGTTCACTGCCGGCAACATTGCCGCTGGCTACTTTTCCATCATTCAGACCATCGACGCCATCAGCGGCGACGCCCAAATGCATCTCGACTGGGCCGCGATCGCCATTCTTTTCGCTATCCCCTTCGACGCACTTGACGGGCGCATTGCGCGCATGACCAATACCACGAGCGATTTTGGCAGGGAGCTGGATTCTCTGGCCGACGTGATTACCTTCGGCATGGCGCCCAGCATTTTGGCCTTCGTCTGGGGATTTCACTTCCTGCCCGACTCGATGAATGCGCAGTTGCGGCAGCACCTGCTGCAGGCCGGAGCTTTCATCTGTTTTCTCTTTCTTCTCGGCGGAGCCTCGCGGCTGGCACGCTTCAACATCAGCCACGACCCGCAGCCGCGCAACCCCGGCCGGCCCGATCGCAAATACTTCGTGGGCATGCCGATTCCCGCGGCCGCCGGCTTGCTGGCCGCTACTGTTCATTTCTTCTACGCCTATCCCGTGAGAGAGTGGTTTGTTGCCGTTCCATGGCTCATACTGGTCGGCCTCACCGCTTACCTGATGGTCAGTACTTGGCGCTTCTGGTCTGCGAAGGAGATTAACTTCTCTCGCAGCCATCCTTTCCGGTTGCTGCTGCTGTTGGCTGTGGTTACTTACATCATGATCCGGTTTTCCAATTACACCCTGTTTGCGGCCGCGCTGGCCTATATGTTCTCGGGGATCTGGGCGCGCGCGGTCTACAGTTGGCAGCGCCGCCGGCGCCGTGGTCCAGCGACTGCACCGGCGACAAGCGCCACGGCAGATCCGGAATCGCTCGGGCCTCGCTTTTCGGACTAGATTTCGTCTTGTATTTGGGCCATCGGCAGGAATGACGCAACGCCGAAGAGAACCATCGGGCGAACTCGCAAACCCGCGATGTCGCAAAGCGGCGCCAACTGGCAAACAAGGACGCTTGTTTCACCCAATGCGGGTCTGCAACACTGGTGCGGAACTGATTTGCTAGCTCGCTGTTTTTGAGGATGCCTGTGTACAAAATTGTCATCGCCGGCGCATCAAGCCTGCTCAGCCGGGAGTTGAAGGACGTTTTCTCTGATTCTCCGCTTGCCGAATCCAACTTTTCCCTCCTGGATGAACAAGAAGGCCAGGGCCAACTGGAGCAGGTGGGTGACGAGGTCACCTTCATCCAGGCGGTTAGCTCCGAAGCTTTCACTCGCGCGGATTTCACCTTCTTTTGCGGCTCAGAGAACCTCACGCGCCGTTACTGGCAGCAGGCCCTTCGTGCCGGCTCCACGGTCCTCGATCTCTCAGGCGTCCTGGATGAGGAGGCCGGTGTCCTGATCCGCGCTCCCTGGCTGGGCACTGAAGCCGCCGCCGTCGACCTCTTCACGCCGGCCATCGTTCCCGCGCATCCCGCCGTCATCGCGCTCGCCCTCCTGATCGAGCGGCTGCAACAGGCCGCGCCCATCCGCTTTATCGCGGCCACGGTCCTTGAGCCGTCCAGCGAGTTCGGCCGCGCCGCTATGGACGAGCTGCATCAGCAGACAGTGAACCTGCTCAACTTCCAGTCGCTGCCCCGCGCCGTGTATGACGCGCAGGCCGCGTTTAATCTGCTTGGCGGCATGGGCGAAGATGCTCAGGTCAGTTTGGCGCGCATGGAAGATCGCATCCGTCGCCACTACGAGGCGCTCACCGGCGGGCGCGGCCCCGCGCTCGCCGTGCAGGTCATCCACGCGCCAGTCTTCCACGGACTCACGTTTTCCGTTGCAGTCGAACTGGAGCGCCCTGTAGAGACAGTGACCCTTGAAGAAGCGCTTACCGGCGAGCATATCGAGCTGATCCTCGAAGACACGGATGCGCCTTCGAATCTGTCGGCCACGGGACAGAACGAAGTCCAGGTGCGGCTGCGCACGGAGCCGCTGGGCCGCAACTCCAGCCAGGCAGCGCGGCTCTGGCTCTGGGCCGCGGCGGACAACCTGCGCCTCAACGCGCAAAACGCCGTGCAATGCGCGCTGGATCTGCGGCGCATACGGCCGCAGGGGACGGTGCAGTAAGACGAATCATCTAAAGTAAGATGACGCGAAATATTCTTACTTCTCGTGCGGGCTTACTTTTAATTTTCATCTTACTCGTGCTAATATGTAAGCCATGGAGCAGATTTATGCAATCGTCAGCACGAGGGGCCAATTTGTTATTCCGGCGACCATCCGCGAGGAGTTGGGCATTGAACCGGGAACGCGCATCGCGATACGCAGGGAAGGGTCGGAAGTCATTCTTAGGCCAGAGACATTGACGGCGAAGCTTGCAACTATAAGGAAATTGCGCGGAATCACGGCGGGTGGACCCTCATTGTGCAATGAATTGCTTGAAGACCGACGCCAGGAGCGCGAGCGGGAGCTGAGAGAAGAGGGTTGGTAGGTGGTTCGATGATCACCTACGTTCTGGACTCTTCAGCGGTGCTACGGTACTTCGACGACGGAGCAGGCGCGGACCGCGTCGAAGAGGTCTTGAGCGTGTGCGCAAGCCGGAAGGCGTACCTGACGATTTCCGCGCTCCAGTGGGGCGAGATTGCAGGAAAACTACGCAAGCGCTTCGGGGAAGCGGATGAAATTCGATTCCTGGACAGCCTGCTACCCAGCGAAGCAACGATCGTTTCTGCTACGGCAGATCGTGCGGTTCATGCCGCCGCACTCAAGGTCGACCGCAACATTGCATACGCCGACGCCTTCGCTCTCGAACTCGCGATAGACTCGCCCGATCATGTACTACTGACCGCCGATTATGGATTCAAAGCCGTCGACGATCTCGCACGCATCGAATTTCTTCCCGCAAAATAGGCGCCATACCCGCCGCCTCTACCTGCCCCCGCACCGCTCCCATAACTGCACAATGTAGCTGTCGGTCATGCCGGCAATGTAGTCGGCTACGGTGCGCGCCAGGCCCTCAGTGGGAATCTGCGCCTGGTGGTCTTCGGGCATCGATCGCGGCTCGGCCATCAGGAAATCGAAGAGCTCCGCCACCACTTTTTCTCCCTGCGCGTGTACGTGCTCCTGGCCGGGTGAGTTGTACAGATTCGCGTAGAGAAAACTCTTGGCGGTCGCGCGCGCGGCGTCCATCTCCGCACTGAGCGCGGCCAGCCGCTGGGGCGCGCGCCGGATTTCTTCGAGCGTCGTCGCGCCCAGCGCATCGACGCGTGCGCGCGCTTGCTCAATCAGATCCGTTACAAACACGTTCAGCACGCGCCGCAGCGCTTCATAAGTCACGACCTTGGGCGCGGCATGGGGAAAACCAGCGAGCGCAGCATCGTGAAATTCCCGGAACAGAGGCACGGCTTCACGCACCTGGTCGAGCGCAATAACGCCCGAGTCCAGCCCGTCGTCGAGATCCGCGGTCAAATAGGCAATCTCGTCGGTCAGGTCGATCAACTGCGCCTCGAGCGGCGGAAGTTGGTCAAGAAAATACTCCGCGAGCTCGGGATGTTCCGCAGCGGAGTAATCGCGCGAGTGTTTCACAATGCCTTCGCGGACGGCGAGCGTAAGATTGAGCCCGCGAAATGCAGGATAGCGCTCCTCAAACCAGGTGACGATGCGCAGCGCATGAAGGTTGTGGTCGAAGCTGAGGCCGTGGCCGCGGAGGGCGCGGTCGAGAGCCCGTTCGCCGGCATGTCCGAAGGGCGGATGCCCGATATCGTGTGCCAGCGCCAGCGCTTCAGCCAGTTGCGCATTCAATCCCAGCGTCACCGCTACGGTGCGCGAAATCTGCGTCACTTCGAGAGTGTGTGTGAGGCGGCTGCGAAAGTGGTCGGAAAGTTCCTCGGCGGGCAAGCGGGTAAAAACCTGCGTCTTCCCGGCCAGGCGGCGAAAGGCGCGCGCATGCAGAACCCGCGCGGCGTCGCGAGCGAAAGGAGTGCGGTAGGCGTGCGGCGGCTCCGCGTGAGCGCGGCGCGTCAACTCACTGCCGGCCCGGCCGCTTACGGCAATGCCAGACGGCAGCGGCACCAGAGATTCGTTTTGGAGCGCAGTCATTAGCTCTGGTCTGGTTATATCGCAAAAGGGGACAGGTGGGTGCAAAAGGGGACACATGGGTGCTGAGAATGCATCTTTGTGTCCTATGTCATACGGCCACGCAATCCGCAGCTGTTATAAGTGCCTGTGCACAGCAGGATGGACAATGCCGGGTTCAAGGGAGCACCATCCTACAGGACTTTTTGAAGGGCCGGCGAATGCGCGGCATGGCTGGCGCCGGGGGCGGCGAAACATCTCGCCGAAGGGGAGGAAACCATGAAACCAGGCAAAGGAATAGCGCTGGCGCTCGCGGCGCTTGCGGCGGCATTGATCCCAGGGTGCGAGGCAAGGCACTCGCTCAAAGAGGTGTACTACCTGATTGGCTCGAACATGTCGGCCAACTATTGGCAGACGGCTGTTGCGGGATTCAAGAAGGCGGCGGCACAATACCAGGTGACAGCCAAGGTGGCCGGACCAGACAATTACGATCCGCAGGCTGAGCTCACGGAATTGAAGAATGCCATCGCGGCCAAACCGGCAGGCATTCTGATCTCGGTGTCCGACGCCTCCGTGCTCACACAGGGGATCGATGACGCGATCAGTGCCGGCGTTCCGGTTATCACCATCGACTCCGATGCCGCGCGGAGCCGCAGGCTCTACTTCATCGGCACCAACAATCTGGAGGCAGGGCGTCTGGGCGGCCAGCGGATCATCGAGAAACTGGGTGGAAAGGGTAACGTAGTCTTCTTTACCATCGCCGGCCAGCCCAACACGGAAGAACGATTAAAAGGCTTCAAAGATGTTTTCAGCACCCGGCCCGGAATCAGCATCGTCGACGTGGTCGATATCAAGGGCGACGCCAGCGCTGCCTTCGATCGCACCCAGCAGCTGCTGGCTCTCGACGGCCCCAAAAAGATCGATGCCTTTGTCTGCCTCGATTCGGCTTCGGGCAAGATGGTGGCCGACGCTGTCAAGCGCACCAGCGACAAGAGCCGCGTCGTGGTGGCGTGGGATGTGAATCCCGACACGCTGAACGGAATCAAGGACGGAACGATCGAGGCGACGATCGTGCAGAAGCCCTTCACTATGGGTTATATCGGTCTCAAGGCACTGGACGAGATCTATCACGATCCGGCGGCGCAGCTCGGCAAGGACTATAGTTCAGACGCCTTTGCGCCATACCCGGCCTTTATCGATACCGGTACGTCGCTCGTGGATAAGAGCAACGTGGATGTATACCTGGCCGCAGCCGCTGCGCACGCGCAGTAGCTACGCAGCGATTCGCTCGCGAACCCTCGGAATAAGTTATTGATTGAACTGAAAGGTGCGGCATTAGAGCGAAACCAGAGTAGATGTGCCCTGTTGAGTCTTGTGCAGTGTCGCTGCTTCTTGGGATCCCACCCCAATGACTAAGACCTGTCGTTGGGGACCCCGGGGTCGCGTCGATTTGAGCGCTGCGGTCTTGGTTTACAGTTACTCTGGTTTCGCTATAGCCCGTAAGTGCCGCACCGCAAATTACTCCGGCTTCGCCTGGCCCAGTGTGCCTTCTTCTTTGGCGAGCTTAACCCGCGCGCTCTCCAGCTTCTTTTGCACCTTGGCCACGTCGCCGGGCTCAAAGTCGCCGGGCGACGACTTGGCAAATTCGTCCATCGACAGCTGCCACTGCGCGGCCGCCAGCCGGATCCGCCCGGTCTTCTCATAGAGATCGCCCAGGTGCATATGCACGGTGGGATCGGTCTGGTCGCGGTTCACGGCCTGGCGCAGATTATCCTCGGCCAGCTCGTACTCGCCCATCTTGAAGTACACCCAGCCCAGTGAATCGAGATACGCTCCATTCATCGGCTCGATATCGACGGCCTTGCGAATCATCTTCAGCGCTTCGGGCAGCTTCTCTCCCTTGTCGGCCCACATGTACCCCAGGTAGTTGAGCGTCATGGTGTTCTCGGGATCGAGAGCCAGTGCCTGGTTGAAATACTGCTCGGCCTGATCGAAATGTTTCTGCCGCTCGGCCAGTTCGCCGCGCAGGAAGAAGAGATACGTGCGGTCTTCCTTCTTTGTGGCCAGCGGATCGCCCTTGTCGAATGCGTCTTCCGCGTCCTTCCAGCGGCGCAGGCGCACGTTCGTCTGCCCGATCGCGAACCAGACGCCGCGCTGCTCCTCGGGCGAAGCGCCGTCGAGCAAACTTCTCGCCATGGTCAGCGCTTCATCGGGATGGCCCTGATCGGCCAGTTCTCCGGCCAGCATCAGTTTCAAATCGCGGTCATTGGGATTGGCGGCCACGGCCTTCTTGGCCACGTCGAGCGACTTGTCAAACTCATGCGCGGCGCGATAAGCATCCACTTCGCCCTGGTAGCCGCGCACGGCAATGCTGCCGCCCAGGTCGATCATTTTCTGATACGCGGCAATTGCCTGGTCGATCTTGTTCTCCTCCAGGCTCACCGCTCCCAACCGCTCCAAGAAGATGCTGCGATTGTTTTTCTCTTCCTCGGTGTAGGCGCCGTTGGCGTGCGAGGTCGCATCCACCATCTGCTGGTAGGTCTGGACGGCGTCGTCGAGCCGCCCCAGAATGTCGAGCAACAGCCCTTCGTTGAATCCCGCTTCAAGCGAGTTCGAATCGATCTTGCGCGCCTTGCGGATGACAGCCAACGCGTCTTCATATTTACCCTGGCGGCGCTCGATCTCGGCGATGTGAATCAACGGCTCGGCGTCATCGGTATTGTCTTCGGCAAGCTTCTTATACTGCGCCAGCGCCTCGTCGAGCTGGTTGTCGCTGAGCAGCGCCTGCGCGAGCGCATCCACGGTCTGCAAATCGCCGGGCTCCATGTCCTCGGCACGCTTGTAGGCTGCAATCGCGTCCTTGGGCTGCTTCATCTGGTCGTATAACGCGCCCAGAGTAAACTCCATCTTTGGCGTGCGCCCGTCCACGGGAACCGCTTCGATCGCCTTCACGGCATGTTGCAGGTCGCCGCTCTCAGCGTAGAGCCGCGCCAGGTTCAAGACAACGTCTTCCGATTCTGGTTCGATCGCCTGTGCGGTTCTGAACTCCGCTTCGGCCTTGTCGGGTTGGTGCTTTACGGTGTAAAGCTGCCCCAGCACCATGTGATCTTCCACGCTCTTCGGCTGCAGCGCCACAATCTTCTGGAACTCCGCGATGGCCTCGTCGATCACATTGCTTGGAGCCGCGGCTCCCGCGCTGGCGTTTTCGCCCTCACCCAGTTGGCGCAGGTAGATGCGGCCCAGCAGCTTGTGCGCATCGATATCGTCGGGCGAACTCTTCAGGAGCGTCCGCGCCGTCGTCTCGGCGTCGCGCACGCGGCCCACGCGGAAATAGAGATCGGCCAGGTCGTTGGCCAGCTCCGTCGAGTTTGGATCGGCGTTGAGCGCCAACTTGTACTCCTCAATGGCCTTGTTCACCTCGTCGGAACGACCATCGGAGATCGCGTCATCCTCATACACGCCGGCCAGCGCCAGGTGATAGTACGCGAGAGCGCGATTTGGTTCGTTCGTCGCCGACGGCTGATTGGCGGTATTCGCGCCTGGTTTCGTCTCTTGTTCGTCCGTTGGCATCTTCGCGGGAGCTGCCTGTGCTGGCGCAACGGTAGATGGCAGCTGCTGCGTCTTTGGCGGGTTCGCCGGAGCATTTTGCGCGCAAACGGCCGCGGGGATCAAAAGCAAAAGGGCGGGGGCAATTTTGCGCCCAAGCGTCGGAAATGCAGTCATTTTTGTCATCATGCAGGGAATTCCACACGTTCCTGAAAGCCGGCAATACGTGATTTACGCTCGCGAAGAGCCGAAACGCGACGCAGGCAGCCGACCACTCTGGCAGCCGGGCTAGTCTGCCTACTGTTAAGACGATTTTACGCGCCATTAGTCGCAAGTGCACGGCGGAATCCGCGATTTTGCCGCAGTTTGCGCCGTTCTTGCCCTTGTGAGCTGTGCGCAGGCTCAACATGCGCTTCCGCCTGACGCAAAATCGAACAGTCTCTTCTCAGTGCCTGAAATGCCGTATCCCTGTAAACACCATGGCCAGGCCCAGTTTATCGGCTGCGGCAATTACCTCGTCGTCACGCACCGAGCCACCGGGCTGGATCACCGCTGTCGCGCCGGCCGCGGCTACTGCCTCAAGCCCGTCGGGGAAGGGGAAGAATGCGTCCGACGCTGCCACGCAGCCCCTCTCCTGAGTCTTGAGCGGCAACACGGCCTTCAACGCGCCGAACTTGGCTGCATCTACACGGCTCATCTGACCCGCTCCCACGCCCAGCGTCTGCCCGTCGCGCGCATACACAATCGCGTTCGACTTTACGTGCTTCGACACGCGCCACGCGAAAAGCAAACTGCGCAGCTCTTCGGCTGTCGGCGGACGCCACGTTACCACCTTCAACTCCGACTCCGTTACGCGGCCGGTGTCGGCATCCTGCACGAGCAGCCCTCCCGAAACGTGCTTGATCACGGGACGCGCCGGCGCAGCCTTCACTTCCACCATACGCAGGTTCTTCTTGGTTGCAAAACGCTCGCGCGCATCTGCAGAAAACGCAGGCGCGGCAATGGCTTCGACAAACAACTTCGCAATCTCTTCCGCCGCCTCGCCGTCGACCTCGCGATTGATGCCGATAACGCCGCCGAAGGCCGACACCGGATCACATTCGAGGGCCTTCTTGTAGGCTTCGAGAATCGTCTCGCCCGTCGCCGCGCCGCAGGGATTGGTGTGCTTCACAATGATGCAGGCCGGCTCTTCAAACTCCTGCGCCAGCTCCCAACAGGCATCAAGGTCGACGAGATTGTTGAAGCTCAACTCTTTGCCCTGGAGCTGATGTGCGCCGGCAATGCCGAGGCCTGAGCCGTCAGCGTAGAGCGCGGCGCGTTGGTGGGGATTCTCGCCATAGCGCAGGGCCTGCGCCTGCGGCATGTTGACGCGCAGTGTTGCCGGCAGCGCTGCATCGTCGAATGCCGCGGGAGCATCCGGTGCGGGAGCATCGGCAATCTTTTCGAGCGTACTCGCAATCGCCGAGTCGTACGCAGAAGTGAGCGCAAAGGCTTGCTTGGCCAGTCGCCAACGCGTTGCGCGGGTCAGTCCCCCGCCATTCGCCTTCAACTCCTCGATCAGCGCTGGATAATCCGCCACTCGCGTCACAATTGCCACGTCTTCAAAGTTCTTGGCTGCCGAACGCACCATCGACGGCCCGCCAATATCGATGTTTTCGATCAAGTGCCCGAAGGCGACGTCGGGTTTTGCCGCGGTTTTCTCGAAGCCGTAGAGATTCACGACCACCATATCGATGGGCTTGATGCCGTGAGCCTTCACCGCGGCCTCGTGCTCGGCGTTGCCGCGAATGTAGAGCAGGCCGCCATGCACGCGCGGATGCAGCGTCTTCACGCGCCCATCGAACATCTCCGGGAAACCTGTGAGTTCACTGATGTCTTTCACCAAAAGCCCCGCTGAACGCAGTTCCTTTGCCGTTCCGCCCGTCGAAATCAGCTCCACGCCCATGCCCGCCAATGCCTGCGCAAACTCCACCAGCCCCGTCTTGTCAGTCACGCTGAGCAGCGCCCGGCGAATCGTCTTCGCTCCGCTCCCGCCTGTACTTGCCTCCGTACTCACCATGCCTCTCCTGTTTTCGTCCACGAACCAAACTCCAGACTACAACCAACCTCCCCGCCGGGTTGTGAATCGAAGGACTGGCCAGAGATGCGGGTGTGATTTCATCTCCTCCGTGATCGCGCTCTTCCGCACGCATCTCATACGCCGATGCTTTAGAGTGTTGATATGGGAAGTTATCCCCCGAGCCCCACGCCGGAGATTCTTTCTCCGCGGGCAGAATACTCGCCGTCTCCACCTCCTTCGCAGCCGGGTCGTCGCTGGGCCTCCGCCCCCGCAACCTATCTGCTCGTAGGCATCAATTGCGCGGTGTTTTTGCTGATGGTGCTGCGCGGGTCGAGCATCTGGATGCCGACGGTCGATCAGTTGATGCACTGGGGCGCCGACAACGCCGGCAGCGTACTCATCGACGGGCAGTGGTGGCGCATTGTAACCGCAATGTTCGTCCATGTCGGCATCATTCACCTGGCCACCAACATGTGGTGCCTGTGGAATCTGGGGCTCTTAGCAGAGCCATTGATGGACTGGTTTGGACTGATCGCGGTCTACATCCTGACCGGTGCTGCCGGCAATCTGCTATCCACCGGCTGGAATTGGGCCCGCCCTATGCACGAGGCCGGAAACGTGGTTTTTCCGGCAGGCGCCGGCGCATCGGGGGCCGTCTTCGGAATCGCAGGCGCACTCATTGTGCTGCTCAAGTCGAAGCGGCTGCCCATTCCGGAGTACGAACTCAAGCGCCTACGCAAGTCGGTTATTTACTTTGCTGCGATCAATCTCGTCATCGGTCTGTCGGTCAGCCTAGGCAGCGGATTGACCGGCATCGCAATCGATAACTCGGCGCACATCGGCGGCTTCCTATGCGGATTGCTCTTTGCAGCGCCGATGGTGCCGCGTATTGGCTCGCCTCGCCCCGTCTTCCGGATGAGAAGACGCCTGGCTATAGCAGCCATAGTCTTATTGCTTGTTCTCTTCGGGTTCTTTCTGGCACAACTGCCCCGCGGCTGATCTCTAGGTGCTGGCAACGATGCGGCGCTCGCGGTTCTCGGGCCGTCATCGATGAAAATGCCGCGAAAGTCCTACCGCGTCGCCGTGGCGGCGAATTTCTTCACCATCGCCATCAGCAGCTTGCGATCACTCTCGTTTAAATTCGAAGAGTAGCGGCGGATCTGCGTTAGGAAGCGCAACTCGTCGTCATTGAGATTCTGCGCATTCAACTGGCGGGCCAGGGTGTCGCTGGCGAAAAAGTGGGCAATCGGCAGGTCAAGGGCGTGAGCGATCTTGGCGAGCGTGTCCAGCGAAGGCACGGTATGGCCGTTCTCCACACGCGACAGATAACAGCGCAGCAGTCCGGTTTTCTTCTCGATGTCTCCCTGCGACATACCCTTCTGCAGCCGGTAAGAGCGAATCGTCGTGCCGATCTTCATTCCCAACCCATCCTGTCGGATATTTCCATCCCATCTTGTCCCACGCAGCCCGAGGTTTACTGGCTTGGTAGCAATCAGAAAACTATTATCATAAGAGTTAACATGCGTCTGCCCGGATTGCAAGCCTAAAATCTCGGATGTCCGATCAATCTTCCGCAAAATTGACTGCCCGGCGGAATCCCCGGCGCAAGTTTCTCCATTCGTAAACCTTCGCGTCAATTGACTCGTCAGACTGAATACAGGCACGAGAGGCCGGACAGCACAGAGAGAGTTATGATGCGCGCGGGAGTGATGGGGATAATTGTGGCCGGCTGTTTTGCGGCTTGGGCGCAGGCCCCGGTTCCAACCGGCGTACCCGCTTCCGCTCCCGCCGCGCTTCCGCAGGCCGGCGTACCCGCTCAAAGCTCATCATCAGTGGCCGGCGGCAGGCTGCACGGCACGGTGAAAAGCGGCAACATTCCGCTGCCCGGCGTCACCGTCACCGCGCAAAATAGTCTCACCGGCAAGCGCTACTCCACCACCACCGACATTATGGGCGCTTGGCTTTTGAACATTCCTCAGAATGGCCGTTACGTTATCCGTACTCAGTTCGCGGCATTCGCGCAAGGTTCGCAGGAAGCGGTCCTCAACGCCACGAGCCACGAACAGCTAGTGAACTTTCAGCTGATTCTCGCATCGCGTCAGGCCGAGCAGGATCAGCAAGAGGCGCAAGCATCGGCCCGCGCCGGCGCGCCGAGTCAGGGCGTGCGGCAAATGGCTGGCAATGCGCCGCAAAACATGAACCTGCAGAACGCCTTGAGCGCCGACACCGACACCGGAGCAGGCACAGCAGGCGAGAGCGGTGCGGCGCTGCCGTCGATCGCCGCCAACTCGGATTTCAGCGACGAATCGGTGGCTATCACCGGCCAGGCGGGCCAGGTAAGCGCTCTTGCCGGGGTGGATACCGACCGTCTTCGCGATGCTTTGCAAACCATCCAGGCGCAGGGCGGCCTGAACGGGCAAGGTGGGCAAAACGGCGAGGGCGCTTTCGCCGGCCAGGGCGGCCTCTTCGGTGGATACGGTGGCGGCGGCGGGTTCGGCGGAGCCTTCGGCGGCGGTGGCTTTGGTGGTGGCGGCGGCTTTGGAGGGGGTGGCGGCTTCGGCGGACGCGGCGGCGGAGGAGGAGGGCGCGGCAACTTCCGCGGCTTCAATCCCGGCCAGCCTCACGGCACCATCGCATGGAATAACACCACTTCTTACTTCAACGCGCAGCCGTTCGCTCTGAGCCCGCAGCAGCAGGGGCAGCCGGTAAACGGATCGAATCGTTTTACGCTTTCGTTCATGAGCGCGCCATACATTCCGCACCTCACCAAGCCCAGCGGAAAGGACACCATCTTTCTCACACTGGCAGGATCGCGTTCGTCCACGCCGGATGTTTTCAACGCCGTGGTGCCTACCGCTGCGGAACGTGGCGGAGATTTCTCCGCGTCGGGATTGCCCGCGATTTACAACCCGGTCACCGGCTGCGGTTTCGGTCAGACCGCGATCATCAGCGGCTCCGGCTACGCGTGCAGCGGCCTCATCACCAACGTCATTCCGCCCACGGGCGCTATCGGCCAGTCCGTTTCGCCGCAGGCCGCGGCGCTGCTCGCGCTCTATCCGCAGCCGAATATTGTTCCTACCGGTGGCCTGCCGTACAACTACAATCTGGTCACTACGGGGCAGTCGAACTCCACCAACGGAGGCATTCGCTACAACCGCAGCCTGGGCGCGAATGCAACGCAACCCGGCGGCCGCGGAGGGTTTGGCGGCGGTGGCGGACGTCGTGGTGGATCGCAAAATCAAGGCCTGCGCCAGAGCATTAACTTGAATTACAACGAAGGCCACACGGCCTCCGACAGCGTCAACTTCGTTCCCGAACTCGGTGGCAAGAGCGCTTCGAATTCCTACTCTCTGCAGGCCGGCTACACCGTTGGCTACCATCGCTTCACCAACATCTTCAATTCCAACTGGAACCGCAGTAACAGCCACAGCACCAATTTCTTCACCAATACATCGGACAATCCCGCTGCGGATGACGGCATCGACGTGCCCAACAATGTCCCGCTCAACTACGGCATCCCTTCCATTCAATTGAGCCAGTTGACGGGTCTTTCGCAGATGCAACCCAGCTTTTCCATCTCGCAGACGATCGCGTTCTCAGAGGTTCTGAGCTGGATCCACGGCAAACACAACATGCGCTACGGCGCCGATTACCGCCGCGTGCATCGCGACTTCCTTGCCGGCTCGAACGGGACCGGTAGTTTCACTTTTACCGGTCTGTTTACGCAGGACCCGGCGCAGGACCCAACCACGGGTTCGGCGCTTGCCGACTTTCTGCTTGGCCTGCCGCAGACCACCACGCTGAATTCCTCGCTGGCCAAGAGCTACCTGCGCGACAACGTGTATGACGCTTATGCCATGGACGACTGGCGCGTGCTGCCGTCGCTCACTCTTAACTATGGCGTCCGCTACGAGTTCTTTTCGCCGTACACGGAAAAGTACGACCGGCTTGCAAATGTCTCTACCAATCCTGGCGGAGAATTCACCACCGAGACTGAAGTTACTGCCGGCTCCAATGGATTGCCCAATTCACTCGTCTACCCATTTCGCACGGCTTTCCGGCCCAGCGTTGGCATTGCGTGGCGCGTACCGAAAATCAAGCAGACGGTGGTTCGCGCAGGTTATGGCATGAACTACAGCGTCGGCCAATATGGCGCGTTTGCCACCGCCATGGCTCACCAGCCGCCCTTCACGAATTTGCAAATCAATCAGCAAGAGGTGGGAACCGCTCCCTCTTCGGCTTGCGCACAGACTGTTCCCATCTCGTGCTTCACGCTGGCCAATGGGTTTCCCGCGCCTGCCACACTCGGCAGTTACGCGCTCAATCCGCACTATCCCATGCCGTACGTGATGGCCTGGAACCTCGACATTCAGAAGACGCTGCCCTGGAATATCGTGCTAAACGTCGGCTACAACGGCTCGCGCAGCAACCATCAGGCCACGACGATCGCGCCGCGCGCGATTCCCGGCAGCCCGCTTACCAATCCCACAAATCTGAACTTTAACTACTACGAAGCCGTGTCGTTCTCCAAGTTCAATGCCGGCACGGTGCGAGTGAACAAGCGGCTGCAGCACGGCGTTTCCATGGGCGCAAATTATCAGTGGTCGCACATCATCGACGATGCCGGCGCGTTGAATTCCGGAGGCGGCGCGAGCGTGCAGAATTGGCAAAATGTGCTCGGAGAGTTAGGCAACTCGAGCATTGACATTCGTCACTCGGTCAGCGGCACATATCTTTACGAGCTTCCTTTTGGCGCCGACAAATTCTGGGCGACGAGCGGCACAGCGTCGCACATTCTCGAAGGCTTCTCGGTCTCCGGCGATTTCAAGTTCACCACCGGCGGGTGGCTTAGCCCCAGCTATACGGCATCGATCACCTCCACGTCGTGTGGCACAGGCGGAGTTTTTCGCCCCAATCTCACCGGAATCTCGCCCACGGCCGGCGGCGGTTCGCTGCATCAGTGGTTCAACCCCAAGGCTTACGAGGAGACTGCTGCAAATTCCGCTTTTCCTTGCGGCGTGTTCGGCAACGCGCCGCGCAACTCCATCGAAGGCCCGGGCACAGTGCAGAACGACATGACGCTCTCCAAGACCATCGGCATGGGCGAAACGCGCACCATGGAAATCCGCACCCAGATCACGAATGTCTTTAATACCGTGCAGTATTTGGGCGTAGGAACGACGGTCAACTCGCCCACCTTTGGCGAAGTTACCTCGGTGGGTGGGATGCGCACGTTCACGTTCTTGGCAAGGTTCAGGTTTTGAAGAGCAGCAAGTTAGCTGCGCTTCGCGCGTGTTCGCAAGTTAGCGAGTTAGCAAAATGGCAAGCGGGAGATTGAGGCTTCGAGCGAGATGAAGGGATTTGTACAAAGGACGGGCGCAACGCTTGCCTTGCTGGCGCTGGCTGCTGCAGGTGCGCCGCCCCTTCCCGCGCAATCGCCCGGCCAGGTTAGCTCCACGCCGCAGGGCGGATTCGTGCTCAAGACCAACTCCGATCTCGTTCTCACGAATGTGGTGGCGCGCGACGCCAAAACCGGCGAACTCGTGAAGGACCTGAAACAAAGCGACTTCAAAGTCTACGAGAACGGCAGGGAACAGCAGATTTCGACATTTGATTTTGAAAGCGTCGACATGGCGACGCCGCTCAAGGAGGCCACCGTAAGCGGTCTCGCCGCCGGACCCACGGGCAGCAAGGCAGTCGTCGTGGCCAAGCCCGAGGAGCTGCGTAATCACAGATTGATTGTGATGTTCTTCGACCTCACCTCAATGCAGCCGGAGGATCTGGAGCGCAGTGTAGACGCGGCCCAGCAGTTCCTCAAAACCAAGATGCAGCCCGCCGACTTGATTGCGCTGGTCTCTCTCGGCGACACGCTCACCGTGGACCAGGACTTTACCGCCGACAAGGACGCGCTGATCCGCGAGGTGGGTGTCTACAACGGTACCGAGGGGCAGGGCTTTGCACAGGGCGCGAACGCGAACTCGAACCAGGTAGAAGACACCACCGCCTACACGCCCGATGAAAGCGAGTACAACGACCTCAACACCGACCGCGAGCTTTTTGCACTGCGCGCCGTCTCGCAATCGCTCGCCAAAATCAACGAGAAAAAGTCGCTGCTCTACTTTTCCGGCGGCATCTCGCGCGACGGCATCGAGAACGAAGCGTCGATTCGCTCAACTATCAATGCCGCGGTGCGCGCCGATCTCGCCATCTACAGTGTGGACACGCGCGGCCTGCAGGCCATCGGTCCGCTCGGCGACGCTTCTACCGGCAGTCTACGCGGCACCTCGGGCTACAACGGCGCCGCGCTCACCAACAATATGAACGCGAACTTCCAATCGCAGGAAGTGATGGGCACGCTCTCTTCCGACACCGGCGGGAAAGCGTTCTTCGACTCCAACGACTTTGCGCCCGCCTTCGCGCAGGTGCAGAAAGACAATTCGGCCTACTACGCCATCGGATTTCACTCCACCAATCCGGCGCGCGACGGCAAATATCGCAAGCTCACCGTTAAAATCAACAGGCCTGGCATCAAGCTCGAATACCGGCCCGGCTACTACGCGCCCGCCGACTTCAAGCACTCCGGCAAGGAAGATCGCGAGCAGGAATTGCAGGATCAGCTGGCGAGCGACCTGCCCGCCACTGACATCGCGGTCTACATGGACGCCATGTACTTCCGCCTCGACGCCACGCGCTACTACATGCCGGTTTCGGTTGTCGTGCCCGGCTCTCAAATTCCGTTTGTGAAGGGCGGCGACAAGGACAAGGCCACGCTCGACATCATCGGCGCCGTAATCGACGAGACTAAGCGTCCCGTGGGCCGTGTGCGCGACACCGTCAAGCTCAATCTCGATGCATCGCAGCAGGCACGGCAGAAGAACATTCAGTACACCACCAGCTTCAACCTGCCGCCGGGTAAATACGAAGTCAAATTCGTGGTGCGCGAAAACCAAACCGGCCGCATGGGCTCGTTCATCGCCGACGTCACGCTTCCGGATCTCAAAAAGGCTCCGCTCAAAATAAGTTCCATTCTATTGGCTTCGCAGCGGAACCCAAGCAAAAAGCAGGACCCGCTGGTGCGCAACGGACAGGAGTACGTGCCCAACATCAGCCACGTTTTCCGCCAGGACCAGCACCTCTATTTGCTTTATGAGGTCTACGATCCCGCGCGCGAAAAGGCCGCAGACAACGAGCCCAAAGGAGCGAAGCCTGGCATCGATCTTCTCAGCAGTCTGGAATTGATTCAGGGATCGACCAAGGTTTACGAATCGCCCATCGTGCAGGCCAAAGCTATCAACGTCGAAGGCCGCGACGCCGTATCTTTTGAACTTGACGTCCCGCTCAGCGGACTCAAGCCCGGCGCATATCTCTGCCAGTTAAATGTGATCGACGATGCCGCCGGCAGCTTCGCGTTTCCGCGCTTTGCCGTGCTGGTGCGCGAGCCTCCCGCTTGGCCGGCCGCAGCACCCGCCGCCACACCAGTCACTCCGCCTACTCCAACAGCCGGCGCCGCCGAGTAATCGCAGCCAAAACTGTTTCGCTATGAGCCGCCTGCGAGTGGTAAGTCACCGATAACTCTGAATGAGCCCTTCTGTACCCTCAATACCCTCAGATTTTCATCTCTCGTTAAAAATTGTGGTTTCCGTAAATTTAACTCATGCATAATCATGGCATTGAACTTTTACATTGACAATCGTATTTATTAGAGATAATAATGATGACGGTGACTATCGTCGCCTAGGAGGATTTATATGCGCCGTTTACTGACAGCCAGTCTTCTGCTCTCCTCGCTGTTTCTGCCCGCAGCGGCGAAAGCCAGCACGCCCACGGACGATGCCACTGCCCCAACCCCGGTTCGTGTAAGCACCGGTGTCATCACCCCTGTTCTTCTTGGCTCTCCTGTGCTCTATCTGCCCCAGGATTTTTCCATGATCCTGATGCCCGCGAATGCGCAGGTCCAGCTCTCCCTCACCGTCGATGAGAAGGGCCTACCCCAAAACGTTAAGGTCGTCAAGTCGTTCAACCCCTTTGTTGACGCTCGCGTGATCGATACCGTCAGCGAGATGCACTTCCGTCCCGGCACCCTCGACAACCGGCCCACCGCCGTCGATCTGAACCTGATCATCAACGTCGCCCGCTAAGCTCATTCAACTGCTTTCCGCAGAACCATGGGATGCAGGGGCCTGTTCACTGACAGGTCTCGGCATCCCATGGTTCTGCTTCCGCTTCGCCGGGCGCACGAATCCCGTCGATCTCCCGCGTGCTCGGAGAGTCTGCTGAAGAAGTGGGGGAAGGTGCGGACAGAGGCTTAAAGCTCCGCACCAATTTTTGCGGCGTTTAGAGCACGTCTGAAGTGGCGCCCTGACACGTCTTGTGCTCCGATCTGAAGTTGTTCAACAGGTGCTGAGCCGTGTGCGTGAACCTTTACGGTTTGCCGGTCGATTTCGCAGGTCCCGTTGTCGTCCTTGCTGGCGTCGCCGGCACCGCGGTCATGTGCTTCAGTTCGGACAGCGCTCCCGCATACTCTACGTAGTCCTTGATGCAGTTGTCGTGCACCGCATGGAAGCGCGCAAGCGATGTGGTGCGCCGCTGATGCTCCAGTACATCCTCGCCGGTATAGAAATTCACCTCACAGGCTCGGCCCACGTGGGTTTCCGGATCGGGATCCGCAGCCGCAGCCATCAGTTCATCGTCTGTCATCTGCCCAAGGTAGAACTTCAGCACCGGCCCAGGCCAGCTCGAGAGGTTTGCCTTCTGTGCTACCTCTTTTAACTCCTCGTTGTCTTCCTGGTGCTGCCGCGCCTTGGCCATATGCAGCCACAATGCCGCGTAAACCGCCGTGCCAGTGGAGGAATCGACGCCGATTGCGAGCTCAAAGTCCGCCGTTGCTTGGCTGGTCTGCCCAGCCAGAAAGTGCGCGCACCCGCGCTCCAGGAAGGCATACGCCCGGTTCGGCTGCAGCTCCAGTGCCTTGTCGAAGTCCGTAATTGCCGGCGCGTACTGGCCCTTCTGGTAGTACTCCAGGCCGCGCAGCGCGAAGCCATCGGGATCCTTTGGCTCCATCACGACGTATTTGTCCAGGTTCGCAATCGCCGTGTCGTATTGTCCCTCAAGGCCGTATGTGTCGCCGAGGTAATAGTAGCCGAGCGAGTAGTCCGCCTTGACTTGCAACGAGTGGTTGTACTCGGCAATCGCCTCATCGTACTGGCTCTGGTGCCGGTAGGCGTTGCCGCGGCTCTCATAGCCGTCCGGGTCGTCGGGCTTGAGCGCAATGTAGCGCGTATAGGCGGTCAGCGCAGCGGCATAGTCCTTCTTGTCGGCCTGCGCTACGCCGGTGTTGTAGGTCGCCAGCGCATGATCGGGATTTAGGTGCAGCGCCGCCTGGTAGTCCTTGAGGGCGCGGTCGTACTCGTCTTTCTGCATATAAGCGTGGCCGCGATTGTTGAAGCCATCCGGATCGGTGGGCGCCTTCTGTACATATATGTCGTAGTCGGCGATGGCCTTGTCCCACTCCTTCTTGTCGCCCCAGGCATTGCCGCGGTTGTAGTAGGCCAGTGCGTAACTCGGATCGAGGCGGATCGCGTCGTCGTAGTCGGCCAGGCTGCGATCTACCTGACCCTTATCGCTGTAGACATTCCCCCGCGTGTTGAGCGCCCCGGGAAAGTTCGGCTTCAGCCGCAGGGCCTCATCCAGATCCTGCAGGGCCAGGTCGTATTCCTTTTTGTCACGGTAGGCGATGCCGCGGTCGAAGTAGGCGCTGGCTAGATCGCTCGGCGATTCCTGTGCGACCTGGATGAGCGCCGTGCAGCCGGAGATGCTGGTGTCGGGATCGTCGGCCTTGCATTTATCCCAGTTCTGGTCCCGCGTCTGTCCGGCGGCAGCTACTGCGGCGCCGAGTAATAGGCATGCGAAGAAACTACTCCTGCGAATCATGTTTCCCGCCTCTCTGGCTTTGTAAATTGAAGGAGGAATCATGATACACCCGAACTTAGTGGTGCCGTCGGGATGCGCACGGCCAGGATCGTACGCGCAATTCCATAGCAGGCTCTAGTTGTTCGCTTCTAGCAGCGCTTTCAACATCTTCCGGTCTTCCGTGCTCAATGCCGCCCGCTCCAGCAGGTCCGGCCGGTTTTTGAGCGTCTTCTTCAGTTGCTGCTCGCGCCGCCAGCGGCGGATCTGGGCATGATCCCCGTTCATCAGCACCTCCGGCGCGCGCAACTCGCCAAACTCCGCCGGACGCGTGTAATGCGGATAGTCCAGCAATCCTCCAGCTCCGTGCTGCGAGCGGGGAACCCCTTCGACGTCCACGTCGATCTCGGCGTCGGCCACGCCAAAGCTCTCAAATTCACCCGAAGCCTCGTTGCCAAGCACGCCGGGAATCAGGCGCATCGTCGCGTCCACCACCACGGCCGCCGCCGGCTCGCCGCCGCTCAGCACGTAGTCGCCGATCGAAAGCTCCATGTCGCAGTAGAGCTCGTTGATGCGCTCGTCCACACCCTCATACCGTCCGCAGATCAGGACCACCTGCTCCAGGCCCGCAAGTTCCCGCGCCAGGGCCTGCGTAAAGACCCTCCCCTGCGCCGAGAGCAGAATCACCCGCGGGGGGGCTGACTGCGCTTGCGCGCCGGAGGTCGTTGGCGCGCGTGGAGTCATTGGATAGATACCAAGAGAAGCCAGCGCCTCGGCCAGCGGCTCCGGCTTCAGCACCATGCCTTCGCCTCCGCCAAATGGGCGGTCGTCCACCGTGCGATGCCTGTCGTGTGTAAAGTCGCGCAAGTCGTGCAGCCGGATCTCGACCAATCGCTCGGCCTGCGCCCGGCGCACGATGCCCTGCGTAAACACGCTCTCAAAATAGCCGGGAAAGATGGTGACAATATCGAAGCGCATACATCTTGATGATAGAAGCGCCCGCTTGCCCCCCATCCCGGCTCACAGCTTTTTGGGGCATTGGTCCCGCAGTACTGCAGCCTCTGCCTCATTTCCCCTGCTGGCAGGAAAGCACCACCTTATTCTTCATGTAGAGCTGACACAACCCCATCATGCCCGAGGGGCAGACATACGCCCCCGTCTCGCCATTTTCGCTGCAACTGCCGCGTTTCAGAATCTGATCGGCCGAAGCTGGCACTAGCACGCCGCAGCTCAGAATCGCGCCATTCTTCAGGCTGAGTTGGCACAAATCCATCATGTTGCCCTGCAGCGGGCACAGATACTCGCCGATCCTTCCGTTGTTGCGCTGGCACATCTGCGCAGGATTGCACTTCGCACAACCAGTTCCCGTCAAATCTCTGTCGGCTGCGTCTTCTTCCTTGAGCACCATTCCGGGATTGCACGATTGCACACCGAGCAGGGTGTGCGCGTTCACAATGTTCACGCAATCGTTGTAGCCCTGCAGCTTCGTGCAGTTCATTGCGCTGCCCTGCTTGGTGCAGCCTTCGCTCTGGAGTTTCGAAAGCAGCCCGCCTTCCATCCCCGCCTGATGCTCCGGCTCAAATTCGATAGCGCAGGTGGTTCCCGCGTGGCACCCGAAGTCGATGCCGTTGGGCGGCAGGTTCACGGCAAGCTGTGGAAACCACACCGGCCAGTCCCAGCTTTGCGACCACACCGCGACATCCACGTACAGATGCGCGTCGATGCCGGGTGTCAGCGTGAATCCCAGGTTGTAGACGGGGTTTCCGAAGCGAAAGTGGCTGTCGTTATTCTTGCTCGGGTCCGTGCTCACGTTCAAGGTCTGTCCGGTTGCGGTCATCTGCGTGTTCCGCTTCGCCACCAGATCGTCCACCGTGAAATCGAGTTTGTTCGAATGCAGATTGATGTTCACCGCCGGGAAGACCTGCCCGCCCAGTACGCCGAAGTCGAGCAATCCACCCAGCAGATCAACTTGATTGAATATGAACGGCGTATCGATGCCATGCTGACCCGGCGCGGGCGGCAAAAAATGCCCGCCGGTGTAAGGCGCGGGCAGCAGGTCCGTAAAGTCGACGCCCACCGAGAACCCTGTGCCGCCGCTGCCGACGACGGGAAGGTTGTAGTTGAAACCGGCGTCGGCGCCCACCTGCGCCACCAGTTCCTTGCCGTCGAAGAGTTGGGTAGGGTCGATCCCGGTCGACTGAAAGTCCGCATCCGTGCCGTTGATGGGCGCGAAATCCGCCTTCAGGCTTGCCTGGGCCGTGTTGTTGGCGTGCGTCACGTTGTGATAGCTGAGCTCGGTCTGGATGGGGAATCTGAGTCCGAATCCGTAATTGAAGCCCGCGTAAACGCCGATGCTGTATGTCGACGAGCAGCCAACGACACACCAGTTGATGGTGACGCTCACGTTTTGGCTCCACTCGTAATCGTGACCCAGCGTGAATCCCGTCAGGTAGACGTATGTGCCCAGGTCGATATCGGTGGTCTGGTCGCCGCCGGGTTGCGAAGAGTTGTTCGTGGTGTGATATTGCGACGGGGGCACGATCTTGAGAAGGCGAGGATAATTCGGCGCACTCGTGGCTCCGCCCGCCGCATTGAGCAACTGCTTGCCGGCCGCCATCTCGCCCGCGTCCGGCGACGCGGTCAGCCCTTCCAACGGGTGCGCGTAGATGGCCGATTGCTGATTGGGCACGAACATCGTCTGCTCGACGCGCTGCACTGCCGAATTGATCACCTCGTTCTTCAACTGGTCGTCACTCAGCGTGCCGAGGCGTGCCGCTTCTGCCTGGCCCACCTTGGCCACGATCTGCGCGCGTTGCGTGGGATCGGCCAGCGCCTTGCGCAGGTTGGCAATTTGTGTGGCCGCGTTTGCGTTCTCCGCCGCGCTGTTGCGCTGATAAGCTGTGATGGCCGCCTGCCGTTTTTGCGGATCGGCCACGTACCGCGGGCTGCCCGGCACGCCGAACTCGGACACGCGTTGGCTCGCCGTTTCTTCGCTGAAGCATGCAATGCCTGCTTGCGCCAGTTGCATCCTGGCACTCGCATCGGCGCACTTGCCGGGCAGAACCTGGTAGCTCAGCACATGATGAATAACCAAGCCCTGTTCGACCTCCGTCAGGTCCGTGGTGTTCTCCTGGACCTGCACATGCTGCGGCAGCGCCTGCAGGCGCAGGGCCAGGTTCGGCAATGCCTTGGGATTCGTCAGCATTGGCGTGAAGTCGAGCGGCTGCTCTCCCAGCGTCACGTGCGGATTGGCACGTACAGTGTCCAGAGTGTACTGGCGCACGACGCGTAGCCTCTGCATGGTTTGCGCATGTGTGCCGCCGCCCAGCGTCACGGAGTTGGGCAGCGCGCGCTGGTTGGTTTCGCGCGATTGCATCTTCGGGACTTGCGCTGCGACGAGACGGCTCAGCGAAGAAATAAGAATAAGGGACACAAAACAAGCAGCCCAATAGTTCTTGGGGGCGTGGGGGATCATGGTCTAACCTCCGTGGCGGTCACCGGTAAGGGGGCCTAGGAGAATGTACCGGGGTTGCACGGAAGATAAACTGCGCTCAAGGGCGTGTCAATTGTGGATTTGCGGGCCGAGCTGACGGAAGTAATGGCGCTTGGAGGAAGCTGCCGCAGGACGACCGGGTAATTGTCGAACCAATATCGGATTTAGAATACCAAGCTGATTTGCTAACTCCGCTATACGCGCATCAATCCGCCCAGGGTCGCGCCGGCGTCCACAAGCGCGCGGTCGCCGCACCGAACAGAAAGCCGCCCACGTGCGCAAGGTAGGCCACGCCGCCGCCTTGGACCGTGGCCACCGAGCCCACTACATTGAGTAGTTGGATCAGAAACCAGATGCCGATGAGCAGCGCCGCGGGAATGTAGGTCACGCGGATAATAATCAGGATCCAGACCAGCGAACGGATGCGGTCGCTGGGAAACATCACGATAAACGCACCCATCACGGTGGCAATGGCGCCGCTCGCGCCCAGGCAGGGAACGTGCGAGCCGGGGCTGCCGGCCACCTGCGCGACCATGGCAATCACGCCGCCCATCAGGTAGAAGATCAGGAAGCGCATGCGCCCCATGGCGTCTTCAATCACCGGTCCAAACGCCCAGAGAAACACCATGTTGCCCAGGATGTGCAGCCATCCCGCGTGCAAAAAGGTGCCTGTCACCAGGGTGATCAGGTTACGGCCGTGCTCAATATGTATGGGGATCACTGCCCAACGGCGGACAAACGCGTTGCCTTCCACCAACTCACGCAGAAACACGTACGCATTCGCCACAATGATCAGCAGCGTCATCAGCGCAAAGCGCCGCGTGCGCCGCGACACGTCTCCAAGCGGGATCAGCGTAGCCATATCGGTCTATCTGTAGACTAACTTGCCACCGCGCTCATCAGGTTCCATTCATCAGGCGCCGTATTGTTCGTCGCTGACGTGCTCCATCCAGTCGACAACTTTTCCGTCGAGTTTCTCCTGGAGGGCGATGTGCGTCATAGCAGTGGTGGGCGCTGCGCCGTGCCAGTGTTTTTCCTGGGGAGCGAACCACACCACATCGCCCGGCCGGATCTCCTCGATCGGCCCGCCCCAGCGCTGCGCACGGCCGCAACCTGCCGTCACAATCAACGTCTGGCCCAGCGGATGCGTATGCCACGCCGTCCGCGCGCCCGGCTCGAAGGTGACGCTCGCGCCCTGCACCCGCGCCGGCTCGGGCGCAGCCAACAGTGGATCGATGCGAACTGTTCCCGTGAACCAATCCGCCGGCCCTTTGCCCGAAGGTTGCGTGCCGGCTCGTTTGATCTCCATAATGTCTCTCTCCTGTGTGCCGCGAACGCTGACGTTTATCGCCCGGTCATCTGCTCCAGCTTCTCAGGGTAGCGTGCGCCCTCGACCGTGATCTTCGCGGCGGCCTCGTCGATTTCGCCGAGGTCCTCCGCCGTCAGCTCCACGGCCACGGCCGCAATGTTTTCTTCGAGCCGCGACAGTTTTGTTGTTCCCGGAATCGGAACGATCCAGGGCTTCTGCGCCAGCAGCCACGCCAACGCAATCTGTGCCGGTGTCGCGTTCTTCTTTTTCCCTATCGCGCTCAGCAGATCAACGACGGCCTGATTTGCTTTCCTTGCCTCGGGCGTAAAGCGCGGCAACGTGCTGCGGAAATCATTACTGCCGAGCTTGGTGTTCTCATCCATCTTTCCCGTCAAGAATCCCTTGCCCAGCGGGCTGTAAGGAACCAGGCCGATGCCAAGTTCTTCGAGTGTCGGAATCACTTCTACCTCCGGCTTCCGCCACCACAGCGAGTATTCACTTTGCAGCGCCGTCACGGGCTGCACGGCATGCGCGCGCCGAATGGTCGCGACGCCCGCCTCCGAAAGGCCGAAGTGCTTCACCTTGCCGGCCTGGATCAGGTCCTTTACCGCGCCCGCCACGTCTTCAATCGGCACTTGAGGATCCACGCGGTGCTGGTAAAACAGATCGATCACATCGGTCTGTAGCCGCTTGAGCGACTCGTCGGCCACCTGCTTGATATGTTCGGGCCGGCTATTTAAGGTCTGCGCCCCAGGCTTGCCGCCGCCATCCGTATTGAAGCCGAACTTGGTGGCGATCACCACTTTGTCGCGCACTGGCGGCAGCGCCTTACCCAGCAGCGTCTCATTGGTGCACGGGCCGTAGACTTCAGCGGTATCGAAAAAGGTGATGCCGCGATCCACAGCCGCGCGGATCAGCGCGATCATCTCCTCGACATCGTGCGGCACACCGTAAGAAAAGCTCATGCCCATGCAGCCCAGGCCCAGAGCCGAAACTTCCAGATTGCTTTTTCCCAACTTGCGTTTTTGCATAAGAATCCTTTTCTGCTTCCTGTGTTTGTCCGGAGCCGCGGTGGCTCCCGGGTGTGACTTTCCGGAGCCCGGGCACTATTTCGACTTGAGCGACGCCATATCGATCGAGAAGCGGTACTTCACGTCCGACTTTAACAGCCGCTCGTAGGCTTCGTTCACTTTTTGGATGGGAATCACTTCGACGTCGGAAACGATGTTGTGATGCGAGCAGAAATCCAGCATCTCCTGGGTTTCTGCGATGCCACCGATGCACGATCCGGAAAAACTGCGACGGCGCATGATGAGGGGGAAGACGCTTACGGGCAACGGTTGGTCGGGTGCGCCCACCATGGTGATGTTGCCATCGCGCGCCAGCATGTTGATGTACGCGTTGATGTCGTGCGACGCGGCTACCGCGTCTAGGATGAAGTCGAAGCTGCCGGCGTGTTTTGCCATTTCGTTGGCGTCTTTCGAAATAACTACTTCGTCGGCACCCAGGCGCAGCGCATCTTCTTTTTTGCCAGGCGATGTAGTGAAGACCACGACGTGCGCGCCTAGGGCATGCGCAAACTTTACGCCCATGTGGCCCAATCCGCCCAATCCCACCACGCCCACTTTCTTGCCTTTAGTCACGCCCCAATGGCGCAGCGGCGAATACGTGGTGATGCCCGCGCACAGCAGGGGCGCCGCGCCGGCCAGATCGAGATTCGCCGGAACGCGCAGCACAAAGCTCTCCCTCACCACGATGCTGTCGGAGTAGCCGCCGTAGGTCACGCCGCCCAGGTGCTTGTCAGGGAAGTTGTAGGTGAGCGCGATGTTGGGACAGAACTGCTCCATGCCAGCCTTGCATTCGGGACAGGTGCCGTCGGAGTCGACCATGCAGCCTACAGCGGCCAGGTCGCCCACCTTGAACTTCGTCACCGCCGGGCCCACCTTGGTTACGCGGCCCACAATTTCGTGGCCGGGAACGCAGGGATAAACGGTCGGCATCACGTCCTTCCACTCGTTGCGCGCCTGGTGAAGATCCGAGTGGCAGATACCGCAAAACAGAATCTCAATCTCGACGTCGTGTTCGATGGGATCGCGCCGCGCGATCGTGGTGGAGGCAAACGGCGATGTAGCGCTTGCAACGGCATACGCTTTGACTTTATTCATGAATTCACCTCAGACTTTCCGGTCGATGTGATTGAGATGCGCAGGGCGCTGTAGAGGCGCCGATTTCTTCCTCACCTTAACGCCTGTGGCCCGCAAAAAGCCAGCCACCGAACCCGCCCGCAGCGCCTCAGTTCTGTACTCGATCGGTTGATTCGCGACCTTTTCGCCCCTTGCTGCTTTGCTCCCCTGTTCCCTATGATGGTGCACACATCGCCATGAACGATATCGAATCGCTTCTGACACGCTGGCAATCGGCCGGCGTCCTCGATACGGAGACAGCCGCCCGCATTCGCGCCCTCGAAATGCAAAGCGCCGCGCAACCCGCCGGGCATGACTCCGCGCCCCAGGCCACCAGTCCCGCCGGCATGAAGTGGCTGGTGGTCACGGGGCTGATCCTCGGCGCCATTCTGCTGGCCTGCGGCGTGGTGCTCTTTGTCTCCGCGCATTGGGATCAGCTGGGCCCCAGCGGGCGTTACCTGCTTGTCATGGCCATGGTCGCCGTCTTCCACATTTCGGGCGGCCTCACGCGCAAGAGCTTCGATGGTTTTTCCATCGCGCTCCACGCCGTGGGAACTGTCGCCACGGGCGCGGCCATCGCGCTCGTCGGCCAGATCTTCAACATCGAGGAGCACTGGCCGGCTGCGGTGTTGCTCTGGGCGCTGGCCGCGTTCGCCGGCTGGGCTTTGCTGCGCGATCAGGCGCAGCAAACGCTGGCCCTCCTGTTGCTTCCCGCATGGATCTTTTCGGAGCTCGGCTTTCGCATGCAGGGCCACATCGGCGAATCCATCTACATGGGCCGGCTGTTCTTTCTCTGGGCCATTTTCTATCTCACCTTCTTTGTCCACTCACGGCGCCAGACGGTGCAGGGAATTCTCTTCGCGGCGAGCGCCATTGGCGCAGTTGTCGGCATCGTTCTCATGATCGCTAACTGGATCTCCTGGTCCTCCGAGCAATCGTTCATTCCTTTCGGAACGTGTGTGTGGGCATGGATTGCCATCGCCGCCGTGCCGCTCGCCGTCGCCGCGTTCCACGGCCACAAGGGACTGGTTCCCATCGCCGTCTCCATCGCATTCGTCATTGCGCTGCCGTATTGCCACCGGCCCATACTCTTGCACAATGGCTCCTACGCTTACGGCGATCCCAACCTCGTCGCCCACGCGCTAGTCGCTGCCTTCGCCGTCTTCTTTTGCTGGTGGGGCGTGCGTCTGCTTTCGCGCGCGCTGGTCAACCTGGGCATTGTGGGATTCGCTGCCGCCGTGTTCTGGTTCTACTTCAGCGACATCTACAACGATCACGAGCGCGCTCTGGGTCTCATAGGCATCGGCATTCTCTTTCTTGCCGGCGGCTGGGCGCTTGAGAAGACGCGACGACGAATTCTCGAGCGCATGGTCGCTCCCCCGCAGCAACCCGCCGCTGCAACCGGAGGCGCCCAATGAAGATCGGCCGTTTCACGTTCTCTGCTGCCTCGCTTGCGCTGCTTATCATCCAGTTGGCGATTGTGTCGACCGTGGCTGCGAAGTATCTCTACCAGCGCCGGAACTGCCCGCGCGTCTGGACCCGCGCCGCGGCCATCGATCCCAACCTGCCGATGCGCGGCCGCTACTTGGCGCTGCAGCTTACGGTCGATGGCTGCCAAAGCACATTGCCCTCGGCCAAAGATGCGACCTTCCCGCGCAAGTACGACGGCACCGTCAAGCCCGGGTCCTATACGTTGCGCGAGAATACTGCTGACTTCCGCGCCAATTTGAAAGTCGTCAATAACACGCTCGTCGCCGTGCGCATCGAGGGCCAGGAAGACTCCTCCGCCGGAGAAGAAGTGGTCGGCACTGCCGGCGCTCCTTGCGACCAGATGGGGCTCGCAACTTCGACCGACTACTTTATCTCCGACACCGCCCAAAGCCCGTTGCCGCTTAGGCTCGGCCAGGAGCTATGGATCGAAGTTACCGTGCCGCCCAAAGGCCCGCCGCGCCCGATTCAATTGGCGCTCAAAGATAACGGAGCGTGGAAGCCGCTGGATTTGAAATAGCTGTGCGCCGAGCTGGTGCTTGGTTCAGGTTGGATGGGGAGGACATTCTTTTGGATATGTTCGATTAAGCACTTATGTCCAGGTAAAGCCTATATTCGCCAGTTTGGCCAGTGCGGCGCCGGTATGGTGCAAGTGCCGTCGCAACAGCTTCAGCGCAATCCGTGCCGTGTGTCTCGATGCATATGTTATGCACATGGGGAAGCCATTCGCCGGTATTTTCAGAAAAAAGCGCCTTCTCGCTACCTTCGATATCTATCTTCAAGATATCGATCTCATTCCTCGGGCACATAGCAAGCAGTGCCGGCATATCAAATGCAGTAACACTGCCGGTCACACCGCGGGCAGTGGGGCATACTTGTGTGGCCCATTCGCGGCCATCGAAAAAAGTGCCGCGAGAAAGGGCAAGTTGGCCACAGGAATGCCACGCGGCGCCTTCAACAACTTTAGCCCGATTGCCATAGCGAGCCAAAGTTCGTTTGCAGATTTCGAAATTAGCTGGGTCGGGTTCGACGGCAAGGACGAATGCGCCAGGGAAGAGGCTCAGGAAAAACGAACTGGTAAATCCTACGTTGGCGCCGAGATCGACAATCACCTGGGGTGAGCGGCCCATATTCGTCCGCCAAAAGTCCATTCCGCCGTCGATGAAGATGTCCCGGAACAGATCCCTGTCACTGCTCTGCCCCATGCGGACCAAAACTGGATGACGCAAACAACTCGGGCGAAGGGGAACCGCTTTATGGACAAGTCCCCTGCGATCGGCAGCGTTCGCAAGGCTCCAGCGCAGGCCACATAAAAACCCCAGGCGGCGCTGATACCAAAAGTGGGTTTCCCATCTCGTCATCTCAATCCTCAAAACACGATGCGGCCTCGGCTGCGTTCGCCGGATGCCGTCCGCCCGCTGCGGTGCGCAGCTTCTTTGACGCGAGTTCCGGCTATTGAGAAAGCAAAGTTCCCACGATTTGGAGGGCATGAATACTACGCGCCGTCAGGCTCCCGGCGCGTTCAAATCCACCAGCCCCTCCGGCAGCGCCATTTCTACGCGCCTGCCTCCAAGGTCGATCCTGCGCAGGTAGCTCTTGGCAAAGGGGATCAGCACCTCGCCGCGCATTCCGCGCGCCACCAGAAGCGGTACGGCTCCGGCTGTCCGCTGCACGTTCTCGATCTCACCCACTTCGACCGCCTCCACGCCGGCCACATCGACTAGGATGCAGCCGATCAGGTCGGCGATGTAGGTCTCATCTTCCGCGAGCGGCGCACGATCGGCCTGCGGAATGGCAACAATCATCCCTTTGAGTTCTTCTGCCGCAGAGATGGAGTCCACGCCGGCAAAGTGCAGCACGATGCCGCCCTTGTGCAGCCAATTGTTCGTCAACTCCGTCGGACGGGCTTGCGGAGGAATGGACCTGGTCGCAGAATCGGGATCACCACTCGCGCGACCAGTACCTGTCGCTGGGGATCCCGGACCTGGGGCACCCGGTGCCTTGAGCAGCCACAACTGCCGCCGCTCGGCAAACTTTTCAGGGAAATCGGTGAGAATCTCAGCGAGGACTTCGCCTTTGCGGCCCTGCGAGCGGCGAATCCGCGCCAACCAAACCCAATTTTCCGGCTCTGCTGGCACGGCTACCTCCGCTTCCGAACGACGCGACGCCCGAAAGACAGGGCTGGCGGGGTGCAAGCGACGCTAAACTTCGTCGTCCTCTTCCAGAATGTCGAGCGTGTAGCGGTGGTGCAGCTTCATGCTGACCGCGCCCAAAATCGTGCGCACCGAGCGCGCAGTACGCCCCTGCTTGCCGATGACTTTACCCACGTCCTGCGCCGCCACGCGGAGCCGCAGGACTGTATTCTCATCCCGCTGCACGGCTTCAACCTCAACGGCTTGCGGCTCATCCACCAGCGCCCGCGCGATTTCGCGGACCAACTCATCTACTTGCACCATTTCAGCTTGGGTCATGATCTTGCCCCTGACCATCAACATTCGAGAATTAACAATCTGGAACCGTGCGCGAATAGTAACACGTATACCCGCCCTGAGCAAAAACATATGTGCGGCCGAGGGCCTACGGCGGTGACCACGTTACAAAGGTTGTCAGGCAGCCGCCGGATCTGGAACCGCAACCGCCGGATGATTTTTTACCAGTTTCTCCATGGTGGACGAGAGCTGTGCGCCCTTGCCGCGCCAGTAGGCGATCCGCTCGTGCTTCAGGTTGACCGTAGCCGGATTGGTGCGCGGATTGTAGGTGCCCACCACCTCAATCGAGCGGCCATTGCGGGCGCGATCCTTCTCAATGACCACGATGCGGTAGTAGGGTTGCTTGGGGGCGCCAACACGCGCCAAACGAATCATAACCACGGGTTATATGTTTCCTTTCCGATTTGAGAGCTTTTCGTGCGCTTTTCGAGGCCTTCCGCCGGATCCTCTCGCACATTGCGAATCTACCATGCGAACGGCGGCACGTCTCCGGCAAAACTAGGGCCGGACAGATGCGCCCGGCCGCACACGTCACAACACCTAAGTATCGCCGAAACCGGGCCTTCGAAGCAAATCCGCATTCGCTTGCGCAGAGCCTAAAATTCCGAGGTCAGATTCCCGCCGGCTTCCGAGCGCGGAAGTGAAGGAAGAGCGGGACAACCTGCGTGTCCGCCAGCTTGGGGTAAGTCCGCAGAGTCTCCTCGCTGACGGTGGGCTCGCCTAGCTCCTCCAGAACCAGCCCGGTTGAGTAAATCAGGTTCATCCACCCGCTCAGGGTGCGGTGAAAGCGCGGGACCTGAAATGGCCTGACCGTGAGCTTCTGTACGAGCGGGATTGTGGAGAAGCACCAGGTTTCGATCTCCCCGGCCACGGGCTCGAAATACCGCGCCACTTCGACAGCACGAATCGAACTGTCAGGCCCGCACACAACCTTGCGATACGGCGGACAGAAGCAAGGATGCAGGATCGAGGCTTGGATAAAGCCGCCGGGCCGTATCACGCGCTTGATCTCAGCCAGTGTCTGCGGAAGGTCGGGCACATCCATCAGCGACATGAATGCCGTAACGAAATCGAAGCTGGCATCGCCGAAAGGCAGCGCCAGACAGTCGCCCAACTCATACTCAATTCCCAACGGCTCCTCCGCCTCCGCGGCCCGCGCGTGGCGGATGAAGGTGGGAGCGATATCGATCGCACGCATTCTCGCGCCCAGCCGGGCTAGACGCCGCGTGTTTTCACCCTCGCCGCAGCCGACATCCAGGCCCAGCAATCCGTCCACTGGCGGCAGCATCGCCAGAAAAGCCGGCGTGTTTTGCCCATCGCGATAGACGTCGTATCCCGCGCGTGCCAATTGCGTCCACGTTTCTGCATTGGCCTCCCAATAGGCCGCGTTTTCTTTCGAGTCCATCTGGTTTCTCCCGGAAATTCGACTGTGTTCAGAGCGCAACCTGGGCACAAGCCAAATGCGCAGCAAGCCCTATCAAGAACGTCCAGCCCAATACAACGGCAATAACAATGTGAAATGAAGAGGCGTGAAACAACCCGCGCGTGTCGCGGGACAGCTTTTCAGCCAGTCGCAAGCTATCGGTGGCACGCTCGCTTATTCTAACCAGTTACGGCTTCTGGATCGAAGCCAATCCCAATCCGCGAGGCTAGGGACATGAATCGCGAATATCACGAATGGCAATCGAAACGCCTCAACCGCTCGATGGAGCTGCTCGTGTTTGGCCATGCCGGCTTGCCGGTGCTGGTTTTTCCCACTTCCAGCGGCCGCTTCTTCGACTTTGAAGACCGAGGCATGGTCGCCGCGCTCGCCGCCAAAATCGATGCCGGCCAAATGCAGCTTTTTTGTGTCGATTCCGTCGACCAGGAGAGCTGGTACAACCGCCAGGAGGCTCCAAGCCGCCGCGTCGCTCGCCACATGCAGTACGAGGCCTACCTTCTCGACGAAGTTGTGCCGCACATCCACCAGAAAAACCCCGACCCGAGGTTGCTCGCGCTCGGCTGCAGTTTTGGCGGCTACCACGCGGTGAATATCGCCCTGCGCCACCCCGAACTCTTCAGCGGGTTTTTCTCCATGTCGGGCGTCTTCGATCTCACCGGCTTTCTTCAGGGCCACTACGACCAGGATTGCTACTTCCATTTGCCCACGCACTACCTGCCGCGGCTCGAAGATCCGCAATCTCTCGATCACATGCGCGCCAGCACCTACGTGCTGACCACGGGATTGGACGATCAATGCCTCGTTCAGAACCAGCAGCTTGACCGCATTCTGACAGAGAGGGGAATTCCGCATCGGTTCTACGTCTCGGACGCGCCGAACTCGCACGACTGGCCGACTTGGCAACGCATGGTGCAGGATAATCTGTAGGACAGGGAACAAGGGACTACAACCGGTTACGTGAATTGGGCTGTGTCAGGCGCGACTTCAAAAATTGTTGAAAAATGTATCAGGGAGCACGAAGTGTCAGGGCACAACTTTAGTCGTGCCGCAAGTGACGCGAAAATGCGGGGTTTTAGCTCCTGAATAGCCAAAACAGACAACTACTGAATTCCACGGAGGCATTGCCATGAGCCAACTGAACCCATACGAAAAGTTTCTCGACGGCCGGCCATTGGATGTCATCTTGGCCGCAACGCCGAATGCTATTGCCGAATATCTCGAAATTCTCGGCGCAAAACAGGAGAAGAAACCCGCTCCCGCTAAATGGAGCGCGACTGAGATCGTCTGCCATCTGGCCGATTGCGAGATCGTCTTTGGTTTCCGCCTGCGCCAGACCCTCGCCGAAGATAACCCGACGATCCAGCCCTTCGATCAGGACAAGTGGGCGGTGCAGTATGCGGGCATTCCGGCTGCCCAAGCGCTTGAAAGCTTCAGCGCCCTTCGCAAGTGGAACCTGCGACTCATTCATGCCGCATTGCCCGTCGCCGCGGGCAGAACTATGACTCATCCCGAGCGCGGCACGATGACCTTTCAGGCGCTGGTCGAAACCATGGCCGGCCACGATTTGAATCACCTCGCGCAACTGCGGCACATCGCCGAATTGCCCGCGTGACCGGTGCGACTCTGATTTCTCGACTCAGCACGATCCTGGGGTGCCCTGGGTCTCGATTTTGAGACCCGGGACGCCGGAATACCCGGATACAAACTCTTGCGGTCAGAAACCTACCCCGCCGTCTTCTTCAGCAGCCACGCCATGTTCTGCCCCAGCGTCTTCATGGTCTGGATGCCTTCAGCATCCTTCTCCACGTCGCCGATCTCGCGGCCGATGCCGATGTTCCAATAGGACGAGCCGGGCACGATCATCTCGCTGATCAGGAAGAAGTGATTCAGGGCGTCAAATGCATGCATGGCGCCGGCGCGGCGCACCGCTACCACCCCCGCTCCCACCTTGCGGCGAAACATCCCACCATTGGCCTTCGACACCAGGCAAGCGCGGTCCATCAGCGCTTTCATCTCCGGCGACACGTCGGCCACATACGTCGGCGAGCCCAGCAAAATGCCGTCGGCCTGCTCCATCTTCTCGATGTATGCGTTGCCCATGTCGTCTTTTTGCGCGCAGCGGTGGTCTTTCTTCTTCGAGCACTCGCGGCACGCGAGACAGCCGTGAATCTTAGAGCCGCTCATCTCGATTAGCTCCGTCTCGATGCCTTCCTTTTCCAATTCCGCCAGCACGTAGCGAAGCAGGATCGCCGTATTCCCGCCCTTGCGCGCGCTGCCGTTCAGTGCTACAACCCTCAATCGAGTTCCATCCATCGCTCAGTCTCCCTTTTCTCTGCTGCGCCGCCGAGGTAGGCGCAATTTTCCAAGACGCCCCATTGTGCCCTCCAGCCGGCGGGATTGTCTGTGACGGAGAGAATTCGGCATTCCGTCGGTTTGAAGGAGACCGGCATTTAGGGGCTATTAAGAACTGCATAAGTAATTTGCTGGCAGCCGCGCCGCAGGCGCAATGTTTGTTAGCCCCGCGCTTTAGCGTGGGGAAAGCGGCTTCCACAAATACGCTCCGGAGTCCCGTAGGGACGGCGCGAGGATTACTGCCGAATTCTCCGAGGAAATTGCAAAACCGCCGGGAACCTTTTTGCGTGTCGCGGGGTCAAAGGTTATAGCGCCTGCTTCCATACCCATGCCGAGGATTCTTCGTGCAAGAATCGCAGGCACTCGCGTTCAATGGTTGAGGGCTGTCGTCAAAGCCCCCAAAACCCATACCGGAGGAGTTATGCGCCGTTCTGTTCTTGCTGTTCTGGTCTTCGTTCTTCCGCTCGTGCTTCCGGCTCAAAACGCCAACGCTCCCGCGAAAACCTCAGCCGCGTCCGCCGCCGCCCACGACACAATCGACCTGCCGGTGCGCAAGGTCGTGCTCTACAAGAACGGCGTGGGCTACTTTGAGCACGCCGGCACGGTTAGCGGCAACCAGCGCGTGGCCATTGACTTCACTTCGCCGCAGTTGAACGACGTTTTGCAGTCGCTCACCGTGCTGGACGAGGGCGGCGGGCGGATCGCCGGGGTCAATTACAACTCCACCACGCCGCTGGCCGAGCAGCTCAAATCGCTCACGCTGGGCATGAGCGACGACCCCACCTCCACCGACCTCTTTCAGGCGCTGCGCGGGCAGCGGGTTGAGGTGCTGGGCGCTCCTGGTGGCGCGATCACCGGCCGCCTGCTTTCCATCGAGTCGCGCACCGAGAAGTCCGGCACGGGCGACAACACCGTCGACAAGTTTTACCTGACGATTGTTGCCAGTTCGGGCGCGGCGCGGGTGATCGAGCTGACGCCGGCGCTGAGCGTCCGCCCGCTCGACGCCAATCTCCAGGGCCAGCTCGACCGCTATCTTGAGCTGCTCAGCTCCACCCACTCCACCGGCCTGCGCCACCTTACCCTCGACGCTCTCGGCCAGGGGCAGCGTGAGCTGCGCGTCAGCTACATCAGCGAGGTTCCGGTCTGGAAGTCAACCTACCGCATGGTCTTCCCGCGCGTGCCCAACGGAAACGCCATCGTCCAGGGCTGGGCGGTCGTCGATAACACCGTGGGCGCGGACTGGGACAACGTGCAACTCTCGCTGGTGGCCGGCGCGCCGCAGAGCTTCATCCAGCCGCTCTCGCAGCCGCTCTATACCCGGCGGCCTGAGATTCCCATCTCCACCGAGGCGCAGTTGACGCCGCAGACGCACGAGGCGGCGGAGATGAAGCAGGATAAGGCGGAGGCTGTCGAGCCGGAGACGATGAACAACCAGCTATTTGCGCCGTCGCGGGTCCCGCGCAGCATCAGGATGGTCGCGGGGGCGGAAGCGGCGCCGAGCGAGAGCTTCGGCGTGGCCGGCTCAGTCGGCTCGGGCATGGGAGTGGGCTCCGGCCGCGGCTACGGAGGTAGCTCAGGCGGCAATGTAGCCGGCGGCCTCTACCGTCCCACCGACGCCATCCAGGCCGGCGACGTCTCCACCAACGCCTTTGACGACTTCTTCGAGTACGCCCTCACCCAGCCGGTCACCATCCACAAGAACGAGTCGGCCATGGTGCCCATCCTCCAGCAGGAGCTGCCCGCCGAGCACGTCACGCTATGGAGCGAGCGGGAGCCCACGCCGCTCCGCGCCGTCT